>CAZIEW010000041.1:0-46883 GCA_964538515.1 uncultured Syntrophobacteraceae bacterium
ACGGCAGCCCGCCCCTTCCAATGTCTCCAGAAAGTGGGAGGACTCATATTGGTTGATCTTGCACCCCAGGGTTTCCAGGGCAATGGTGGTGGTCATGTATGAGGTCCTCTCAACGAACGACTCAGTCGTAGGATTGAATGATGCCGCCTCCCAGTACGATGTCCTGGTCGTAGAAGACGGCCGCCTGCCCTGGGGTCACGGCGCGCTGAGGCTCATCGAATCGCACGGTCACTCGGCCGGGGTGCGAGGGAATCACAAGGGCCGGGGCAGGGCGATGCTGATTTCTGATTCGGACCAGAGCACGCAGAGGCTCCAGCGGCGTTTCAACCGAGACCCAGTTGACTGCTCCCACCTCGATCTCTCCCCGGCTCAAGTCTTCGGCGCGGCCCACTCGGATCGTGTTGGACGCCGCATCGATCGCAACCACGTAGAAGGGAGCTGTGGATGCGATTCCAAGTCCTCGACGTTGACCGATGGTATAGGCGGAAATCCCTTTGTGCTCTCCGAGCAGTCGTCCTTCCAGATCCACGATGGGTCCAGCCATTTCGCAACGATTCTTGCCCGCTCGTTCCGCAAGAAACCCATGATAGTCCCCATCAGGGATGAAGCATATTTCTTGACTCTCGCCTGATAGGAGACCGGCGACCGGGATGTGCTGACTCCATGCAACGACATCCCGTTTGAGGGATTCACCCAGTGGGAAACAGGATGCGGCAAGCTGTGCCTGTGTTAGTCCGTAAAGGAAATAGGATTGGTCCTTGGCGGGGTCGATGGCACGCCTGAGCCGGAATCGGGTTGAGCTGCCATCGGGTGGGACAATGCGTGCATAGTGGCCGGTCGCAAATCGTTCCGCACCCATCTCGCGGGAGCGGTCGAGGAGGGCCCCGAACTTCACCAGCGGGTTGCAGAGGACACAGGGATTTGGGGTCAGGCCGAGGCGATAGGTCTCCTCAAACGGCTTGAGGACCCGCTCTTCAAAGTCCCGTCGCAGGTCCACCCACATCAGTGGAATGGAGAGCCATTGAGCGAGCCTCGCAAGCTCAGCTTCTCGCCTGGCGTGCATGCTCGCTGCGCACCACCGTCCCGAGCCCGACTCCGGCTGGATGCGCATGGAAACACCCATGACCTGGTGACCCAAGGCCTTCAGAATGGCGGCGGTCCGAAGGCTGTCCACTCCGCCGCTCATGGCAACGGCAAATCGCACGCGCGTCTACTCGTCCTGTCCATCTCGTGAACGAAGAAGCTGTCTGAAGCTATGCTTGCGGGATATCACCGAATCTCGAAAAAGCACCGCAAAGCGATCCGCGAAACGTCCACTACACCACGCCCCGGTCAAAGGTCACGACCATGGCTCTCGAGGGACACGCCTTGACGCAGAGCTCGCATGCGCTGCACCGTTCGGACTCGAACAAGACCGCCATCTCGGGACGTTGGATGTGGAGAGCCCCCGTTGGACAGACAGCCGTGCAGGCGCCACATTGGTAGCAGAGGGTGTCGTCGCGTCGAATGCCGTGGGCCACGGGCTCGATTTCGACGCCGCACGACTTGAGGTAGGCAATGCCTCGGTCATAGTCTTCACGAGAGCCTTGAAGCTCGAGGACAACGATTCCTTCCTTGCGCGGATAAATTTGAGCCTTAAGTATATTGAAGGTAAGGTTGTAGTCGCGGACCAGATTGGTGATGATCGGTTTTTCCACAATTTCCCTGGAAAACCGAAGGACGAGCATTCTTGCGTACATGAGCGAGGGACTCCTTTTCTTGATGAGATCTTCAAAGGGATTAAAAGATAACATGGTGAAAGGCGATGGCCAAATTCTTTGTAAAGCGGAAAACCATTGATGAAGGAGGGAATAGGCGTTTGGTATGATCTATCCTGGATGGGGGGAGCCAGTCGAAATGGGTTCAAAAACCGCGCCGGGTAAGCTATGCTTGCTCAAACGATAATGGCTGCCTGCGTAACAGTACCTGATGAATGCAACCGTTGCTGACAGCTCGTTATGCCTGAGCACACCCTCACTGGCTTGGAGAAGGGAGTAAAGAGGCCATGGTAGACGGTCCCCAGCGGGAGCGCTTAAAGCGGTTTCGATCCTTGATGGAGCGGGAGGAGCTGGATGCCTTCCTGGTCGCAGTCCCCGAGAACCGTCATTACCTCAGCGGTTACAAGGCCGAAGACCTTCTGCTGACCGAAAGCTCTGGCTATTTGCTGATATTCGGCTCCAGGCAGTTCCTCTTAACGGACTTTCGCTACGAAGAAGCTGCCAAAGCCGAAGCTCCGAATTTCGAGACCCTCATCTACTCAGTTGGATTCAGTCAGGTGCTGCCCGACCTGTTTTCGACCCTTTCGGTCAACAGGGTTGGTTTCGAAAAGGAGTTCCTGACGTTCCAGCGATTTCAGCAGATGTCCGAGGCGCTCCGGTCGGCCCGGCCATCGGCGGAGCTCATCCCTTCGGAGGATCTCGCTCAGGAGCTGAGGATCATCAAAGATGAAGAAGAGATCCAGCGGATCAAGGCATCGTTGGCGCTCACCGAGCGCGTGCTGGAATCCGTGTGGGATAGCCTGGCTGTCGGGAAGCTGGAGCGAACGGTGGCTTGGGACATTGAGCGTTCCATTCGAGAGGGCGGGGGTGAGGCCGTGTCATTCCCTCCCATCGTGGCGAGCGGCCCGAATGCTGCCCTGCCGCATGCCGAGCCTACGGATCGAGAAATCGGAATCGGCGAGCCGGTGATCGTGGACATGGGCTCGAAGCTGAACGCCTATTGCTCGGATATGACCCGGACTTGGGTCGCGGGAGAGCCGGAGCCGCAGGTCAAAGAAATCTATCGTATTGTCCGGGAAGCCCAGCTGGCGGCTCAGGAGGCCATCCGCGCGGGAAGGGATTCCGTTGAGGTGGACGCGGTGGCTCGCTGCATCATCGCGGATGCCGGTTACGGGAGCCAATTCGGACATGGTTTGGGGCACGGGGTCGGGCTTGCGGTTCATGAGAAGCCCGGCCTTAGGCGGCAGGGGCCAACCGTATTGGAAGAGAACATGGTGGTCACCATCGAGCCGGGCATCTATCTCCCAGGTGTGGGAGGTGTCAGGCTCGAGAACATGGTGCGCATCACGAAGAACGGCTGTGAGGTGCTGAACGGCGCTCATTTGTTCTATGACTGGTGACATAGGCGGGAAGCCATGCAGTTTCAAAAGATCAGATTTACGAACGAACGTGGTGAGCAGCTGGCCGGGCGGTTGGACTTGCCGATCGACGAGAAGCCGCGCGCCTATGCGCTGTTCGCTCATTGCTTCACCTGCACGAAGAACCTGAACGCCGTGTTTCACATCAACCAGGCCCTGACCCGAAGAGGGATCGCGGTTCTGCGGTTCGATTTCACCGGTCTGGGAGAGAGCGAAGGAGAGTTCTCCGAGACCAACTTCGGGACCAATGTGTCTGATTTGGTCTCCGCGGCGAGATTCCTCGAAGGCAGCTTCGAAGCCCCGAAGCTGCTTATCGGGCACTCCCTGGGAGGCGCTGCCGTCCTTCATGCCGCGCAGCAGATCCCGAGCAGTGTCGCGGTGGCAACCATCGCGTCGCCTTTCGATCCGAGCGCCGTGCGACGTCATTTGGGAGACAGTGTCCGAGCCATTGAGGAGCGAGGGGAAGCTTCCATCACGTTGGCGGGGAAGAGCTTTGTGCTCACGAAACAGTTTCTTGAGGATCTCGAGCAGACGAAAATGGAGGATGCCATCCGGAATCTTGGACGGGCCTTGATCATTTTCCATTCGCCTCGCGATACGGTTGTCGGAATTGACAACGCGGCCAAGATTTTCCAGACTGCCAAGCACCCGAAGAGCTTTGTCTCGTTGGATCAAGGCGACCATTTGATCTCCGATCGGTCCGATGCCGCGTATTTGGGCGAGGTGCTCGCTGCCTGGGCTAAGAAATACATCCGAGAGCTGGACGACAAGCAACGACCTGTGCGGGACCCAAGCGACAACCGGATTACGGTTCGGACGGGAAAGGTCGGTTATCAGACGGAAATCACCGCCAACGAGCACCACCTCATTGCCGACGAGCCGGTTTCCGTGGGCGGAGCGAATACGGGTCCCACGCCGTACGACTACCTTGTCGCAGCCCTGGGAGCCTGTACGTCCATGACTCTCCGGATGTACGGTGATCGCAAGCAGCTTCCGCTCGACGGGGTGGTTGTCCGGTTGCGCCACCAAAAAGTCCATGCCACCGATTGCGCGGAGTGCACTACCAAGGAAGGGGTGGTCGATGTAATCGATCGAGAGATCGAGCTGATCGGCCCGCTCGATGAATCGCAGCGCAAGCGGCTGCTCGAGATCGCCGACCGCTGTCCTGTTCACCGAACGCTTCATTCTGAAATCCTCGTCAAGTCCCGGCTGAAGGATGACCACGGGGAGAAGGGGCAGGTGCCCCTGTGACTAACCGCACCCTGACCGGGTGCTCGCCAAAGGGAGGATGACGTATGAAAGTTCCTTTGGAAGTCAGTTCGAGAAACGTCGATCTCACTGATGAGCTTAAGGATCTCATTCACGAAAAGGCCGGAAAGCTGCGGACATTCCATGACGGCATCATCAGCTGCCGCGTCATGGTGGAGGTACCGCACCGCAGCCAGAAAAAGGGGCATCCCTACAATGTCCGCATCGAATTGACCGTTCCCGGCGGGGATGTTGTGGTCAAACGCGAGCCCAGCGAAGACCTGCGAGCCGCGATCGTGAGCAGTTTTGACATCGCCGAGCGGCAGTTGAAGTCCTATGCGGGGAGGCAGCGCGGCGAGGTGAAGACCCATGAAGAGAAGCCCATGGCAAGGGTGGACAAGATATTTCTCGACGAAGGATACGGCTTTCTGATGACACTGGACGGCAGAGAGATCTATTTTCACGAAAATGCGGTCCTGGGATCGAAATTCAAGGAGCTTTCGGAGGGAATGCTGGTGAGCTTCGTCGAACGGGAGGGCGACAAAGGGGCTCAGGCCAGCAGTGTGACTTTGTTCTAGTGCTCCGTCAAGAAGTTGTGTCGGGCAAGAGAACACCCCCCAAGCCCCTCTCGAGGGGGGAATCAAAGGGGGGTGTACCTTGCGAAACAAAGTTGACAGAACACTAGTGATATTAAGAAAGTGGGCTCGAAGTCGCGCTTCGGGCTCACACATTGCTTGCCACCAAACACGTTCATCGGGGAGCATTCCAAAGTTGCCTCATCGCGGAGGAGACCGGGGCTTACGGGGCGGTTTTCTTCCAGCGGATACACGGTATGCATTCTGTCGGGCTTGATGTTCTAATCGTTCTTTGCCTCATCCTGTTGAACGGCATTCTGTCCATGTCCGAAATCGCGGTTGTCTCCGCGAGGAAGCCACGCCTTCAGCAATGGTCCGAGGATGGGGATCGGCGGGCACAACAGGCGTTGGAGCTTGCTAATTCCCCCAATCGGCTCTTATCCACCGTGCAGGTCGGCATAACGTTCGTCGGAGTCATGAGTGGCGCGTTCGGGGGAAAGACGATCGCGATCTCGCTGGAGCATTATCTGCGCTCCTTCGAGTCCCTGACGCCTCACGCGGACTCCCTGGCTCTTGGACTCGTGGTCTTGGGCATCACGTTTTTCTCCCTTGTCCTCGGGGAGCTGGTTCCCAAGCGGGTTGCCCTGAACAATCCCGAGCGGGTTGCTTCTATGGTTGCGCGGCCCATGCGGTTCTTGGCCGCCGTTGTGGCGCCGCTGGCAGGGGTCTTGAGCGGAGCGACGGATTTGATTTTGCGTCTGGTGGGGATGCGCCCCTCGACCGACCCGCCCATCACCGAAGAAGAGATCCGCCTGCTCATCAAACAGGGAACCGTGGCAGGCGTCTTCGAAGAGGCAGAGCAGGAAATGCTCCACCGCGTCTTGAGACTCGGTGAGCGCCGTGTCGGTGTCGCCATGACGCCGCGAAGCCGAATGGAATGGCTGGACCTCAACGAGCCGGCTCAAAGGCTCCGGCGCAAGGTCTCCAAAAGTGTTTACTCGCGCTTCCCCGTGTGTCAGGGGCGGTTGAGCAACCTGCTCGGAGTCGTTTTTGTCAGGGACCTTCTCGCTCGGATGCTCAAAGGGGGCTCCTTTGACATACGGGCTTGCCTCCGGCAGCCGCTGTTCGTTCACGAGGGAATGCTCCTTCTCAATGTCATGGAGCGATTCAAAGAGTCGGGAACCGAGTTCGCCCTCGTGGTGGATGAGTATGGGACCATTGAGGGAGTCGTCACGCTCAACGACATCTTGGAGGCCATCATTGGGGACCTTCCCTCCATGGACGAGATTGATGAGCCTTCGATCCTCAGGCGTGACGATGGCTCGCTTCTTATTGACGGCATGCTGCCCGTGGACGAGCTCAAGGAGCTCCTCGGCGTCAAGAAGCTGCCCGGGGAGACGGCCGGCCATTACCAGACTCTGGGCGGATTCGTCATGACCTGTCTCAAGAAGATCCCCATGAGCGGGGAGCACTTTGTTTGCTGCGGGTATCGCTTTGAGGTCGTCGATATGGATCGGCATCGCGTCGACAAGGTGCTTATAGAAAGGTGGCCTCAGGACGACGGCGAAGCATGCAATGCTCCGGAGGGAGATAAATAGGGCCCTAGGCCTCGTTCAAAGGACGCCGATCAGAATCAAGCCAGTTGCCAGAATTGCGATTCCGATCCTGTAATAGCCGAAAACTTCGAGACCGTGGTGGTTGAGATAAGTGACCATCCATTTCACGGAAGCGACCGCAGCGCCGAATGCCACCACCAGACCGAGCAAGAGCGAAAGGGCATCGAAGCTTGCGAGCATTTCGCTGCCATGCTTGAGCGCATCGAAGGTTGTCGCTGCACCCAAGGTGATGACACCGAGCAGGAAGCTGAATTCCACAGCGACCGCGGTTGGAAGACCGACGAGCAGACCTCCCAGAATGGTTGCCAGGCTGCGGCTGACACCCGGCCACATGGCGAGGCATTGTGCCAGCCCGATGATGAGTGCCATACGGATGTTCAGGTCGGTCAAGGTTTTTGTATTCCGGGCGCCCTGACTGAGCGATCCGGATCGACGGGTCATGATCAGAATTCCCACGCCTCCAGCCAGCCATGCGATGACAATCGGCCACGGTCCAAACAAGTATTCCTTGATGATTCGATGAAACAGCAGGCCTAGAATCGCCGCAGGCAGAAAAGCGGCAATCAAGTTCACCGCTAGGCGCAGTCCTGCCGGGTCTTTGCCGACAAATCCCAGGAACATCTGTTTCACCCGCCTGAAATAGAGTCCGAGCACGGCGACGATGGCTCCGGCCTGAATACAGATGGCATAGGCGTCTGCGGCCTCCTTCCGGGGAGAGGCCGGATCGGTGCCTTCGTCCGAGTTGATGCCCATGAGGCGCTCCGCGATGACCAGATGTCCGGTGGAGCTTACGGGCAGGTACTCCGTCAGACCTTCGACCAGTCCCAGAACGCTCGCTTGGAGGTAGGTCATCCCAACGCTTCCCTTCTTGTCGATGGGACGGCGGACGAAGGAAGCGGATTCCGCCAAGAGGGGATAGCTGAGCAGGAGATCGAGGACGACTGCAAAGGAGAGTACAGCTAGCCGGTGATTTCGTTTAATCATATGGAATCCTTAAGAATATTTGTGCTCTCACGCACGACCGGGCGCTCGGGAAGCATCAGCAGACCATGGGGCTCCTTATCGTGAAGTGAAGCACCCGCCTTATAGCGCGAATTCAGCACCACCGTCCAGTACCGGAATGTGACCGAGTGGATCAAGGGGGTCGTCCGTGTTTACGGATTCGATCCGATGCTGCTAAGATGCTCGAAAGCGTGGACGCCTTATCGGGTGCCATCCGTCGATGCGATGATCCGATCGGTTCCAACCCTCCACGCGGAGGATGAAGGACAAGAGTTGCAAGTTTTATCAGGAGGACCTGATGTTTCGCTTGTACAACACGATGGATCGCCAAACCATGCCCTTCAGGCCCAGGAGCGGCAAGGAAGTGAAGATGTTCACCTGTGGGCCGTCCATCTACGGACGACCCCATCTCGGAAACTACCGGACGTTTCTCTGGGAGGATGTGCTCGAGCGGTATCTGGAATACTTGGGCTATACGGTGCGCCGAGTCATGAACCTGACGGATATTGAAGACAAGGCTCTGGTCGAAGCCGAGCGAATGGGGACCGATGTCAAGGACCTCACTGAAGCGAATGCGCGGCGTTTTAAGGAGGAGTGCCGGCTCCTGGGGATTGCTGTTCCTGAATACCTTCCCCGCTCGTCGACGACTGTGGAGCAGGCAGTGGAGCTCATCAGGATTCTTCTGGAGAAGGGGGTCGCGTACGAATATCGGGGGGACGTGTTCTTTGATCCGTTGAAGGTGAAGGGCTTCGGAAGGTTATACGGGCTGGACATGAGCCGCTGGCCGACGAAGAAGCGTCGATTCAAGCAGGACACTTATCCAGGGAGACGCTGGAATCTCGGGGATTTCATCCTGTGGCATGGCTGCGGCGGTACGGATACCGCTTGCTGGGACACGCCCATCGGTCGAGGCCGCCCATCCTGGAACATTCAGGATCCGGCCATGATCATGAAATACTTAGGCTCTGAAATCGACATCGCCTGTGGCGGCATCGACAACTTGCATCGTCATCACGATTACAACCTGGCCGTCATGGAGGCGGTTTCGGGCCAGGAATTCTGCCGCCACTGGATGCATTGCGAGCATCTGCTGGTGCGTGGGAAGAAGATGTCGAAGAGCCTCGGCAACATCATCTATCTCGAAGACCTGCTTCGTGAGGGCTTCACGGGACGGCAGATCCGCTTCTATCTCCTGTTTGGGGAGCACCGGGTACGTCAGAGCTTCACGACCCTGCATTTCGAAAAGGCTTGCGGGGTATTGGCCGAGCTTCGATCCATGATGACAGCCCTCGCGCCGAATGAGGGCGAGAGGTTTTCCCCCAACAAACCAAAAGCAGCCACCGGTGCGATTGTTGAGGTGTTCGAGCAGTGCATGAACGAGAATCTCAACGTCAAAGGGGCCGTCCACGGCCTTCTCGGAGCACTCAAACAAGCGGCCGAGCTTCAAGCGCGAGGTCTGCTGAACGAGCAGGGCCGAGGCGACATCCAGTCGCAGTTGCGCCGCGTCGACGGTGTGCTGCGGGTTCTCTACGACGAGGAGCCCGCGTGAGCGGCGACCGCTTGTCGGAAAAGGACTTCCCCCACGGATTGATCCAAATCGCGGGCGTCCTCGATGTGGATGAAGGACGGATGCTCTTGGAGGAGGGAGCGGACTGGCTTGGATTTCCCATCGGCCTGACGGTTCACAGCGAGGAAATCGAGCCGGCCACGGCTCGCAGGATCGTGGATCGCCTTTCGCTGGAGGACCGAGGGGTTCTCATCACCTACCTCGACACAGCCCGTGAGATTCTGGACCTGTGCAGGGCCGTCGGCTTGAGGCGGGTTCAGTTGCACGAAGAAGTCCCCGTGACGGAAATCGCCCGACTGCGTGCGGCGGAGCCCGGTCTTTTCATCATGAAAAGCCTGGTGGTTCGGGAGTCCGGCGCCGAGGCCCTCGAGACCAGGCTGCGTGCCTACCAGCCCTTGGTCAACGCCTTTATCACAGACACGTACGACCCTGAAACGTCCGCGTGCGGTGCCACTGGAAGGACGCATGACTGGCGCATCAGCCGCCGACTGGTGGAGCGATCTTTTCGTCCAGTAGTCTTGGCGGGCGGTCTTAGACCGGATAATGTCCACGAAGCCATCGTCAGGGTGAGGCCCGCGGGCGTGGATGCGCACACGGGCTTGGAAAGGCCTGACGGACGAAAGAGCAGAAGCCTGGCTCGGGCGTTTGTTCTCGAGGCAAGGCGGGCTTTCGACGACAAGTGAGTCGATGCTGGATGCAGGCGCGAGCCCTGCCACGGAGTACTGGAGCACGCTATGGCTCATGATTGAGTGCACGGGCTTCTCGGTGATCGGATCATCCTTGCTTCGGAAGAGGGTGCCATCGGTACCAGAACCGCAGCGCGTGCACGGCGAAAATGGCCATGATGAGTCGGGGCACATAAAGCCAGAAAGCACTCAGCCCCAAAGCCATGAAGAGGAGGGGATCTTCAATCATCGAATGATTGATTCCGATGGATAGATGGAGGATTTGCAGCTCTTCTGGCGACAAGTCATCACGCTTGGCTTCTTCGACGATCACCGCCCCCCCATAAGCCAACCCAAAAATGACGGCGGTCAGCCACAACACCCCAACCCTCCGACTTACTCCCAGGAGCAGGAGCATCGGCGAAAACAACCGGACGACAGGCTCAATCCACCCGAGGGCCTTGAGCGTTTCAAGAAGCGTCATGATGGCCAGAATGATCAGAAAGATCTTGCCCGCCAGCCGGACGCTCGTCTTCAGCCAGGAGACGACCATGTCCAGAAAGGGGACAAGAGCCTGAGCCTGGGCTGTGGTCTCATGCAGGCTCACCAGATGTGAACCGAGGAATTTCGCACTGACCGCGGTGGTTATGATCGCGGCTCCTAAGCGAAAGAGCGTCGCCTTGAGTGGATGGATGCCTGAATTGCCCTGGATGATGCCCTCCTGGATCATGTTGTGGGCAATGAGCAGAAAAATGGCAATCAGCGTCATGTGGGGGAGTGACAGCGGCAGTACCACCATGGAGGCGATCCCCCCATAGATATTTGTGAGCAGACCGATCAAAATCGGGAGGGCTGCCGAAGAAGGCAGCCCGAGCCATTTCATGGCCGGCTGAAGCACAAAGTCGATTTGGATGAGGAGCCCGCTCCACTCCAGGAGCGCCGTGAAGAAGGAAACCGGAACTAGAATGCGCATCATCCACAGGAAGCCGGACCAGCCTTTGCCCAGTCCCATGAGTGCGCCTTCCAACGCCAGTCGATACGGGTCGATCATTTCTTGATCCGCAAGCGTGTGAGTCATTACCCGGTTATGTTGAGCACTGCCATGAATACGTCCTCTGCGCCGGAGAAGCCAGCTCGATTCTTGAAAGCCTCCATTTACCCAGAAGCGTTGACATTGACAAGACGGGTGCCCTAGAATGCACTTGTTCCCATTAGCACACGGTGCGGCGGGGGCCAGGTTGGGGATGGCCGTGGCCACCAAGCACCTCAACGCTTGTTCCACTCTGCAGGTCCACTAACTGACGCATGTCCATTAGAATCGAAACCGAAACAATGTGTCGCACGAGCTGACTCAAAGGCGAGGGGGGTGATGACTCAAGAGGCTTGGAGTGAGATGGAGAGAAATGTCTTTATGTTTTGATTTCATTGCAAAAAAAGCTTTAAAGCCAGGGGAGGAAATCTTAGATGAAGCTGACACGAAGGGATTTTCTCAAGCTCTCAGGTGCGGCTACGGCTGGGTTGGCGCTCAATGGGATGGGCCTCAACCTGCAATCGGTACAAGCTTACGCTTGGGAGCTCCGTACGAAGGATGCCAAAGAGACGCCGACCGTGTGCTGCTACTGTTCGGTCGGGTGTGGCATCATCTGTCATACGGACAAGAAGACGGGCAAGGTGATCTACACGGAAGGGGACGCCGATCACCCAATCAACCAGGGATCGTTGTGCGCCAAGGGGGCGTCTTCCTATCAGATCGCTCAGAATGACAAACGCATCACGAAGGTGCTCTACCGGGCGCCGAACAGCGACAAGTGGCAGACCAAGCCCTGGGACTGGGCGCTCAAAGAAATCGCCAAGCGCGTCAAGGCCAGTCGTGACAAGAGCTTTGTCCTCAAAAACGATAAAGGCCAAGTGGTGAACCGGTGCAACGGCATTGCTTCGGTGGGAAGTGCGGCCCTCGACAACGAAGAGTGCTGGGCGTACCAGGCCATGCTGCGTGCACTCGGGCTTGTTTACATCGAGCATCAGGCCCGCATTTGACACAGCGCGACTGTTGCGGCTCTGGCAGAGTCGTTCGGACGCGGTGCGATGACGAACCACTGGATCGATTTTCAGAACAGCGACTGCATTCTCATCATGGGGAGCAATCCAGCCGAGAACCACCCCATTTCCTTTCGCTGGATCATGAAGGCGAAGGATAAGGGGGCGACGATTATTCATGTGGATCCTCGCATCACGAGGACGTCCACCAAGGTGGATATCTATACTCCGTTGCGCTCTGGAACGGACATCGCCTATCTCGGTGGCATGATTAAATACATTTTGGACAATAAGAAATATTTCAATGACTATGTCGTGAATTACACCAATGCAAGCTACATCGTGGGGGATAAGTACAGTTTCAAAGATGGCCTTTTCTCCGGCTATGACAAAGAAAAGCGAGCTTACGACGCGTCCACCTGGGCGTTTGCGATGGATGAAAACGGTCTCCCCAAAAAAGACCCGACGTTGCAAGACCCTCGCTGCGTCCTGCAGTTGATGAAGCAGCACTATGATCGGTACGATCTCGAAACCGTCTCCAAGATCACCGGTACATCCAAGGAAGATCTTCTCAAGGTCTATGAAGCCTACAGCGCAACCGGCACGCAGGACAAGGCCGGAACGATTCTGTACGCCATGGGCTGGACGCAGCACACCGTCGGGGTCCAGAACATCCGCACGATGTCCATGATCCAGTTGCTTCTGGGGAACATGGGCATGGCAGGGGGTGGGGTGAATGCGCTGCGCGGCGAATCCAACGTGCAAGGCTCCACAGACCAGGGGCTGCTCTTCCACATCTGGCCGGGGTACCTGCCGGCACCGACCGCTTCCCTGCAAACATTGGCAGAGTACAATAAAAAGTTCACACCCGTTTCCAAGGACCCGATGAGTGCCAATTGGTGGCAGAACCGTCCCAAGTACGTGGTGAGCTTCCTCAAGTCCCTCTTCGGGGACGCAGCCAAAGCGGAGAACGAATTCGGCTACGCGTGGATGCCCAAGTGTGAGGACGGCAAGTCCTACAGCTGGCTGGATCTCTTCGACGCGATGTATAGGAAGGAATTCACCGGCTTCTTCTCATGGGGGCAGAATCCGGCCTGCAGCGGCGCCAATTCCAACAAGACCCGCGCTGCCCTGGCCAACCTCGATTGGATGGTCGTGGTGAATCTGTTTGACAATGAAACGGCGTCGTTCTGGAAGGGCCCCGGGATGGATCCCAAGAAGGTCAAGACCGAGGTGTTCTTCCTGCCGTGCTCAGCCTTCATGGAGAAGGAAGGGTCGATCACCAACAGTGGGCGGTGGGCCCAGTGGCGGTACAAAGCCCAAAATTCGCCGGGTGAGGCCCTCCCCGATGGGGACATCATCGTCGAGCTTTTTAAGGAAATCCGGGCGCTGTATGCGAAGCCCGACAAAAAGGCGGTGTTTCCGGACCCCATCTTGAATCTCAAATTCGATTACGTGAAAGATGGGAAATTCGACCCGCATGCGGTTGCCAAGGCGATCAATGGGATGTTCACCCAGGACGTGACTATCCAAGACAAGACCTACAAGAAAGGCGACCCCGTCCCCGCCTTCGCGATGCTGAAAGACGATGGATCAACTTCCTGCGGCAACTGGATCTATTGCCAGAGCTACAACGCGGACGGAAACAACATGGCCCGTCGGGACAAGTCCGACGAGACCGGCCTCGGGCTCTACCCCAAGTGGTCGTGGTGCTGGCCGGTCAACCGCAGGATCATCTACAACCGGGCTTCCTGCGATCCCATGGGCAGGCCATGGGATCCGAAACGTCCCCTGCTCGAGTTCGTGGGCGAGGTGAAGGACGGAAAGTACGTCACCCAGAAGTGGAAAGGGGATGTGCCGGACGGGCCGTGGTATCCCATGAAGAATCCGGACGGAACCAACAATGAAGGCGGCAAGTACCCCTTCATCATGAAGATCGACGGCATGGGAGCGATATTCGGTCCGGGCATGAAGGACGGTCCATTTCCTGAGCACTACGAGCCTATGGAATGCCCCGTCGAGAAGAATCTGCTGAGCTCACAGTTCACCAACCCGGTGGCTACGCTGTTCGGGACGGAAAAGGATGTCCTCAAGACGTGCGATCCGGGATTCCCTTTTGTCGGGACGACGTATCGGGTCACCGAGCACTGGCAGACGGGTGTTCTAACGCGCTGGCTGCCGTGGCTGATCGAAGCAGAGCCCCAGATGTTTGTCGAGATGAGCGAGCAGCTTGCGAAGCTCAAGGGGGTCAAGAACGGAGAAATGGTGATCGTCGAGTCCCCCCGCGGCTCCCTTGAAGCCGTGGCCATCGTGACCAAACGGTTCCAGCCTCTTCTTGTGCACGGGAACGAAGTCCACCAGGTCGGACTGCCATGGCATTACGGTTGGGTCTGGCCGAAGAACGGCGGCGACTCGGCGAACTTGCTGACGCCCTCTGTCGGCGATCCCAATACGCGCATTCCCGAAACCAAGGCCTTCATGGTCAACGTTCGCAAGAAAGGGGCATAAGCCATGGCTGGAAAGAGCTTCTTCATCGACACGACGCGTTGTACGGCCTGCAGGGGATGCCAGATTGCTTGTAAGAACTGGAACCAGAACAAGGCCTCGGAAACCAAGAACACCGGAAACCATCAGAACCCTCCCGATCTGGATGCAAACACCTTCAAACTGGTGCGCTTCAGTGAGGTGGAGACGGACGGAAAGGTCGCCTGGTATTTCTTTGCAGACCAGTGCCGGCATTGTCTGATCCCTCCGTGCAAGGATACGGTCGAGGCACACGTGGCCGATGCCGTCATCCAGGATGAGGCTACGGGGGCCGTCGTTTACAAGGAAGAAACCAAGAAAGTGGCGGCGCAGTTCGAAGACATCCGCTCCTCCTGCCCTTACGACATTCCGAGGAAGGCGGCGGATGGGAGACTCGTGAAGTGTACGATGTGCATCGATCGGGTGAGCAGTGGGCTCCAGCCGGCCTGTGTGAAGATCTGCCCCACCGGCGCCATGAATTTTGGCGACCGGGAGGCCATGCTTGAGCTGGCCAATGAACGTCTCGGCAAGCTCAAGGAGAAGTATCCGAAAGCCCAGTTGATCGACGCAAACGAAGTGCGAGTGATTTACCTGGTGATCGACGAGCCCAGAAAATACCATAAATCGGCGATCGCGAGCGCTGATCAGGGTATCTCTCGCAAAGTCGTTTTGCGACGCGCACTCAAGCCGGCGCAGGGTTTGTTGAAGGGCCTGATGTCGAGCTGAGCAGACTCTACCAACGGGGGGCTCCCATTTCCAGCCTATAAGCGGCAGGGATTGGAGCCCCTCATGGTGATGACGGGGATGACCATACGTTTCGCGGAGGGGAGTCCGACGTGTCGGCTTCCCTCTTTCCCGAAAAGGAAGGACTCTATTGACGTCAGACACTCTGCAGATAGAGGATTGGATCAAGCATGCTTTTGCGCTTGCGGCGGATGAAAAACCGGCCTACTCGGATTTGTATCCCTGGCTGGAATCGCTCTTTCTCATCCAGGCCGAAACGAAGCATAACATCCAGATCGACCCGCCAAGTCTGACAAGGGAGGGAGTAGAGACTCGGTGGAGCAACGGATTCCCGCTGATACGCCGGTCGGAGTTTCCTGTAGACATAAGAGCTGCCGAAGCGGTTCTTCATCGCTTGAGGCTCTGCATCCCTAGAGAAAATCAACAGCTCAGCCGTGCAACTGAGGCCCTGGTCGAGTCGCTCCTGCAGCACACGGGGTACGAGGATGAGTTTTGGGGCAGTTTCCTTCAGGAAGACTTGGGGCCATGGGAGGAATGGATCGTTGCCGAGGGCTTGGACTTCGCTTCTGTTCTCTTCATTGCCAAGAGCTCCATGCGGCCCTCATTCGAATGGACTGCTGAGAACCTGATGAAGCGATTTCCGATGGCGAATTCCTGGCTGAGAGGCTACTGCCCCGTATGTGGCTCTTTACCTTCCTTGCTTCTACTCCATGGGGACGGTGAGCGCCAGGGCTTTTGCTCGTGGTGCTCCACGAAATGGTGTCTCCACCGGCTTCAGTGTCCCCAGTGTGACAACAGGGAGCATGAGTCGCTGGGATACCTGTTTGTGGAAGCCGAGCCGTTTTACCGCATCCAATACTGTGAGAAATGCAGATATTATTTCAAGCAGCTCGATGTGCGGGAGCGCCTGTACCCCCCTTTTCTGCCGCTCGAAGAGTGGACAACGCTGCACCTGGATCTCTTGGCACAGCGCGCGGGCTGGATTCAGGCTCCGTCGCCCTCACCCAGCATCTACGGTCCGTGAGCACGCTTCCATCTCTGACGTTCCTATTTGGTCCTGAAACCCATTCTTATTGTTTGCTCGAAGCAACATCCAACCCTTGCGGTGTTTGCTCTGACCACGGATTGCCTTAAGCAGGCTCTCCTGATCGAACCACCAAGCATCCCCCCTGTGATCACGAGCTCGCGTTTCTCGTAGCTTCCTCATGAGGATGCGGGTGCACAGGAACCTGTGCAACGTGCACAGGTTCCTGTGCACCCGGCTGAAAGCCACAGTTGAAGCGGATCCCTGGATGTCTCACCGCTCGTTGCAGCGGTTTGTGTGCAGCACCTCCGTTGCTCTCCTGTCCTCCTTCGCCAATTGTTCTCCAAGCCGGCTCCCTTGTGAATCTAAAATTTAGAATATTCAATTGGTTAGCGGTTAGGTGCTCTCGGGGCCTTTGTGCGTGCGGATGGTATGCGCTTTGCCATTGTAAACGCTCAACCAAGGTGGAGTGAGTGGACTTCTGAGTGTTTTGGGATACCCATAGAGGAGACTAGCGATGAAGAAATTGATGGTTCAGCTGTTCGTGTTTGGTGTGATCCTGGGAGCTTATGTTCTGCCCGTGCTGGCGGATGGTGGGGCTGGCCCCTAGAAGAAAGGCTTCCTTTCAGTCACCCTCATCTGCTCTAATGGATGAGAGAAAAGCGCGTCCCCATGGGGTCGCGCTTTTTCTTTTTAAAAGAGCCCACGACAAGATAAGATAACCATGGGCAAGGGCCGTGCTCGGAACGGCGATTCTTCTTCTGCGGGGCGTGGGGGAGGTCTGAATGATAGGCAGGTACCGCCTATGGTGGTTTCTGTTCATAATGGGGACATGGATTTGCTTCGGTTCTTGGCAATCCGGTGCTGCGGGAATCAATGGTATTAGCGAGAAAAGAGCAGCCCAAAGCGCCGGTACCGCTGGGGGGGTGTATCGCCTACCGTTGCTCAATAATCCGGACACGCTAGATCCTGCCTACGTTCACGATATCTATGCGAGTGCGGTTGCTCACCAGCTCTTTGATGGGCTTGTTCAGTTCAGCAGCGATCTTCTCGTCATTCCCGCCATTGCGGAGAATTGGCGCGTCGAGGACGGCGGGAAGACATACCGTTTCTCCCTTCGGGAGGACGCCGTGTTTCACAATGGCTCACCTATCACCTCCCGTGATGTGCTGTTTTCTCTCTCACGTCTGTTGCGTGCCAGTCCATTGCCCACAATCCTGCAGCATCTACTGAAGATCAGTGGCGCCCAAGCGTACCATGATGGAAAAGCGGAGACGGTGACCGGCTTGGAGGCTCCAAGCCCGAATACGTTCCTCATTCGCCTCGATCAGCCCTACGTTCCGATTCTTGCCGCGCTGGGAATGGTTCAGGCTGCCATCGTTCCTGCCTCCGAGGCTGCTCATGCCGAATCGTTCAGCCGACGGCCCGTGGGCAGCGGACCTTTCCGTTTCGGATCATGGGAGAATAACCGGTTGGTGAGTATCAAGCGGTTTGATGGCTACTACGGGGGCAAGGCCCTCCTGGATGGGATTGATTTTTTGATTTACCCAGGCGTGGAGATCGAGAGGGTTTGGGCCGACTTTCGAGACAAGAAGCTCGATGAAATGCCGGTATACCCTCAGATTGTGCAGAACCTTAGAAGCGATTCCACTCTGAAGTGGCTGCATCGGCCATCGCTCAGTCTTCTCTTCTATGGGATTAGTCAAACCAGGGTGGAACTGAAGGATCCGGCCATGCGGCAGGCCATGTCAGCCGTCATCGACCGCGAAAAGCTCAATAACGAAGTCTACCGTGGTCAATATAATCCGGCTGCTTTGTTCTTGCCTCCCGGCATGCCCGGGTACACGCCTCCGGACTCGAAGCATTCGTCTGGCGCGAAGAGCTTCTCCCAGACTGAGGGGAAGCCCATGAAGGTTGAGGTGGTGTCTGGCAGCCGCTCTCCCTTGGCCCAGGCTGAGCTGGCCTTTGTGGGTAAGGCGTGGAAGCGGCTCGGGATCGAGCTGGTGCCCAAATACATACCCGATTGGCCGGAGTTCGAGCGGTACATCAGCTCGGATTCGGTTCAAGTCTATCGGTATGCTTGGTTTGCGGATCTACCGGATCCCGACGCGTTTCTGAGGATGCTGTTCGGAACCCAATCCCCCGTAAACTATTCGCGTTTCTCGAATCCAGAGGTCGATGCACTTTTCCAGAAGGCCGTCGGGGAGGTCGATCCTCATGAGCGTGCCCGTTTGTACCAGCTTGCTGAAAAACGAATTCTCGATGCCTGCCCCGCAATCCCTCTTCTCTATTTGAGCGTGGATCATGTCTATCAGCCCAATGTGAGAGGGGTCGAATTGAGTGTGCTGGGAGCCCATGCCACTTCCTATCGCAGTGTCTGGCTCGATGAAACCGTCTCGAAATGACGTGACGAACGTCACTCCCACGATTCAGGATTTGCCTCCGAGGATGAATGTCTTTGGTTCCCCTCGATACATTCCGCTCCGATATCGATTTATCTTCCTGAGCTGCCTGATCCTTGTCTTTTTGTTGGGATTCCTTGCAGTTCTGCTTCGATTGCAACAGAGCCGGTCCTTTCGCACAGAGCTCGAGCGAAGAGGTCTTGCCATGGCGGAGAGTCTTGGCGCGCTGTCGCGAGGAGCTTTGGCGACATACAACTATGTTGTGTTGGAGCAAGCGGCCAATCAAGCGGCGCAGAACCCCGAAGTGCTGTACGTGATCGTCCACGACAAGGAGGGGCGCGTGGCAGGCTTTAGTGGGCGGCCGGAGCTGCAGGGCAAGGACCTTAAAGATCCGACCTCGCTGGAAGCGCTTTCCGCCAGCAAGCCACTCGTGCATGACAGTATGCCTGGCACCGATGAGAAACTGGGCATGGAGATCGCGTATCCGGTCTATCTCCCCGGGTCCACCTATCGGTGGGGGCTGATCAGGGTGGGACTTTCCCTTGCGAGCATGTACACCCAACTGCGTCAGATGACGTGGATCATTGTTGGGTTTGGACTCCTGGCGCTGGTCGTTGGTGTCATCGCGGCTTCACTTGCGGCCCGGCGCATTACGAAGCCGTTGGGGCACCTTGTTGGTGCGACGATCGAGGCAGCGCGAGGCAATCTTCAACCCTCGATTCCAACCGAGGGGGGCGACGAGGTGGGCGTGCTTGCGGCCAATTTCAAGACAATGATTCAAGAGATCCTGCGGCAGCGACAGCGACTCGAGAACCAACTGGCAGAAATCCGCCACTTGCAGCAGTACAATGACCGACTGCTCACCACAATGAGTGACGGTCTGCTGGCCGTGGATCGACAGGGGAATGTACGGACCATCAATCCGGCAGCTCGTCGCATGCTTGAATTGCCTCAGGAAGATCATGAGGGCAAAAACTTCGAAGCGCTTTTCGAAAGCAGTCCTGAGCTGAAGGAGTACCTTAAAGGGGCGCTCGCGGCGCCGGAGGGGCTTCTCCAGAAGGAGCTCCGTGCCCGTCGCGCTTCGGAGGAGCAGGTGATGCTGGCGAGCTCCAGCTCTCTATTGGATTCTGCGGGGGAAGTGATGGAGGTCATTGCGAACCTCCACGATGTCACGGAGCTGAAGAAACTTGAAGCGAGGATGAGACAAGCGGATCGGCTCGCTGCTCTCGGTACGCTGGCGGCGGGGATGGCGCACGAGATCCGCAATCCGCTCTCCGCGATCAAGACATTCGTGCAGCTACTGCCCCGAAAGCTGGAAAAGCCGGGCTTTCTCGACAAATTCAATCGCACTGTGCCGCGCGAGCTGGAACGGATCAACAGTCTGATTGAAGATCTGCTGGAGCTCGCCAGGACGCCGCGCTATCGCCCGCAGGACATTGCACTCGGACCCGCGCTGGAGCAGAACCTCGAACTGCTTGAGGAGCAGATGCGGTTGGCAAATGTAACTCTCGACAGCAGCATCCCGAAAGATCTCCCTGCCGTGTGGGTCGATGAGAACCATTTGGCCAAGGCTTTCCACAATCTGGTGCGCAATGCTCTGCAGGCCATGCCATCCGGAGGGCGCCTGACTGTGACGGCGTATTCGGTAGACAACAAGGACGGAGGGGATCAGCGCTTCAGTGGGGACCGTCCCTGGTGTGCTGTGAGGTTTCAGGACACGGGAAACGGCATTCCGCCCGAGATCCTTCCGAACATTTTCAACCCTTTTTTCTCGACCAAAGACTCAGGAACTGGGCTGGGGCTCGCCATCACGTACAAGGTGATCACTGAGCACGGTGGATTCATTGAGGTTGCTAGCGAGGAAGGGAATGGCAGTTGCTTCACCGTCTATTTGCCCGGCCGCCCTTTTCGAGAAGCCATCGAAACGACCCCGGCGCCTGGTCTTTGAGCCCAGAAGCCGCTGCCTTGCGAACCGACCGGCCAGGCTCAGCCCATCCTTTCAAACGGTCGTTGCTTCAATGACTATCCGGAGAGCACCTCCATCCTGTCGCCCCGTCCTCATCTTTCATCGAATCTCCCGAGGCCATCGATGGCCCTTTCCTTCCAGTCCGGCTCCAGTGGTTTTCATGGCATTATTCTTGATAGTTATAGCGACAGGAAGAATTTGAGACCGTGCCGTTGGAAAGGCACGGAATGGTTACGCTCGCATGGCTGTTATTCCTTGCGGACAATGGATTTCTGAGGCCTTTTCAAGGCCAGGGGCTTACATGGATAAAGGAGACTTGAATGGACGCTCGATCGACTGAAACGGTATTCGTACTCGACGATGACCAAGGAATCCTCGAATCGTTCGAGGCCATGCTGGGAGATGACTACGCGCTCACCATGCTCAACGACGGAGTCAATGCGCTGAAGCTGATCAGTGAGCGGGAGCCGCGCCTCCTGTTTCTGGATATCAAGATGCCAGGAATCAGCGGGATTGAGATTCTCAAAGAAATCAGTGAGCGTAGACTTTCCACCCAAGTCGTCATCGTCACGGCTCTTCCCCAGGATCATTATGAGACGATGGCTCGACAATTCGGGGTCTATCGCTATTTAAAAAAGCCTCTCGATGTGGACGAGGTGGAGGGGATCACCCGCGCCGTGCTTCATTGATCTGGAAGAATTGCCGATTCTGATCATGATTGCAAAATGAATATCGAGAGGATATTCTTCTTGGCGTGCAGATGCGGGGCTAACGGCATCATTGGAGGGTGCCGGTTGCCTGTCTGTGCCCCCTTTCTTTTGATTCCCGAGCGGACATAGCCAAAAAGGGTGCCGTGGATGACGCGGACTTCTATACTGATTGTCGATGACGAGCCTGCGCTTGTGGACGGCTTGACGGAGTTCCTGGAAGACGAGGGCTTTTCCGTTCACCAAGCGCTGGAGGGGCGAGCCGGGCTCGGTTTGTTCAGGTCCTTGCGTCCTGAGATGGTCCTGACCGACCTCAAAATGCCAGGTCTCCCCGGAATGAGCCTGATCGGCGAAATCAGGAAGATCGATAAGAACGTCCCGATTATTGTGATCACCGGGTACGGCACCATGGATGCGGCTATCGATGCCATCCGGCTGGACGTTTTTGATTTCATCACCAAGCCCATCGATCTGGACTATTTGAAGGTGAAGTTGGACGACGCGCGCGTGTCCATGAAGGCTTCCCAGGATGTCCAGAAAAACATGTTGGGGTTGCAGGAGCAACTGGCCTTGGTGCAGACGGAATGGAAAGAGCAAATGTCCAAGCTCTCCGAAGTAGAGCCATTGATCCAGACCGGGCGCTTGCTCGCCGCCGTGCTTCATAACCTGAACAATCCTCTCACGTACATCATGGGGCAGTCTCAGCTGCTCTACAATCTCCATCCCGAAATGGAGAATCTCAAGTTGATCCAGGACCAAGCGCTGCGCATGAGGAAGATCATCGGCACGATCGCCAAACGGGTTCGGGTTTCGCAGAAACGGGAGCAGGAATGGCTGCAGCTCAATGAACTGGTCCAAGAAGAGCTTTATTTTCTTGAATCACACCCCTATCTGAAGCATGACCTTGAGAAAGAGTGGCAGCTGGATACGGGACTTCCTGCCGTTCGCGGAATAGCAATTGATTTCTGCCAGGTTTTCGGAAACCTGCTGCGCAATGCCATCGAGGCAATGCATGGGATGTCCGTCAAGAGGATCACAATCCGGTCCTGGTCCGATGCCGATGGCATCCATATCAGCATCGCGGATACGGGCCATGGCATTCCGGAGCATTTGATGCCTCGCATCTTTCAGCCCTTTTTCAGTACGAAGACCTTTGATGTCGGGATGGCGGGCGGCTTTGGCATGGGTATTGGTCTTTACCACTGCCGTGAGCTGATCCAGCAGTATGGGGGGTGGATCGAGGTCACGAGCCAACCGAATGTGGGGAGCGAGTTTACCGTGCACCTTCCCGCCACCGAAGCCAATCTGACCCACTAAATGAATTCCATGCTGTCTTTGGGGTCCACTCTCGTTTTGGAATAACCTCCTATGACCGCCACGATGATTCGCCTCGGATGTGAGGTGCTCTGCGACGATTTTCCTTCCTGGCTTCGCCGTGCACGGATCGGGCTGCTTTCCAACCAATCGTCTGTTTCGGGCTCTCTGGAGCATGTGAGCACCCTGATTCGTCGTGCGGGCGCTTCACTGGTCTGCCTTTTCTCTCCCCAGCATGGGTTTCTGGGGGAAAAGCAAGCGAACATGGTCGAGTCGGACCACGCAGTGGATGCGGATTCGGGGATCCCCATCTTCAGTCTCTATGGGGAGTTTCGCCAGCCCACTCCGGCGATGCTTGAGCGCATCGACGTACTGATCGTGGATCTTCAGGACGTCGGCACAAGGGTATATACGTATTCCACCACCATGGGGCTTTGTCTGGAAGCGGCTAGTGCACTTGGGATCAAGGTCGTGGTTCTGGACCGTCCCAACCCGATCGGGGGGGCATGTGTTGAAGGCAACGTCCTGGAGCTCTCGCATCGATCATTTGTCGGCCGCTACGGAGCTCCGATGCGTCACGGGATGACCATGGGGGAGTATGCGCGGTTCATCGTGCGGAAGGCTGGCCTGGATTGCGATCTCGAAGTGATCCCGATGAGGGGGTGGGCCCGTCGAATGCTCTTTCCGGAAACGGGTCTGCCATGGGTCTTCCCGTCGCCGAATATGCCCGCGTGGGAGACCGCGCTGGTGTACCCGGGCATGGTGCTGCTGGAAGGGACAAACGTGAGCGAGGGACGGGGCACGACGCTTCCGTTCATGTTGTTTGGCGCGCCTTTTGTCGATCAGAAGGGGTTGGGGAGGCGCCTGAAGGAGAAGGGGCTGCCTGGGGTGGCTTTCAGGCCGGTCACGTTTGAGCCGGTTTTCGACAAGTGGAAGGGCCAACCCTGCAACGGCTTCCAGATTCACATCCTTGAATGGGATCGAGTTAGACCCTATGCCCTTGGCCTCGAGATCCTCCAAGCTCTCCTGGATGTTCATGGGGATGCGTTCCAGTGGCTGCCGCCGCCCTATGAATATGAGTGGGAAAAGCTGCCGATAGACATTCTGTTGGGCAATGGCTGGCTTCGAGGGGCTCTGGAATCCATGGCTCCAGTGTCTCAACTGGAGGCCGAATGGACGTCGGAATTAGATGGGTTCCGGGATGCCCTCCAATCTAGCCTTCTGTACCCTTAGCGCGAAGATCCTAAGACTGCGTGGCCGGACCGCTCAGGATTCCATGGTGAGAAGGACGGCCTCAGACACCTCCCTCATCGACTTCCTCGTGTTCATGCTGCGCTTTTGCAGCCAGCGATAGGCGTCTTCTCCCGAGAGGTCCAGGCGCTTCATCAGCAAGTCTTTGGCGCGCTCGATGATCTTACGCCGTTCGAGCTCCTCGGAAATGACCTTCGTTTGAACCATGAGCTCCGTGTTTTCTATCGCGACGGCCGCCTGATTGGCCACCGTGGTGAGCACATTCATCTGAAGATCGCTGAACACGTGTGGATGCGAGGTATAGCAGTTGACCACGCCGATGACTCGGTCCTTCACGCGCATCGGAACACTCAGCATCGACACGAGTCCCATGCGGCGAGCCAGCTCCTTCTCCTTGAATATGGGATCATCCAGAACGTTGTGTGCGATATGGGGGCGGTTTTCGGCGACGACCTTCCCCACAACCCCCTCTCCGACCCGCAGAACCCTGTCTTTGAGGTATTCCTGGTCGATCGATTGCGTGGCCCGAAGACGCAAGACCCCTTCCTTTTCGTCCAGCAGCCAGAGGGAGCAAACGCTCGACTTGGTGACCTCTGCCGTGACCATGACCACCAGCCCCAAAATGTCTTCAAGGTATTGATCTGAGGTAATGGCTTTGCTGATGAGCGTTAAGGCCTCAATGCTCCGGTCGTAGGTTTCTTGCTCGTCAATCGACTCCAGATGGCTTTCGTGGGATGTGCCGAGGTGCGTGAAGCGCAAGGGCCTGCGTCGCCTCTGAGACGCGTGCTGCTGGAGGACACGGATTCTGTGCTGGACCTCCTTGGGGACAGCCATGAAATCGCCGCTCAAGTAGGCATCGAGATCGTTGTAGGTGAGCACTTGGCCAGGAACCTCTTTGCTGAGTGGTCCTCCGTCGAACAGGGCGGCGGATTCCAGGAAGAGCCCACCTTGGAGACCGAAGTGATCCGCGAGTTGAAGCACTTCGGTGCGAAGCAGGTGTGCTGTTGGCAAGAGATCAAAGAGAGACTCCTCGGAGTAGGGGAAGCGGCCCACTTCAAAGTCGGTCCGGTTTCCGGGGCCGAGGAGCAGGTAGTTGTGCGCGGCGGCGATGTGGCGCAGGGCGACGAGACGCAACCGGCAGCGGGTTGCGCGGGTGAGCTCGTTTGTCCCTTTTGGAATGACGGAGAGCAGCGAATGGAGGCACGCGGTGAGATCCAGTTGCTCGCACCGAATGCCCAGTTGGCTGGAAATGCGCGTGGCGAGATTCGAATCCTGAGAGGGGTCTCTTACGCGCAGAGTCAATGCCAGTACGTGATCCCCAAAGGCTTCCTTGGCAAGAGCTGCCGCAACCGCGGAGTCCACGTGTCCGGTGAGCTCGACGAGAGCGCCGCACGCACCGGAGAGCTCTGCCTGATGCCTGAGCCATTCCGTTATTTCAAGGACTTGAGCTTGAGCGGATAAATTCATGATAGGCCCTGAATTGATCATGTTTGCGCGTGCCATTAGTGAAGCCATTTGCCCAACCGGTTCCATCGAATGTAGCTCTTGTTAGGATCCAGGGTGAGCTCGCCATCACTGTTCCATGACCAATAGATTATGAAAGCTTTTCCTCTAATTTCATTCATGTTGACGAATTTCCAAAAACGACTATCATAGCTCTCATCTCGGTTGTCACCCATGACGAAAAGGCAGTTGGGCGGTACCTCCACCATACTCATATTGTCTCTCGGGCCAGCGCTGGCAGGTTGGATTTTCGGATCGCTGTGCACCGCATAGGGTTCAATCTGAAGCTGACCATTGACAAAGACCTGCTTGTCCTGGATCTTGACGGTATCGCCTGGGAGACCGACCACTCTCTTAATGAAGTCCTTTGATGGATCGACTGGATATCTGAACACCACGATGTCGCGGTGTTTGGGCTCGCTGATCCGAAAAATCTCGGTGTTGGTGAAGGGTATTTTGATCCCATAGATGAACTTGTTTACCAATATGTGATCGCCCACCAGGAGAGTGGATTTCATCGAGCCGGAAGGAATCTTAAACGCCTGGACAACAAAGGCACGAATGAAAAGAGCCAGCAGGACCGCCATGACAATAGCTTCAGCATATTCCCGAAGGGCGCGTTTGGGGCTGCTCTTGACCATTTCATTTTCAGTAAGAGACTGCAATGTGGTTTCCTCCTCTTGTTTCTGTAGAAAATGTTTTGGTGAAATGCATTTTTACTTTAATATGTTGCTTGCAACTTCTGAATAAAGGATGGTAAAGTAGAAAAGCTGGTAAAAGTCAACCAAAAACCCAATTTCGCTCGAGCGCGGGGCTTGCCTATGTTCCGTAAGAAAGAAAATCTCATTGGTCTGGATATCGGCTCCCACAGCATCAAGATGGTGCAGGTCGCCGCTGTTGGTGGTCCTGCAAGACTGCTGAATGTGGGAATGGCCCAAGTGGCTGCGGAAGGGGTCTCAGAAGGTCGGGCTGGAAGGGCCGAGGCTGTGGGGAGAGCGATCCAGCAGCTCGCGGCTCATCTTAAGATCCGGGACAGGATGGTGGCGTCCGCCATGTCCGGATACGAAGTGATGATCAAGAAGATCGAGCTTCCGGCCATGGGGGATGATGAGCTTGCCCGACGGATGCAGTCCGAGCTGGGACAATATATACCATATAATATAGAGGAAGTGGATGTCGATTACCAGGTCCTTGAAGGGTCGAAGGACAGACCGACCCACATGGACGTGCTCCTCGTCGCTGCAAAGAAAGAATCCGTGCGGGATCATGTCGAGCTGGTTCGTGGGGGCGGCCTGGACGTCACGGTGATGGATGTCGATTTTTTTGCTCTCAGCAATGCCTTTGAGATGACACATGGCATCGGTGGAGACGAGAGCGTCGTGCTCCTGGATATTGGGGCCAGTAAATCGATCATGAACATCGTGATGCGAGGCGTTCCGATTTTCTCTCGGGGAATCTCGATTGGCGGGGCGCAGCTCACCGAAGGGATCATGGATCATTTTCAAATTGGGTTCGATGAGGCGGAGCGCGTCAAGATGGGGGAAAGCTCCCTGGCCCTGAGCCAAGACGAGTTGCAGAGCATCTATGTCTCGACGGTCCGGAAATGGCTGGGTGAGTTCAAGCGTGCCATCGATTTTTATTACAGCAATTTTCCTGACCATCGCATTTCAAAGATATATCTCAGCGGCGGCTCGTGTCGCGTGGCCGGCTTAGATCAGGTATTTCGAGAGAACACCAACATCGATGTTGAGATCTTTAACCCGTTCATCCATCTGGAGTACGATACGAAAGTATTTGATCCAGAGTATGTTGAATATATTGGACCGCAGATGGCTATTGCTTTGGGACTGGCTCTAAGAAAGACAAGAGAAAAATGATACAAATAAACTTATTGCCGGCTCGAGTCAGAAAAAGACGGGATAATGTAAATCAATTCATCTATGCGTATGGATTATGTATTGTTGCTGCTTTATGCGTCATGGCCTTTCTGTGGTATTATCAAAGTAACCAAATTTCTAATTTAAATTCCCGTCTCGCTCAAATTCAATCCGAAGTAAGCAAGTATGCCAAGTTTGATCAGATGGTCAAGGATCTGAAGCAGAAGGTTGCTTTGGTGGAAAAGAAGAAGAACGTCATCTTGAGCCTTCAGACGGACAGGGACACGATGGTTCGCATGCTGGCCTTGATGAGCGTTCTGATCCCGCCTGAAGAGATGTGGTTCGAGAGAATGAATCAATCGGCACGCACGCTGACTCTTGAAGGCGTCGCCCTCAATAACGAGGTTTTAGCCGAATTTCTTCGCAATCTCGAGTCCTCTCCCTATATCGAAAAGGGGAGCGTGAATCTCACGCATTCACGCCAAAAAACCTTCAGCAATCAGAAACTTCGAGAGTTTCAGGTGACGTGTCGGTTCTTTCCTTTTTCCGAAATGCAGAAACGAGTGAAGGCGCAGGCATCATGAAAAAGGACTTGTTGGCGACCATGGGTTTGCAGGAAAAAATGGCGGCACTGACTCCGGCGCAACGCGTGCTGCTCCTCATCGGGACCATCGCGGTACTCGGTGCCCTGTTCTACTTTCTCATTTATAAAGGGCAGCTGGAGAGTGTCAATCGTCTCCACCGTTCAATCGCGGAACAGGAAAAGAAGCTCGCGGACCTCAAGAAGGCCGCGGCCGATGTTGAGGTCCTTCAGAAGGATCTCGCGCGGGCGGAGGAAGAGCTGAATCAGGCGCTGGTGCTGCTCCCTGACCGCAAAGAGATTCCCGGGCTTCTTGAAAACGTGTCCCAGCTTGGCGCTGAGGTGGGGCTCGAGAACCTCCTGTTTCAACCTCAGCCGGAGCAGGTTCAGGAGTTCTATGCGACCGTTCCGATACGCCTCGATCTCATTGGAACCTACCACGAGCTAGGGCTCTTTTTGGACCGGGTCAGCAAGCTTAATCGCATTCTTAAGGTGGAGAATCTGAACATGGTACGGCAGGGCAATTCCCCGCGATTACAAGTCGGGTGCACGGTCATGACGTACCGATTCATCGATCAACCTGCGAAGGAGGAAGCGTCCAAGAAGAAATAGTGAGCAATGGGGCTGGAATGAGGTCTCTCGGGGCAGGGGGGCCGAATTCTGATTTGGAGAGGAAAGAGCAGAGGGGTTCACGGAAATGACAAGCAAAAGAACTTGGTTACGGGGCTCAGTGGGCCTGGTGGGAGTTCTTTTCTGCTGCTGGGGATGCGCCGCTCCCTCGCCCGCAGGAAAAGTGGCCACCGGGGAAAGTCCGGGCATTGCTCAGGAGGAGGCGGCAACGGGGGCCGCTTCGGAGGAGGGTTCTGCAAAGGTAGCCACGTTACTGCTGGGAGTTCAGGTACAAGGCACACCGGATGAGACCGTCGTTGTGCTGACGGGGAATGGCTCGTTCAGGGACTATCAGTTCAGCCGTGTTGGTGATCGGCGGTTCACGTTGGAATTGGGCGATCTGAAAGACGCTCAAAGCGTGCCGGCGCTCCCCATTCTGCCCGATCACTTCGAGCTGCGCTATGCCGACACGTACGGCCAGGAAGGGAGAGGGGTAGAGCTTCTTGGGGGGCTGAAAAGACCGTTGGATAACTACGTGGTGAACACCGTGGGCAACACCCTGACGCTTACCCTTTACAGCGCCAGTGGCCTGCCGCCGGTGGCCGCATCCGATCATGCGGAAGCTGCTCCCCTCGCCAGACGGAAGAAGGGTAGCGTGGTTGGGCACGGTGCTGAATCCGTTGCAGCGAGAGCCGGCGAGGGCAGTGTCCGCGTTGCGGGCTCGAAGCGCAAATCGCCAGAGGAGAGCGAAGCTGAAGGTCACGGGCTCAAGAAGAAGTATACGGGAAAGCCGATCAGTCTTGATTTGCTCGATGCGGATTTGAGGAATGTGCTCCGACTCATTTCGGAAGTGACCGGGACCAACATCGTGATCGAGCCTGATGTCACGGGGCGGGTAACGCTCAAAGTGGAGCAGGTTCCTTGGGATCAGGTGCTCGATATGGTCTTGGCTATGAACAATTTGGGCATGGAGCAACGGGGGGGTGTGATCCGGATCGCCAAGACGACCAAGCTCAAAGATGAAATGAATCAGAGGTACGAGGAGATCAAGGCAAGACAGGATCTGATGGAGGCCGCCAAGGATGTCGGAGAGATCACGACGGAATACTTGACGGTCAACTACGCTCCACCCGCCGAGATCGCCAATCGGATCAACGAGATCAAGAGCGAAAAAGCCAAGATCTCCATCGATGAGCGTACAAATCTTGTCATTTATACCGATTATCCTTCCCGCATTGCGACGGCCAAGCAGCTCATCAAGCGTCTGGACAAGCCTATTCCGCAGGTCATGATTGAAGCCCGAATCGTCACCATGGACGATGACGTGAGTCGCAGTCTTGGCATTCGATGGAATTTGAACCTCAAGAATTTTAATCCCCTCACGGCAAACCATGATTGGGCGGTCAATTGGCTCTCGGATGCCGGTAGTCTGTTCGGTTGGAATCTAGGGCAGGTCATAGGCTCCACCATGATGCAGCTGGATCTCAACATCTCGGCTCTGGAAAGCACCAATCGATCAAAAGTTCTGGCTGCGCCTAAGGTGCTGACGATCAATAATGTGAAGGCAATCATCTCTCAAGGAAACCAAATCCCCTATCCGCAGCAGAGCGCGGCGGATGGTGGGGTTGTGAGCACGGTATTTAAAGATGCCGTTGTTGAGCTCCAGGTGACGCCGCATATCACGCCTGATGGCAAAGTGCGCATGGAGATCGAAGCCAAGCAGGATGAGCCTAACCCAACGGTTACCGGAGGCGGCGAAGGGCCGGCGATTGCCACTCGAAAGATCAAAACGGAACTTCTTGTAGCTGATGGTTGCATTGTGGTCATTGGTGGTGTAATGAGAGATACACAAGGCAAATCGTTGGATTCCACGCCGGGGTTGGGCAACATCCCGATACTCGGTCGTCTCTTCAAGCAGGAATCGTGGCGCAGGCAACGCCAGGAGCTGCTGATTTTTATCAGTCCTAAGATCGTCGAGTCTTAGCGGGCAGCTGCTCGGTGTCGTCCTCGGGAACGTAATCAGGTTAATTCGATAAACGGCTGGAGGGGTAACTGCGGATGACATTGAGCCATAGGGACAAAGGCGTTTCGCTTTTGGGGATGGTGTGCTGTTCCCTGATCGTCTTAGGTGGCTGTTCCATGCAGATGTCGGGCTCCAAATGGGAAGCCTCGCGCTCCCAGAAGCAGCAGGAGGCTGCTGCCCGAGCTGCGTACCAAGATGAGCCTGCTGTCAAGAACACCATCCGGGTGGATTATCTCAGGCAGCTGTCGGAGGTGAAGAACCCCGAGCTGTTTGTGTACAAGGAGCGTCGTCGTCTCTATGTCGTGGATTCAAACGTCCTGATCCGAGATTATCCAGTTGGCTTGGGCCTGCAGCCGAGGGGAGACAAAGAAAAGAACGGCGATGGGCGAACTCCCGAGGGGAGATTCAGCGTCTGTACGAAATTGGATGGGCCAGGTCAGCGCATTTTAGGCTTGAGTTACCCGAGCAAGCGGCACGCGGAGCGTGCGTTCTTTTCGGGGCTCATTACGCCGGGCGAGTTCAGGAGCATTCTGACAGCGTCAGAGCGTCGGATTCAGCCGCCATGGGACACCAACCTTGGAGGGAAGGTTCTGATCCAGGCGGGAGGGGCACACTGCGATTGGACAGACGGCGGGATTGCTCTTTACAACAGTGACATGGAAGAGCTGAGCCAAATCGCAAAATTGGGGACGCCGGTGACGATTCGCCCGTGACAGGGCGTCACGCAGCCAATGTTTTGGAGGGGAATCGGGATGACAGATCATTCCGATTCCCTTTCTTTTTGCTCGACCTCTGCGACGAGCTTGCGATGAGCTTGCTGCCAGGAGGTTGATTTCTTCCATGCATCATATTGTTTGAGAACGAACCGTTTTGCAAACGAAGGATGTCCGAGATAGACCCTGTTGGCGTCCAAGAATTCCTCTTTCATGCTATTCAAGAGACCAGGAACGTCTTGCGTCGAAACGAAATTGCGGCTCTTCGTTTGCTCAAAGGCAAAATCCTCACCCATTTCCGAGAGAAAATGCCTCACCTGTGGGATCGGGTCCGATAAATCGCAGAAGTAGGCGTCGCGAAGAGGGATGGGAATTCGAATGAGGAGCTGTACAAAGAAACGGTCTCCGGCGATGGCTCGGCACTGATCGTAGAATTCAATGCATAAGTCATTTGGCAGCTTTTCAGCTCCTAGGATTTTACCGAGTGTACCTTTTTCCATGCCCTTCCGTCTCCTTTCCTGATGCGGTCTCAGACATCCCTTGACGCTCGATGATTGGGAACGGAATTCGAATACAGAAGAGCACGCGGAAGTGCAAGGAGAAAGAGGGGACATGGTTGACGTAGCCTGGGCAACGCGCTATGTAACAGGCTCGGAGGTTGGAGCATTGCACGCGCAGTACTTTCATTGAAGGGGCTTGGAGTCCGAAGAGATCCGTTTGGGATCACATAGCATCCACGGGGTTGGAGGCTGCCGATGGGTGTGCCGCGGCTTGGAGGTTGGCTTGGGAGTGATGAAGAGGAAGTGCATTGAGGTCAGGTGGCACGGGCGAGGTGGCCAGGGTGCGGTCACGGCAGCCAGCATTCTCGCCGAGGCTGCTTATTACGAGGGATACAAGGGAGTTACGTCTGCTCCCTTCTTTGGTGCGGAGCGACGGGGGGCGCCAGTTATCGCGACGACGCGGTTTGGGTGGGAGCCGATCCGGACGTTTTCGTTGGTTGAGACTCCTGACGTGGTTGTGGTCCTCGATGAGACGTTGCTCTCCGTAGTCAATGTCGCGGCGGGAATTCGCCCTGATGGAATCGTCCTGATCAATTCAACGAAGCCAGCTGAGGCGATTCAGCTCGATACCGCGATCAACATCAGCACCACCAATGCGAGTGGATGGGCGAAAGAGGCCGGGTTAATCGTTGCCGGCGCAGTGCTTTTCAACACGACCATTTTGGGAGGCTTCTGCAAGGCCACGGGGCTCATAAGCATGGAGAGTATGGAAAAGGCCCTGCGACATCATTTCAAAGGCGATGCTGCCGAGAGGAATATCGAAGGTGCCAGACTTGCGTACATGGGAACCTCCCGTCTGCGCGAATGTGGACTTGTGTGCGGTTGATGGATTCATCACCATGGGTTTTGACGGTGGGATCACGAAGGAACGTTGAATGAGTGACCAGACGAAATCGGATTTTACTTATGCCCACTCAAAACTGTGCAAAGGAGAGGCCGGCAAGACGGGTGACTGGAGAGCATCCAGGCCCGAAATCGACCACGAGAAGTGCACTCCGTTTAGAAACCGAAGGCCCTCTTGCTTTATTTGCTGGCTGTATTGCCCCGAAGGAGTAGTCAAGCGCTCAATACCCGTGGAAATCGATTATGATTATTGCAAGGGATGCGGAATTTGTGCGGAAGAGTGTCCAACGAAGGCGATCTCCATGGTCGAAGAGTCGAAGGATACCGCCGAATAGGTCCTCGGTCTGCTAGGTGTCGTGAGGCTTGCGGCAAGAGAAGGTCGTGCGATAGAACATGTCTGGTATTTCGGCTGGCTGTACGTCAGCAGGGTAAAACCCGGCCCGAAGCAGCTGGTGCGTGAGGGTTTCCAAGGTGCAAGCACCGCTCATGCACCATGCCCATGCGTCGGGCTCATCGGCGAAGTATTCGGGGAGAGGGTCCGAGCAGCAAAGGTCCGCACCCACGAGATAACCTCCTGAGGCCGTTACCCGCAAGATCTCCCGCAAAAGGTATTCTTTCCGTGAGAAGAGGTTGAGTACCCCGTTCAAGCTGACCCAGTGAAACACGCCGTCAGCAAACGGGAGATGCTCGGCGTCCCCACATATCCACTGGATGGACGAGGCCGGCGATGTGCCTTGGGAAAAGGCATGGATGCCTGGAATGCTCTTTGCCCCTTCGAGCAGCACCGTGTCCACCACGTCCAAGTTGACGACTTGCAGCGGGAGGTCATGACACAGGAGAAGGCAGAGTGCGTCGATGCCGATGCCGGATCCTAGGTTGAGAATGCGGTCCTGGGGGGCGGGGCGGATCAATGGGAGAGGGTTTCCGCAGGGGTGAAACTGTCTCCAGAGGGAATCTGGTATCGAATCCAATGGCTGGGTCGGGTAGCCAAGGGACCTGGCGAGCTCTTTGCCGGCAAGAACCGGTAGGGATGCCCGAGGCCGAGGTCCAGATGCTCCGTAGAGCAACCGGTAGTAGGACCGAACGTGCTCTTGGATACGGCTCGTGTCAGACATCCACTCCCCCTGAAGGGTCATGCTTCGGGGATGCATTCCGAGGCGTGGACCGTCTCCCTGGGCGGTCATAGCGATCTTTTTCGCTGTAAATGCAGCCGCAATACTGCTGCCTGTAAAGATTCATCCTTTTTGCGGTTTCCTGTCCAACGCTCCACCCTGTTCTGAAGTCCTGGTAGAAAAAGGGGATGTCGTACTTCTGTGCGGCGGCTTCCCCGATCGATTGGATGGTCGCGTGCTTCTGATACTTGCTGTAAAGCAGAGTAGAGGTGAACGCGTCGAATCCGCTCTTTTTCGCCAGTATGGCGGTTGCCTCAAGCCGCATGGAATAGCAGATAACGCAACGCTGTTCCTCTCGAAACGCCACCGCTCGAAGAAAGTGCTCCAGTTCATATTCAGCCCGAACCATGAGGGGCAGGTCCCGCTGATCAGCCAAGGATCGGAGCGCCTCCAACCGCTTTCGGCGCTCCTCGTAAGGGTGTATGTTGGGGTTATAGAAGTAGCCGTAGACACCCCAGCCCTCGTCGCGCAGCCGGTCAAGGGGATGAATTGTGCAAGGGCCACAACACGTGTGTAACAGGATTCTAGACATCGTTTGTCCCGATTCCGGAGGGCAATGCCGGGCTTGAGAGAATCAATGCAATGGCAGGGCGACCCACGTTGCCCCCGAGGCGCCCCGCAGAGCTTTCTCAGACTTCGCCAAAGCGTTCACGGAGGGATTCCAAAAGGCGTCGAGGCACTCCATCAAAACCGCCGTTGCTCATGCACAGCACAACATCCCCGGGAGAGACGACCGAGCCAAGGCTCACGAGGAGGCTATCGGCGTCCCGGCAGTAGGTCGCTTCGACGGAGCGATTTCTGATTCCATCGACAAGTCCGGGAGCGTTTAGCCTTTCCGCCTCCGAGATGGAATCCAACCCCGGTGGCTGCTTGATGAAGACCAAGTCGGCCTGGTCGAACGCAGCCTCGTAGTCGGCCTGAAAGACGTTACGCCGGCTGGAGTTGGTTCGGGGCTCAAAGACGGCGATCAGGCGTCGATTTGGATAGAACCCCTGTATGGCCTGAATGGTCTCGCGAACCGCTGTAGGGTGGTGCGCAAAGTCGTCCAGGACCACAATGTCCGCCACTTCACCCAGAACCTCCTGCCGTCGCTTAATACCTTGGAAAGACAAGACGGCATCCTTCATCAGTTTCATGGAAATGCCGGCAGCCGAGCCGGCGGCCAAGACGGCGAGGGCATTCAACGCATTATGGCGTCCGGGCAACCGGCTCTCAACAATGGCCTGAAGGGATGTGCCGCGATGTCGAATGAGCAGCCGAACGGACCCGTCAGAACATTCCGTTCTTATCAGCTGCCAGTCCGCCGCTTCGGATCCTCCGTAAGTCTCGACGGTCCCGCGACATTCGCGGGAAAGCTCAAGGCAGATGGGATCGTCTCCGTTCACGATGAGTCTGCCGTCCTCCGGGATGAGCAGCACGAAGCGGCGAAAGGCCTCGATCACAGCCCCCAGGTCTTTGAAGATGTCTGCGTGGTCGAATTCGATGCTCGTCAGGATCGCGATATGGGGCCGATAGTGTAGAAACTTGGGTCCCTTGTCAAAGAAGGCCGTGTCGTACTCGTCTCCCTCGAGAACCATGTAAGGACCCTTGCCGATCCTGTGGCTGGCGCCCCAATCCCGCAGAAACGCGCCGATGAAGCAGCTCGGGTCGAGGCCCGCCTGTGCGAGCACCCACGCGAGCAGAGCGGACGTGGTACTCTTGCCATGGGTGCCGGCTACGACCATGCTCTTGTGGTCTCCCAAGAAGAACCGGTCAATGGCCTGCGGCATGGACAGATACGGAATGCCGTGATCAAGGACGTATTGGGCTTCCACATTGTCTCGGCGAATGACGTTGCCAACGATGACCAGGTCGGGCGATGCCGCTTGAATGTTTTCGGAACGGTATCCCTGGCAAAGCTGGACCTTGAGCGACTCAAGGTGCGTACTCATGGGAGGGTAAAGGTTCTGATCGGATCCCGTGACGTGGTATCCTTTTTCAATGAGCATGGTCGCCAAGGTTCCCATGGCGATACCGCCAATTCCCATGAGATAGATCTTCTGTTCTTTTTCAGTCTTCATGGAGGTTTTCCAGCACTAGATCGTGAGCAAGTGGCCGAAAGGCCTTGATTCTATCATTCGTGCGCGTGGGGTGGACTCGGTTGCTGAGCAGGATCATGATGATCTCTCGGTCCAGATCGATCCAGAAAGAGGTTCCGGTGAACCCCAGGTGCCCAACGCTGTGTCGAGAAAACCGCCTTCCTGCGCTGGACCCAGTCTCGCTGGGAGTGTCATACCCCAGGGCCCATGTCCCGTCAGGATCCAGGCCAGGCTTCTCCCAAAATAGACGGAGTAGATCCTGTTTGAGGCCCGCGTCGCAATCCTTGCCTCTGTATACGTCCAACAAATGCGAAAGCAACTGGAAAATGGCACGGGAAGTCCCAAAAAGCCCCGCATGCCCGGCAACTCCGTCCAGGCAATAAGCGTTTTCATCATGAACTTCTCCGGTGAGCAGCCGCTGACGCCAGGGGCACGCTTCCGTCGGTGCGAAATTCGCCTTCCCTCCACCCTCCTCGACGTGGGGCTGACGCGTCGGGCTCGACTCGGTTCGCAGGCGGCGATAGGAGAGTCCGTGAATCCGGAGAGGATCCAGAAGGAACAGAGAGGCGAGCTTATCAAGGGGGCCTTCGAATAGATCTTCCAGCACAATGCCGAGTAATTGGAACCCTAGATCGCTGTACTGACAGTGCCGTCCAGGGCGGTTCGCCAGGGGAGAGTTGAGGATCCAGGAGAGCAGCGTTTGCCTGCGCTCTGATGGTGGAACGGCGATGAGGTCACGATAGAAGGGATGGTAAGAGGGCAAGCCGGAGCAATGGTTCAGCAAATGAAAAAGGGTAATCGATGTCTTCGAAGCCGGGACGATTCGTCGAGGCATGAGTCGATCAAGCGGGGATTCAAGCTGCATGAATCCATTGCTAACGGCCAACAGACAAAGCGTTGATGTGACAAGAGGCTTGGTGAGCGATGCGAGATCGTACTGGGTGTGAGGTCCTACTGGCTGACCACCATGATAACGGGTGCTGCCCCAGGATTTTTCAATAAGCGGCTTCCCGGCAGGTCCTACGATGAGGCTCGCCCCCGGGAACACCCCTTGTTGGATGGCGCCCGTGAACAGATTGTCGAGAGCCGCATCCAAGTCAGGATTCCGAGTGAAACGGGCTCTGCTGGATTCTGACGAAACCTTCATACGTGTTCAGGCTGTAGCATGCGCCGAGAGGGATCACCTCGTTTTGACCGGTGTGACCGAAAGGGAGCCCCCCCACGATTGGAAACGAAAAGGGGCGAAGAATATCGAGGAACATCTCGAGGACGAGCTCCGTGTCGCCACAGTCTGAGAATTGCCCGAGCAGGAGGCCTCCCAGTCGGTCGATCACGCCGGCAAGCTTAAGGTGGGTCAACATTCGGTCGAGCCGATACGGGGCCTCACCACGGTCTTCGAGCAGGAGCAGGGTCCCGTCAAGATTCGGAAAAAACGGTGTTCCAATGAGATGAGCGAAGCAGGTCAGGTTGCCTCCGAAAAGCCTGCCCGTTGCGGTTCCGTCTTTCAGAACCTGGGACGGCTGGATGTTCCAAGAAAAGTGAGCACCCGAGGAGAATGCTCGGAGGAGCCTGTCCAGACCACCCTCGATCGCTGCGACATCGACCAGGTTGGGGCCAAGGAAAGTCGTCCATCCCATAAGGCTGGTGAATGCCGTATGAAGAAAGGTGATATCGCTGTGCCCGACAAAGATCTTCCGGTGCGAGGCGAGGCTTGAGAATGGGAGCCAAGGCAGCAGTCGGCCACTTCCGTAGCCGCCCCGGATGCAGAAAACCGCCGCTACTTCCGGGTCGGTAATGGCATGGATCAGGTCCTCCGCTCGCTCAACATCGGTCCCCGCAAGGTAACCCAGAGCGCGACCGCTATGTTTGCCCGGCGCAGTCGAATAACCACGTGCCTCCAATGCCGTCCGCATGGCTTCATACATTTCCCGGGCGAAAGGGCTTGACGGTGCGACCAAGGCCACACGGTCACCCGGTTGCAGCGGGGCGAGATGGGTCATAGGCTCCTGCAATTACGATCGTAAATGATTCGCAGGCCTTTGAGGGTCAGGTAGTCGTCGACTTGATCGATTGCGGGGCACTCACTTGCGATCAGCGTCGCCAGTCCCCCCGTAGCGACAACTTTCGGGTTGGATCCGACCTCCCGCTTCATGCGCTGGATGATTCCCTCGACGAGCCCTGCATACCCATAGACGATGCCTGCATTCATCGATGTGATGGTGTTCTTCGCCAGAATGGAAAGGGGTTTGGCGAAGATCTCGACGCGGGGCAGCTTGGATGCCTTTTGGAAAAGCGCTTCACACGAGATCATGATCCCCGGACTGATGACGCCGCCCATGTATTCGCCCCGTTCTGAAATGTAGTCGAACGTCGTGGCGGTGCCGAAGTCCACAACGATTATGGCCTGCCGGTGCGCCTCATAGGCCGCAACCGCGTTGACGATTCGGTCCGCGCCGACCTCCTTGGGATTGTCATAGAAAATGGGCATGCCGGTTTTGATCCCTGGGCCCACAATAAGCGGCTCAACCTGGAAATACTTGCTACAGAACCGCTCAACAGAGTTCAGAACCGGCGGAACCACGCAGGAGATGATGATATGCTGTATGGTCGCGGGGGCAACGCCATGAGCAGCGAAGAGACTGCGAATGAGAATGCCGTACTCGTCGACGGTGGCGTTCACTTCGGTCCGAATGCGCCAGTCGTGAATGATTTGCGTGTCGTCAAAGAGACCGAGAACAGTATTGGTGTTGCCGATGTCCATCGCCAGGAGCATGGGATTCCTCATGATTCATTGCCGTCGTGCGGCGTCGAGTCGAGCTTGATTTGATGCTCTTTGGGGACGGTTCGGTCCCACAAATGCTTAAGACATGTACCTCTGGATGCTGGAAGCCATTTCTTCCGCAGCCTCTTCGATCAGCCGCTGATCAGCCCCTTCAACCATCACCCGGATGACAGGCTCTGTTCCGGATGGGCGGATCACTAATCGTCCCTCACCTCCCAAACGTTCGACAAGAGCCGCCTGGAGATGGACGAGCTCGGGGATATCTTCCATCGGTTTTCGTTGACTGACGGGGACATTCACCAGTTTTTGAGGATAACGCTCCATGATTTGCTTAAGCTCCGACAGCGGACGATCTTCGCCCAGCATGACGGCCAGCACTTGAAGGGCGGACAAAGTGCCGTCTCCAGTCGTGCTGTGATCAAGAAAGACCAAGTGTCCGGACTGCTCACCGCCAAGATTGTATTCACCCTGGCGCATGCGCTCCACGACATACCGGTCCCCAACGGGGGTTCGCAGCAAATTGATCCCGCGTTTTCGCAGCGCAACCTCGAAACCGAGATTGCTCATAATGGTGGCGACGACCGTGTTGTCCTTGAGCCGTTCCCTGGCCTGCAAATGGGCGGCGCATATGGCCATGAGCTGGTCGCCATCCAGGATCTCACCCTTTTCGTCAGAGAAGATCACTCGGTCTGCATCACCGTCCAATGCGATTCCCAAGTCCGCGCCCTGCTCCCGAACCAGTGCCGCCATGCCATCCGGGTAGAGTGCACCGCAACCTTTGTTGATGTTCTTCCCGTTCGGACGGTCGCCGGTCAAAGTGACTTCGGCCCCCAGCTCCTCGAATACGGTGGGAGCCACTTTGTAGGCCGCTCCGTTGGCGCAGTCGATCACGATCTTTATTCCTTCGAGCGTCATGCTTCGTGGGAACGTGTTCTTCAAGTACACGATGTAGCGGCCCTGAGCGTCTTCGATTCGACGCGCCCTACCGATTTCCGACGGGTGGGGACGTTTGACATCCTCGATTTCCCCGCTCGTCATCAGCTGCTCCATATAGCGTTCCATCTCATCCGGAAGCTTGTAACCATCCGACCCGAATATCTTGATCCCATTGTATTCGTGAGGATTGTGGGATGCGGAAATGACGATTCCTGCGTCCGCACGCATGCTGGTCGTGATGAAGGCAATGCCCGGCGTGGGCAAAGGCCCTACGAGAAGGGCGTCGACGCCCATGGAGCAAATGCCTGCCGTAATGGCGTACTCGATCATGTATCCGGACAGCCGCGTATCCTTGCCGATGATGATCTTCGGCCGTCTGTGTCGACTCTTGAAGAGATGGGCTGTGCTGCAGCCCACTTTCAAGGCCAGGTCAGTGGTCATGGGATGGACATTAGCAAGGCCCCGGATTCCATCGGTGCCGAACAATTTCTCCATGGAAGAGCTCCTTATCGGGACCTTCAAGCCGTGGGCTCTGCTGCCCCGGCCTGAAGCTTCAACAAAGACGGCAAGGGAGCCTCTGTGCTAAGCAGCTCTGACCGCATCGCACAAGAGTGCAACCTGCCTCTGAACGGCTACGTCGTGCACGCGAATGATGTGAGCGCCACCGGCCAAGGCTAGAGCGTTCACAACCGCTGTTCCCACCTCACGCTCTTCGACCGGACGGTCAAGAATGGATCCAATGAACCGCTTGCGCGAAGCCCCAAACAGGATCGGCCTGTCCAGGAGATTCAAGAACTCAAGATGGCGGACAATGAGAGCATTGTGAGTGACTGTCTTCCCGAACCCTATCCCCGGGTCGACAATGATCTGATCGCGGGGCAGGCCCGCCCCAACAGCGAACTGGATTCTCTCTTCGAGAAACGCCAGGATTTCAGAGAACAGCGAATCATAGGCGGGATCTTCCTGCATAGTGCGGGGGGTCCCCTGCATGTGCATCAGAATGACCGGAACAAGATTGTCTCTTGCCACCTGCACCATCTTAGGGTCGAACCGAAGTGAGCTGATGTCGTTGATGATATCCGCCCCGGCATTCACCGCCGCTTGAGCCACCTCCGCTTTGGTGGTGTCAATGGAAATGGGAATGTCCGAAAAGGACCGAATGGAGCGGATCAAGGGGAGGACGCGCCGCAGCTCCTCCTCAGCGGTTACGGGCTCCGAAAAGGGCCTTGTGGATTCACCGCCGATGTCAAGCAGGTCGGCTCCGTCATGGATGAGCTTCCGTGCCTGACGGAGGGCGTCGTTCCTGTCGAAAAAGGCCCCGCCATCCGAGAAAGAATCGGGGGTAACATTGACAATGCCCATGATCAACGTTCGGTCCCCGAGCGTGAATGTCCTGGACCTGGACCGCAGGGTATAACATTTCCTCTCGTGCATCGGATATGAAACTCACTCTCGCAGGGAATCTTGAACCCGTCCTGGCTGTCACCTGTCGAACGCTGTGCTTCAGGCTTCCTCGCGCTCCGGGCTGGCGGTCTGTGGCTCCTTAGCTTCGGCTTCAACGTCCTGAGACCCTGGCTTCGTTTTGTCTCCCGCGCCGATGACGGCCATGAGCTCGGGCTTGATCTCCTGAATGATCTGATCCACGTCGCGCAGCTCGAGAGTCTCTCTTTCCAACAGGGCATGGGCAATGCCTGTCAGGATGGGCTCGTGCTCGGTGAGAATGTCCTTTGCGCGTTGGTAGTTCTCTTCCACGATGCGACGAACTTCCTCGTCGATATTGATCGCAGTTGCTTCGCTGTAGTCGCGATTCTGCGTGATATCGCGCCCCAAAAACACCTGCTCTTCCCGATGCCCGAAGCTCAAGGGGCCAAGCCGGTCGCTCATTCCCCATTCGCAAACCATCCTGCGGGCGATTTGAGAGGCTCGCTTGATATCGTCGGAAGCCCCCGTCGTCTGCTGGGCGAAAATGATCTCTTCTGCGACGCGTCCTCCCATGAAGATCGCGATCTGGTCCTTCAGAAAATCCTTCGAGGCCGTGTGACGGTCATCCTGAGGAAGTTGCATGGTGAGGCCCAATGCGCGTCCTCGGGGAATGATGGTTACTTTGTGAAGCGGGTCAGCGTTGGGAAGAACGCGCGCCACCAGCGCATGTCCCGCCTCATGGAACGCCGTGCTCCGCTTCTCCTCCTCACTGAGGATCATGCTCTTGCGCTCAAGGCCCATCATGACCTTGTCCTTGGCGGATTCGAAATCCGCCATATCGATGAGATCCTTATCCTTTCGCGCCGCAAGGAGGGCCGCCTCATTAACGAGATTTTCAAGGTCGGCTCCCGAGAACCCCGGAGTTCCTTTCGCCAAGGTTCGCGTTTCGACGTCGGGCGCCAAAGGCTTCTTGCGCAGGTGAACCTTCAAGATGCCTTCACGTCCTCGGATATCGGGGACGGGGACCACGACCTGTCGGTCGAACCGTCCCGGCCGAAGCAACGCGGGATCCAATACGTCGGGACGATTGGTGGCGGCAATGAGGATGACACCCTCGTTGGATTCGAATCCGTCCATCTCCACTAGAAGCTGATTGAGGGTCTGCTCGCGCTCGTCATGTCCGCCTCCGAGACCGGCACCACGGTGACGCCCGACGGCATCGATTTCGTCGATGAAGATGATGCAGGGAGCGTTCTTCTTCCCCTGCATGAAAAGGTCACGGACACGAGAAGCCCCGACGCCGACGAACATTTCCACGAAATCCGAGCCGCTGATGGAAAAGAAAGGGACGCCGGCTTCCCCGGCAATAGCGCGCGCCAAAAGCGTCTTTCCCGTGCCCGGGGCTCCCACCAGCAGCACGCCTTTGGGGATCCGCCCCCCGAGCCGCGTGAACTTCCTGGGGTCTTTGAGAAATTCAACGATTTCTTGAAGCTCTTCCTTGGCCTCATCAACGCCCGCAACGTCTTCAAAAAGGATCTTCTTGGAGCTCTCGTTGAGAAGACGTGCCCGGCTCTTTCCGAAGCTCATCGCTTTCCCGCCGCCCATCTGCATCTGACGCATGAAGAAAATCCAGACCCCTATGAGCAAGAGCATGGGGAACCAGCTGATGAGCGCGGTCGTATACCAGGGAGACTCCTCTTCGGGCTTGACTTGAATGACGACGTTATGCTCGCGCAGGGTGCGGATCAAGTCGGCGTCTCGAGGCGCAAACGTGCGGAACGGCTTTTGGTCCGCATACGTTCCTTGCACCCGATCTCCTTGAATGGTCACTCGAGTGACATCTCCCTTCGCGACGGAGGTGAGGAACTCGCTGTACGTGATTTCGTTGCTCGCTTGCTGGGGTTGGTGGAACATGTGGAAAAGCAGGATCACCATAAGGCTGATGATCAACCACAGTGCCAGGTTCTTATAAAAAGGACTCAATGGACATGCCTCCATCGTCGTGAAACTGATATCCCCGCTTTGACGCGGGGCAATCCTGCGTGCTTCTCGCTGAACGGTGTGGTCGGAGTCACGAGCGCAGACTCAAAGAGAAAATTCAAGAAAGTCGCTCCAAGCAGACACGATTTATATCAAAAACCCATTTGACCGAAAAGGACCAAAGACTTCGCTGGAAGGAGAGGATGCACGGACAAAATCAAATACGAGCCTCAGTTCTCCAAAGCGTTGAGGTCGTGCGAGACCAAGTACCACATCTTTTCCTTTTCAAAGAATTTCCAGCGCTCGTGAACCATGCGCGTGATCACCTCCGGCTTGTCCTTGGCGTAATAGCGCACAAACAGAACAATCTCGCCGGTTTTCCCTATGGAGTCAAAGGATGATCGCTTGACTTGACACTCCATGATGGAGACTCGCTTCTGCAGTGCGTCGCTGATTCTCCAGAAGTCCTCCTGCATCGTCGGTCCGACAAATGTGGCGGCCGTTTGATAGTCACCCCAGCGAACGGCGTTATGAAAATTCTCGACAACCAAATTGAACGAGTCTTCGTTTGCCCGTCTCATGGCAGTCGAGGAGCACGACACGACCTGGAGCACAAGGATCCCGAAGCAGACCGTTACGAACACTCCCGGGAGAATTGCATTTCTTCCCCTCTTTTGTTGCCCGCTTTCCATACCATCTCCTTGAACGATGAGGCGGTTCGAAATTCCATGGTCAGAACAGTGCGCACTGATCCAGTGTCTACACCAAAAGACTCCACTTTGTCGCTTGCTTTTCACAGTGCACTTGTTCTTCAATCTGGTCAAGGAGCTGATACGGCTTGACGACGACAGCGGCAACACCGGCTCCCCATTCCCTCGTGGCACAAAACCTCCCGGCGTCGCGAGGCTGCCTCGGACGAATGACTGCTCAAGGCCGGAACCGGATAACCAAAACCTGCATCCTGGACTTAATCAGTAATTTACACTTGCCGCCCAGCAAGTGCAATGCGCTTGCTGGATCCTATGCCCAGGGGGGTTCTCCCCCAAGGGCATGACTCGAGCTTTTGGAATTCTCATGGGCTCGCTATTGAGATAAACTGCCAGTAGGATAGTCTGACTGCTCGGACGTGGGCAGGTCCCGATCAACCGATTGGAGTCCCGCGTCACGGGTGACGCAGGGTGAAACATGGCTTGTGTTTTGCCGCGAATGATAGAGAATGCTCGGGCTGCAGACGCCCTTGGTTACGAGACAAGGCCGGAAGATGGATCAAGCGAATGTTGAGCGTTGCCGGAATCATTCCGTTCGGTTCCTTGAAATGGTATTCCGGGGCGGGAAGCGAGAGCGCCTGAAATATCCCGATGGATACGGAAAGGTGACCCGGCCGTGCGGGGACACCATCGAGATATTCCTCATGGTTCGCGATGGGCATTTGGATTCGGCTGCGTTCGAGACCAACGGATGCTTGTACTCGCTTGCCTGTGCCAGCACCGTCGTCCATTTGGCCGAGGGAAGAACGCTCAGCGAGGCCTGGGAGATCAGCCCCACGGAGGTGCTCGATTACCTGGAGACACTGCCGGAGCATGAAAAACACTGTGCCGACTTGGCCGTTGCAAGCCTCCGTGCTGCTCTGCTCAATGCCCAAGAGAATGCCCGAAACCCCTGGAAAAAATTCTACCGCTGACCCTCACGATTTGATTTGAGCGTTAATGGCCAAGGCATTCATGCCTGCCGCGCATGAGGCTCTCCTCTTCCAGCCGTTTCTCCAGCCATTTCAAAACCTTCTCCATCTCCTGCTTTAGCTCCAGAAAGGCCTTGCCTCGATGGCTAACCTCCGATTTTTCCGCCAGCGTCATCTCTCCAAAGGTCTTTCCTCGTTCGGGGTAGTAGAAAAGGGGGTCGTAGCCAAAGCCGTTCGTGCCTCGGGGCTCCTCCGTGATCAGCCCTTCACACGTGGCTTCGTAGGTGAGTGCTGGTCCACTCGGGACGGCTAGTGAGAGGTTGCAGCGGAATCGAGCGGTTCGGTTGCGGACGCCGCTGAGCCTGGACAACAGCTTGGCGTTGTTTTCATCGTCGGAAGCTTGGGGACCGGCATACCGGGCCGAGAAAACCCCCGGCTCACCGTCGAGCGCATCCACTTCCAGGCCTGAGTCGTCCGCCAGGGCGGGCAATCCCAGAATCTTTGCGGTAAAGTGAGCCTTCTTATAGGCATTCTCTTCAAAGGTCTTACCATCTTCGACCACTTCCGGAATCGGCCCAAAATCGTTCAGATCCCTGATCTCAACAGGATGACCTTCCATAAATTTCCGGATTTCCTTCGTCTTGCCCTGGTTTCGCGTGGCCAGGACCAGAATCATCTTCTGCATTGACGTCGCTTCCTCTTTTCAATGATTGCTCAACAAGGGTGAAGTGTCCCACTATTCGGTGCCTTGAGGCAGATTGGCCGCATCAAGCTCTTCCTCTGGCTTCTTCTTGCCGAACACGTGGCAGATCAAAACACTCAGCTCGTAGAGAACCAGCAAGGGGCCGGCCATCAGAAGCTGAGAAAACACGTCGGGGCCCGGTGTCAAAATTCCAGCGAGAATGAAGATGATGACAATGGAAAACTTCCTTTGACGCCTGAGAAACTGAGCGCTGATGAGCCCCAAGCGAGCCAGGAAGAAAGCAAAGATAGGGAGTTCGAAGACAAAGCCAAAGGCCAGTAGAAGCCGGACCGAAAATGTCAGGAACTCCTTAGTGCTGACCATGGGAGTAATGAAATCACTGGCGAAGGAAGCGAAGAATTGAAACCCTACCGGAAAGACGAGAAAGTACCCGAACGATGCCCCCCCGAGGAAAAAAACGGACGAAAAGAAGACAATAGGAAGCAGGTATCGCTTTTCATTTTCATAGAGGCCGGGAGCAATGAATCGCCACACTTGGTAAAGAATGATCGGAACAGCTAGGCCCGTTCCTGCAATCAACGAAACCTTCATGTACGTAAAGAACGCTTCATGGGGGGCAGTGTAGATGAGCTTTGCTTCGTGCCCCTTCGGCATTGCATTGATCCAGGGCTGCATAAGTATTTCAAAGAGCTTCTCTTTGAAGGCATAGCTGACGAGGAACCCGATTCCAATGGCGACGGCGCTTGTGATCAGCCGTTTGCGGAGCTCCTCCAGATGCTGCATGAAGGGCATTTTGTAGTCGTTTGACATGGTGGTCCGTTTACTCCACTGGCATGCTGCGTATTTCTCAAGGCCTTTTCAGGCTCGCGAGCGCTCCCCGTGGAAAGGTGCGATCATCTTCGAGGGAGCACGGAAAGACTTCCCAAATCAGGTCTTGGTCTGGTTTTCGTGCTCGCCGACCATTTTATGATCATCCTGGGAAAGGGAGGCATCAGCAGCGGGGGCCGTTTCCTTGCCCGATGAATCGGTGGGTTGAGTTGTGGAGCTCAATTGGGACAAGACGTTGCCGTATAGGGTTTGATTCTGGGCAGACTGAAATTCCGCCTTAATCTCCCTGACCGTTTCGTCTTGCTCGATGGTCTGCTTGAGCTCATCCATCGCCCTTTTGAACTCCGCGTAGCCTCTACCGATCGCTCGAGCTAAGTCGGGCAATTTACTTGGCCCGACCACGATCAGCGCAATGGCCAGAATCAAAAGCAGCTCTTCGAATCCGAGATTGAACATCTGCCCTGCTCCCGTGAGCCTCCATTCTGCTTCCTTTCAAGCGAACCAAGAAAAACGAAGACTACTCGCGGTCCTTCTTGGAAGTGTTGGCGGAAGTCGGAGGCTCGCCTCGAATGGCATTTTTGAATGCCGTTATGCTTTTTCCAAGGCCTTCCCCAATTTCTGGAAATCGTTTCCCTCCGTAAAAGAAAAGGACCACGATCAATATCAGTATCAGCTCCGTGGGACCAAGACCCAACATGCTCCTAACCCTCCTCAAAGCCTAATTCGTGTCCATCCGGAAAGGCCGGTTTGATATTTGTTCAGCGGCCTTACGAACCACAT
>CAZIEW010000042.1:0-46741 GCA_964538515.1 uncultured Syntrophobacteraceae bacterium
CAGCATGGAAAGCAGGGAAAGGCGGTAGCAATTCGCTGCGCGCAGGAGTTGGCCGCGAGCGCTCACCGTGTGGCCGGCCGCAAGGGATTGCTCGCCGCGTGTCTCGGCGAGTCTGGCCTGTTCGAGCCACTGTTGCTGCCGGCTGGCTGCATCTCCGTCCAGGATGTGTGAGCCTCTCCTCGGATTGAATTCTCCACGCAGAATACCCTGTCTGGTGCGGCTCGCCGTGTTTGCGCTCCATCATCTTTGGACTTGACCTAGTCAATGGGCGGATGAGCGGTCGGCTCAACAGTCACCATTCGTTGCCCAGGATGGCGTTGGCTCCAGCCTCAGCCTTTCCTCGAATGCTCCGGTTTCCAGTCTGAAAAAAAGGGGCTACGACCCGATCGCCGTAACCCCTTGAATTTTCTGGTGCCCCCGACAGGACTCGAACCTGTGGCACCGAGATTAGGAATCTCGTGCTCTATCCGCCTGAGCTACGGGGGCATTTGGCGAGGGCGTTCATGGCTCGTGCGGAAGCGCAGCATGGGACGCGCTTGGCTGATGCATCTCCGTACTGCGTTGGGCGGCCAATCTTCCGATTGAGTGCGGCCAGAGCCCTGCTGGGATGACTTCCAAAAAGTGAGGAAAATTCATAACATGGTTCTTCGCTCAGTGCAAGACAAATTGAGCAGTCAACAGGGGCGACCCTGGACGTGCATGCACGCGCCTTCAATGACGGTGCACAGGCTTCCCTGGTTTTTGAACAATATTTAATGCAGAAGTGAAGCTAAATCCATACAGTTGCGCAACTGCCCTCCGTGGGCTTGCTCTTGTTAACCTATTGAAATATGGACTTGTTTTGTGTTTTTTTTGTTTTGGTACGAGGTTTGCCTTTAGATACTGGCGACGATGCAGGATGCTCCCCGTTCAAGGCCGGCAAGGACGTCGGCCAATTTGGATCTGCGGGTCCGGTATGTTCCGGGCCACGGCTCTTGTCCTGGAGGGAAGAAGGAGGAAGCCATGCCCAAGATCCTGATCGTTGATGACGATGACCTGCTGCGCGGCATGCTCGCCGACTTTCTCCGGGAGCAAGGTTATGAGTGCATCCCGGCCGAGAACGTCGAGAAGGCCCGTGGGTATTTGAACCGAAACCGCTTCGAGCTGACGCTTTCTGATTTCAATATGCCCTTGGAATCGGGGCTGGACCTGCTGCGGTATGTGAAGGCGAGTCGCTTTGATACCCCTTTTATCCTGATGAGCTCGGAAGCCGACGCGGGATTGAAACGTGAGGCGCTCGGCCTCGGTGCAGCTGCCTGCCTAGCCAAGCCGTTCAAGCTTCAAGATTTGCTCACAGGGATACAAAGCGCTCTGTGTGCTTCGGCATCGCCCGCACAACTGCATTAGCTGCACAAGCGGCAGTTGGCGCCATCAAAGCTGCGCTGGAAGCAGCCGTACACGGTGCGGCACGCTCTCCAACGCTTTTTGAGTGAGCTCAGTGATTTTGAACACATGGTGACTGTGGATTCCTCGCCAGGAGGAGACCTAAAGACACCATCAGCGACCGATGCCAATCGGCCTGCTCCCCCGCCGCTGCCGAAGCCCCGCCTGGGACTTCGGCAGTATCCTTTTTCAGGTCCCTTCCGGAAAGGGCAGCATCGGTGCCCTCAACACTCCCCTAGTCTGCTTCGTTCTATTGGACAATCACAAGGCCCGCCAGTGTTCCTTTGGGGATGTGCTCCGGCTTGGCTGCGCTGCCAATCGGGTAGATGTCCCAGCCCTCCTTTGCAACCATGTGGTAAACATCGATTCCCACAGCCTCCATCGACGGCCTGGAGATCAGCGAGAAACGGCACTTCTTTCCTTCCATCGCCTGGCAGGTCTCCTGCTGCCCGCAAAAAGTGTGGCGACAGGATCCGGCGGCAAACCCAAAGGCAAGGTAGTGACCATCATAGAAAGCCATGGATTCGATTTCCGTCACCATCTTGTAAACGTCCTGGTACGCCGCGACCCGCTCTTTGATGGTGGCTCTGTCGCGGACGATGACTTCGGGCGGCACATCCTTGATGAAGAAGACACTCCACTGGAACCCCTTCAGGATGTCACGCAATTCGGCGGGCTTGAGGGTGTTGGGGGGACACTGGGCTCCCGCGCCGTAGCCGAAGCAGCGGGGGATCTGACACTTGAGTGTGATGCGCTCATCCACCGGAATGTCTTCCACCGGGACAATGGCGACCTTGGTTGCTCCGAGCTCCAGGGCCTTTTCACAATACCTGCTAAGGTCATCCTGAAGCGACGGTTCGTTGCGGTCGACCGTGATTCGGCTCACTTTCTTTCCCATGGCTCATCTCCTTTCTCCTCGGCTCCCTGTGTCGGGGAGAGGGCTGCAAAGATGTATCCGTAAGCTCCTCGCCATCACCTTTCGATCGAGCCTCCCCGAGCCGAAGCGCTCAACGAGGCTCGACCGATTCCTCAGAGTCCCGCTCGCTGGCTGACCATAGCACACTGAGTGACCGCACGATTCCGGAAAATGCGCCTCGTTATCACCTTCGGCATGAGGGAGGCGTCGCCTCTGAGGTTTTATCGATTGCGCAATGGGACCGGGGTTATCACTAAAACGATCAGATACGTATATGTAGGTATTGCGTGGGGACGATGGACTAATTAGCCTAAGTACTACCAAGTAGTATTGGGTAGTAAGCTCAGGGAAACGAGGACATGCCATGGACGCTTCAAAGTTATTTTGGATCTGCTTTCTGACCGTTGTCGTTGCGGTGTTTCTTTGCGGCTCCGTTCAGGCTCAGAATGCCTCCGTCTGCAGGTTGGCTTCTGTCGCGTCGTTGGAGGAATTGTTGTCGTCGGAGCCCAGCAAACACTCTCACATCCACGCGCAGCAGGCCGAGACTCTGTTTACCGACCGTGCACTTCCCGCTCCCGTGCAGGGGCGAGATGCCGGCATTGCCGCTCAATCGGTCAAACCCCACCGGACATGCATCCTTCGAATCTAGAATCCAGCCTCAACACGTGTGCACCCAAGATGGGTCGATGAGAGAGCCGGGGCCGAACGAGACCTTTCATGCTTCAGCGATGCGATCTGGTGGTGCTGGCGCGGACGGGTCTGCTTCGGTCCCAGGGAGGGGAACCTTGATGCAGCGGTCGATCTGCGGATGCGATGCTCTACCGTCAAAGGGGAAGCAGCCTTTGGGATGAGATGGAGGTTTACCATGAACATCATAAAAATGTACCGTCTATGGATGGAAAAAGCGGCAGGGCTTGCGGGCTTCTCCAAGAGGCTGCTTCGATCCTACCACAAAGCCAACTATTTTCTTGTGGGCGCAACCCTTTGCGGAATCCTCCTCACTTCCTTCGCGCTGGCCGAGATCCTTGACGACTTCGGTCCGCCTCCTCCGGGGGACCCCTCTGCGTTCACGGGGCCCGTGATTGGACGCGACGCCGCGGGCAAGCTCCTTGAAGCTCTCCCTCCGGCCAACGAAGGATCGTTCGATGGGGGGGCGACCGGAACCGAGGCGGATGCGGGAACCACCAATTCCGTTCCCCAGGCGCTCCTCAGCAGCAACAATGTTCCGACCAACAGCCGTCCGAGCCCCCTTTTCGGCGCGGAGCCTTTCACCCAGCAAATGCTTCGGTTCGAGGCGTTCGGCCCTGAGCCCCTGGATCCAAACGCTCCGGTTCCGGCCAGGGGCTTTCCGCTTCCGACGGTCGGACCGGGACCCGAGCAGGATTCGGACAGTGTTGCTTCGAGTGCGCCGGCAGGTGCAGCTTTGGAGGCCTTCCTGGATCAGTCCGGAATCGCGCCGTTTCCGACCCGATTTTCAAACACCACCGACCTGAACCCCTGGAAGCCGGCCATAGAAAGCTTCCTCGGGCGCAGCTTGATCTCACCTCCGGCGGAGGGGCGTCCACCGGGAATGGGCTGGGCTCACCAGCGCTGGAACGAGTTCTATCCTCAGGCGTATTTTAAGACGGCCCAGGCCGGGGCTCGAGTGAATGGAGGGTTTCGCGACAGCAGGCAGGCGCACGGATACAATCTCGGCGAATTCGGTCCGGGGGGACTCTACCACACGGTCTACGAATCATCGGTTCCCGGCGCTCCCAAGCTTGAAGGCACAACGAAGGGGCTCGAAATTCGTTTCCATCCCTTCATGCCCGTTCAGGATCACAAGGCCCTGTGGACCTTTGACGGGACGCTGCCTCCCAAACTGCTCATGGTGCGCTATGGGCAGCCGATCTTGATGCGTCACTACAACGCGTTGCCCATCGACCCCTCGGCAAACCACGGGTTCGGGCTGCACACCATTTCGACCCACGAGCACAACGGTCACTCTCCGGCGGAAAGCGACGGATACACCAACGCTTTCTTCTTTCCGGGGCAGTACTACGACTACCGCTGGCCACTGCAGTTGGCGGGCTACGACACCATCAACACCGACGCTTCGGATCCGCGGGCGGCCTTTCCCTGCTCTCCCGGAGAGACCCTTTTCGTAAACGACCTCAACCCAGGTCTCAAGACCTGTCAGAACGGATCCATCAAGATCCGGGGCGATTGGCGTGAGACCATGAGCACCCACTGGTTCCACGACCACATGCTCGACTTCACTGCCCAGAACGTGTACAAGGGCAATGCGGTGATGATGAATTATTACAGTGCGTTGGATCGAGGCAAGGAGGACTTCGACGACGGCGTGAACCTGCGCTTTCCGAGCGGCACGGCGCTCCCCTGGGGCAACCGTGATTACGACGTGAACCTGGTGATTGCCGACAAGGCCTGGGATCAGGACGGCCAGTTGTGGTTCAACATCTTCAACACCGATGGCTTTCTAGGGGATCAGGTGCTGGTCAACTGGCTGTGGCGACCGTATTTCAACGTCCGTGCGCGGCGGTATCGATTCCGCATCCTGAATGGCTCCGTTTCGCGCTATCTGACGCTTGCCCTGGTAAAAGAGGTGAAGGGAGCGGGCGGCGAGATGCCCGGTCCGAGTGGCTCCGGGGTCTCCTACAATCGGGTTCCCTTCCACATGATCGCCAACGACGGCAATATCATGGAGCATTCGGTTCCCTTTGACGGTTCGGTGGATCTGGACGGAAACGGCATCCTTCAGGAGCACAAGGGGCAGCTTCCCGAGCAGGGAATCGCCGAACGGTACGACATTGTGGTCGATTTCAGCAAGAACGGCATCGTGCCGGGAGATAAGCTTTACCTGGTCAACGTGCTCGAGCACACCAACGGCAGGAAGCCCAACGGCAAGATCCCGCTGGCCGTGATCTTGTCCGGGAGCTACAAGCCGACGCTGCGGGACGACGACAAAGACGGCATCCCAGATCGGTGGATCAATGGCGACCCGGGAGTTGGAAAGATCCTGGAGCTGCGTGTGCAGAGTTATTCGGGGCAGGATCCGAGCATGGACCCCGCTCAGTATGTGGCCGGCAAGAAGACCATGATCCCGCTGACCATCCATCGGGATGACCCGGCGGATCAGGCGAAGCTGGTAGCGGCGCGGCATCGCACGTTCGAGTTCGTACGCTCGGGTGGAACCGACGCGTCCCCGTGGACGATCAAGACAGACAATGGTGACGCCTTCAACATGGATCCGAGACGGGTTACCGCGGCGCCTCAGCTGTCGACCGGTCCTACCGAGGCGGGGTACACTGGAGACGGAACGCTCGAGATTTGGTCGATTCTCGGCAACGGCGGCTGGAGCCATCCGGTGCACGTTCATTTCGAGGAAGGCATCATCCTGACGCGAGGCGGCAAGGCTCCGCCCGAGTGGGAGAAGTGGGCCCGCAAAGATGTCTATCGGGTTGGGCCGTTGGCTGACAGCACCGACCGGGTTGAAATGGCGATCCATTTCCGGGAGTTCGCCGGGACTTACATGGAGCATTGCCACAACACGCAGCATGAAGACCACTCCATGCTGATGCGGTGGGACCTCGAGCACCCGGGACAGATCCAGTTGATGCCGGCGCCGCTGCCCACCTGGGACGGCGTTGAGTATGTCGATTCCGCCGCGCTTCCCACCTTCAGAAGCGGCGATGGGATTGGACCCTCAATCGCGCTGCCCGTCTCCACTCCCGGGCCGACTCCTAATCCTACGCCGACACCGACGCCTTCGCCTTCGCCCCCACCGCCACCGCCGCCAGCACCCGCACCGACAGCCCTGGAGCTGCGTCTTACGAAGTTGATCAATCAGACTCAGATCGTGCTGGACAGGGAACTGGCCAGGCGAAAACCGCGAGCACGCGTCGTCTTGACCCTGGAGAGGCGAATCGCGGCGCTTCAGGCTCGGCTCGTGCTGGCCCAGCAGGCAGCCAACCCTTAAAATTCTTTCTCTGACGGGAGGAGCGAGACCTCCCGTCGTGCAACCTTCCGGCGGTGGGCAAGCAGCCTCCCGCTGGAAGGAGAGTTTTCAGAGTAAAGGAGATGAGAATATGCAGCGAATGGTCCGGTCCTTGATCCTTGTTCTGATCGTGGGAATCGTGCTGGTTTTCGGGGGAAGTCCCCTCCATGCCGAGGGGGATGCGCGTGACATTTGGGGGGCGGACTACTTTCCGAATGTCCCCTTGGTCACCCAGGACGGAAAGACGGTTCGATTCTTCGACGATCTGATCAAGGGCAAGGTGGTGGTGATCAATTTTATCTTCACCCGCTGTCAGGATGTGTGTCCGCTGGAGACGGCAAGGCTTCGCGAAGTTCAGAAGATTCTGGGGGATCGGGTCGGGAAGGACGTCTTCATGTACTCGATCACCGTCGATCCGAATTTTGACAAGCCCAGCGTCCTCAAGGCCTATTCGCAGCGATTCCAGACAGGGCCCGGCTGGCTTTTTCTAACCGGGAAGGAAGCCGACATCATTCTGCTTCGAAAGAAGCTTGGGCTCTACAATGAAGAGGAGCAGAGCGGCAACCTGAGTGCCCACACGCTGAGTCTTCTCATCGGGAACCAGAGCACGGGCCGCTGGATGAAGGGCTCCCCCTTCGAAAACCCCTATGTTCTGGCAACGCAAATTGGGAGCTGGCTGCACAACTGGAAGCTGCCGCCCAAAGAGCGACGCGACTACGCCGATGCCCCCGAGGTGCGGAACATCTCGGCGGGAGAGAACCTTTTCCGCACACGGTGCGCGGCATGCCACACGATCGGGGCCGGGGATATCCGGAATCCGGAGAAACGACGTGTCGGGCCCGACCTGTTCGGCGTGACCGAAAAGCGGGAGCGGGAATGGCTGATTCGCTTCGTCATGGCACCGGACCGGATGCTGGCGGAAAAGGATCCGCTCGCGATGGCTCTTCTGGCGGCTTACGACAACGTACCAATGCCGGACCTCCGGTTGAACCGGAACGAGGTGGAATCGCTGCTCACCTTCATTGGAGAAGAGAGCCAACGAAAAATGCGTGAAACGCGTAGCTCGGAGGCGGCGGGTGGGGATCAGAAGGCTAGCGTGGGTCCTGCCGAGCCCGTGGGCGATCGCCCTTGAAAAAGCGTTCAATGCCAAGTGGCCAGTCTGCCCGGAGACTGACAGCGCGTTTGTCCCACCCGGGCGGTTCGCCGGTGATCCTCCAATGCGGGGAATTGCCGGGCGGGTAAGGAGAGCGTCATGAACGGCATCGAAACCTATTTGGCGGGACCTCCTCTGTTTGCGGTCGGAGCGGCCTTTACGGGCGGCCTTCTCGCGAGCCTGGCCCCTTGTGTCTACCCCCTGATTCCCATCGTTTCAGCCTATGTGGGCTCAAAAGCCACCGGGGAGTCGACCCGATGGAGAGCGTTCCTGCTCTCCCTTGGTTATGTGCTGGGGATGTCCGTCGTCTATTCCCTCCTCGGGATGGTCGCCGCCCTCACGGGGAGCTTTTTCGGTCGGCTCAGCACCAGTCCCTGGGCCATGATCTTTGTTGCCAACGTTCTCATCCTGGTCGCCCTGAACATCCTCGACGTGATCCAGGTCCCCATCTATTCGTCGGGTCGCCCCTGGGAGCCGGCCGTCGGGGGCGTGGTGGGCGCCTTTCTCATCGGTGCCGCCTCGGGTTTGGTCGCTTCGCCCTGCACCTCGCCCGTGCTCTTCGGCCTTCTGGCTTACGTGGCGACGACCCAGAGCGTCCTCTTCGGCGCCGTGCTGGTCTTTGCGTTTTCCATCGGGCGGAGCGCTCTCCTGCTTGCCATCGGAACCTTTTCGGGAATGGCGACGGCGCTCCCGCGGCCGGGTCAGTGGATGACGGGCATGAAGAAGGCGCTCGGCCTGCTGATGATCGGCCTTGCCCAGTATTACCTGATCCGTGCAGGGCAGTCCTGGCTTTGAGGAGGAGCGGATGATCTCAGCCAGAAAAGGGGTCTTGGTGGTGCTCGTCTGCCTTGCTGCCGCCGCGTCACCGGCGTGGGGGCTGGAAGTAGGGGATCCCCTTCCGGATTTCGTCTTGCCGACGTTCGACGGTGGCATCGTGTCCCGCGCGAGCCTGGAGGGGAGAGTGTCTCTGGTGATCTTCTGGAACACCTGGTGCCCAAACTGCATGCGGGAGCTGCCCGAGCTCGCGCGCCAGTATGCGAAGCTGGGTCCGGAAGGTCTGGTTGTGCTCGCCGTCAACACCGCATTGAACGACTCAGAGACCAGGGCCAGGGCTTATTGGGAAAAGCAGGGGTATTCGTTTCCCGCTGGCTTTGACCGCACCTTCGACGTGGGGCAGTCCTTTGGCCTGTTCGGAGTCCCGACCGTGATCCTTGCCGATCCCAAGGGGGTTGTGCGCTACAAGCAGGCGCGGCTTCCCGACGACTTGGAGCTCCAATTCGAAACCCTCGCGGGCAAGAAATAGACCTCCCTTTGCCCATCTCCGACTTGCTTGCCCATCCGGCTCCATGGTAGGGTTGCGCCCACCTTGGCTGCTTGGTATCTCCTCGATTCCAAGGCAGCGACGCGAATCGCGTGGGAAACGTCAACCGGAAGGACGGATGGAAAGGAGCATGAGCATGAAGACGAGGCGGACCTTGATCTGGAGCTGTCTGCTGGTGGCTGCCACCGGCTTGGCCCTGGGAGTTGGAGCAGCCGGTGCGGAGGACCCGAAGTTCAAGGAGGAGTACAAGCTCACGCTGAATGTCGGGCCGAATTTCTACTGGGGCATAGGAGCGGCCAAGTTCGCGGAGCTGGTCAAGGAAAAAACGGGCGGCAAGATCAACGTGAAGCCCTACTACAACAGTGCACTGCTCAAGGGGGCCCAGCTTCAGTCCCCTCAAATGGTCGCCAAGGGAATCATCGACTGCGCCGTGGAGTCCACCATCAATGCCTCGACGGTCATCCCGTCCATGAACATCTTTTCATTCCCCTTCTTCATCAATACCTTCGAGAACTTGGACAAGCTGGAAAACGGGCGGACCGGGAAAGCCATCTTCGCCGAAATGGAAAAGATCGGTCTAAAGCCTTTGGGCTGGGCTGAAAACGGATTTCGGCAGCTGACCAACAGCAAGCGTCCGGTGGAAAAACCCGAGGATGTGAAAGGCATGCGCGTCCGGGTTGTCGGGAGCCCCATTTTTATCGATACCTTTCGGCAGCTTGGGGCCGACCCGGTCAACATGAACTGGGGGGATGCGGTGACGGCCTTCCAGCAGGGCGTTGTGGACGGCCAGGAAAACCCGATCGGTGTTCTCATCCCCGTTCAGATTTACCAGTATCACAAATTTGCGACGTTCTGGAATTATCTGGCCGACCCGCTGATCATCTACTGGAACAAGGAGCAGTGGGACGCCTTTCCGCCCGACATCCAGAAGGGAATTCAGGAGGCTGCCAATGAGGCTGGACGGTTTGAAAAGGCCCTTGCGCGCGCCGGCCTCGATGGGGATAAGTCGCTCAAGATTTTGAAGGAAGAATTCAAGTATGCCCCGGAAGCCCCGGATCCCGTCAAGTTCCTGGAAGAGAAGGGGATGAAGGTTTCCTTCCTGCCCGAGGATCAGGTCAAAGCTTTCAAGGAAGTCGTGAAGCCCGTTCATGAAAAGTGGGCGGCCCAGGTGGGCAAGGAGGTGTATGAAGGGGCTCTAGCGGACATGGCTCAGTAGGGTTTAGGGGAGACTCCAGGAGCATGAGCCTTCCTCCACGCAGTTTAAAATCGTTCAAAGTGGAGCACTGGATTGTTGCGGTGCTCCTCTTCGTCATGTGCTGCATCACATTTGCCAACATCGTGAGCCGCTATGTGCTTCATTTCTCGTTTGCGGCCACGGAAGAAATCACGATTAACCTGTTTGTGTGGATGACCGTCGTGGGCTGTGGAATCGCGTTCAGCCGCGGAGCCCATTTGGGCATGGTCACACTGTTCAGCCTGTTTCCCGCGGCCATCAAGCGGGGTGTCATCGTTGGGAGCGCCCTGCTCAGCACGCTCCTTTTTCTCCTGGTGAGCCTGTACCTGATTCGAGCCATCTACGATGATCTTGTGCTGTTTCATGCTACTTCCGGGGCGTTGGGAATCCCCGTTTGGGTTTACTACGGCGGCGTGCCGGCTCTGTCGGTTTTCGTCTTCAAGGGGATTTACCGGGATGCGGTGACGAAGCTGAAGGAATTGAGGCAAGAGAGGCGGTCGGAATAGTGGCAACGCTTTTCATCAGTGTGATCTTTGTGGTGCTGGTGCTGGTGGGCGTTCCCATCGGGACGTGCTTAGGCGCCGCGGCTGTCTTCACTCTCCTCAAATTCCAGCTCGGCACGGAAATGCTCGGAATGAATTTCTGCTCCGGCATCGCCTCGTTTCCCCTTCTGGCGATTCCATTTTTCGTGCTGGCCGGGGTCATCCTGGAAAGAGCGGGTCTTGCGGCCACGATCGCCCGCCTCTTTGAGATGCTCGTCGGACGATTGGTGGGCGGGCTGGCCGTCGTGGCGGTGCTCACCTGCATGTTCTGGGGGGCCATTTCAGGCTCGGGTCCGGCGACGACGGCCGCCGTCGGGTTGATCCTGCTCTCACCCATGATCCGAAACGGCTACGATAAGCATTTTGCCGGGGCCACCATTGCCTGCGCGTCGGATCTGTCGATCATCATTCCGCCGAGCATCGCCTTTATCATTTACGGCAATATCACGAGCGTTTCGGTGAGCGCTCTGTTCGTAGGGGGAATTATTCCCGGGATCCTCACCGGCTTGGGGATGGTCCTGACCGCTCTGCTCATTTCTCGCAAGCGCGGCTTTCGAGGGCTTGAAGAGCGGGGGAGCTTGGGGGACATTCTAAAAGCCCTGCGCCAGGCCGTTTGGGCTCTCATGGCCCCCGTCGTGATCCTCGGGGGCATTTACACCGGGATCTTCACGCCCACCGAGGCGGCGGTTGTGGCTGTGTTCTACAGCCTGTTTATCGCCGTTTTCGTTTACCGGTCACTGACGCTGGCGGATTTTATCCAGATCCTGGTGGATGCGGCGGTGACCAGCTCGGCCATCATGTTCATCGTGGTGTTCGCTGGAATTTTTACCTGGGTGGCATCGGTGATCGGCGTGATCGACCTCGCGGCGAAATTCATCGTGTCAATCTCTCCCAACGCCCTGGTGATGATCCTCTTGGTGGACCTGCTCCTTCTCGCCTTGGGGATGGTTTTGGACGCGATTTCCATTTCATATATTCTTATGCCCATCCTGGTTCCGGTGCTGGCCGCTTTCCATATCGACCCTCTGTGGTACGGGGTCATCTTCGTATGCGCGCTGGCCATCGGGCAGGCGACGCCCCCGGTCGGGGTGAACCTGTTCACGGCGGCGAACCTGGTGGGGGGGGACCTGGATTCCGTCGCCAGGCACGCGATTCCCTATGTCGTGGTTTCGGCCATCGTGCTGATCATTATCTCGCTGATTCCCGCATTGTCGACTTACTTGCCGATCCAAGCCGGCCTTTACTCTCCCTGAGGGGAAGAGCCGGCATACGTTTCAGGAGGGCGATCGATCAACGAGCTTCTTCAATGGATGACGCTCTTAAAGATGGGAATTGCGGTCGTGATGGTGCTTTTCCTGTCCGTGCTCGCCGAAATGGCGAGTCCCAGGTTTGCCGGCATTTTCTCCGGCTATCCACTGGGAGCGGCCATCAATCTCTTTTTTATAGGAATAGAGATCGGCCCCGAGTTTGCCTCGGAAAGCGCGCTCTACACCGCACTCGGTCTGATCGCCACCCAGGTCTTTGCCTACGGTTATTTTCAGCTCTCCGTAAGACTGCGAAGCCCCAATGGAATCGGTCCCACTGCCGCGGCTTCGGTGACGGGAATTGCCGGATACTTCGCTGCGGCTGCCGTTCTGCGGACGATCCCGGCGAGCCTGCTCACGGCGGTCCTGTTTCCGAGCCTATCGATCCTGGCGTTCAATTATCTGTTTAGGGGGCTGAAGAATTTCACCATCCAGAACCGGGTGGGACTCAGTGCGCAGGTGCTGCTGTTCAGATCGATCTTTGCCGCCAGTGCCATCGTCCTCGTAACGTCGACGGCCAAGCTTGCAGGACCGCGATGGGCGGGATTATTCTCCGCTTTCCCGATTACCATGCTGCCGTTCGTTGCGATCATCCATCTCACCTACGGCGCGGAATATGCTCAGACGGTGCTCAAGAACGTTCCCAAAGGATTGAGCTCCCTGGTTGTCTATTCCGTAGCGGTATCCGTCTCCTACAAAAGCCTTGGGGTCTATGCGGGAACTGCGATCGCGTATGGACTCGCGACGCTTTGCCTCGTCGCGATGCAGCTGCATGCGCGCCGTGGACTCGAAACCGCGAGCCCGGTGCCGCGCCGCGCCCCATGATCGAGATGGCTCACCCGTGATTCCGGCGAGCTTTCCGGCCAAGGTCGAGCCTATCATCCGGGCTGCGCAAGAATCGTAACTTTCATGAGCGGTTTTCGTAATCGATGGATGACGTTAGACTTGCAAGGGAAAGGCACGCCGCTTTGTCAAGGATGGCGGACCTCCGGCGAGGCTTTCCCGAACAGGGCTTTCTGTGATCAAGGAGAAGGATTCCAAGGTGGCATGCAAATCGCTTAGGCGGCTTGCAGGTTGTACCATAGGCAGTGAACTCAACGAGCTCAAAGGAGAAGCCATGAGAGAATTCAAACGCATTGCCGGCTTGGCGGTGGCGCTGCTGCTCGCCGTGACGGCAGCAATCCCTTCGGGAGCCCAGGCCGCTCCCAAGCAGGAGGGACCCGTCGTGGTTGGACGCGTGTCCCACATTGAAGGCCAGCTGTTGCGTTACGTGTACGAGGAGAAGGACTGGGTCCCCATTCTCAAAGACGTTCCCTTTGGCCTGGAGGATTCGTTGTACTCGGATCAGGACGCCAAAGCCGAGATTCTTTTTCCGAACGGCACCTGGGTCCGAATCGGCGGAAGCACCCAGATCCAGGCCATTTCCCTGGATGACGAGGTGACGGAAATCGATGTGGCCTCGGGGATCGCTCGCTTTTACAATCGAGGATCGCAGAGCGTTATCAAAGCGACCACGCCGTTCGGATACGTTCTGGCTCCAGCCGAATCCATGTTTGACCTTTATGTGGGGGACGAATCCGTGGAGGTGATTGCCCTCAAGGGGTCCGTGGAATTCGTGCATGGCAAGAACCAGTCCCGTTTCGAGGTCCAGTCGGGATCGTCCTCGCTGATCGCGGACAACCAGACGGTGGCAAACGGCAACGGAATGGTGGACGCTGATTTCGACGAGTGGAACTCCCAGCGGGATTCCATCTGGGCCAAGCGGTTGGATGTCAAAGGGGATTCCACGCGGTACCTGCCGCCCCAGCTTGCCGACGACGCCTATGAATTCGAGGAGAATGGACGCTGGGAGCGGGTTGAGTACCAGGGAGAGTACCGCAACCTCTGGCGCCCGACGACGGTGGCCTCCGACTGGGCGCCCTACACCAGTGGACGATGGACTTCCTACTACGGGGATCAGTGCTGGGTTCCTTACGAGCCCTTCGGCTACACGACGCATCACTATGGCAGCTGGGTGTTCATCGACAGCTGTCGATGCTGGTACTGGGCGCCGCCTGTTGTGCAAGTCCTCACCGTTGCCCGTCCCTGGACTGTTGGGTATGGCTGGTATCCGGGCCGCGTTTCCTGGATTTACGGTGCTGACAATGTCGGTTGGGTTCCCCTGGCTCCCTACGAGCCTTATTACGCGACCCGGTACTGGGGACCTGCGTCCGTAGCAGTCGCAGCCATGAACCTTGCAACGGCTGTGGTTAACCTGACCACTCTCCACAACCTGGATCATGCCGTCTTCGTCGGGCACCGGGATTTCTGGGGCGTGGACAACTACCGTGGCCACGTCGTCCGAAACATCAACAGGACTACGATCATCAACAACTATCACGCTTCGCCCATCGTGGACCGGAGAGTGATCCGGGACTTCGATTCCAGGAGGGATCGGTTCAACTTCGTAAACAAGGACGTGACTTTCAAGCCGCATCGCACCGTCGTGGAAAGGATCGACCAGAACCGGCGATTGGCCGAGCGTCAGCAGCGGCTCGAGGCCCGCACGCTTCTGAGGGAGACTCGCAACATCCGTCAGGGCACCTTGGATCAAAGCGCCAGAATCGAGCGTCCCAGGGCCACGAATCGTCTCGTTTCGCCAGACAGCGTGAACAAGCCTGCTTCCGAGGTCAAATTCCAACAGCGCGTGCTCAAGCAGCAAGAACGGCAGCAGAAGGCTGTTGACCAAAGAATCCTGCGTCAGCAGCAAAGAGATGAAGCGCTCCAGAAACGCGAGGATCAGCAGCAGCAGCGACAACAGCTGCGCGATCAGCAACAGCAGCAGAAGCAGCAGCAGTTGGATGAGCGGCGTAAGCAGCTGGAGGAGCGCCGACAGCAGAGACCCGATCGTCCCGATGCGGTTCAGCGCCAGCAGATGCTCGAAGAGCGCCGACAGCAGAGACAGCAGCAACTGGATCAGCGTCGTCAGCCGGGCGAAGAAGGACAGCAGGTGAGACCTGAGCGTCCGGATGCGACCCAGCGCCAGAAAATGTTGGAAGAGCGCCGACAGCAGAGACAGCAACAGCTGGAGCAGCGTCGTCAGCCGGGTGAAGAAGGACAGCAGGTGAGACCTGAGCGTCCGGACGCGACCCAGCGCCAGAAAATGTTGGAAGAGCGCCAGCAGCAGAGACAGCAACAGCTGGAGCAGCGTCGTCAGCCGGGGGAAGAACGCCAGCAGGTGAGACCTGAGCGTCCGGACGCGACCCAGCGCCAGCAGATGCTGGAAGAGCGCCAGCAGCAGAGACAGCAACAGCTGGAGCAGCGTCGTCAACAGAGAGAAGAGCGCCAGCAGGTGAGACCTGAGCGACCGGATGCGACCCAGCGCCAGCAGATGCTGGAGCAACAGCAGCAGCAGAGGCAGCTGCAGAGACAGCAGCAGTTGCAGGAGCGCCAGCAACAGCACCTGGAGCAACAACAGCAGCAGAGGCAGCCGCAAATGCAGGAACGTCAGCAGCAGCGGCAACAGCAACTGCAGGAGCGACAACAGCAGCAGCCAAAAGGCAAGCGGCCCCAACCCGGGGAGGAGGACCAGCAGCAGACTGGTGGAAGAACCCCGTGATCGCCTCCATCCATTCTGGGGTTGGACGCAGGTGTCCGTGATGTCTTAAGCGGTGATGCTTTCAGGAAGGCCCGGGAGACTCCAGACTGGTCTCCCGGGCTTTTTCGGGATGGCTTCGTGTGTCGGGTGGACTCACGGGAAGGCTTCGGGAAAAGCGCTAATCCCAGGTCAGAATTTCCTCGTCGTAAATCGTCTCGATCTTCCGCTTGTGCTTCAGCTCTTCCTTGGCCAAAAGCTCGAAGACTTTGGCCGTCTTTTCGTGCATGCACTTGGTCTGCCAGGCGGCGTAGAAGGCATGAGCCTTCTCTTCTTTCTTCATGGCCAGGGTCAGAGCTTCCTGGTAAGTGAGGCCCTCGTGGAACTTGACGTCGACAAGATAGTCGCTGATCTTCAGGTTCTCCACCTCAGGTAGCTTGATCTCGCCCAAATCCACGGGATTGAGCTCCTTGAGCAAATCCCGATGGCGCTGTTCTTCTTCGACCATCTCCTCAAAGAACTTCTTGATCCCAGGATTCTTGGCTCGATCGGCGCACTGTTGGTAGTACTCCATGGCGTTGATTTCACGGTCGATGGCGAAATTGATCACATCGTCCATGGAAGTGCAGGAAACCGTGCTCATGTTCTCCTCCTTATTCAAAGGGTCTCATGGAAACTGCTCAAGACGACTCAAAAAGTGGAACAAATGAAAAAACCGACACGTCCACGAGCCCGCGATCACTCAGCTTGAGCTCCGGAATCACGGGCAGTGCCAGGAAAGAAAGGGCCATGAACGGGTTGTGCAGGGCGCAGCCGTAGGTCATCGCCCGCTGCTTCAGCGCTTCGATCTGCGTCACCACCTGATCGAGAGGCTGATCCGACATGAGGCCTCCAATGGGGAGGGGCAGAAGGACAACGGAATCATCCCATGCGCCGATGGCCATCCCACCGCCGCTGGCACGCACCGCCTCGGCGACCCTGACGATGTCCTCATCGGAGGTGCCGACGGCGATCAGGTTGTGAGAATCATGCGCCACGGTGGAAGCGATGGCTCCTCGCTTCAGCCCGAATCCCTGGACAAACGCCACGGAAGGCTTGGCTGCAGCGTCGTAGCGATTGAAAACGGCAAGCTTCAACACATCCCATTCCACGTCGATGAGGACCCGCCCATTTTGAGCCTTTGGCTCGACCAGCACCTTATCGGTGAGCAATGTTCCTTCCCGGACCCGTATGACCTTCATACTCCCCGGCCGTGCGGTTACGGCGAGATCCTCCGGAACAATTCTCTCGATGCGCATGGGACTTGGGGGAGGAGCGATCTCCGGAAACGGCTCGCCAATCAGGCGCCCGTCGCGGGCCAGCTCTTTCCCTGACTTAAAGACCCGGATGGGCACCCAAGGCTCAAGGGTCGGACTCAGCGAGAAATCCGCCTGAAACCCCGGAGCAAGGGCTCCCAGCCCTTGCAGACCGAAATAGCTTGCCGGCGTCCATGAAGCGAGCGTAATGGCCCTCACCGGCTCCAGCCCCAGAGCCATCGCCTTGTTGACGATAACATTCATGTGACCGTCGCGCAGCAGGTCGTCGGCGTGCCGGTCGTCACTCACCAGCATGCATCGAGGCCAGGTCTGATCGTCGACCAACGGAAGAAGAGCCGCCAAGTCTTTCGACTGGCTTCCCTCACGAATCATGATGACCATCCCTTTAGAGAGCTTTTCCATCGCTTCGGGCAGGGCCGTGCACTCATGATCCGATCCGATTCCACCAACCAGGTAAGCATTCAATCCAAGCCCCGTCAACTGAGGCGCATGGCCGTCGATAACCCTTCCTTGAAAGAGGATGACCTTGTCCAGCACTTCGGGTATGGCCAGCGTCACGCCGGGGAAATTCATCATTTCGGCAAGACCCACGACGCGCTCATGGGGGCAGATCGACAAAAGATCCACGGCGCGCAGCACCGCTCCCGATGTCTCCAGCGGAGAGGCGGGAACGCAGCTGGGGAGGTTGAAGAACATATCGAGCGGCAACAATGCGGCGGAGTCCAGGAAGTAGCGGATGCCATCCAATCCGAGCACGTTGGCGATCTCGTGCGGATCGGCTACCACCGCGGTTGTGCCCCACCGGAGGGCCGCCGCCGCGAACTGAGCCGGACTCAGCATCGTGCTCTCGATGTGGAGGTGCCCATCAATAAAGCCCGGAGCCGCATACATGCCGCCGGCGTCGACAACGGCCTCGGCCTCATAGTCTCCCCATCCCACGACCTTCCCGCCATGAATGCCAAGATTCACGGTTTCAATACGTCCCGAGAGAACGTTCACCAACTGGCAGTTTCGGATACAAAGCTCGACGGGCCGCTTGCCTTGAGCCGCTTCGATGGCTTGGGTGAGAGTGCACGAGCTCCATTTCATGGAATCTTTCTCCAGGAACCGATCTGCGGGCAGGGATCACGCTCTGACGTGCGGACAGCGAATGCGCCGGTATCCGATGGGTCGCGGACGGCGGGGGGCTCGAGCGTGGGTCATCTACATCTTGTACTTGCTGAATTCTTCGGGATCGAGCTTGTCCAACAGGTCAGCCCAATCCTCTTTCCGTTCTTTCGTGAACAGGGGGCGAGCCGATTCGTCATTGTTCTGGGACCTGCTGAGCACCTCTTCGTTCACGAAGATCGGTGCGTTCATGCGCAGAGCAATGGCGATCGCGTCACTCGGTCGCGCATCAATGGTGCTCAAACGATCATGGTCTCGGAGGTAAATCAGGGCATAGTAGGTGTTGTTTCGCAAGTCACAGACCTCGATCCGCTCAACCGTTACGTTCAGCTCGTTGAAGAAGCTCTTGATCAGATCGTGGGTCATGGGGCGGGGAAAGTGAATCTTTTCGAGCTCCGTTGCGATGGACGTCGCCTCAAGGAGCCCGATCCAGATCGGGAGCGCCCGTTTCTCCTGAAGGTCCTTCAAGATCACGATCGGTGTGTTCGTCTGTGGATCCATGACCAGCCCGGACACTCTCATTTCTCTAAACATGACGGCTCCTCGTTGTCACTTCCGGCTTGCCGATCCCAATACGCTCCTAACAAGACGGGTCCAGGGTAAATCTTAAAGGCGGCTCATCTTATCACTGATGAGCCATTTAAGACCACCTTTTTTAGGATGGTGGTTCAACCCTGCTCGATATCACTCACCGATGATCTTAACCAGGACGCGCTTTTTGCGACGCCCGTCGAACTCCCCGTAGAAGACCTGCTCCCATGTACCCAAGTCCAGCTTGCCCTCCGTCACCGCGACGACGACCTCCCGCCCCATGATCTGGCGCTTCATGTGCGCATCCGCGTTGTCCTCGCCCACATTGTGCTGGTATTGGGAGACGGGTGCGTGCGGGGCGAGCTTCTCCAGCCACACCGCATAATCGTGGTGGAGTCCGGATTCGTCGTCATTGATGAAGACCGAAGCGGTGATGTGCATGGCATTGCATAGGAGCAGCCCTTCCTTGATGCCGCTCTCTCTCAAGCAGGTCTCGACTTGCTCCGTGATGTTGATGAATCCGAGTCGGGATGGGACGTCGAGCCAAAGCTCTTTGCGATAGGATTTCATCGTACCGTTTCCTGAAACAACCGATGCCCTTCCGGTCTGGTTTCGCTGCCTCATTCAGGCATGTATGGGAGAGCGTCGAGCGACGGTTGCAGTGATTTGAGAGCTCGATCGAGGACGGCTTCGATCTCGCTTTGCGCACAAATCACGACCTCCCCCGTTTTGCGTACTTTGACCTCCAGCTGGGCCGTCTTTTGCAGCTTCTGGCTGACCACCACGCGAATCGGGATGCCGAGCAGATCAGCGTCCTTGAGCTTGACTCCTGGAGATTCGTCACGATCGTCATACAGCACATCATAGCGACTTCGGAGCTGATCATAGAGTGATTCTGCTGCTTCGGGTACCCCCCCTTTTTGCCCCAGGGCCGTCACAATGACCTGATAAGGAGCGATGGTTACCGGAAACACGAGGCCCGAATCGTCGTGCCATTGCTCGATAGCCGCGGCCATCAGTCGCTCGACGCCGATTCCGTAACATCCCATCACCACGCGCTGATTCTCGCCCGCCGCGTCCAGGTAGGTGACGTCCATGCTGTCCGAAGCCGTGTATTTGATGCCCAGCTTGAAGGTGTGCCCGAGCTCGATGCCGCGCTTGATGAGGAGCCTGCCTTCGCTGCATTGGGCGCACGGGTCTCCATGACGAGCTTCCGCAATGTCCACCCGCTCGCTCACGGAAAAGTCACGCCCCACCATTACGTTCTTGATGTGGACATCGATTTCATTTCCGCCGGCTACGAAAAGCAGCCCGTCCGTAACGGAGGTGTCGAAGACCAGCCGCACGCCTTTGAGACCGACTGGTGAGAGAAAGCCTCCGAAGAGCCCCTTGGCGGCGAGGAGTGCTTCGGGTGCCATGTCGACGCGAACCGCCTTGAGGTGGTTCGCAAGCTTGGTGTCCGACACCGCAAAGTCGCCCCGGATCACGGCCAGTACAAGCTCCCCGTCGGCTTCGTACGCCACGGTTTTGAGAAAGCGATCCTCGCTGATCCCGAAAAAAGCCATGAGGTCGGCAATCGTCTTGACCGCCGGAGTTGCCACTTTCTCCATGGGTGGAGCCGTCTCCACCGGAGCCTGATTTTGGGGCTTCAACCCGACGGCCTTCTCCGTATTTGCCTGGTAGCCGCACCGGTCACACACGACGAACTGATCTTCTCCATTGACCGATTCAAGCATGAACTCATGGGACCCTGTCCCCCCCATGATCCCGGTGTCAGCCTCGATGGGAAAGACGCTGAGTCCACAACGGGCGAAAATGCGCAGGTACGCGTTGAACATGCGCGGGTAGTAGCGATCCAAGTCATCGAAGTCCCGGTGGAAGCTGTAGGCATCCTTCATGAAGAACTCTCTGACACGCAGCAGACCGGCTCGCGGCCTCGCTTCGTCCCTGATCTTCGTTTGGATCTGATAGAGCATGATTGGAAGGTTGCGATAGGATTTGAGGAAGGTCTTGGCAATGTCTGTCACAACCTCCTCGTGGGTCATCGCCAGGACGAAATCCCTTTCCTTGCGGTCCTTGATCCGAAAAAGCTCTTGACCAATATCGAAGTACCGCTTCGTCCGTTTCCAGAGCTCCGCGGGGTTGAGAACGGGCATGGTGATCTCCTGCCCCCCGATTGCATCCATTTCCTCTCGGATGATGGTCTTCACCCGTTCCGCGGCCCTGTGTCCCAATGGAAGCAGCGAGTAAAGCCCGGCTGCAACGGGATGGATGCAGGACCCGCGCAGGAGAAGGATGTGGGATGGTGTTTCGGCTTCTTTCGGGACTTCATATAAGGTGTGAATGAAGCTTCTGGAATAGCGCATGGTGGCTCCCTTGCCGCTGTTCAAGCTGTAAGGATCCTTAGGAATGGATCCTTACCTCTCTAGGTCTTGTCTAGGTTTTGTGCTTTCGTGAGCATTGCTTCTTGCTTCAGCTTCATGGACCTGAATGCAACGACCGATACTAGCATGACTTTCCGAGACTTCACAATCGATTAGAGTGGCTCGTTTGGCTTGACAGGGTTTGGGAGCTTCATTAGCTTCACGCTTAAACGGTGAGAACAAAACCGCACCATTATGGACACCAAGGAGGAACGACTGTGCCTGATTGGCAGATGGAGCCTTTGGTCAGTGAGCTGAAGGCGATGAAAAGACGAATGGATACGCTGTATCAAAGGAGCTGCGGTGGCTCGGGGGAGACAAAATCGCAGCGTGACCCTGAGTGCTCCTGGCATCCCCAGGTCGACATCCTGGAAACGGCGGATGAATGGGTTTATGTGGTGGATTTGCCGGGTGTTCCCGAAGAAGAGCTTCGTGTGGAGATTGTGGACCATGCGCTACGGATATCCGGTAATCGGCCGTTGCCTTCTGAAGCCGGTGGGAGCGTGAAGACCATTAGACGCGAGCGGGGCCACGGCCCTTTCTCCCGAAGTCTCGGCATTCCGAGCGAAGCCCGAGAAGACGCCATCCAAGCCGAGCTCAAGCTCGGAGTGCTCAAGATCATCGTCCCCAAGCAGCGCGCCTCCAAGGCTGCCCAACACAAGGTCACCGTTCATTCCTTGTAGACACGACAAGATGCTTTGACGCGAAGGAGATTGTATGAGCACGCGATTCCGAACGACCATGCTCATGGCCCTTCTGACGGGACTCATCGTCTTGATGGGCCGCCAATTGGGAGGCTCCCAGGGAATGGTTTTCGCCTTTGTTTTGGCCGCGGCCATGAACATCGGCAGCTATTGGTTTTCCGACAAGATCGTCTTGGCCATGTACAGCGCTCAGCCCATCGAGGAGCACGACGCTCCCGAGCTTTACGGGATGGTGCGCGAGATCGCCCGGGAAGCTCAGCTCCCTATGCCGCGCCTCTATCTCATCCCTGAGGAAACGCCGAACGCGTTTGCGACCGGTCGTGATCCGGAGCATGCGGTCGTGGCCGTTACCGAGGGGATTCTGCGGCTCCTTTCGCCCCAGGAGATTCGTGGGGTGCTCGCCCATGAAATGGGGCACGTTCTAAACCGTGACATTTTGGTCAGCTCGATTGCGGCGACTCTTGCGGGTGTCGTGATGATGCTTGCAAACATGCTGAAGTGGGGTGCCATTTTCGGCGGCGTGCGCAGCGATGATGAAGAGGGCGGCGGGATCCTTGGATTTCTCGTTGCAGCCATTGTCGCCCCCATTGCGGCGATGCTGATTCAAATGGCCATTTCACGATCGCGTGAATACCTTGCGGACGAGACCTCGGCGCGCCTGACTCACAATCCGGAGTCCCTAGCGCGGGCTTTGGAGAAGCTTGCGACGGCTTCACACCGCATCCCGATGATGGATGCAAGACCCGAGACCGCTCACCTTTTCATCGTCAACCCCTTGTCGGGTAGAAGCTTGGCCAATCTGTTCAGTACCCACCCGCCGATTGAAGAGCGCATTCAAAGGCTACGCTCCATGTGATCCTTTGTCTCCAATAACGAGGCAGACCCGGTGAGGAAGCCAGGGGCCGGCGGTACGGCCCCCGGGCGCGAGTCTGCCTCGATTCCCTTCTTTTTCGCTGCCATCTCCATCCTCTGCCACTCCCGAATTTGTTTTGACAGCCACCCGTTTTTTCATTAGGAATTATGTGCTGTTTTTCACAGCGAAGTCTTGGCGTGGACTCTTCGAGATGCTGCCGCTCGATGCGGTTGGCTTGAGGGCAAGAGAATGGCAAACGTGGTGATCATCGGAACCCAATGGGGCGATGAAGGCAAAGGGAAGATCGTCGATTTGCTGACGGAGAAAGCCGACTACGTGGTCCGCTTTCAGGGAGGCAACAATGCCGGACACACCCTGGTGGTGAGCGGCAAGAAGTTCATCTTTCACCTGATCCCGTCGGGTATTCTCCATCCCGGAAAGCTGTGCATGATTGGAAACGGTGTGGTGCTGGACCCTGCGGTGCTCATCCAGGAGCTGGATGAGCTGGAGCAGGCCGGCATTGCCATCAGTCCCGCGAACCTGCTCATCAGCCGTTACACCCATGTGATCATGCCCTACCATCGTGCGATGGACGCCGCTCGGGAAGCCAAAAAGGGAGCTGGGAAGATCGGCACCACGGGGCGTGGCATCGGGCCCTGTTACGAAGACAAGGTCTGCCGGACGGGTGTCCGCGTACACGACCTCTTCGACGAAAAAAAGCTTCGTGAAAAGCTCGAGGTCAATTTGGAGGAGAAGAACTTTCTCCTCAAGCAGTTCTTTCGGGCCGACACCCTGAGCCTTGAAGAGATCGCCGAGGAGTACCTCGCGTACGGTCGACGCTTGAAGCCCTTTGCCGAGAACGTATCGGAGCGCCTCTACGCTGCGGACCGCGAGGGGAAGAACATCCTGTTTGAAGGGGCGCAGGGGACTCACCTGGATGTGGATCACGGGACCTACCCCTACGTGACTTCTTCCAACACGGTTGCCGGCAATGCCTGCTGCGGGTCCGGGATTGGTCCGACCCGGATACATCGGGTGGTCGGCGTGGTAAAGGCCTATACGACCCGGGTGGGAGGAGGACCGTTTGCCACCGAGCTCCTTGATGCCACCGGTGAGCGGATTCAGCAGATCGGCGGGGAATACGGTGCCACAACGGGGCGTCCGCGGCGCTGCGGATGGCTCGACATGGTGGTCGTCAATACGTCAGTGAGGCTCAACGGGCTTTCTGGGCTGGCCATGACCAAACTGGATGTCCTGACGGGCATTCCAACGCTCAAGATCGCCGTGCGCTACCGATGCGGCCACGAAGAGCTGAGCGCGGTGCCGCCCGAGCTGGCTGCCCTTGAGACCTGCGAGCCCGTGTGTGAGGAATTCCCGGGCTGGGAGGAGGACATCCGTCAAGTGCGCCGGTTCGTTGATCTGCCGGAGAATACCAAACGGTATTTGAAGGCGGTTGAAGAAATCTCAGGGGTTCCATTGGAGATCGTCTCTGTGGGCCCGGGTCGGGAGGAGACCATCTTGATTCGGCATCCATTCGCGCCCTGAGCTTGATGGATGTGAAAGAAGGATGCTTAAGGGCTGCTGAGCCAAAGTCTCCCGCATCGGTTACGCGTTTGTCACGTGCTCTTATTCACAAAACGAGTTGACGCTTCCTTGATTAAACGATAAATTGAATCACTAAGTCCGGTAGTGTTTTTAAGCGAGGGAACAGGGGAGCTTGGATGCTCATCAGCAATGATGTCCTTGAAAGGCGCTGCAAGGATCTGATCGAGACGATTCTTTTGAGTCTCGAGAACTCCACCAAGGGAACGATCTATCGGATCGGTCCAATGCCCGCCCTGCAAGCGGTTCGCGTTACCTCCGGCGTTCGAGATGAAGGGACGGGGCAAATCCATTGGGGTTTGCCCGAGGCTTCGGACTACAATGCTCCAGGCAAGATGTGGGAGCAGTACCGCGACCGGCCAGGCAATGTCCTGGAGGCAATGGCGTGGTGTGTTGAACGGCAGAAGAGCTGGACGGCAGACAATCCCTACGAGGACAACCGCAGCGTCCGGAAGCAGCTGAGTGGTGAAATCGAGGATTTCCACCACATGGAGCCCGTCCTGGTTCTCAAATCCGACCTGTTTTGGAATCAGCCGTGCGAGCCCGAATATCCGTTGGACTTCCATGGCAGGCCCATCTGGCAGGACAGCAAGTACGTCGTGGCGGCGGTCATCAAGATCCACTTCAAGCCATACCAGATCCGGCGTGGCGACCGCTCCACCAAGATGATCAAGCTTCTCTCCCGCACTCTCGGCACCGAGCTCCTCTCCCTTCATATCCGAGAAACCCTGGTGGAAGCCCAAGAAAACCTGACCCGTCAACGACTACAGACGTGCAACGTTCTGGCGCACGAGCTTCGCAATACGCTCATGAAGCTCGGATTCACCAGTTCCGCCATCAATGCGGAGATCAGCTATCTGAGGGAGCAGTGGGAGGCTGAAATCGAAAAAGCCTTTCCCGATCTGGAGAACAAGAGGACTGTCCTCGGCTCGCTGAGCAGCATGCTTGAGTCTCGGATCAGCTCCCTGAACGGGGCTTATGGCTTGCGGGAGGTCTCGACGCAGCTTCTTAACGTTCAGCGTGAGATGGCGGTCATGCCGCTCATGCCTGAGATCGCCGAAAAATGGGTGCTTCACAAGATCCGCCCTAAATGGCAGCGTCTCTTGGTGGAGTCATCGGTCTGGCAGGGGGACGACAGGCGCGTCCTCGAGTTGTTGGACCGCCTCGAGCGTGTGATCCCTCTCGGAAAGGACACCACCTTGGCTGAGCGGATGACCCACCTGCCTCGAGATCTCAGGGAGCCTTGGCAGCGCTTGGCTTACGTGGATTATACGGCGGACAAAGTCAGTGTCGTGGACGAGATCCTTCAGCTCCTCGATCACCCAGCCTTGAGCATTCCTCACAAACTGCAGAGCAAGAAGGTCCTGACGTCGCTTCGCGTCCTGTCGGCCATGATGCCGGACGTGGAGGAGCGGGCTAACCGCATGATCTGCTCCCTCAAGAACGGCGTCTACTCCGCCTAGCGCCCGGGGTCGTCCACGGTCTCACTTCTTCTCCAAAACCGATTTCTCAACAATGGTGTAATTCACGGTGACCCGATCCGCGGCTCCTGTGGCTAGCTTGAGCGAGGGCGGGGTCAAGACGAGGGACGTCGTCAGCGTTCCCGGTCTGGTCAGGTCGTCCAGGCGCACCGGAGTCGTGTAAATGGTGTGCACCTTCTCCAGGATCTTGCTGCCGCCGATCACCTTGATCTTGTCCGGCACGGTTGACGTCTGCACCAGGGCCAAATTTTCTGGCAGCTTTCCGACCCAGTCGACCTGGATGGGGAGCTCCTTGGAGACCGGCACGTCGAGGGCTACCTCAACGGTGGGTGGGCTCACCTTGTTCAAAAAGACGCCGGGAGGAAGGACTATGTTGTCCTGGGTGATGGGGAACATGTTGGTGCCTTCCGTTGCCTTCTTGAGGTCTACGCGTATGTGCACTTGTCCCGCGCGCAAGGACTTGATCAGGGCGCTCGACCCGTAAAGCTGCACTCGGACTTCGTCTGTCGAAGCATCCAGAATGTCGAAATTGGGGGGGCGATTGACATACTCAATGGGCACGTTCAGGGCGGTGATGGTGTCATAGCTCCGCGTGAACCCGAACCAGATGCCGGTCATGATGAGCAGTGACATCACCCCCGCAAGGATTTGCTTGATCCGTTCACGCTTCTGCTCTTTTTCCGGAAGTCCATCGGAGAGGTTGAAATGCTTCTTGAGGATCTGGGCCAGGTCCTCGGGCTGCGGAACGGGTTTGATCCAGTGGTCTTTAGCGACCGTGACGCGACCGCGCTCCTCGGAAACGGCGATCACGAGTGCGTCGGTTCGCTCGGCAAGACCAGCGGCGGCTCGGTGACGCGTCCCGTAAAAAGTGGGAAGATCTGACCGCTGGGATAACGGAAGCAGCACACCGACCTCGATCACCCGAGAGCCCTGGATGATGATCGCTCCGTCGTGAACGGGGTTTTTGGGCCAGAAGATGCTGAGCAGCATTTCCTGCGAGACTTTGCCGTCCCAGGGGATGCCCCCGTGAATGACCTCCGCGAGGTCCTCCTTCCCGGGAAACACGATCAGGGCCCCGATACGCTTCTTTCCCATCTGGTAGATGGAATCGGTGATGCTCGATAGGGGAGAGATCTGTTCCTTGTGGGGCGTTCCCCAAAGGAAAGCCTTAAGGTTTCTGGCCTGCAGAGCCGTACGAATTTCGTTTCGGAACACCACGATGATGATGATGGCGGCTGCCGTCGTAATGCCCCGAACCGCCCAGCTCGTCAGGATCAAGCCCAAAGAGGCAGCGACTTCCTGAAACAGCCAAAGCGAGGTGATTCCCACCAGCACGCGGAAGGCATTCGTCCCCTGAAAGAGTACGTAGACGCGGAACAGGATGTAGCTGTTGATGATGATATCCACAGCATCCTGCCAGCGAAATGAGCTGACGATCTTGAGCAGGTCCGTCATGATGATCCTGTCAGTTGACTACCGCGGCAATGGCGCTAGTCGGTGATGCTGAATCGCAGGATGCTGAAGATGTGGCCTTCCTGGTCGCTGATTTCCACGCGCCACGGGCCTTTATCCGTTTCTCTGAGCTGGATGACGCTATACGTCGACCACTTGGGGGGATAAAGGCGCAGGCGAGTCTGCGTGCTGAGCTCGTCCCGATGGAACCAGCGATGGAAGACCACCGTGGGTTGTGGTACAGGGTCAAAAGCAGTGAAACAATATACTTGGCCGATTCCCACCGAGAAGGCAATGGCAGGCCGAACCGGCAGAAGGTTTTCGACTTTTTCTCCCATCACGGCCTGGCTCAGCAGCAGCTTCGGGGAATTCGGATCGTTGGGGGTGGGCTGGTACGACGGAACGGTCGAGCCGTTCTCTTCGGCTCTCGGTTCCGCCGGGAACACCACGGCAGAGAGGGTCAAAACCAGGATGGCCAGAACGGCTCCAGCTTGCTTGTACATGAACAGAACCTCCGGATCAACGTGACAGGCTGGTGTCACTGCGGCGGAGAGGTTTTCAAAGTGGTTGTCGGGCGGTGGTGGAACGGGCTCCAGAAGCCTTGTACGACTCCCATCCATAAATAGCATGCAGACCGCGTGCGTCAAGGATTTTCGGATTCTCACGCTGGTGCTCCTGCCCACAAAACGATAGTCAGAAGACACCGCCAATGGTACAAGTCCGGGCGATATGAAATCAGAGCGCGACTCCTGTAGGAAAGACGCCGTCTCATGATCTTCGTTCGAAAGTCGGCATCCAACCTTGGATGGACGAAATGCCTACTGCCGGTCGGGGCCTTGGTGATCTTGCTTGTCTGGTCGGCCTGGTCCATCGGTTCGTGGTCAGCTAATGGAGGGCTGCCGACCTCAGGGATTGTTGCCGCCGTCTTTGACGGCGACACGGTGCAGCTGGAATCCGGCCAACGCGTGCGTTATCTCGGCTTGGACGCTCCGGAAGTCGAGCACGATGGGACAGCCGGTGACTGTTTCGCCGAAGAAGCCAAGAGAGCCAACCGGGAGCTCGTGCTTCACAAGAAGGTCTCGTTGCACTACGACCGTGAAACGATGGATCACCATGGGCGTCTCCTGGCCTACGTGACGACGAGCGACGGGCGCTCGGTCAATGGAGAGCTCATTCGTGGAGGCTATGCCCATGTCTTCCGCTCCGTCGCCGGCTTTGACCGCTTGGGAGACTATGTGGCCCTGCAACGGGAGGCAATCGAGAACCGTCGAGGAATGTGGGGTGCCTGCTCGGTGAGACCCGCCCGCTATTACATCGTTAATCGGGGTACAGGGATCTTTCATCGCCCGGGATGTCGCTATGGAAGGTCTACGAGCGCACACCACGCAATCCGCCTCGATACTCGGTGGGCTGCTCTTTTGGAGGGGCTGAGCCCGTGTCGTCGCTGCAAGCCGTAGCGGGTTTTCGAGATGAGCTCCAGTGCGGGAAGACTGCAGGGGAATTCATGTAGCGATGCGATCGCGAGGAAAAATAAATTGAGCCGGGTTTACCCAGAGCACCCCCTGGTTGGCGTGGGAGCGATCATTTTCAGAGGCACCCAGGTTCTGCTGGTGCAGCGCGGGAGCGAGCCCTCCTATGGGAAGTGGTCTGTGCCGGGAGGCCTTGTCGAAGTCGGGGAGTCCCTCGGCGACGCCGTCCGACGGGAGGTTCGGGAGGAAGTGGGGCTCGACATCGACGTCGGGGATTTGGTGGCTGCGCTCGACCGCGTGATTCCGGATGAAAATGGGCGCCCCCTGTATCATTATGTCTTGCTGGATTTTCTATGCGTCTATGGCGGCGGTGAGCCGACGCCCGCTTCGGACGCGCTGCAATGCGCCTTTGTCGAGATGGAAGCACTGGGCGAGCTTCCGCTGACTTCCGGAACCCTGGAGGTGATCGTTCGAGCTTCCTCCTATCCCCGAGGGAATGCCTACCCAGTCTACGATCCCACCTTGTGAAGAAGCGGGGGATGGCAGACCGCTCTCGGGTCGGCTGCCCTTGAAACCGACTCGGGCGGGGCCCCACATCGTGCTTGACTTCCCCGGTTCTCTGCTTTATGACTGACCAGTCCGTCAGATGGCTGCGGGTGAGGAGTGACGTGAATCCAGAACGAAAACAGCAGGCGTTGAGCATCGCCCTTCGTAAGCTCGTCCAGGGACGGGACGAGGTTCAATCCATTGCCGACCAGCTTAAACGACTCCTCCCCCCGAAACGTTCATCCGCCGATGCGCTGGAAGGGCTCGTTCGCTGGCTTGTCGACGCTCGGGAGGCTGTCAAGCAGGCCGGTGGGCAACAGGTTCACGCCGTGTCGCGCCTCATGGAGGCGCTCCGCCACATCGGCATTCAGCAGGGGATCGAGCCGGAGCGACTTTACGCAAGGGCCCTGGAAGTGTTGCTGCTGGATGCCGACGCTGACGACGGACCACGCTCATCCGCTGGGCGCAGCTCTACGCGTGAGAGGATCCTGGATGCCGCCTTGGATGTCTTCTCCGAGAAGGGATTCCACCAGGCGACCGTGGATGAAATCGCTGAGGCAGCCGGGTTGGGAAAGGGGACCCTCTATCGCTATTTCGCGAATAAGGAGACGCTGTTCAATGAGCTGGTTCGCTCCCGGCTGGAGGAGCTGGAGGAGCAGGCCAATGCGGTTCTGGACGGGCAGGACGACGTGCTCACGATGATCTCCAAGTATCTGCGCATCTATTTCGAGTTCTTCGATCGCAACGAGCGGCTCTATCGTGTGGTTGTCCAACAGCGCGGAGATATGGGGCGCGAGTTCCAGGATGTCTACGTGAAAACCGTAATGAGACGGATTCCCGTTCTGAAACGGAAGATCTATCGGGCGACTCAGAAGGGTGTTTTGAAGGAAGTGGATTTCCAGACGGTTTTTTACGGCGTCATGGGATTCATCCATGGAGTGATTCAGAAATGGGTTGCCAGTGACTGTTCGTACTCACTGGTGGACGAACTGCCGACGGTGATGGAAGTATTGTTCTATGGCTTTGTGAAGCATGCCAACCAGGCTTAGACCCGATTAGGAGGAGAAAAGAGCATGGATAAGAATGCAATCGAAAGCAAGGTAGTGGATATCATCACGAACCAGCTGGGTGTGGAGAGGGAGCTGGTCACCGCCGAAGCGCATGTGATCGACGACCTCGGAGCGGATTCCCTGGACGTCGTGGAGCTGGTGATGGCCCTTGAAGAAGCCTTCGATATCGAGATCCCCGACGATGACGCCGAAAAGATCCGCACCGTTAAGGATATTTTCGAGTATCTCGCCAAGGCCCTGGGGTAGCTCTCAGATCGTCGCACCACGTTGGCGCTGTTCGCCCTCGGGGCGCCGGTGCCAACGTGGTGCAGATGGGTCGCCCCAGTGCTTTACCTCCCTCGTGGTTAAGCCTCTTTAGACATGCCTTCCCAAACACGGCCCCGGGTGATTCGGGAGCCGAGTGTCAGGCTCTGAAGCTGCGTGAGGCCGCCCCGCTATTCAATAGCTCGAGGGCCATGTCTTTCTCTTCCTCGAACCGCCGGCGTACCGCCGAAGCCACCCTGGCGTTGGAGCCTCCGAATTGTGTGCGCCGTGCGGCGTACACCTTCTGGATGAGCTTCTGCTCATTATGCATTCCGTCCGCCATGGAAGGTCTCCCGGTGCCGATGGCTTTGGAAAAGATGCGCGCGGCGCCCCGCGGGCCGTGCTGGACGGCAGTGCTCCACAGGACTTCCTGCAAAGCCTTCGACTGATCCTGAACGTCTACCCCTGTTCGCTCCTGGATCTCCTGAAGAGCGGGAATGTAATGGGTTTCCGCGATGAAGTCTTGCTGCAGCTTGGCGAAACGGGTGGGGTCTTCTGCTGCGATCTTTTTCCATTCCCGGGGAACGGCCCCTCCACGTCCCCCCGTGTTGAGGGGGCCGGCTGAGCTGAGACGCCTCGCCCAGTCCGGAGCCTGCTCCTTGAGGAAGTCGATGAAAAGGCGCATGGTCCCCGTTCGAGAAGCGATCTGGTATGTGCCGTACGACGTGCCTCCAAGCTCATCGTATCCAATCGCGTCGATTCCATCACCTCCCGACTCGAATCGCGCCGACAGATTTCCCAGGCCCGAATCTGTCTGAGCGCGCTTGAGGGACCTGGCCGACCGGGGACTGGATTGCTGAGCCTCCTCACTTGCGATAGAAGAGCTCGATCGGGTGGTGTTGATCAGGCTTGAAGCGACGGTTGCCAGGCGCGGAGAGATATTGTTCAATCGGATTAGCGTTGCGGCTGTCAGTGCGTTGAGACCTTCACCCTGCGTGGATTTCGGTGCTTGTAGCATAAAACCGACCTTCCCTCCTGGCTTGACGACAGGGACAGCCATTTGCAGCGTCTTCATTTCCCTCTGGAGGGAATTTATTTCCTCCGGGATCGAGCCTTGGTTGGTCCGTTGCATCTGGCTCAGGACGGACTGGAAGAGCTTCTGCTGGCTATCGGCCGCCACGGAGCGGTGGCCCGCGTTGGTGCTGGCATTGGGCTGAGACGGTATTTTGTCTCGAAAAATCTTAATGTTGGGTCCCATGTGGTACTCCTTGTGACTTGGAATCGACGGATAGAACTGCAAGAACCATGCTCCGATCTTCAGGAGGATGTGCCAGGACAAGCGGCCTTTGGAATGCGCAATCCCTTTCGGTGTGGGACGCTCTTGGTTGATCGTCGAGTCGAGCGACTTATCATTGATTCATGTACTCAACGCAACATTCCAACGCAGCAAGGCTGCAGGGAGAGAAACCATGGAAAAAGTGCTGCATATTCAAGCAAGTCCGATGAAGGAGATCTCGTTCTCCAACCGAGTGGCCCGGGCATTTCTCGATGCTTATCAGGCTCGAAATCCGGCTGATGTCATAGAAACCCTAGACCTTTGGACAGCGGAGCTCCCGGCCTTTGACTTCGCGGCGGCCTCGGGCAAGTACAAGGTGATGCGGGGGCTTCCCCACTCGGATGAGGAAGGAGCTGCCTGGGCTCGGGTGACCGAGATGGTCCGGCAGCTGAAATCAGCCTCCAAAGTGGTCGTGTCGACCGGGATGTGGAATTTCTCTCTGCCGTATCGCTTGAAGCAGTATATCGATATCGTTGTCCAACCGGGTCTGACCTTCTCGTTCGATCCGGAGAAAGGGTATACCGGATTGGTGACAGGACGTCCCCTGCAGCTGCTTCTGGCAAGTGGAGGGGAGTATCCGGCAGGCTCTCCCGGAGCCGCATGGGATTATCAAAAGCCTTATCTGGAAATGATCTTGGGCTTTATGGGGTTTGCGGATATTCGCACATTGCGGGTTGAGGGCACGCTGGGACCGAATGCCTCACAAAACCTGACGGCAATCGAAAGCGCCGCCAGGGAGGCCGCGACCCGATTCTGAAACAGAACGCCAAAGCGTACGAGCGGACGATCGGGGTGCCGGAGGTTGGAGGGAAAGGCCGTGTGTGCACCCCTCCCACTTCCCAGCCACGCCCCGCGAGGTGCATTGGGCAAGCGCTTTCACGCACGACAGGGTTTTACGGAAGCGAAAAGGCTCTCAGAAGCATGCAAAGTGTGTTATATGCAAGCAGGCTCACTGTTCAAAGAGCTGCCGCATAGTGCCGGGCGCGCGGGTAAGGTCGCTCCCATTCGGGCTTTCAAGGTCATGCTGGAGACACAGTGTGAGGGTGTGAGCTGGTATGGAAGACAAATATGAGGTCGTTCGATCGGAAAATGGTGGCTGCTATGTATGCCACGCTTGCGACCAGGAGCTATACCTGGCACGTGAGGTCTCGACGGGTCAGTTGACAGCGGTTTGCTCCTACTGCCTGCTGGATCGATTGGACAGCTACGAGATCGACAATACGAGAACCTGGCCCGTCATTTGCGATCGCGAATCCCGCTGACAGGGCCCACCGACGATTTCATTTCACGAGTTACGGATTGCTGGCTCACGATTCTTGAGGAGAGGGAGAAGAGCACCGATCCCCGGTACTCCCGCGCTGAAGCTCCGGCAGAACATGATCTAGGATTCCATTGATGAAGGCGCCGGATTCCTCGGACCCGTACGTCTTCCCTAGATCGATCGCTTCATTGATGGACACCTTCGGCGGGATGTCTCCGCAATGAAGCATTTCATAGACGGCGATGCGCAGGACGTTCCTGTCGACGACCGGCATCCGCTCCAGGCGCCAATGCTGTGAGGCCGCCACAATCAGACGGTCGATCTCCTCGCGATGCAGGCTGACCCCTAGAACCAGCTTTTCGAAGAACTCCTTTACGGAGGCCGCTGTGTCGAAGCTGTTGTAGTAAGCGGCGATGGCCTCCTGAGGGGCCGCGCCCGTCATGTCCATCTGGTAGAGGACCTGCAGCGCAATCTCTCGAGATCGCCTCCGACTTCCCATTTTTCATCTCGTTTCGGTGACCACAGGGTCAGGCTGGTGGGTGCCAATCCGGTTGCGACGGACTAAATGCTCTTGAGGAGGTTGGCCATTTCGATTGCCGCCATGGCCGCATCCCAGCCCTTGTTGCCGGCCTTGGATCCGGCGCGCTCGATCGCCTGTTCGAGCGTGTCCGTGGTCAGAACCCCGAATGCGATGGGAACATTGCAGTCGAGGCTTACCGAGGCGACACCCTTGGAGACTTCGTTGGCGACGTAGTCAAAGTGAGGCGTTGCGCCACGGATGACCGCGCCGAGGCAGATGACCGCATCGTAGCGCCCGGATGAGGCGACTTTCTTGGCAACCAGCGGTATCTCAAACGCGCCGGGGACCTTGAAGGTGTCCACGCTTTCCTCGTCGCAGCCGCTGCGCCGCAGCGCGTCGAGGGCGCCTCCGAGCAGTCGGTCGCAGATGAAGTCATTGAATCGGCTGATCACGATCCCGAAGCGCAGCCCCTGCGCCAGGAGATTTCCCTCGTACACTCGCATCTCACGCATCCTTTTGCTGAATACAGCTGATCAGGTGGCCCATCTTCGCGCACTTGGTCGTCAAGTATTCGATGTTGCACTCGTTCGGAGGGATTTCGAGGGGCACCCGCTCGGTCACCGAGATGCCGTAGCCCTGAAGCCCGACGATCTTGGTTGGGTTGTTGGTCATGAGCCGCATCTTCTTGACGCCGAGCTCGACCAGCATTTGGGCTCCAATGCCGTAGTCCCGCAGATCCGCTTGGAATCCGAGCACCTTGTTCGCCTCAACCGTATCGAAGCCTTCCTCCTGGAGGGCATAGGCCTTGATCTTGTTCACGATCCCGATGCCCCGGCCTTCGTGATTCCGCATATAAAGGATCACACCTTTGCCTTCCTTGGCAATCTGCACCATGGCGGCTCGGAGCTGGCTGCCGCAGTCGCAGCGCAACGACCCGAAAACGTCGCCGGTGAGACATTCCGAGTGCACCCGAACGAGGACTTCGTCTTCCGGGGAAATCTCCCCCCTGACCAGTGCGAGGTGGGTGTAGTCGTCGATGTCATTGGTGTACGCAATCACCTTGAACTCACCGCCGAAAGCAGTCGGGAGCTTGGCCGTTGCTTCACGGTGGACGAAGATCTCGTTTTGCATCCGGTAGTGGATGATGTCGGCCACAGTCACGATCTTGATGTTGTGCTCGCTTGCGAATTCTTCAAGATCCGGCATGCGCGCCATGGTCCCGTCGTCTTTCATGACTTCGCAAATGACTCCGGCCGGCTTCATTCCGGCTAAGCGAGAGAGGTCCACGGAGCCTTCGGTTTGCCCGGTGCGGACAAGAGTGCCGCCCTTGCGGGATCGCAAGGGAAAAATGTGTCCGGGACTGACGATGTCCTCGGGCTTGACGTCGTCTGCAATGGCCGTGAGAATCGTGTGGGCCCGGTCCGCCGCGCTGATGCCGGTGGACACTCCCTTGCGCGCTTCGATGGAGACGGTGAAGGCCGTCTGGAACCGCGACAGGTTCGTCGAGACCATCATCGGCAGCCGCAGCCGCTCAACCCAATCTGGGGTGAGCGACAGGCATATCAAGCCTCTTCCGTATTTCGCCATGAAATTGATGGCCTCGGGAGTGACCTTCTCCGCGGCCATGCAAAGATCTCCCTCGTTTTCGCGGTCTTCATCGTCAACGAGGATGACCATCTTGCCCTGTCGAATGTCTTCTAGGGCTTCAGGGATGGTTGCCAGGGGCATTGTTGAAAACTCCTTGAAAAGGATGCGATTTCTGTGAGCTGTCGGGTGCTTGCGCTTGATTCTCAGCGGCAGCAGAGCGTGCCGGAGTCTATATCATGAACCTCCCGCATTCTCAAGATGCCTGTCCCCGGCGCGCGCAATTAAACCTGAGTGCTTTCCGAGATACGGTTGGGCGCAGATCGAAGCAGTTGGGGCGCCATCGCAACGGAACGGGCAGTCCTGATTGGACACGTCAGCCCGTAAAGCCATGTTTTTGAAGAAACGCGAGGTCGATGGCGCTCTTGGCAGCAGGCTCGGGAACGCCTCCCGGCTTCCAGGCACCCAGCAACCGCTCCACATACTTACCGACAACATCCACTTCGATATTGACGCGGTCACCCGGCTGCAGCTCTCCAACCGTGGTCTCCCCGGCCGTGTGCGGCACGATGTTGACGTCGAAGCTTCCCTGCCCGCACCCATTGATCGTGAGGCTGATCCCATTCACCGCGATGGATCCCTTTTCGATCGTGTAGCGGCTCAAACCTTCGGGTATCTGGAAATAGAGCCTCCACGAGCGTCCTTCCTGCTTGCGGTCGCGCAGAACCCCAAGGCCGTCAATGTGGCCGCTCACAATATGGCCCCCGAAGCGATCCCCAAGGCGGAGCGCGCGCTCGAGGTTGAACCGCCGTCCCGGGGTTTTTTCACTGAGGGTGGTGCGGCTGAGGGTTTCAGCCGAAACGTCTGCGGCGAATTGGCCGCCCTGGAAAGAGACCACCGTCAGGCAGACGCCGTCGACGGCAATGCTCTCGCCCAGGACGAAACCGCCCGTCTCGAAATCGGCCCGAATCACCATCCGAGCGTCAGGGCCGTGCCGATCGGTTCGAATGAGCGTCCCGGTTCCTTCTATGAGTCCTGTGAACATGAGGAATCCTTGCGGGCTCGGCGTTTGGAAATCAATAGATCGTTTCGTGGAATCGACCGAAGGCCATCATGTCGTCCCCGAAATGTTTCCAGCGAACGTCAAAAACAGGTGTTGCCTGAGCCATGGTCGAGCGGGGGGCTCCGGCAGCCATGGGAATCCCTTGGGCATCGCCCAGCACTTTGGGGGCATAAAAGTAATAGAACGCGTCTGCCAATCCCTGATCGATGAAGCCACCGATCGTTCGGGCTCCCCCCTCGATCAACAGACTGGTCAGCTGCCGACGTCCCAATTCGCGCAGCAACGCCAGGAGGTCCAGGCTGCCCTCGATCATCGGAAGACGCAGCAGATCGACCCCCGCCTGTTCGAGAAGCGATGCCTTTTCTGGCGGCGCTTCCTCCGCGCACGCAATCCAGAGCGGAACGTCCCTTGCCGTCTGAACAACGATGGAGGAAGGGTCGATGCGCAGATGACGGTCCAGGACCATGCGAATGGGCTGGCGGCATGGTCTCCGGCCTTGGAGCCGTGCCGTCAGCTGGGGATTGTCCTGGAGTGCCGTCTCGATTCCGACCAAAATCCCGTCCAGTTCGCAACGAAGACGGTGGACGAAACGTCTGGACCTCTCATTGCTCACCCAGCGTGAATCGCCCGTGCGCGAGGCGATCCGTCCGTCGAGTGTCGCCGCGGTCTTGATCGTCACATAGGGGAGGCCGGTCGTGATGTGCTTGATGAACGCCTGGTTGAGCAGTCGGCATTCCCTCGCCATGAGGCCGGTTTCAACAACCATGCCGCGGGAGCTTAGGAGGGCCGCGCCGCCTCCTTCGACTCTAGGATTGGGATCGGCCATCCCGATGACAACTCTGGAAATCCCCGCCTCCAGGACGGCGAGGGAGCACGGAGGGGTTCGGCCATGATGATTGCATGGCTCGAGAGTGACATACAAGGTGGCCCCTGCGGCCCTGCTTCCAGCCCGGCGCAGCGCATTGACTTCCGCATGGGGACCGCCCACCCGCTCGTGGTAGCCTTCTCCCACAACGGTATCCCCATGGGCCACCACCGCCCCGACCATGGGGTTCGGACTGGCCCACCCGGCGCCCTTTCTGGCGAGAGAAAGGGCCCGGCGCATCAGGCGTTTATCGGTTTCCGTGAATTCCATATCAGTGGCGGGGTGTGACCTCCGGGGCACGCAAAGCGGTTCATCATGGCTCATCGGTGCAGCGGAAACCCGGAGCAAAATTCGGAAATCTCGGTGTGGAGCGCTTGGAGCACTTCCGGTTGCCCAACGGCCTGCAAAGCTCGATGGATGAAAGCCGCGACGTCTTTCATGTTGCCCGCGGTCATTCCGCGAGTGGTGATGGCCGGAGTACCGATGCGAATACCGCTCGTCACGAAAGGTCCCTGGGTGTCGAACGGGATGGCGTTCTTATTCACGGTGATGCCGGCCTGGTCCAGGGTCTCTTCAGCGATTTTGCCCGTGATGCCTTTCGGCGTGAGGTCCATGAGCATCAAATGATTGTCGGTTCCTCCGGAAACCAGCCGATAGCCGAGGGCCAGAAGCTCCTCGGCAAGGGCCTTGCTGTTTTCCACGATCCGCTGCTGGTAAGCCTTGAATTCGGGCTGGAGCGCTTCATGGAACGCAACGGCCTTGGCCGCGATCACGTGCATCAAAGGTCCCCCCTGGATTCCTGGAAAGATATGGCTATCCAGGATCTTGGCGTGGGATGCCTGGGACAGAATCAGTCCGCCCCTCGGACCGCGAAGGGTCTTGTGGGTGGTCGAGGTCACGAATTCCGCGTACGGAACGGGATTGGGGTGCAGCCCGGCGCTTACCAGGCCGGCGATATGGGCCATGTCCACCATGAGGTAGGCGCCGACTTCTTGAGCAATTTCTTTGAATCGAGCAAAATCCAGGGTGCGCGGATAGGCGCTCGCCCCGGCGATGATCAGCTTGGGGCGGTGGGTGCGTGCCTGTTCGGCCACTTGGTCGAAATCGATGGTTTCCGTTTTCCTGTCCACGCCATACGAGACAACCTGAAAAAGACGGCCCGAAAAGCTCGCCGGGCTGCCATGCGTGAGATGCCCCCCCTGGCGGAGATCCATCCCCATGATGGTGTCGCCGTGCTGCAGGACTGCGAAATAGACGGCCATGTTGGCCTGTGATCCGGAATGGGGCTGCACGTTTGCGTATTCTGCCCCGAAGAGCTTGCGTGCCCGCTCACGCGCCAGCTTTTCCGCCACATCGACATACTCGCACCCGCCATAGTACCGCTTGCCGGGATAGCCTTCCGCGTATTTGTTGGTGAGCACGGACCCTTGGGCTTCGCGAACGGCGCGACTCACGAAATTCTCGGATGCGATGAGCTCCAGGTTGCCTCGCTGCCTCTTCTCTTCGTTCTGGAGCACTTCGGCGATTTCAGGATCAACGGTTTCAAGATAAGACATGGATTTCCCTCTCAGGTGATGATGGAGCCGGTGGACGGCGTTCGGTCGAGCCAAGCCATACGCTTATCACGTTTGATGCAGCTGATCAATCAACTCCACGCGTCGCTCGTGGCGCCCTCCGTCGAAAGGCTCCTTGAGCCACACATCAAGGATTTCCATGGCCATGTCCACCCCGATGAAACGGCTCCCCAGGCACAGAATGTTGCTGTTGTTGTGGCGACGGCTCATCCGGGCGCCGAATGGCTCGGCGGCCTGAACCGCGCGCACGCCCCGGAACCGGTTGGCCGCTATGCACATGCCGATTCCGCTGCCGCAGATCAGGACGCCTCGCTCCACCTCTCCGGAACCAACCGCTTTTGCGACCTGTCCCGCATAATATGGGTAATCGACCGACTCGGTGCTGTGTGCTCCCGCGTCCGCCACTTCGTGTCCCTCCGCTTTCAGACGATCGAGAACGAGCCCCTTCAGCTCATACCCCGCGTGATCACATCCAACCATGATCTTCATGAGCGCTCACCTTGCGTTGTGCCGAGATCGTTCAGACCTCGCGACCTGATAAAAGCAAAAGGAGCCTCCGTGCCACCCAGGGCAGGGACGCTCCACCTCCGGGGCCTCACCGGAAAGCTATTCAGGATCGGTGAGACCGGCAATTCTCTTGTAACACAATCGGGCTGCAGGATTGAAGCCCCGGCCGTTGAGCCTTTGGCGGAAGAGCCGCGCTCGAGGACTCGGAGCACATGCCGCCGCTAGGAGGGACTTTCTGTTCAGTCGCTCCACCTGCGAAACACCAGGGTGCCGTTTGTGCCGCCAAATCCAAAGGAATTGGAGACGGCAACACTCAGCTGTGCCGCTCGAGCCTTGTTGGGAACGTAGTCCAGATCGCAGTCGGGATCTGGAGTTTCGTAGTTGATGGTGGGCGGAATGACCTGCCGGTCCAGAGTCAGAGCGGTGAAAGCCGCCTCGATGCCGCCGGCAGCGCCAAGGAGGTGCCCCGTCATGGACTTCGTGGAGCTCACAGCCAGTTTGTAGGCGTGCTGGCCGAAGATCGTCTTGATGGCCTGGGTCTCGTACTTGTCGTTCAAGTCCGTCGAGGTTCCATGGGCGTTGATGTAGTCGACCTCGCTCGGAGAAACCCTCGCGTCAGCCAATGCGTCCCGCATGCAGCGAACCGCGCCTTCTCCGTCCGGCGCCGGTGCGGCCATATGAAAGGCATCGCCGGATGCGCCGAAACCGAGCAGCTCGGCATAGATCTTCGCACCGCGCTCGAGGGCCATCTGCAGCTCTTCCAGGATGATCACGGCACCGCCTTCGCCCAAAACGAATCCATCTCGGTTCAAATCGAACGGGCGAGACGCCCGCTGAGGATCGTCGTTGCGCGTGGAAAGGGCCCGCATGGAATTGAAGCCCGCCACCGCCAACGGGGTCACCGTCGATTCGACCCCGCCCGTCGCCATGGCGTCGGCCATTCCGTACCGGATCATGTGGAAGGCCTGTCCCACGGCATGCGTCCCGGCGGCGCAGGCGGTTTGGATGGATAGGTTCGGCCCTTTGGCGCCGTGGTAGATGGAAATGAGTCCGGACGCCATGTTGCCGATGAGCATCGGGATGAAGAAGGGACTCACCTTTTTCGGTCCCGCATCGAGCAGGACTTTGTGGTACTCCTCAATGGTCGTGAGTCCTCCCAGTCCGCAGCCCATGATCACACCGATTCGCGGTGCAAGCTCCGGAGTAACCTTGAGACGGCTATCCTCAAATCCCAGCCGAGCGGCGCCCAGTCCAAGCTGAAGAAAGGGGTCCATCTTACGGAGCTCTTTTTTCGGGATAAACTCTTCGGGGTGAAATCCTTTGACCTCGCCTGCAATCGTCGTGGCGTATCCAGTGGTGTCGAATCGGGTGATCGGACCGATTCCCGAGCGTCCCTCCATCAGGCCGGTCCAGTTGTCCTCGATCCCGACCCCCAACGGAGAGACCAGCCCGATTCCCGTGATCACGACGCGACGGCCTTCTTTGCCTGCCATACCCACTCTCCATCTCTATTCTTAACGAACTGTTACCCCATGAACATGCCGCCGTTGACGTGCAGGACCTGGCCCGTGATGTAACCCGCTTCATCCGAAGCCAGGAACTTCACCGCCGCTGCAACGTCGTCAGGGCTTCCGTAGCGTCCCGCAGGAATCTGAGCCAGGAGCTCCTCGCGGCCCTGATCCGGGATGTGGGCGGTCATGTCCGTTTCGATAAAGCCTGGGGCAACCGCGTTCACCGTGATGTTTCGGGAGACGATCTCCCGGGCGAGCGACCGGGTGAAGCCGATGATTCCAGCTTTCGCAGCACAATAGTTGCTCTGTCCCGGATTGCCCATGACCCCGACGACGGACGTGAGGCTCACGATCCGACCGTATCGTTGACGCATCATGGTCTTCACAACCGCTTGCGAGCAAAGAAAGACGCCTCTGAGGTTCGTATCGATCACGTCGTCCCATTCGGACAGCTTCATGGTGGCCAGAAGGTTGTCCCGGGCGATTCCCGCATTGTTGACCAGCACATCGATTCGACCGAGGCTCTTCGCGATGTCCTTGAATGCGTCCTTCACGCCGTCCGCATCGGCGACACTGAACGGACGAAGATGGGGCGTCCCGCCCCTGGCCTCCACCAGCGAAGCCGTCTCCCGAGCTGCAGCTTCACCGGACTGGTAGTTGACGACGATGTCCCGACCGGGCTCGGCCATCATCACGGCGACGGCTCGGCCGATCCCTCGACTGGCACCGGTGATCACAATCACACGTCTCTCGGTCATGGTCCCTCCATCGCTTTCGGCGATCGTTACTCGTCCCCGCGCTCCTGGCGGATCTTGCGGACGAAAGCCGGAATGAAGTCGAACAGGTCCGCGACCACGCCGTAGGTCGCCACATCGAAGATGGGAGCATTCGGATCTTTGTTGACCGCAACGATGATCTTGGACCCTTGCATACCCACCACGTGCTGAATGGCTCCGGCGATTCCGACCGCCATGTAAAGGGTTGGCGCAACGGTGCGCCCGGTCTGGCCGACCTGGTGAGACGGTGCGATCCAGCCTTCTTCCACGGCGCCGCGCGAGGCACCGACCGCTGCGTTCACCAGTTGGGCGACGTCTTCGATCAACGAGAAGTTCTCCGGTCGCTTGAGGCCGCGTCCACCGGAAACGATGACGTCGGCTTCGGTGAGCTTGGCCGTCTGGTCCATTTCGGGGACGACCTCGAGCACTTCGACTCGAGCAGCCAGACAGCTTGCCGGAACATCCATGCGCTCCACCGTTCCTTTGTGCTCAGGCCGGCGAGCGGGCTTCATGACTTTGGGGCGTACGGTGGCCATTTGAGGGCGCTTGTTGGGGCAGATGATCGTGGCCATGACATTGCCGCCGAAGGCGGGGCGCGTCTGCAGAAGCAGCCCTTCTTCGCTGATGTCAAGCTCCGTGCAGTCCGCCGTCAAACCGGTTTCCAAAAGGGCCGCAACCCGCGGAATGAAGGATCGTCCCATGGTTGTTGCCCCGGCGAGAAGGGCTTCCGGCTTCTTTTCGCGTACAAGGTGCACGAGGGTGTTGGCGTAGGCTTCGTCCGTGAATTTGGCAAGCTCCGGACGATCCACCACGTAGACGGAATCGGCCCCGTGGGCGGTGAGCTCATCGGTCAGGCTTTGGTCGATCCCGTGGCCCAGGAGAACCGCTGAAAGCGGTACACCGCGCTTGTCAGCGAGTTTGCGCCCGGCGCTCAGAAGCTCGTGGCTCACCTTGTGGACCGTCCCGTCCCGCCATTCCGCATAGACCCAGATGCCTTTGAAGCTCGCAAGGTCCGCCGCCGGCCCCGATCCGACTTCCGGAAGACAGATGGCCCCGAACTCACAGGTGTCCACGCACATGCTGCAGAGCGTGCAGTCGTCGGAGACTTCGATGGAATCCTCTTGGACCGTGATGGCCCCAACGGGGCAGACATCGGCGCAAACCCCGCACACCGTACACTTTTTTGGGTCGACAATGGCTTTCATAGGCCGGGCACCTTCGCTTCCTTCAGGTAATTGAAAAGCTGCTCCGCCTGGACTTCGGGGAGGCCTTCGATCAGGATCCGGTCCGTACGGCGCGGGGGGCTGAACACACGCACAACCTGGGTGTAAGAGCCGCTCAAGCCCACTTTCTCCGCATCGAGACCCAGCTGGGCAATCCCCCAGACCGGGACCTCCGCTTTTTTGGCCCTCATCTTGTGGCGGAGCGACGGCAGCCTGGGCTCGCCCACTTCCTTGAGAACCGTGATCAGGCAGGGCATCGGAAGCTTCCAGACTTCCGTTCCCTCATCGGTTTGACGGGTGACTTTGAAGTGGGATTCGCCCATCAGGCCAATTTCCTTGACAAACGTGGCGTAAGGAATGTCCAGGAGCGTTGCCAGCTCGGGACCGACCTGGGCCGTGTCGCCGTCGATGGCCTGTTTGCCGCATATGATGAGGTCCACGTCTCCGAGCTTGCGGATGGCGGCGGCCAGCGTGGTGGAGGTCGCCCACGTGTCTGAGCCGGCGAAAGCCCGGTCACTCAAAAGAATCGATTCGTCGACGCCCCGCTCGATCGTCTCGCGAAGAGCTTGCTCCGCCTGCGGAGGGCCCATCGTGATGACCGTCACCTTGGCGCCCGTGTCGTCCTTGATGCGCAGGGCGGCTTCCACCGCGAAAAGGTCGAATGGGTTGACGATCGACTCCACGCCCTGGCGGACGAGGGTGTTGGTGTTGGGGTCGATCCGGACGTTCTTGGCGTCTGGAACCTGTTTGATGCATGCCACGATATGCATGGATCGAATGCCTCCTTTAATCCGCTGATCAAATTTCTCGCTCGGACCGGCTTAGAAAAAGGTCTCCTTCAGACGACCGTATTCCTTGCTCAGCTCCTGTCCGATGATGTTGCGCTGGATCTCATTGGTTCCTTCGTAGATTTGGAGGATCTTCGCATCGCGCATCATCTTCTCGACCGGGTAGTCCTGCATGTACCCATACCCGCCAAGCACCTGGACCGCCTCAGTGGCGACTTCCATGGCCACATCGCCGGGGAACATCTTGGCCATGGCAGCGAGCTTGCTCACATCGCCCGGGTCCGAATCCATGTAGCGGGCCACGGAGTAAACAAGGGCGCGCGCGGCTTCGGTCTTGGTCGCCATATTGGCAAGCTTGTGGGCGATCGCCTGGTGGTTGATAATGGACTTGCCGAACTGGATGCGCTTGCGGGCATATTCGACGGCGATATCGAGCGCGCCCTGGGAGAGGCCCACGCCGAGGGCCCCGATTCCAGGCCGCGACTTGTCAAAGGTCTTCATGGCGATGATGAAGCCCATGCCTTCACGGGCGATCAGGCGGCTTTTAGGGATGCGGCAGTCCTGGAAGACGAGCTCACGGGTGGCCGAGGCGCGAAGCCCCATTTTCTTTTCCTTCTTACCGAAGGTGAACCCCGGGTCGCCTTTTTCGACGATGAAGAAGCTCGCGCCCCGTGGTCCTTTGGACCGGTCCGTGATGGCGAGTACCGAGTAAATCTCGGCTTCCCCGCCGCTGGTGATCCACTGCTTCGTGCCGTTCAGGATGTAATGGTCCCCGTCCTTGACGGCCGTCGTCTGGATGCCCGACACGTCGCTGCCCGCGCCGGATTCCGTGACGCCGAAAGCGGCTAAGCGTTTTCCAGCGGCGATGGGCCGCAGGTAGGTCTGCTTCTGCTCCTCGCTTCCGAACAGCAAGATGGGATAGGCGCCGAGACCGCTCGCCGCAAACGTTGTCGCAATCGCGATGCAGCCTTCGGCGAGCTTTTCAACGGCCAGACAGTTTTCGAAAACCCCTCCGCCCATGCCGCCGTACGCTTCCGGGATGTAGAGCCCGAAGAGGTCGGACTGGGCCAGGACCTTCATGATGTCCCAGGGGAATTCCTCCGTGGCATCGAGCTCCGCGCGCTGCGGTCGTATCTTTTCCTTGGCAATCTGGGCAGCCAAGTCCTGGATCATCTGTTGCTCTTCCGTGAGAAAATAGTGCACGCCGATTCTCCTTCCCGCCTGGTTCGGTCAATGAAACAGGGTAAACGCACATTCGAAGGTGGAAGACCCCATGGAATCCTCAGCCCCACCATCTGACGGACTGGTCAGTCATTAACCACATTCGCCGGGGTGAAGTCAAGCACGATGTGGCGCGGAAACGCACGGTCGCCTGGTCCGGGGCAAGTGGAAGCTCCGATGGCGCGCGCCTGACCATGGGGACCCGCTCGAAATCAGCGCGCATGGACGGAGATTTGATGTCGAGCTACAGCCCGAAATCACGGAGAAAGGCGGAAGGGTTCGTGGAATTGGGTTGAAAAAGAAAAACGGAAGACCGGCTTGGAGCCGGTCTTCCGTTTTCGGCGGACGCATTCCCTGGTCTGGATGGACACAAGCCCTGCTGGAAGCCCCGACCAGTGGCTCGCGGTGCGCCCGCGGGTCTGTGCGGGGGGTGCGTCGCTCTAATCCTCGTCTTCGGAAGCGAGGACAAGCCGGTCGTGATAATGGCCACAGGTGGGGCACACGCGATGCGGGAGGCGCATTTCATTGCACTGCGGACACTTGGAAAGGCTTGCAGCGGTCAGAAAGTCATTGGCGCGCCGCTTGTCGCGCCGACTCTTGGATGTTTTTCGTTTGGGAACCCCCATTTCACTCTCCTTCTTCGTTCACGGCATGGAGGGAGCGGCCGACCGTCCCCCTCGTCATTCCGGGCAAGGGCTTGATAGGCATCAAGCCGCTAATCCAGTTTCTTATCAGGAAGCACATCGCGAAGGGCCTTCAGCTTCGCGAACGGCGAAAGACTGTCACTTGTGGCGCAATCGCATGGCTCTGTATTGAGATTGGCGCCGCATCGCGGGCAGAGCCCCCGGCACTGTTCGGAGCAGAGGACTTTGTGCGGAAGCGAGAGGAAAATCTGCTCAGCAATGAGCTGATCCACCTCGATCACTTCCCCGTCGAAGAATTCGTACTCCAGATCCTCCAGTTCCAGCTCCGTTTCTTCCCCTTCAGCCGAGGGACCCTCGTCAATGAGAAACAGATCCACGGCTTCATCCAGCTCATGCTGGACGGGATCGAGGCACCGATGGCAAGCGAGCTGCAGCGATCCTCGAATGGAGCCCAGCACTCGGATGTGATCCGAATGCTTCTGGATCTCGAGGTCCACATTCACGGGTCGTGCCAGCTTCATCTCGAAGGGGTCGTCCGGCGGAAGAAACTGGCTGAGCCGGTCCTGATCCCAATGGAGGTGAAGAAAGCGTCCAGATTCCGGTATTTCATCCACGCGAATGCGCATGCCTGCCTCTTGCCAATTGGCGTAAAAGTGCAAGTATAAAAATCTTCATGCAGCTGTCAAGCAAAACCTGCGCCGAGCGGATCGAGACGACAAATCGCTCCGTGGTGGGAAAGGGCTAAAGACTGCGAACGATCTGCGTGATCAAATCGTCGGCGACGATCTTGAAAACCTTCTTGTAGGTTTCCTTCTTGATCCATTCGGTGCCCATGGAGATCGTGTGCTTGGCCTCGGCCGACGCGATGACGCGGTCCCCCTCTCTAAGCTCACATCGGGCCACGAGATGCGCTTTTCCCCAGGTCGAAAAAAACGGACGGAGCAGCACATTGCCTTTCTTGTATTTAATAATCTCGGCATAGAGCTTCAGGACCGGGATCGCCTTATCTCCTTGCCACAGCAGCCCCCTGTTGCGAAGACTCTCGTCCAATCCGGTCCACAGCAATCCGATGGCATCGACGTCATAGAGCTCCTTTGTCTTGTTGGAGACATCAACGACCCTGATACACACATCCTGGCGTGACACGGGCGTTTCCACTCCGCTTGATTCCGGCGGAAGCTCCGGTCGGTTCTTGTTGCATCCCGGAAGAGAAGTGACCAGTAGGCTTATCAGAATCGCGATTGCCAAGCGTTTCATATTCCCTCACCCTCTAGAGTAACCTCGAAGCTTGTCGGCCAGACCGCAGAGCTTTGCGGGAAGCTCCCCGTCCTGAGCATACCCGGCAGGAGGCCCGGAAATTTCGTTCCAGCACCCGCTATTCATACTGCCAGATGCACCGCAATTGGGCAAGCGCTCTATTATGACAGCTCATTTTGAGGGCGTCCCATCTCCTTGAGTTTAGACCCCCACTGTGTTATGCGTACATTCGATATCACTGCTGTCCGGTTAAGGAATGGAAACTAGGCCTGAAATCTCATTTTGTGGTAT
>CAZIEW010000043.1:0-45885 GCA_964538515.1 uncultured Syntrophobacteraceae bacterium
GTCGAGGCGGCCCGGGCGGGCGAGGCGGGTGCCGGATTCGCGGTGGTGGCCGACGAAGTGAGGAATCTCGCCATGAGGGCTGCTGATGCGGCCAAAAACACAGCCGGCCTCATCGAAGCCACCGTCAAGCGGGTCAGGGAAGGGTCCGAGTCTGTCACGACGACCAGCCAGGAGTTCAAGGAGATCGAGGTCAGCGTGAACAAGTCCGGAGAGCTGGTCAGTGAGATTGCGGCCGCTTCTTCCGAGCAGGCACAGGGCATTGAGCAGATCAGTCGCGCGGTGAGCGAAATGGAAAAGGTCGTGCAGCAGAATTCGGCAACGGCGGAAGAATCCGCCGCCGCTGCCGAAGAGATGAATGCTCAGGCCGAGCAGATGAAGGCCTATGTGGCGGGCCTCACGGCGATCGTCGGCATGGGGAAAGCCACCGGCTCCCCCCTCAAAATGCCGCTTTCCTTCAAAAGAAGCGGCACCAGAACGAGCCCGACACCCGTGCTGGCTGCAGAAAGTGCTCCCCATCCCCCCGTTTCCTCGGCGAAGGCCAACGGCAATGGGGCATCCAAACATTCTCGAAACGGCACCCTCCAGGGGATGCGTCCGGAAGATCTCATCCCTTTCGAGAGAGAAGACTTCTAAGAGATCGGTGAGAGGATGTCGTATTCCGGATCACTTGGAACAGGCTGGCCGATGGGATCGCGGCTTTCTCGCCCTTGATCAGGACGGAGCGTCTGCGCCTTTTCGAGGGGATCCCATGCAAGCGTATCCCATGGCTTTGGTTTGCGCCCGCAGCATGGCGCGGACCAAAGCCATGGGGTCCCTCTTGCCATCGTCTCAGGGCGTCCTGTCCACGCATGGTGCTCGAGGCCGGGGCAAGGGGATCTTTCTTCAGCCCTGCATGAGGAGAGCGACGGGAAAGTGCTCGAAGAGGTCCCCGACCGCAATGGAGCCGTCGGATTCCAAGGTCTGACCGGTGATGGCATTCTTCCAGCGCACGCGGCCGGCAGAGGTCACGGTGACTCGAGTGTCGCCCCAGATGGTTGTTCCAACTGGAACCTGATCCTCGGCGATCACATCGGTCAGGAGTCTCGGAGCCGCGATCAACGCTCGCCGTCCCCTCATCTGTCGCAAGAAGGCAACGACATGCTTGCGCCGTCGGCCCTTGACATCGATGGCCTTGTAGGCTCCCTCTGTGAAAAGCTCCGCGTTTGCATTCCTCGCTCTCAGGACCCGGGAAATCAAAAAGAGCTTGACCCTCCCGTCTTCCCTCATCGCAAGCAGTTCGTCGATTAATCCCAGGATATCCACATTTTCTCGGCTCTGCATATGTATGAGGAAATTGTCTCTCAGCTCAAAATCAACTGGCCTTCGGTTGTCCGGATCGACGAGATTCAAATCCCAAAGCTCGGTTCCCTGGTAAAAATCCGGGATTCCGGGCGACGTCATTTTGAGAAGCGTTTGGGCCAGGGAATTCCAGATTCCATACTGTGCAATGCGCTTCTGAAAGGGGATAAAGGATTCCAGAAACCGTCGGCTCTGATCGGGCGCCAGGATCCGGTCGATAAAGGAGCAGATCGCCGACTCATAGGCTTCGTTGGGGGTCAGCCAGTTGGTGTGGATCTTCGCTTCCCGCACGGCCTTGAGAGTGTAGTCCTTGATTCTCCGGACAAAATCGTCGGCGTCGAATCCACCGAACGGCAGGGCTCCGATAATGGACTGGTACAGGGCGTATTCGTCATTCGGATGGGGAGCCTTCTGACCGTTCACGGTCACTTTCAGTCGGCCGTTCACCTTGCTCCATAAGCTCAGGTTCCCCTCCCATTCACGCACCAGCTCCGAAAGAACGTTGATGCGTGCGCGCACATCCTCTCCCCGTTTGGAGTCATGGGTCGAAGTGGCGTTCAGAGTGTGCGGATGGCGTTCGAAGCGGGCTCGGTTGAGCTCATGAAAGGCCGAGACGGACATCCCCACCTTCCCGGGGTGGCCCCCAACTTCATTGAGGGAGAGGAGCCGGTTGTAAATGTAGAGGGCGGTGTCTTCGAACCCCTTGGCCATGAGCGGGCCGGTGAGCTGCTGGAAGCGCATGACCGCATGGAGCCATCCCGCTCTGTCTTCCGGCCGCAGGCTGTCATGGAATTCGGGGTTGTGCAGGTCGTCGATGAAGGCCAGTTCGTGCGCCCACTCCGGATTCTGCCTCCTTGCCTTGTCAATGGCTTCCTTGACAATGCTGCGGTCCTGGCTGCGATAGGAATCAGGATTGATGTATGTCCGGTAGACGGAAAGGAGGGAGAGAGTCTCGAGGATCGCACGCTTGAGGCCCAGGAGGGTCAAGTCGCTTCCCCGTCGATACCGGCCCGCGAGCTGTTTGACCAGATGAGCCAGGTTTTCAATGTCTCCAGCCATGCGCCTCAGGGCAATGAAGCGCTTCTTCTCATAAACCACCTGGTCGAACGGCGTGTCCATCCCGGTGAATCGCGAGTAGACGCGGCTCAGTACCTTCTCATTTTCGCCATTGCAGAACAAGCCGTTGACAGCGTTCATGAAATCATAGCCCGTCGTACCGTCAACCGCCCAGTATTCAGGGAGGCGCTCTCCATTGCTCAGAATCTTCTCGACCACGGTGTACGTGCCCGGGATCCGCTCAGCCAGCCTGTCCAGATACTGAGTGGGATTGTAGAGCCCGTCGATGTGATCGATCCGGATGCCGCTGATCTTTCCTTCACGGACCCACTGAAAGATCAGGGAATGAGTGGCTTCGAAAACGCTTTGCTCTTCCACCCTCAAGGAAATCAGATCATTGATGTTGAAAAACCGTCTGTAGTTGATCTCTTCGACAGCGACTTTCCAGTATGAAAGCCTGAAGAACTGATCTCCGAGGAGGCTGTCAACCCATTCAATGCTGGCCGGACGGTTGGGGCGGTCGTTCAGAACCGAGATCGTGTCGTCGATATGCTGTCGAATGAGCTCGTTTTGATTGTACAGCTCCCAGAGCATCACTTTTATGAAGCGAATTTGGCTGTATCGATCGTCGGAAACCCATCCAGGCGGCATCGTTTTCAGGATGTACAGGACGCCCAGGATGCCGTGAAGCTTGATGATGTCAGGGTCGCCGGGGGGCATTTGCTTTCGGAGCGTGTCGAGTCTGTAGGTGAGGAGATCCGCATAGGATTCGATCTTGATGGGGAAACGTTTGTCGTAGTAGGTGGCCGCAAAGCCGTCCTCGTCATAAAGCAGCCGGATACTGCCGTCTTCGATGGATTCGCCATAAAAATCCCCGAGGAATGGAGCAAGCAGTCGTCCTTTGATTCCCTCGTACGGGTGATCCCATTCGACATCGAAGAACGGATAGTATTTGGAGCTCGGACCGTTTTCGAGGACGTCGATGAGCATTTGGTTCTCGGCGTCGAAGGCCATGTGGTTGGGAACGATGTCTTGGAGCCATCCCATTCCATGGGCCCTGACTTCAATGAAAAGCGCTTCAAGCTCTTGTGGAGACCCGAGCTCCGTCGTGGCCCGCGTCGGATCGACCACATCGTAGCCGTGGGTGCTGCCCCGCCTCGCCTTGAAGATCGGGGAGGCATACAGGCAAGATATGCCGAGTCTTGAAAGATAGGGAAGAATCCTCTGTGCCTCGGCAAACCCGAAAGCGGGGTTGAGCTGAACCCGGTAGGTCGAAGCAGGGATCATCTTCATGGGAGCGTCACATTCAGTTGCAGGGCAAGCTCTCCCATCGCTTCTTTCCATAATCGCCTCGCTTGCTCCTCGTCCGTTGTCGTGCTGAGCATTTCCTTTTGCAAGGGCTCACCCATGGAGAAGAAGATATTTTGAGCCAGCCACAAGTCGAGAGGGACTTCCAGGGATGCCAGAAGACGAAGCACATTTCCGATCTTCAGGGCCAGCTGCAAGCTCGGACATTCCTGCAGGGCCGTCATGGCACCGTTGATCCAGGCGGTTGCCCGAAATCCGAGCATCTCCCGGTCGATTTGGAGCTGCAGGAAGCGCGTCACCTGGATCAGCGATTCGAGTGTCTCGATGTCCGGATCTTCCGATTCGAACAACCGTCTCAAGTCCAGGTTGGTGATTGCCTCCGCCGCGACCAGGAGGAACTTGGGTACGGGAACGCGCAGACCCGTGATGAAGTTCATGATGGCATGGCAATTTTCAAAAATTCTTCTATACGACGACTCAACCTCGGTGTAGGTGAATTCAAGAATCTGATCAATGATCTTACGTTGCTCATCCCTGAACAAATGCCACACTGAGAAGTTGTTGCTTTCAAAATGCTTGTCCATCAGACGAATAATCTCAGGAACATCTGCTCTATGAAAGCTTTTCAGTATCTCAGCTGACATTATATCAAAGGCATCTTCTCCCTTGAATTCACGGACACCACCGTTTATATTATGATCTCCAAGATGTAATACAGCGTAACTAAGGTGTTCTTCTCGTAGAGTTATACGTGATACAACTCTAGCTTGTCCTATTGCTAACTTAAGCTTTCCCGCTTGATTGAGGTCATGCTTAATTCTATGGACGGCATAGCAATAGATTTCAACTTCATTGGAATAGTCGTGAAAAAGGGAGGAAACAGCATAATGGACTCCCACTCGAAGCAAGTCCAGTCGAGCCGGCTTCACAAAGGACGCGTACACGTCAGCGGCATTTCGGTGGAGGTTGCTCGGGATCCGCTCGAGTCGCTCCAGAAAAGCCCCTTCGATGGAATTGCTGCTCAGCCGTTCGCAGTATTGAATGACTCTAGCGGCATACTGCAGAATCTGAACGCTTTCGATGCCTGAAATTTCGTCGAAAAACCATCCGCAGCTCGTGAACATGAGCATTGCATGCCGCTGCATTTCGAGGAGCTCGAGCGCCGCGGTCCGCTCGGCCCGACTCAGATCCCTCAGAGCATGTTCTTCCAGGAAACGATCCACGTTATCCGCGGATCTGTCGACAACGACATCCAGGTAGGCATTGCGCGCCTCCCAAGGCGAGCGCAGGAGATCCGGCGCCCTCGCTTCAAACATCGAAACGGCTTCGTCTCGAAGCCAGTCGAGTGCCTCCCGAAGAGGCTTTCGCCACGACTGGCTCCACCCAGGGTGCATTCCCGACGAGCAGCCGCAATTCTCTCTCCACCGCTCGACCCCGTGGATGCAGCTCCAGGACGAGCGCTCCCAGATTTCGACCAGGTGTGTGGGGGGGTGTTTCTCTAGAAATTCCCCGTAGTTCGTGAGCTGCGCCAAGTTATTCGCTTCTATGTAGTGGAGGCAGTAGGCGAGCGCCATGTCCCCATGGCGCTGATGGTGTCCGAACGTCTCCCCGTCCACCGCCACGTGGAGCAGCTGGGGCCATGGTCGCTCCTCGGAGTAGCTCTCCAGGAATCGCTGCGCGAGGGCCTCGCCATTCTGCAGGAGGCCGCCGAAGGCAATCTCCTGGGAGATGGGGCCGTCATAGAAAAAGAGGCTGATGGCCTTCCCGGAGGGAAGCTGACACAGGTATGCCATGGAAGGATCGATCCGCTGGTCGCTGACGTCCTCCCAAGACGCGCCTTTCGACATCCTGCGGACCCTTCGGGCCTGCCTCGGAGCCAGGATGGTAAACCGAATTCCCTCCTGGGACAGGATATCCAGTGTCTCCAGGTCGACGGCCGTCTCCGGAAGCCACATGCCCTCCGCATCTCTCCCAAAGCGTTTTCTGAAATCCGCAAGGCCCCACAAAACCTGGGTGAGCTTGTCGCGCCTATTGGCGAGGGGCATGATCATGTGGCTGTAAGCTTGAGCCAGGGCGGATCCATGCCCTGAAAAGCGCTCGCGGCTCAGCCGGTCGGCTTCCAGGATCGCTCCGTACGTGTCCGGGCGGTGTCTTTCCAGCCATTGGAGGAGCGTCGGGCCGAAATTGAAGCTCATTTTGGAGTAATTGTTGACGATCTGGATAATGCGATGATCCGGGTCAAGAATCCGGGAGGCAGCGTTAGGCGCGTAACACTGGGCTGCGATCTTCTCGTTCCAGTCGTGATAGGGAAAAGCCGAATCCTGGAGCTCGACTTCCTCCAACCATGGGTTTTCACGCGGCGGCTGGTAAAAGTGCCCATGAATGGTGACGTAGCGCGGCATTGTCAGGGGCTCCCCTTCACATAGACCTGCACACTTCTCCCTCGCATCGGTATCCGGATGCCTGGCTCGAGCATCCGGAAAGGTTTGTTGCCCGGCCCGGCCCATTGCTCGCCGGAGGAATCCAGGACCCTGTGCCAAGACCCACCCAAGAGGGGTTCTGCCTGAGAAACCAAGACATCGTCCTGCTCGAAGTTGAAAAGGCATACGGCTTCATGACTGAGATCCGCTGTCCACCGTCGAGCCACGATGACGGATTGCTCCTCCAGTCCCCACACCTCGCGGTTCTCGCTGTTGTCGACGGAGAACACCGAAAAGCGTGTCCGAATGTGGATCAATTCCCTGTAATAGCGGTAGAGGATGTGGTGGTGACCTTCCTCACGCAGCTCCCAGTTGATTTTCGAGCGAGCAAACGTCTCCGGACTTTGGGGGTCTGGAATCTCACCATCTCCTGAGGCGGATTTGAATTCCTGCCGGCGGCCGCTTCGAACGGACTCCACGAGCGCTTCATCGGAATGGCTCACAAAATAGAGAAACGGGGCCTTCTCCCCGTATTCTTCCCCCATGAACAAAAGGGGAATGTATGGAGAAAGGAGCACAACGGCCGCCGCGAGCTTGAGACTTTCCAGGTCCACGAGTGTGGAGAGTCGTTCCCCGAGGGCCCGGTTGCCTGCTTGATCGTGGTTCTGGGAGAAGACGACAAACTGGCTCGCCGGTCTCGCCCCCGATGGGCTTCCGTGCCGACGTCTCCGGAAGACGGAGTATTGTCCCGAATAGACAAACCCCTCCTGGAGTGCCTTGACAAGGTCGCCCACGCGTCCGAAGTCCGCGTAGTAACCTTGCTGCTCGCCGGTCAGCAACGTGTGCAGACTGTGATGAAAGTCGTCAGACCACTGAGCGTCCAGGCCCAGACCGTTTTGAGCATGGGGAGTGATGACCCGGACATCGTTCAGATCACTTTCCGCGATCAGGTGGCACGGCCTTCCGATTCTTGCGGCGTGGGCGGCGACGTTGGCGGAAAGCTCCTGCAAAAAAGGCCTCGCGCTCATGTCCACGATCGCATGGATGGCATCCAACCGCAGCCCATCCACATGATATTCCGTGAGCCAAAACAGCGCGTTGTCGATAAAAAAGCGCCGCACCTCGTCACTGTAGGCGTCGTCAAAATTGATGGTGGTCCCCCACGGCGAGCGGTACTTGTCCGTGAAATAGGGACCAAAGGCCCAGAGATAATTTCCCTCCGGCCCCAGGTGGTTGTAGACGACGTCCAGCACGACGGCCAATCCCATGGTGTGACACGCGTTGACCAGTCGCTTGAGGGAACCGGGGCCGCCATACGTGTTTTGAACGGCAAACGGGAAAACGCCGTCATAGCCCCAGTTTCGATCGCCGGGAAACTGGGCGAGCGGCATCAAGGCCAGGGTGTTGACGCCGAGCTCTTTGAGCGCTTCCAGGCGGGGGATAATGGCGTCGAGAGTCCCTTCGCCGCTGAATGTCCCCGCGTGGATCTCATAGAGGATCATCCGGGAAAGCCCCGTGCCCTGCCAAGCGTGATCCCCCCAGACGAAGGACCGATGGTCAATCACCTCGGATGGGCCATGGACGCCCATTGGCTGGGAATGCGAGGCAGGGTCCGGCCTTTCAAGGGCATCATCGAGGCGAAAAAGGTAGAGCGTTCCCGGAGCCACGTCTTTGACGTCGACCCACCAGTACCCTTTGGGCGCACTGTGCATCGCGATGAGCGTTTCCCGGGGAGAAAGGAGGTGTACAGCGACCTGGCGTCGCAAGGGCGCCCACACCATGAAACGGCAGCTGCCATCGTCCCGGTAATCGGCCCCGAGCTTTCGTGACTCTGCCGCCAGGTGCTCCCATCCGTTAGAAGAGCTCGATTCGCTCCTGGCTGCCATGAGTAATCCCGACCATGAGTGTCAGGTATTCCCGGATGTGCCGGGTCAGCAGAAAATTCTCCATCACGAGCTGTCTAGCTTTCAGACCCATTTCCTCGAGCTTGCCTCTGTGCCTGAGCAAGTAGCGGATTCGATTGGCAGCTCCCTCAGGGGTGCTGACCAAGAATCCCGTATGGTGATTGATGACCTGGAGACGAATGCCGCCCGTATCCCCTCCGATTACCGGTTTTCCTTTCCAGAGCGCTTCCGTGACGGTCAGTCCGAATCCCTCCCGGGTCGATTTCTGAAGCACGATATCTGCGATGCGCTGGAGGGCATTGATGGTGCGGTGAGCGTCGGAGGGCAGCAGCAAGACATGGATGTCCGGGTCACCCTCTGCCGCATCCGCGACCTCCTGGTGCATGCGCGCTCCCTCGGGGTCGTCGGTGGCTCCTCCGCCTGCCAGGACGAGCTGGAAGGGGGTGAACTTCTTGGCGAGCCGGCAGGCTTGAATGGCTCCCACGGGATCTTTGAACCGATCGAAGCGCGAGACCTGCACCACAATGGGCCTGAAGGGATCCAAATGAAATCGCTCCCGTGCGTCCGCAATCTCTACCTGCGGGATCTCCATGTTCTTCTCGCTCAGAGGATCGATGCTCGGGGAGATCAAGTACGTCGGGTGGGGCAGGGGCTGGGCGAACTCCGACAGGGACCAGATGCTGGCATCGTAGCCCTTAACGAACCCACGAAGGTACTTCCATACGGGGCGGAACGGATGGCTCACGTCGATATGGCAGCGCCAGATCCATTTTCCCTTGCGGTTGGGACAAAACCGGAGGAACGGAGCAGGTTGCGGATCGTGGATGAAGACGAAATCCGCACTTTCGAGCTCGTCGCGCATCTCTTCGGCGTTCTTTTGATTTGTCTCCTCGTAAGCCCGGAGGAGCGATTCGGGTATCGGAACGCGATTGCCCTGGAGTGCGTTGTGGAAGCTCTTGGTGCATTCGTAAAAGTTTTCCTCTCCCCGGATCACTCTCCACTGCACGTCGAGCCCCAGCTGACGCTTGAGCGGGATGAGCCAATGGAGGATTTCAGCGACACCCCCCCCTTCCTTGGTGGAGTTCACGTGGATGACTTTCGCTCCCTTGAGGAGTTGAGCCAGCTGCCGGATCTGATCGACAACGTCTTCACCGACGATCTTTGCGTAGTCCTCCAATCGATTTTTCATTGGTCTCGCCTCGCTTGAAGGTAGCTGCCGAGGATGGAGGCAAGCTCGCTCTTGAGCTCACTGAGCGTGCTGAAGTACGGATCGATGGCCCACAGGCGATAGATGAGCTGCGTGTGCTCATCGCCGAACCCGAGGAGCCACTCGGAAAAGTCGTCGTTCCTGCTCTCCGTGCGGCGCCGGGCGTCGATGAAATGATAGAAAATGCTGCTCACGGGAATGCGCGGCAGGAGCGCAGCCCATTCATCGACATTCTGGATGCGAAAGCTCGTGTCGAAAACCACGATCTGGGAGCGCACGAAGTAGAACTGGTGGTCCGACTTCGCCCAGGGCACCATTTCCGTCTCTTCGAGACGCTCCTCGATGACTTCGACGAGCTCTCGTCGCAGCGCTTCCAGATCCTGGAATTCACTGGGATCGATGAGCGAAAGCCGTTCAGCAAGGCGCGTATCGTGCAATCCTCGCCCCGCCCATGCGGCGAAATCGTTTTGGTATTCCGGGTCATCGAAGCTCGGACGAAGCAGCCCGCCCCAGAAATGATGGTAGATGGCTCCAGGCTGGGTCGTCAGAATCCGGTCTCGCAGCTCGCGCAGATTCTGCGCCCGCTCACCGGTCCCAATCGATATGAGCGCACAATCTTTAACGGCAAAGGGCTCTGCCATGATGTTCCTCCGATCTCATGCAATGAGCGAGCGAAATAGCCGATAGCTGGCTTCGCTTGGCGAGAAGCGCGGAGCGTATCGCCCCGGCTGTTTTGTAAAATGTAACAACGAGCGGCCTTTTCGCAACCCGAAAAGATCCATTCTTTGTGAAGCCATGTGCGATAGAGGTGCTCCGTTCTTAGCTTCATGGCATAAGCGCCGCGGCGGTTGGACGAACGAGGTGAGTCAGGAGGAGTGCGATGAGAATTCGAACGATCCAAAGGCTGAAGCCTTTATATACTGTCATGATAATGGTCTCCGGTCTTCTTGTCCTCTCTGTATCCCTAGTTCCGGATACGAGCCTGGCAAGGCGCGGCAGTGACGAAGCTCGAGGCCGCTACTACGGTGTTGTCCAGTCGAGACCGGCCGAAGGACTTCATGGCGAGTGGGTGATCGGCGGTCGCACGATCACCACCAGCTCGGATACGGAATTCGACCAGCGTGAAGGACCTTTGGCGATTGGCACATGCGCCAAAGTGGATCTTCGCGGCGGCCGAGTCCATGAAATAGACAGCGAGCCATTGAGGGATTGCCCGTGAGCACCCTTGCAGGCACCCAATTTGCCGGCTCACACCGATAACCTTAACCTTGTCGGGGCTGGCCTTCCGCCTCTCGCAGGCTTGGACAGACGTCACATACTTCCCGATGGTCGTAGCCTTCTATTCGTCTTTGGGAACGGGTCCCTCCGCTCTGGCCAGGGAACAGGCGGTCACAACGAGAAAAGGTGCGAGCAACAGCTTCTTCACCATGTAGCCGCTTTCTTTCTTCGCGGTCTTCGGGGCCTCTTTGGACACATGTGCGCACAGCTCTTGGGGCATTCCATCCACCAAGCACAAGCGGGTCATCTGGATCCCTTGACGGCAGCATTTGGGCTCACGCGGCTGTCTTCAGCCAGCCGGGCGATGATTCCTCCAAGAAGGGCTGTTCGGGGGACGAGACTCGCTATGTCGAACCGCTCGTCGTCGCCGCACATGTCAACCGTCAGCGGTCCCAGGCCATCGAGCGTCGCCACGCCGAGGGCTGCCGTGAAGCAGCCATCCGAGCCCCCGTATTCTTCAATCGGATTGAGATCGATCCCGATGGCTGTCGCGGCTTCTCCGGCCACGCGCAGCAGGAGCTCGGTTTCGGAGTTGGGCTCGAGGGGGGGACGGGTCATCTTGCCCGCTAGCTCAATCTGGATTCCCGGGAGGGTCGGCGTGCCCGCCACCGCCCTCACCTGGTTTTCGACCTCCGTCATGCGCGCCGAATCTCGAACCCGCACGTCGATGTCCGCGCGCGCCTCCGCCGCCGTCACTTGGCGGGACCGGCCACCGCTCACCACGTTGACCGACACCTTCACGCCCCGCACCGCATCGCTCAGGGATTCGAGGGCAAGGATTTTGAAAGCCAGCTCGCGGGTGGCGTTGACTCCGGAGAAGTCTGGGTTCAGGACGTGGACGCCCTGGCCGTGAATCGTCAGCGCAAAGGAGCCGATCCCCCAGCGCCGGACGCCGACGGAGCCAGGTTTTGACGACGGCTCCATCACCAGCACCCAGGATGAGCGACGTGCCAATGCCTCGATGTGGGGACGGCCCCGCACGCTGCCCATTTCTTCGTCGCCGGTCAGAAAGATGGAAATGGGCGGGGTTTCAAGCTTCAGGTCCCCCAAGGCCTTCAGGGCGTAAATCATTTGCACGATGCCGCCCTTCATGTCGCCGACGCCCGGTCCGTGCGCAAAGCCGTCCGTCACTCGAAAGGGCCTCCAGGCCACAGTGCCCTCGGGACAAACCGTGTCCAGGTGGGCTGAGAGGAAAAGTCTCTTTTCTCCTCGACCCGGCCGCTCCGCAAGGATGTGATTGCCCCATCTTTCCTCGATCAGGGTCGACACCTGAAAACCGAGGCTCCTGAGCTCTTCCGCGACGAGCTGCCCGCAGCGGTCGATACCCGGCTTGAAGGTCGTGCCGCTGTCGATGTTCACCAACCGTTCGACCAGGGCGAGCATTTCCTCTTCTTTGCTCCTCAGGTGGTCCAAAAGTCTCATCTCGTTTGAACCCATAGGATGCTCCGGTGCGTAGTAGGCTTTGTGGCGCGTCAGTCACCTGGGATGACTGATTGCGTGCTCGTTGCATGTTCCATTAATATGAGGAGCATAGACTGCACTTTCAAGTCGGCTGTCACGGGCTTGGCCCGGTCAGCTCGGCGTCCGCTCAGGACAACCTCACGGGCGGTGTGGCGGAGGAGCTCATTCCCGCGCGAGCGGGAACCCTGATCCTGGGGAAAGGGTGAATCTCCGCCGGAATCATGCGGAGATGACGACGCGGACATCGGTTCCCTATTGGTGTGGCGTTCACCGAGGGATGGGAAGGAGCGTGCCATGCACAATTCTGCAAGGGAGCAGCTGCTCAAGGCTTTGCGGATTGGGATCGGGAAGCCGCGGCCGGTAAAGGCCCCTCGGGGAGCTTTGCTGCACTGCAAGGGATGGCAGCAGGAAGCTGCCCTCAGGATGCTTTGCAACAACCTGGACCCCGAATGCGGGGAGAAGCCCGATGAGCTCATCGTTTACGGCGGCACGGGGCGCGCAGCCCGCAACTGGGACTGTTTCGACGCCATCGTCCGGTCCCTGTTGGTCCTGGAAAATGACGAAACACTCCTCATCCAGTCCGGAAAGCCCGTGGGGGTCCTGAAGACTCACGCCTGGTCCCCCCGGGTGCTCATCGCCAATTCCAACCTGGTCCCCCGTTGGGCGGACTGGGAGCATTTCCATGCACTCGAGCGCAAAGGCCTCATGATGTATGGTCAGATGACCGCGGGCTCGTGGATCTACATCGGGACGCAGGGAATCCTTCAAGGGACTTTTGAAACACTGGCTTCCCTTGCCCAAACGCATTTCGACGGCTCGCTTCGCGGACGGATCGTCGTGAGCGGCGGCTTGGGAGGGATGGGCGGCGCGCAGCCACTCGCGGTTACCATGAATGAAGGGGTGATGGTGTGTGTCGAAGTGGACAGGGCCCGTATCCAGCGCCGTTTGGACACGCACTATCTCGACCTCATGACGGACAGCCTCGAGGAGGCCATCCAATGGAGCCGCTCGGCCGCGGAGCGAAAGGAGCCGCGCTCCATTGGACTGCTTGGAAACACCGCCGAGCTGCTTCCCGAAATGGTGGCACGCGGCTTCATCCCGGATGTGGTCACCGATCAGACGAGCGCTCACGATGAGCTGAACGGGTATGTTCCGTCTGGCATTTCCTATGAGGCGGCCTTGGCGCTCCGCACGTCCGACCCGGACCGCTATGTTGCCATGGCCCTTGATTCGATGGCGGTCCATTGCCGCGCCATCCTGGATATGCAGAGACGAGGAGCCGTCGCGTTTGACTACGGCAACAACCTGCGGGGGCAGGCCCTCAAGGGGGGAGTGGCCAACGCCTTCGATTACCCCGGCTTCGTTCCGGCGTACATACGGCCGCTTTTCTGCGAAGGAGAAGGTCCTTTCCGATGGGTGGCGCTTTCGGGTGATCCCGAGGACATCGCGGTTACCGACCGGGCTCTCCTGGAGGCCTTTCCTCATAAGGAACGGATGGTCCGGTGGCTCACCCTGGCCGCTGAGCGGGTGGCGCACATGGGGCTGCCGGCCCGCATCTGCTGGCTCGGCTATGGCGAGCGGGAGAAAGCGGGGCGGCTCTTCAACGATTTGGTCCGCAGAGGCCGGGTCAAGGCTCCCATCGTCATCGGCCGGGACCACCTGGACTGTGGCTCCGTCGCCTCGCCCAATCGGGAGTCCGAAGCCATGCGCGACGGATCGGACATCGTGGCCGACTGGGCCATTCTCAACGCCATGGTGAACGTGGCCTCGGGGGCGAGCTGGGTTTCCTTCCACGACGGCGGGGGCGTCGGAATCGGCTATGCCCTCCATGCAGGACAGGTCACCGTGGTCGACGGCACCGACGAGGCGGAGCTTCGGGCTGCAACCGTCCTCCGCAACGACCCGGCAACCGGGATCATCCGCCACGTGGACGCGGGATATGAGCGTGCACGTGCGGTGGCAGCCGAACGAGGTGTGAAGATCCCGGGCTAGAACGGTTCGGCGGAGGCGCGAGGCTTTTGCCCTTGCCGGGCGAAGTGAGCTGGCATTGCACGCTGGAGGATTCGGGCCATGATGCGGAAGCTCTTTAGGAACGCAACCATCTTTACTCCAGTCGATCGGGGCACGCCGCTTGGGGGGAGAGACCAGGGGAGCTTGAGGCACATCCCGAAAGGGGCGCTTCACTCGGTGGGTGGCGTTATCGCCGCCGTCGGGAGCGAGAAGAGCGTGCTTTCCGGGCTTGCCGCGCGGGAAGTGGACTGGGAGATCGATTGTGGCGGATGCTGTGTGATCCCGGGGTTCGTGGATGCCCACACCCATCTGTGCTTTGCGAAAACCAGAGAGGAGGAATTCGGGCTTCGACTCGAGGGGACGGGCTACCTCGAAATCCTGGGCCGGGGAGGTGGGATCCTGTCATCGGTTCGAGCCGTGAGGGGAGCCACGGAGGAGCAGCTTTTTGAGGCGACTCGAAAGCATGCCCTGTCCGCCCTCAGGCTCGGGTCCACCACGCTGGAGATCAAGAGCGGCTATGGGTTGGAAACTGAAGCGGAGCTGAAAATGCTTCGAGTCATCGAGCGGGTCGGTCGCGAGACGCCGCTCAGCGTGGTTGCCACGTTCATGGGGGCCCATGCGGTCCCCGAAGAATTCGCAGGGGCTTCGGAAGATTACGTCGATCGCGTCGTCGGCGAGATGCTGCCTGCGGTCGCAGATCAGGGGATTGCGCGGTTTTGCGATGTGTTCTGCGACCAGGGAGCGTTCTCGGTGGACCAGAGCCGCAGGATTTTGAGAGCCTCCCGCGAGGCGGGGCTCGGCCTCAAGATTCATGCGGACGAAATGCACTCGCTGGGAGGATCCGCCCTGGCCGCCGAGCTGCTGGCGACTTCCGCCGAGCACCTTCTCTGCGCGGACGAGCTGTCCATTCGTGCCATGGCGAGTGCCGGGGTTGTCGGCGTGCTGCTGCCGGCAACCGCCTACAGTCTCCAGAAGCCCTTCGCCCCAGCTCGCATGATGGTGGAATTGGGGTTGCCGCTGGCCGTTGCGACCGACTGCAACCCAGGGACGAGCTACACGGAATCCATGCCGTTTGTTTTTGGACTCTCGGTGCTCGCCATGCGCCTGACCGTGGGGGAAGCTCTGGTGGCGTCGACGCTGAACGCCGCCTACGCCGTTGAAATGGCTCACAGCGTCGGGAGCCTCGACATTGGAAAGAGGGCGGACCTGCTGGTATTGGATGGGGAGGGGCCTGGCATTTTGGCCTATCACGCTGGGATATCTCCCGTGGTGCGGGTGTTTAAAGGGGCCGAGCTCGTGTTTTCGGCCTGATGGAAGGCGTCTATGCGGAAGGTAACGCTGGGAGTCGATGGGATGGGCCTGGGTGATCTGGTTGCGATCGCCAGGCGAGGGGCCAAGGTTACTCTTTCGGAAGAATCCGCGCGGCGGATCGAGCGGTCCCGAAAGCTCGTGGAGCGATGGCTGGCCGACGGGAAGACGGTCTACGGCGTCACGACTGGATTCGGAGCCCTGAGCGACGTCCTCATCGCTCCCGAGGACGCAGCTCTGCTACAGCGCAATGTCCTCATGAGTCATGCTGCGGGAGTCGGTAGTCCGCTCGACGAGGAAACCGTTCGAGCCATGATGGCTTTGCGCGTGAAGGATCTGGCGAGAGGCAATTCCGGCATCAAAGTCGAGACGGTTCAACGGCTGGTGGACCTGCTTAACCACGAGGTCACGCCCGTCGTGCCTGCAAAGGGATCCGTTGGCGCGAGTGGCGATTTGGCTCCGCTCGCACACCTTGCCCTGGTGCTCATCGGCCTGGGGGAAGCCTTTCATGGGGGAAAACGGCTGCCGGGGACCGAGGCGTTGAGGGCGTGTGGGCTCAAACCGTTGGAGCTCGAGGCGGCGGAAGGGCTGGCGCTTGTGAACGGAACCCAGATGACCACGGCCATCGGCGGCCTGGCGACGTACGACGCGGGACAGCTCTCCAAGCTGGCTGACGTCGCGGCGGCCATGAGCCTCGAGGTACTCCTGGGAAGCCGAATCGAGCTCGATCCGAGGATCCATGCGCTCAGGCCGCATCCGGGGCAGGCGGCTGCCGCGGACAACATGCGGCGACTCATCCAGGGCAGTGAAATCGTGACGTCGCACAAAGACTGCGGCCGAGTTCAGGATGCCTACACGCTTCGGTGCTCCCCCCAGGTTCATGGGGCCAGCAAGGATGCCATTGCTTATGTCACCCGGGTTATTGAAACGGAAATGAATGGTTCCACGAACAATCCCCTGATCCTCGGGGATTCCGGGGAGTTTCTGCTGGGCGGCAACTTTCACGGGCAGCCGGTGGGGCTCGCGCTTGACTTCCTCTGTATGGCTGTTGCGGAGCTGGCCAACATTGCCGAGAGGCGGGTCGAGCGGCTTGTGAACCCTCAGCTGAGCGGTCTTCCGGCGTTTCTGATCCGGGAAGGGGGGCTCAACTCCGGCTTCATGATTGCCCAATACACCGCTGCCGCCCTGGTGTCGGAAAACAAAGTGCTTTCTCATCCCGCTTGTGTGGATTCCATCCCCACTTCGGCAAACAAGGAAGACCACGTGTCCATGAGCGCCCTGTCCGCGCGCAAGGCGGCCGAGGTGGCCCGAAACGCCGAGCATGTCATCGCGATCGAGCTCCTTTGCGCGGCTCAGGCACTGGACTTGTTTACCAATCTCAAGCCAGGCGAGGGGACTCTCGCCGCCTACCGGGAGATCCGTGCCGCGATCCCCCATCTGGACGAAGACCGTGTCCTTTCCCGAGACATCCGCACGATGACCTCCCTCATGAGGAGCGAGGCTCTGCTGAAAGCCGTGGAGAGCGTCGTCGGCCGGCTCAGCTGAGCTCGTCGAGGGTCAGCCTGGCACTCGGAACGAAGGTCTTTAGAAAATAGCGGACCTCGGGGAGATCGATCTGCTCAATGGTCTTGCGTAGAGCCTTTTCCGCCTTAGAGAATTCCTGGTTGCCCGCCCCCAATTCCTCGAGGCATTTCATGTAGGCGCAGAGCTTGTCGGCGGCTTTCAGGATCGCAAGAAGGTCAGGGTCGGGATCGGCGCTTCCTGGGAACAGGAACGGTTCGTAATCCCCCCTCAGCTCCGGGGGGATCATTTCGAAAAGCTGTTTGGTCGCTGCCGATTCGATGCCCCTGGATGCCTGTCGGATTTCCGGATTGAAATACTTGATCGGGGCCGGAAGGTCACCGGTCAGCACTTCCGCCGCATCGTGATAAAGAGCCAGGGCCGCCGCGCGCTCGGGGTTCACCTCGCCGCCGAAGAGGCGGTTTCGGATGATGGCCAGTGCATGGGCGATCAGGGACACCCTCAAACTGTGCTCCTGGATGTTCTCGGTGTAGGTGTTGTACATGAGTCCCCAGCGCTTGATGAACTTCATGCGCGACAAGTAGGCAAAAAAGTGGCTCATATCGGTGATCCGGTTCGATGTGGTTGGCAGACTCCCTTCGTCTCGATTGCGACAGCCCCTGGCGGTGATCTTTTTAGGGCCTGGTTATGCTACCAGATTTCATTCGGATTGAGCCTGGAATCTTCACATCGTCCGCCATCTCCGAGGCTATGGCAGGATTCCGAATTTTGTGAGATGATTTGGAAGCATGGCAATGGGGAGCTCGTAGTGCTGTTTCACATCAGACGTCTGCTGACCAGGCCGGGCGCGGTTGCCGGCGGGATTGGGATGCATGAGCCGCACACCGTTTAACTTTCGCAGGGTGCTCGCTGAAGAGCTCGATACGGAAAAACTCCAGCACAACTTTTTGAGTGCGCTGCTTGAGCTTCAGAATGTTGAGCGCGGGTCCATCTGGGTAAAGAGAAAAGGGGGATACCTGTGTGTCGAAGCGGCAGGGAGTCAGAGTGAATCCATCCGCGGCATGACGGTGCCCGCCGGGCAGCCGAGCATCGTCGGCTGGGTGATCGAAAATGGTCGCATGACCATTGCCGAGCCTGGCAAAGACGATCGTCATTTCGCGGATTTCGAGGAGCAGCTCAAGGTCAAGAGCACGCTCATCTTGTGCTTTCCGCTTTTCTTGAAAAGCGGCGAAGTGTACGGGGCGATTCAGATCATCGACACCAGCGCCGAGGGCAATCGGCTGAATCTGAACGAAGACTACCTTCAGCTGCTTCAAGAGATCATCGATCTGGGCTCCATTGCCTTGAGCAACTCGCTGATTCACGCCGATCAAATCCAGGAGAATTTGCGTCTCAAGCAGACGATTGAGTCGATGCGGGACCAGGGGGTTCTGATCGGTCGGAGCGAGCCCTTTCTGCGGGCGTTTAAGACCGCCGCCGATTACGCCAAGACGGACTTCCCCGTGCTCATCACGGGAGAGAGCGGTACGGGCAAGGAGCTGTTCGCCCGAGAGATCCATCGCCAGAGCAACCGCAGCTCGAAGCCGTTCCTCGTCCAGAACTGCAGTGCCATTCCCGAAACCCTGCTCGAAAGTGAGCTCTTTGGTTATGTCAAAGGAGCTTTCACGGGGGCCGTCAAGGACAAGGTTGGCTTGTTCGAAGCTGCGGACGGCGGCACACTTTTCCTGGATGAAATCGGGGACATGCCATTCCACCTCCAGGCCCGTATGCTCCGCGTTCTCCAAAACAGTGAGATCAAACCGCTCGGTGGGACGCAGACCAAGCAGATCGATGTGCGCATCATCTCCGCGACGAACAAGGATCTCAAAGAGGCCATCGCGAGGGAGCAGTTTCGTGAGGACCTGTTTTATCGGTTGAACGTCTTGCCACTTCATATCCCACCGTTGAGGGAAAGACCCGACGACACGAGGCTGCTCCTCGAGCACATGCTGAATCGGGAGGCCGTGCGGCTGGGTAAGCCCGCCAAGCGATTCGCCAAGGATGCTCTGGAGTTCCTGCTCGCGCACACCTGGAAAGGGAACGTCAGGGAGCTCGAAAATTTCGTGCGACGCATCATCATCGTGACGGATTCTGAGCTCATCTCTTATAAGGATCTCATCCCGCATTTCTTGCCCGATGAGCTGTCGGTCACTCCACCGGCCGCGGAAGCGGCTCCGGACTCCGGTCGACAGCTGGCGGAGGGCTCCCATGAGGTTGGGCGCCCCTCTTTCGATGGCTACACCTGGGAGGCCCTCGAGAGGGAATACGTGCTGTATCTCCTTGAAAAGAACAAGTGGCATGTCACGCGTGCGGCGAAAGAAGCGGGGGTCATACGATCGACGTTTGATTCCCGGATGAAGAAGCTCGGAATTCGGAAGTAGCGGTGCACCGTGCTTCGAGGTGCTCTGAAAGTTGTTCGGGCGCTCGGAGCTGTGAGTCTTTGGCGGGTTTGGAGCCAAGATGAGTGATGTGAGTGGGGGTTCGATCCAGGACAAGATTCGTCGTGCGCGCCTCCTTGAGCAGCGCTGGGGCGACGCCGTTCGAGCCGATGCCAACGTGCAGCGGCTCATGGCGCGACTCGAGGCCAATCTGGCGGCATCCTTTCAGGCGATGATCGAAACGGGCATCGTCCAGGCGTGCACGCGCTGTGACGAAGAGGAGGGAGGAAGCTGCTGCGGGGCTGGCATCGAAAACCGCTACAGCGAGATGCTTCTCTTGTTGAATCTGCTCCTCGGGGTCGACCTGCCGTCGGAGCGTCGTCTCGACAACAGCTGCTTTTTCCTTGGCGAGCGGGGCTGCAATCTAAAGGTGCGGGAGGTACTGTGCGTGAACTACCTGTGCCAGTCCATCCAGAAAAGCCTTATGCCGCATCATCGAGACCAACTGCAGAAGGCGGTCGGTGAGGAGCTGGAAACGGTCTTTCTGCTTCAGGAGGCTGCGCGGAGGGTGCTCCGAAGGACCGAGGTGCCGGAGCGATGACGTCACCATGGAAGGCGCTTCCAGCATTCCAGAAATTGGGAGGTACGGTCGTTGCCGGCGACCTTACATGCGCGTGAGTCGCTCGATGACGGCGCGGTGCTGCGGATAGACAGCGGCAAGCTTTTCCCGATCGGCAAGCTCGAAGTCTTCGAAATCGAACCCCGGGGCGACCACACACCCTACGAGACTAAACGAACCCGTTTCAACGACCTCGGCTCCAAACCAGCATTCCGCTGGAACAACGGTCTGAAACGAGACGGCCGCCGCGGATTTGTCCCCTAACGTTCTTTCCTCGATCCGTCCGTCGGAGCTCAGCACCGTCAGTCGCAGGGGGCTCCCCACATAAAAATTCCAGATTTCATCGGACTTGATGCGGTGGAGCGCCGAAAAGGATCCGCTTTCGAGCAAGTAGTAGATGGCCGTGGCGATGGGGCGGGCCCCGGAAAACCGGTCCGGGAGGGCTGTCGGAGGCAGATGCTCTGCCGACTCGTACGTGCGTCGATACCACCCGCCTTCGGGATGAGGGGCGAGACCGAGTTTATTGACCCAATGGGTGACATCACTCATCGCAGCCTCCGGCGACATCAGACGACAACCGCCGGCGAGGAAGGCGGCCGGCGGTTTCGGTCGGTGGTGTGCTCGGGTCACCCGACTTTGACGCTGATTTTTCGCGGCTTCACCACATCCGCCTTGGGCAGTGTGAGTGTGAGGACCCCATTGCGCATGGAGGCTTCGATGCGCGCTTGGTCGATCGTCCTGCCAAGCGAAAACTCCCGGTAATAGTCCCCGACCCCGTATTCCTGGATGTGGACACGCTCCTTGATCTCTTCGATAGCGACGGTCCCTCGAAGCGTGAGCTGATTGTCCCGGATGTCGATCGACACGTCTTCGGGGCCGACCCCCGGCATATCCGCCACGAGTACAAGGGCGTCTTCGGACTCATAGATGTCGACGGCCGGGATGTAAACCGGACAGGTTCGAGTGGCTTCTCCCTCCCTGGTGACCTCTACCTTCTCTCTCGGCTGCAGCTCTTTTTCCGTCATGGCAAGTGCCCTCCTCAGCGCACGGACGCGATGGCTCAATTCACCCAGAAAGCTCCCTTGAGTCTTATGCCGTCTTGATCTTGATTTGTCGGGGCTTCGCTTCTTCCGCCTTGGGCAGCACAATGGTCAGCACGCCATTGCGGCAGGTGGCCTGGACTGCTTCGGTGCTCACCCGTGCCGGCAGGCTCAGAACACGCCGAAACCGTCCGGCTTCACGCTCCCGTCGATGGTAGTTCACGTTTTCCGCTGTTTTGAGCTTCCGTTCGCCCCGCAGCGTCAGCGTGTCCCCCTCGACGGAGATCTCGATGTCTTCAGGGTCCAGGCCGGGCAGTTCGGAGCGCACGTAGAGGTTGTTGTCATCTTCGGTCAGGTTCACCGGAGGAAAAACGCCGGCGCGAAACAGGGATGGCTGAAGACCGGAAAAAGTATTCATGATGCGGTTCATCTCGCGCTGAATCCGCCCCATCTCCTCTCCCATTCGGAAAAGACTCGGCTGATCATGCCAACGGACGATTGCCATGGCTACTCCTCCTTTATGCTTGTTATTATTGGATATATTCTTGGAAGCTCATTTGAGAATCTAAGCACATGCCAGAAGGCTGTCAACCTTGCCCGAGGAGCGAACGGGGCCGGCAATCGCGGCGCGCCTGGATGGTCGATTGACTTTTGAAGGTCCCTTGTCTAAAAGAATCACGGCTATTGGGTCGTTTTTCGTCCATCCTTCATCGAAAGCGTCGTGAAACATGAAATCGTTTGCGGAAGAAGACCCGTCCCTGAAAGGCATGTATTGGGTGAAAGACGCCGGCGCGTGCTCCGGTGTTTACGTCCTGGAGGAAGGGCGGACGATCATTGACGTGGGCAACATGTACGGACTTGCGGACGAGCTGCAGGACTTGGGGCCGTTGACGCGTCTCGAGCGCATCCTGCTCACCCACGCGCACTTCGATCACGTGGGCGGGGTGGAGGAAATCTTCCAGATCGTGAGCCCGGATGTGTACGCTCATCCCATGTCTCGAGAATACCTCCGGCTGCATCGGCCACCTTTTCCGGCGTTCTTCGACGCTCTCGAAAAGGACGGCAAGCTCAAACCGATTGCCGAGGGGGACCGGATAGAGGGCTCACCGACCCTTCAGGTCATCCACACACCCGGGCACACGGCGGGGGATGTCTGCTTTTTTGACGAGGAGACGGGGTCTCTGTTCTCGGGGGATACGGTTCTGCCGTATCGATACAAGCTCGGTCCCATGATCAGCAAGCCGGATGAGGTTCTGGGGGGAAGGTTGAAGGACAAGCTGGCCAGCATCAAGAGACTACTCGGACTGCCCGTGCGCCATCTCTTTCCCGGTCACGGGGACCCGATCTTCCACAAAGGGGCTGATCAGATCAAGCTGACCCTCTATTCCCTTTACAACAGCCTCCACGAGGAGCATCCCGAGCGGGCCTGGATCTCCATGGGAATGGATTTGCTGGATTTGGGTCAGATCGGGGAGGCGCGGCAGTGCTTGTCGAAAGCGGCCCAGCTTGCGCCGGATTCTCCTGACACCGGACTGTTTGAGGAGCGTATCCACGCGATGGCGCAATCGCAGAAGGGCGCCTGACGACTGTGCCGTTCCCCCGCCGTCTCGCTACGGTCATTCTCTGCGGAAGGCAGCTCCGTGGTCAAACATAGCTTCCTCATCGCCGGCACTCACAGCGGATGCGGCAAGACGACTCTCTCGTTGGCGCTGATGGCGGCCTTCCGCCGACGCAACTTTTCCGTGCAACCGTTCAAGGTCGGACCGGACTTCATCGATCCCGGCTTTCACACTCAGGTGACCGGCAACGCATCCCGAAACCTGGATGGCTGGATGTGCTCCCGCGATTACAACCGGGCTCTTTTCGGGAGGCTGCTCGGTCAATCGGACATGGCCCTTGTGGAAGGGGTCATGGGGCTTTTCGATGGATATGACGGCCTCAGCGAATCGGGAAGCTCCGCGGAGATGGCCAAGTGGCTGTCGATTCCCGTGGTCCTGGTCGTGGATGCGCGAAGCATGGCCCGAAGCGCGGCCGCCCTCGTTTACGGGTACACGCGATTCGACTCGGGGCTCAAAACCGCCGGTGTGATCTTCAATCGGATCGGGGGGGAGGCGCACCTGGCGTTTCTCAAAGAAGCCATGTCCGCCGGTCTTCCTGAAATTCCCGTGTTTGGGGGAATCCCTCGCGACGAATCCATCACGATTCCCGAACGGCACTTGGGTCTGGTCACGGCGGATGAAGTGTGCCTGAGCACGGAATGGCAGGATCGCCTGGCCCGTCTGGCCGAGCGTTACCTGGACTTGGATCGACTAATGGATGCGACGGCCGCCGAGGTCGAAGAGCCATCTTCATCACGGACGGTCACGGGTGAGCCGCCGCCATTTTCGAGAGCCAGGATCGCCGTGGCACGAGACGCCGCCTTCTGCTTTTACTATGAGGACAACTTTGAGCGGCTGCGGGAGGCCGGGGCCGAGCTGGTCTTCTTCTCTCCCCTGGCTGGGGAGGCGATGCCTGCTTCGGTGAACGGAATCTACCTCGGCGGTGGGTATCCCGAGGTATTCGCTGCCCAGCTCTCAGTGAATGCTCGCTTTTGGGAGGGGCTGAGGATTGCGGCCGCTGCCGAGATGCCCATTTACGCGGAATGCGGCGGCCTGATGGCGTTGAGTCGGTTCATCGAGACCGTGGACGGCCATCGGTATCCCATGGCGGGGCTGCTCCCGTTTGGGACGCGCATGCTGAAGCGGCGCAAGGCACTGGGATATACCGAGGTCCTGCTCGAAGCTCGGTGTCAGCTTGGCGATCCCGGACTTTCCATCCGCGGGCACGAGTTTCACTATTCGGAAATCGTGGAATCGGATGGAGGCGATGACGCCGGCCAGATCCCGATGGATCTGGTCTATCGCCTACAGGCGAGGAAGCACAGGGAGTCGCGGCCCGAGGGATACCGGAGGGGATCCGTGCTGGCCAGCTATGTCCACCAGCACTGGGGCAGCGCTCCGCAGGCGGCCGCTGCTTTTGTGCGGGCGTGTGAAGCATTTGCGCAAACAGGCCAAACAAAGATGTCCTGCTCGGGTGGGTGAGTCGCGTGCATAAACAAGCCAAGGCATTGATGTTTCTCGGGACGGGGTCGGACGTCGGAAAGAGCGTGCTCGCCGCCGCCTTTTGCAGGATCCTGAAGCAGGAAGGCTACAGGGTCGCTCCATTCAAGGCGCAGAACATGGCGCTCAACTCCTTCATTACTCCTGAAGGGGGAGAGATGGGGCGCGCTCAAGTGGTCCAGGCCGAAGCCGCTGGGATCGCGCCTCACGTGGACATGAACCCGGTCCTGCTGAAGCCGACCAGCCACATGGGATCCCAGGTCATCGTGCTCGGCAAGGCCGTGGGGAACTACTCCGCGAGAGACTACTACCATTACAAGCAACAGCTCATCCCCGTGGTTCGCGAAAGCTACGACCGTTTGGCGAGCCAATACGACGTGATTGTTTTGGAAGGAGCCGGCAGCGCGGTTGAGCTCAATCTCAAGGAGCACGACATCGTGAACCTTGCCATGGCGGACATGGCCGACGCACGCTGCATCCTTGTGGGAGATATCGACCGCGGTGGCATCTTCGCGGCGCTCCTCGGAAGCTTCATGCTCATGACGGATTCCGAAAGGGAGCGTATCATCGGCTTCATGGTGAACAAGCTTCGAGGCGACCCCGCGCTCTTTGACAGCGGCATTGATATCCTGGAAGCTCGAAGCGGCCTGCCGATCCTCGGCGTGATCCCTCACTACGACCACATTGCCGTGGCGGAAGAAGACAGCGTGGCGCTCTCGCGCCGCATGAGACGGGGGGGGGATGGACAGGCGGCGGATGGCAAAGTGGCCGTGGGGGTAGTGAGGCTTCCGTTCATTTCCAATTATACGGACTTCGACTGCTTTGAGCAGGAATCGGCGGTGGATCTGGTCTACTTTGAACGGCCTGCCGAGATTTTCCAATTTGATGCGGTGATCATCCCGGGCAGCAAGAACACCCTCGATGACCTGGCATTCCTGAGGCGCAGCGGTCTTGCGGACGCCATCCTCTCCTTCTACCGTACGGGAGGGACGGTCGTTGGCGTGTGTGGTGGGTACCAGATGCTCGGGCGCGTGGTCCGGGACCCCCACGGGGTGGAGAGCGACCTGCTGGTGGTGCCCGGACTTGGGCTTCTCGAGATGGAAACCGAGATGTACCTGGACAAGATCACGACCCAGGTGGAAGCCGTTGTGGCGGCCGAGAGTCAATTTCCCGAGGCGCGGGATGCTTCGCTGCGCGGCTATGAAATCCACATGGGACGCAGTGAGCCCGCGGGTGGCTGCCGGCCGCTTTTCCAGATTGTCATTCGAAACGGGGAGGAAGCCTTTGAAGCGGATGGGCTGGTTTCCGAAGACGGCCGAGTCTGGGGAACCTACATCCACGGCATCTTTGACAACGATGCGCTGCGCAGAAGCTTCGTGAGTCAGCTGAAGCAGCGCTCCGGCAAGCCTTCCGACGTGGATGTTGGAGCACTTTCGTTCCTCCAGTGGAAGGAGGAGCAGTACGACAGGCTGGCCGAGCACGTTCGAAGGCATGCGGACGTGGGTCGGATTCTCGAGATTCTCGGATTGCGGGTGCAATCGCGATGATGTTTTTCCCCTGGCAATTGGGCTCTGCCTACGTTGCCGACCTTGTGCTGGGAGATCCGGGCTTTCTGCCCCATCCGGTGCGCTGGATCGGGCGTTTGATCAGCTGGGTCGAGGCGACCCTTTATGACGGCAACGCTCCTCCCTGCACGCAGAAAGCGGCCGGAGGTCTCTTCTGGATGCTCGTCGTGCTCGGTGTGACCAGCGGCGCGATGGCCATGCTCGGCCTCTTTGCTCATATGCACCGGGTGTTGGGCGACGTGGTCGTCATCTGGCTCGCTTACACAACGCTTGCAACACGCAGCCTCCATCTTGAATCCAGAAAGGTCGCCAGGGCATTGGAAGCGGGGAACATTCCCCTGGCCCGGAAGACGTTGTCGCGTCTCGTGAGCCGAGAAACCGATTCCCTCGACGAAAGGGCGATCGTTCGGGCTCTTCTCGAGACCGTTTCGGAAAACATCTCGGATGGAGTCGTGGCGCCGCTTTTCTACCTGGCTCTGGGGGGCCCCGTCCTGGCCGTTGCATACAAGGCCGTCAACACGATGGATTCGATGGTCGGCTATCAGAACGAGCGCTATTGTCATTTCGGGTGGTTTGCCGCGCGCGCCGACGACTGGGCGAACTGGATCCCCGCGCGCCTCACTCCGCTCCTGATCGCCCTGACGGCGGCTTGCATGGGACTCAATTGGAGGGAGAGCCTTCGGATTGCGCGACGTGATGCGAAGAAGATGAAGAGCCCCAACGCCGGATATCCGGAAGGCGCGGCTGCAGGGGCACTCGGGATTCAACTGGGCGGCCCGAGCATCTACTTCGGGGAGGTGGTCGTGAAGCCGACGCTTGGGGACCCAAGGACGGCCCTTTCCCTGCAGCACTACCGACTCATGATTCGACTCCTTTATGGAACGTCACTCTGCACCTGTTTCGGGGCGCTCGCTGTTCGTGCTTTTCTGGTCCGATGGTAGTCTGAGAGGATGTTGGCTGCATGACCCTCGCTCACGGTGGAAATGTCTATGAAGTGGCGGCCCGTCTGGGTTGCTCGGTTGAATCCCTCCTCGACTACAGTGCGAGTATCAACCCGCTCGGTCCTCCGGACGGGCTGATCGAGGAGCTCAATCGGCTGTTTCATCGAACGCAGCATTACCCGGACATTCACAACCGGGCGCTGCTGGAGGGACTTGCCAGCCACCATGAGATCCCGGTCTCGCGGATCGCCGTGGGGAATGGATCCACGGAGCTGATCTACTGGCTTCCTCGTGTGATGGGCGTTCGACGAGCCGTTGCGGTGCTGCCGACTTTCAGCGAATACCGGAAAGCCTTCGAGCTTGCTGGGGTGGAGGTCCATCGGGTTTTGGGGGCTCCCGGCATCGGCTTCCAGCCGACCGTGAGACAACTGGAAGACGCGCTGCAAGGTGAGGCTCCCGAAGCATTTCTCGTGACGCATCCGGGAAGCCCTTCGGGCGTGCTCCTTTCGGACGATGTTGCACGCTGGCTCCTCGACGGTGCCCGAGACGGCGCGTTTCACCTGCTGGTCGACGAGGTCTTCATGGACTTCTGCGAAGAAGCCTCTCTCAAAGCGGCCCTCGAGGGTTGCAGCAACCTCACGATCATCCGCTCGATGACCAAATTTTATGGCATTCCCGGCTTGCGGCTCGGCTACGTCCTGACCTCGGAGACGCTCGCCGAGCGGCTGCGCCATTTCCTGCCGCCCTGGTCGGTCAACACCCTGGCCCAGGTGACGGGAGCCTACTGCCTGAGGCAAGAGGACTACCGTCGAAGGACCTTGGCCGTGGTTGGGGAAGAAAGGGCTCTGCTTTGCACTGAGCTGGATCAGATCGAAGGCTTGTCTCCGTTGCCGGGAGTTGCCAACTATGTGTTGGTCAGGCTGGATGCCCCTCTCCCGGCAGCGGAGGTGCTTGTGAACGATCTGGTGCTGACCGATCGCATTCTCGTGAGGAATTGCTCTTCCTTCGAAGGACTCGGGGAGCGCTATTTTCGGGTAGCCGTTCGCTTGCGGGACGAGAACAGGCGTTTGGTGGACGCCCTTTCACGGTGGGTGGTCGCTCACTCCGACCCGTGATGATGATGGCCCCCATGGCTGTCATCTTTTAAAAACACCCCGTGATATTCCTCCTCCGCCAGGTGCTGCCGCATGAGTCGGCTCAGCAGATTGAACAGCTCCTCAATCTCGGCGTCCGTCAAACGGGGCACGAGCGTTCCGAGCATGGTGTCATCCGAGAATTTCTGCAGGTAAAACATCAAGGACTTCTCGTCGACCTCCCGGGAAAACCCGAAAGCCACCATCCCGTCGTAATGGTCCACGAACGTGTGTGCGTGCTTTGCCATCGGCTTCGGCTATTCCTTCTTGTCGTTCATGTAGTAGTCCAGCCCGAAATGCGTGATCTGCTCCTCGCCCATGAGGTAGCGCAGCGTGTTCTTGAGCTTCATGAGCTGGATGAACAGGTCGTGCTCCGGGTAGAGGTTTTCCTTGTGCATGGGGCTCTTGAAATAGAAGGACATCCATTCCTGGATGCCGTTCATGCCGATCCGCTGCGCCAGATCCATGAAAAGGACGAGGTCCAGGATCAAGGGCGCCGCCAGGATGCTGTCACGGCACTGGAAATCGACCTTGATCTGCATGGGGTAGCCCAGCCAGCCGAAGATGTCGATGCAGTCCCAGCCTTCCTTGTTGTCGCCGCGGGGAGGGTAATAGTTGATCGTCACCTTGTGGTAGTAATTCTTGTAAAGCTGCGGATAGAGGTGCGGCTGCAGGATGTATTCGAGGACGGACAGTTTGCTCTCTTCCTTGGTCTTGAAGGAGTCCTTGTCATCGAGGACCAGGCCGTCGCGGTTTCCGAGGATGTTGGTGGAGTACCAGCCTTCCAAGCCGAGGCTGCGGGCCTTGAGTCCCGGGGCCAGGATGGTCTTCATCAGGGTTTGGCCGGTCTTGAAATCTTTGCCGGCGACGGGAACGCCGCGTTTCGTGGCAAGCTCGAGCAGTGCGGGGACATCGATGGTGAGATTCGGGGCGCCGTTGATGAACGGGATCCCGCTTTCGAGAGCCGCTACGGCATAGAGCATGCTCGGAGGGATGCGCGGGTCGTTGGCATCGACAGCGTTCTGGAAGGACTCGAGCGTTTGGTGGATCGGCTCCGGTTGAAGGTAGACTTCCGTGCTGCCGCACCAGATCATGATGCACCGCTCGGCCCCGCTCGCCGCCTTGAATTGCGCGATATCTTCCTTGAGCGCTTCAATCTGACCGCGAAGGCTTTCTTCTTCCTTGATGTAGGTCCCGTCCAGGTTGCGGACGAACTTCCGGTCAAAGACCGCCTTCATCGGGACGATACCGCTCAGGAAATCCTTGATGGGATCCAGGTGCTCGCGCCGCAGGACGCGGGCGAACATGGCCGCCTCGAAGCAGTTGGCGTCATAAAGGTCCCACCCCCCAAACACCAGGTCTTCGGTCGAAGCGAGCGGCACGAAATCCTTGATCAGCGGTGAGCGGCGCTCGAAGCGCTTTCCCAGTCGAATGGTGCCAAGCTGCGTGAGCGAGCCGATCGGGGCGGCAAGGCCTCTTCGGACCAATTCGACACCGGCGATGAAGGTAGTGCTCACGGCTCCGCCGATGCCGGGGATGAGCACGCCCAGCTTGCCGGTCGGCTTCTCGATTTCATCCTTACGTTTGATACTGTTTTCCTTCAATGCTTCCTCCATGTCATCGGACACAACCCCGTGTGGCCGTGTAATGGGCAAACGATGTCCCGCACCTCGGCCGCATACCTTAGGGCCAGGCAGTGAGCTGTGTCAAGACGCGGATTGGTCAGAACGAGGATTCCGCATCGCCTTGGGAGTGAGCGCGCTCGAGGCTTAGCAGCGCTTCCTTGACGTGGAGACCGGCGGAAAATCCGCCCAGGGCCCCGCCGCTGCCAAGGACGCGATGACAGGGGACGAACAGGGGGACCGGGTTTGAGCCGCACGCATGCCCCACGGCCCTGGCCGCTTCGGGGTTGTCGATCTCCCGTGCGATCTGGCCGTAGGATCGAGTCTCGCCGAAGGGAATCCGTCGCAATGCCGTCCAAACTTGCTGCTGAAAGGCTGTACCATTTTGAAGATCGAGCGGGAGGTCGGGAAGAGGGACCCCGTCCTTGAGGTAGTCATGAACGGCTCGGGTGGCTTTCTCCAGGAGGGGCGTCACGCGGGCCGTAGCTGCGAGATCGATCTTCGGAAACGCGCGTCGAATGGCATCAAGCGCGGCGGTCCCGTCCGGCTGCTCCTTGCCGAGAAATTCCAGCAGGCAAATCCCCTCGGTTGATTCTGCGATCAGGATCCAGCCGACTCGCGTCGACACGATACAAAATGCTACCATTTTGATCTTGTCAGTCATGGTCCTCATCCAGCAGGAAGTCGGTGATGTAAGGGTTATGCTCCATTTCGTGCCCGACCGTGCTCGACGGCCGGTCGCCGTAATCGTGCCCCGGCCAGACAACGGTGTCCGGAGGCAAGGTCAGGATCTTGGTGCGCAGGGATTCGAGGAGCTGGTCGAAGGAGGCTCCCGGAAGGTCGGTGCGTCCGACGGCTCCAACAAAGAGCGTGTCCCCCGTGAAAAGATTGCCGTCAATCAGGAGGCAGCACGCCCCGGGAGTGTGCCCGGGGGTATGCAGGAATGTGAGCGTGATCGACCCGAAGGAAAGCTCCGAGCCGTCGTGTACCCGGAGGTCCGCCGGGGGCGAGGGGGTAAAGCCCATCATGGCGGCCCACTGTTGGGCTTCGCGTGTCTGAAAGAAGTCGTCGTCAAGCGCGTGCATGACGATTCGGGCACCGGTGTTTGCGCGCAACGTCCCGTTTCCGCACGTGTGATCAGGGTGCCCGTGCGTATTCACGATGTAGCGGAGTCGCACGCCGTGCTCACGGAGCAAATCGAGAAGCCGGTCTTCATCGCCGGCCGGATCGATGAGGATCCCTTCGTCACTGGCCTCGTCGTAAACGAGGTAGCAAAAAACTTCCATGTGCCCGACGGGGGTTTGAACAATCTTCATGGCAGACTACCTGTCAAAGAGAAACGGGTTTAGCGGCAGCCGAGCTGCCGTGGCGGTCGATGCTCGCGCCCAACCACGGAAGACGACCTTCTCGCAGTACGCGTTGTTTGTTTCTGGTGAGCAAGGGGGAGAGAGCCTCCTTTCGCTCACCCGGCATTCACGCTTCAGCCAGACAAGGGGATTCCGATTCATGCCTTGCGGCAGAGGAAAGCCTCATTCCTGCATCATTTCGATTTTTCAATATATTTAATGCAGGCGGTGGTTACAAGGATTTTCCCGGCGACTCAACGGACTGCAAGGTCACTGAAGAGGGATTTGGGTCAACACCGTTGGGAAGAGCCATCGGGGAGCGCTGTTGGGCTTCGGAATGGGGCCAGCCTTGACGGTCAACAGGCTTTTGTTTAGACTGCCTCTTCCTAACGGCCGTAAAATATTTCGAAACAGTTGCATCTTGACATGCGCGAGCGGGGAAAACCATGGCTGAAGTGCGGCGGCTCAAGTCGTTCCGGAACATTGGCATCATTGCCCATATCGATGCCGGCAAGACCACGGTGACTGAACGCATCCTTTACTACACGGGCCGATCGCATCGGATGGGGGAGGTACACGATGGAACGGCCGTCATGGACTGGATGGAGCAGGAGCAGGAGCGTGGCATCACGATTACGTCCGCTGTGACCACCTGCCATTGGAAGGACTGCGAGATCCATCTCATCGACACCCCCGGGCACGTGGATTTCACTATCGAAGTGGAGCGGTCCCTGCGTGTGCTCGATGGCGCCATAGCCGTCTTTTGCGGGGTCGGGGGCGTCGAGCCGCAGTCGGAGACCGTCTGGCACCAGGCGGATCGATATCATGTGCCGAAGATTGCTTTTATCAACAAGATGGACCGGATCGGTGCGGACTTCAAGCGGGTGGTGTCCCAGATCGAGGACAAATTCAAGACGAATCCGCTCCCCATTCAGATTCCCGTTGGGGCGGAATCCGATTTTCGCGGTGTGGTCGACCTGCTTCAAATGAGACAGGTGATCTGGCACGACGAGTCCCAGGGGGCAGAATACGACTACCAGGAGATCGCTTCGGAGCTCCAGGCAGAAGCCGCCGAGGCGAGGGACAACCTGGTCGCCAAGCTGGCCGAATGGGATGATGGGCTGATGGAGCGCTACCTGGAGGGGGAAGAGATTCAGGCTGCCGATCTTGTTCCGATCCTTCGGAAGCTCACGTTGGAGCTGAAAATCGTGCCGGTCCTGTGCGGGAGTGCGCTCAAGAACAAAGGTGTTCAGCCGCTTCTCGACGCCATCGTCGATTTCCTCCCGTCTCCTGTGGATGTTCCACCCATCGAAGGCGTTCACCCGATCACCAAGGAAGTGGTCCTGCGCACGAGCAGTGAAAAAGAGCCGCTTGCGGCCCTCGCGTTCAAGATCTTCATGGACCAAGGGCGGAAGCTCAGCTACGTGCGGATCTATTCGGGAACGATCCAGGCCGGTGCCGACGTTTTCAACGCCACCAAAGGGACGCGCGAGAAGGTCTCACGCATTTTCTCGATGCACGCGAACAAGCGCGAAAGACTGGAAAAGAGCGGCGCAGGTGACATCGTGGCCATCATGGGGTTGAAGTCGGCCTCCACGGGCGATTCGTTGTGCGACCCCGCCAATCCTGTCCTGCTTGAGCCGATTGACATTTACGAGCCGGTGATCTCGGTTGCCGTCGAGGCCAAGACCCGAGGAGACCAGGAAAAACTTCTGGACAGCTTGGTCAAGCTTTCCGAAGAGGATCCCACCTTCCGTTACCAGGAAAACCCGGATACGGGACAGATGCTCATCAGCGGCATGGGGGAGCTGCACCTGGATATCGTGCTCTCCAGACTGGAGCGGGACTACCATGTCGGAGTCGGCGCGGGGAAGCCCCAGGTCGTCTACCGGGAGACGATTCGCAAGGAGGTGCAGGCCCAGGGGGTCTTTGATCGAGAAATCGGAGGAAGCCGGCATTTTGCAGCCGTGGACGTCCACCTGACCCCGTCGACGCGGGGGGCAGGAAACGGGGTCTCGATCCGGGTTCGGGACCAATCCATTCCGGAGAGCTTTTTCCCGGCCATTGAGGAAGGGATTCGGGACGCCTTCAGCAGTGGTCCGATCCTGGGCTACCCTCTGGTGGACGTGGAGGCTACCGTCTTTGGCGGGACCTTCCAGGAAAACCTGTCGTCGGAGCTGGCCTTTCGCGTGGCGGCGAGCATGGCCGTGAAGCAGGCCTGTGAGCAAGGCTCACCGATGCTTCTTGAGCCCTACATGGCCGTGGAAATCCTGGTGCCCGAAGAATTTCTTGGTGAGGTGCTGGGGGATGTCAACCTGAGAAAGGGACGGGTGGAGAGCATTGCCGCCAGAAAAGCCATCCAGGTGGTTCATGCCGTTGTGCCACTGTCCAAAATGTTCGGGTACTCAACGGATTTGAGGTCTTCCACCCAGGGACGGGCGACCTTCACGATGCATTTCTCTCACTATGACACGGCTTCGGATTCATCTTGAGACGAGCCCAATGAGCGGAGGCCAAAATCCGGTTTGGCTGCGGAAAGACTGGATCCCGGCCTCCACCAGGATGGCACATCGAATTTCTCTAACCCTGCCCTGAGCCAACGCAGGCTCGGTTCCGTCCTTGCTCTATTCCCAGCTCACGACGTCGGCATTTTCCCCCTCGCCTCCGTCCTGGCCGTCCGCTCCCTGTGAGTAGAGATCGTAATCGCCGTGCTCACCAGGAGACCGATACAGGTAGGGGTGGCCCCACGGGTCCGGCGGAATGTCCTTCGACAGATACGGGCCGTCCCAGAGCCCCTGCCCAGGGTTCTTGCGAAGCGCGTCCAGACCTTCCTGTGCGGAGGGGTAACGTCCCATATCGAGCCGAAAGGCATCAAGCGCCGTGCCGATCATGGAGATCTGGGCTTTGGCGGCCTTTTGCTTGGACGAGCCGACTTTCTGAAACATCTTGGGTGCAACGAGCGCTGCCAAGAGGCCCAAAATGATCATGACGATGAGTAGCTCGATCAGAGTGAAGCCTCGTTCCCGGTTGCGGCGCCGCAACGGATTCGCGCGCGAGTTCTCGCTAAACCGATTCATTCCCTGTTCTCCCTGTTCTAGTTCCGGTTGAGCCGCCCGGGCATGCCATCCCGGCGGGTGGATCTCCATGAAGATGTTCCCGATCCTATTTAACGAAGTCTCCGAGATCCGTCAACGCGCACCCATGCCGAGCAAGGGGGTGCGCAGCGTGAATCGTGGCCAACAGAAGGTGCTTGCGATCAAGGTCAAATGGGGCGATAGGGACCGAGCTGAGGCCGGATGGAGATGCGAACGCCCCACACGCGCCCATGGCCCGGTTTTGAATGGAGAAGAAGAGACTCGCTCGGATGGCGTGATGCTGAGCTCCCAAGCGCGGAAGGCTGTCCTGAAAACAGAAGGGCTCGGGAATGAAACGGGTCGCCAGGACGACCGAAGGAAAGATGGTGGCGGTGCAGGGACTTGAACCCCGGACACTGCGGATATGAGCCGCATGCTCTGACCGACTGAGCTACACCGCCAAACCCTTGCGAGTAGCGGTTTATTAAAGGAAAAGATCCCGGGAGTCAACAGGAAAATCCCGCCCCTTGGCCCTTGAGGACTGCTTTGGAGGCCAAGGTGGGATGCAATTCAACACCGTTGGTGATCGCCCATCGCTACCGAAGGGCGCGGGTGTCGGGGAAAGAAGCGAGAAGCCGCTGCCCACAGCCACGAATGGCACACCGAGGCATCAGATTCCTTATTCATCCTGGACGGGTCGAGGGATACCCATTCGACCGAAAACGGCCTCATCCAGCATCGCCGGTAATCCGTCGCGCTCAAGGGGAGAAAAGCCGAGCGCCTCACGCCAGAGGTCCTCGCCTTCCATGCAAAGGTACACGCAGCATTCGGGTGCGGTCCGTCGGATGCGATCGACCATGAATGCATACATCTCCGCGCGAATGTCCCGGAAGTAGCGCATCTTCCCATCGAGACCGCGAATGAATTCCCCCGAGAGAATGCGACTCTTGGGGTGGCGCGATTGGAGGATCGGCTTCAGGGAGGGCATGAAGCGCAGACACCCGAGGCTGATCCAGACAATGCGGTCCGGGTCGATCGCTTCAAAGAGTCGGTCCAACGTTTCCCCATAACCTTGGCGCCAGTTGGGGTGCTCGATCATGGGGTCGAAATGAAAGGCGAGGCTGTAGCCCCATTCGGCACACTGGCGGGCCGCCTGGAGCCGCTCGCGAAGGGATGCTGCTTTGGGCTCTTCGTGCGCCCGCACTGTGGGGGCGTTGAGGGACCAGGCCACAAGGGTGTGGCCACGATGATCCAGATCCGCTAGATTTCCGATAAAATCCGTCTTGGTTTTGAGCTCCAGCACGCCGTTCGGCTGGCGCCCGAAGAAGGGCACGAGCTGACGGCTGAGCTCGGTGAACGGGTCGAGGAGCAGGGAATCCGTGAGCTCACCCGTGCCAAAGCGATACAGTGTGGTGGGATTCTGGGAGAGCTCCTGCTCCAGCTCACCCAGCGCATCGCAAATGTTCCCGAAGAGACGCAGATTGGGCTGGTTCAGGTACGCTTGGAGAATGCAATAGGTGCAATCCAGACTGCACTGGATCCCGAAGTGCAGGATTCTGTACCCACAGCAGAGGTAATGGCTGGTTCCGGGGCAGGTTTTGGCCATTTTCCCCCGGAATGAGACGACTTCGAGGATCTCCGGTGAAAAGGGCACGGATCCTTCCGGAAGGCGGTCGACAACTTCGAAGCCGGCAAAAGGGAGATTGCGTCGCAGGGTCGCAACAAGCGGGGTTCCCGCAACTTCCGCTTCGACGATGACTCTGGACGGATCCCTCAGGCGCATGGGAAATCGCTTAGCCCTTTTCCAGGCGTGCAGGTCTCAGCAGTGTTTGGAGGCTCGGGTCCGAGGCGAGCGTGCGAACCGCCTCGCCGCATCCGCGAAGCTCTTCGGGGGAGGAGAAATCAATCTGCAGGCGATACGCGTCTCCTTCAAAAGAAGGGGGAGGGCTGATGCGCATGGTCTTGGGGAGCGAGAGCGCGGCAAGGTGCTTCCGAAACGCTTCCTCGCGGGCGCGCAGCCGCGGGTACCGCAGTCGAGTCAACAGGTCCCGAAGGGCCTGGGTCTTTTCTCGGGGGCTCCATTTGGGGTGGGTCGAAATGGACCCGATTTCGGGCATCCGGAGAACCTCGAGGCGGGACAGGTCTCCTGCCTGGGCGATTTCAACAACGCGCTCGATGATCTCCAGTTGAATACTGGCACTGCATCGGAGTCGTGTGAGCAGCTCAACGAGCTCTCGGCGAGCCGCTGGCTCGTCCAGCCAGGAAGCAAGCTGCAATGCCGCACGTTCACCGATTTCCCCCCTCGCGGCGGCGCAAAGCAGGTTGGCATCCCCCACGCTAAGCTCGCGCCACTTGGTCAGGACTTCCGTGCGGGCAGGAATGCCAAGCGGAGTCAACAGCCGCCTTCTGTCTCCTTCGTCAGGCACAAAGTCAAGAATGCGCTCGGCCATCTGGGCCTTTTCGGCAACATTCAGCGGGGGACCGAAGGCTTTCAGGGTGAGTCGCCGCAGCCAAAGGCTTTCGAACGAGCTATCCACAGGGAAGACGATGCATGCAGCCGCTTCAGCCCCCGATTCCCTGAGCCGGTGCAGCCGTTTGAACCCGTCGACGATGGTATGGGGACCGCTCTGTCTTCGAAGGAGCCAGGGCGGACTGAGGAGCCCGCAGCGGGTCAGGGATTCATCGAGCCCATCCGCGGGACCAAGCCGTTGGATCTCGAAAGTGCGATCGTCCCAGTCGATCTCTTGAAGGGGGACGCGCACCGTCGACTCGGGAAACGGATCCATCGTCGGGCTCCGTCACGCAATGAGGGTTTGACCGGAGAGCCGCTCGAGCGCTTCGATGTAACGGGCTCGAGTGCTCCTCACGACTTCCGGGGGCAGCACCGGAGGCGGATCCGAGGTCTTCCATCCGGAATTCACGAGGTAGTCGCGCAGGTACTGCTTATCAAAGCTCTCCGGGCTGCAGCCGACCTGGTAGCGATCCGCCGGCCAAAAGCGGCTTGAGTCGGGAGTGAGTGCTTCGTCGACCAGGATGACTTTTCCGTCTCGAATGCCGAATTCGAACTTGGTGTCCGCCAGGATGATTCCCTTTTCCTGTGCGTACGCTGCCGCCTTGCGGTAGATTTTCAGAGAAAGCTCCTGGACGCGAGCGGCGGTCTCTCTCCCGGTGCGGAGGGCCATCTGCTCCCAGGAAATGTTTTCGTCATGCTCGCCCTTAAGCGCTTTTGTCGACGGCGTGAAGAGCGGCTCTGGCAGTTGCTGGGCTTCCCGCATGCCCTGAGGGAGGCGAATGCCGCAGACTTCACCCGTCTTCTGGTAATCCTTCCAGCCCGTGCCCACGAGGTACCCGCGAACAATGCATTCGACAGGAAGTACCTCAGCCTTCTTGACCCACATGGTGCGGCCGGCGAGCTGGTCTGCATACGGGCGGCAAACGGCCGGAAATTCGCGTACGTCGGTTCCGAGCAGATGGTGATCGACCGTCTCGCTCAAGAAGCGCAGCCAGAACGCGGAAAGCTGAGTTAGAATCTTTCCCTTGTCCGGAATTGGGGTGGGCATCACAACGTCAAATGCGGAGATCCGGTCGCTTGCCACGATGAGCAAGGAGTCTCCGAGATCGTAAATGTCCCGAACCTTGCCGCGCGATAAGAGCTTCAGATCCGGGAAATGGGTTTCGAATAAAGCAGTGCTCGCCATGACGGCCTCCTCGAGAAGGGCGATACCGGTCAGCCCAAATCCAGGTTGATTCTGGTTTTCCCATTTGCTATTTTGCCGCAGAGTTGTGCATATCGAGTATTTCTGAACAGATGTCAAAACAAAAAGAAACGGATACGAAAGAGGTTCCCTATGACGAAGCCTCCCAATGACGCGCCAGCCAAGCCTCGAAAAGGCATTGCAGGGCTGTTCGACGATACCGAGCGCAAAGAGCTCTTTCGGAAATATCTTTACTTCCTCGGGTGGGTCGAAATCCTGATCTTGATCGCTTCCTACCTGTACCAGCTGGGGGATGGCCGCTATGACGCCTCCGGCCCCGTCCAGGCAGGTTTTCCCTGGAGAACCTACTTTTACATCGCCTTCATCACGCCCGTAGCCATCACGTTTCTAGTGGGCATGGTGATTGCCGGGTTCAACCGCTATTTTGCGGAAGCCGATCCCACGGTTCAGAGTGCTTCCTCCGGAGCCGAAGAGCAATCCGAGGTCTCAAACCGCATGCGCACGCTCCAAAACATGGTGGTCTGGGTGCAGCGGCTTCCGTTCCTGGCTCTTTTGCTCCTCCTTGGAGTAGGGTCCATTTTCTTTTACAAACTGGACAGCATTGTCGCGTTTCTGAGCAACGTCGGGGAAAAGTCCATCAAGGCGCTGCTGATCATGGGCGTGGTGGGGCTTGGTCTGGCCTCGCTTTTCGCCTTCCTTCTCATTGTCTTGAATTACCAGCTTCGCAAGAAGACGATGGCCTATCAATATCGAAGTGAAGTGGCCGAACGGTTCGGCCTCATCATCCTTGACGACAACTCCGTGATCAACAGCGAAGGCAAGCTCCTCATCCAGGGGCGAGGCATGAAAGAGTCCCTTCCTTTGCTCCCCGACAAGACAACAGAGGCCAAGAGCGATCCACCTCCCGTTGCGGTGCGCGCCCGCGTGGATCTCGAGCCGACCTGAATGGAGGAGCCCGCTGGAGATCAAAAGGAAGATACCCGGAAATGAAAGGTGCCCGTACTTGATTTCCGCCGGGCATCCTTCGTCCTGGATGCTTCGGACTCTCCCTTGACCGCCTGCCATCCACTCATTCGCCGCACGGCGGCTTTCATCCACGAGGAACGGCTCATTGACCCGGGGTGCGCCCTGCTCGTGGGCGTTTCCGGCGGCCCCGATTCGGTCGCCCTCCTGCACGCGATGACCGCCCTCAGAGAACTTCTGCGAATCGATCGCATCACGGTCTTGCATTTCAACCACCGTCTTCGAGGACAGGCGTCCGACGATGACCAGGGCTTTGTCTTGCTGCTGTCTGAAAAGCTGGGGCTGAATTGTCTGACCGGCGGCGAAGACGTGCGGGGATTTGCAGATGCGAATGGCGTCTCCGTGGAAATGGCCGCTCGCATGTGTCGTCATCGGTTCTTTCAGGAGACCCTGGCGGCCGGCGCCGCCGATCGTCTCGCCTTGGCACACACGGCGGACGATCAGGCGGAGGAGGTTCTCCTGCGGCTTTTTCGGGGAACGGGTCCCTCTGGCATGGCAGGGATGCTTCCCAAGAATCGCCGAGGGATTATCCGCCCTCTGCTGTTTGCCTGGCGCTCGGAAATCCTGGATTACCTCCGTGCCGGGGGATACGACTTCAGAGAAGATGAGAGCAACCGTGAATCCTTTTGCCAGCGGAATGCGCTGCGCAATGAGGTGATCCCGCTGATCAGGCGCCACTTCCACGGTAGAGTGCAGGAAGCTGTGGTGCGTCATGCGGAGCTTGTCCGTGCTGAGGAGTCGTGGTGGCACGATCAGAGTGAGGCTCACTGGAGCGGCGTTGTTCGTGAGGAGCTCTCCGGGCGCCTGGCTCTAGATTGTGCTGCCCTGGCGTCCTTGCATCCCGCATTGCAGCGAAGGATTCTGCGCAGAGGCATCGAGCGGCTGCGGGGGCACCTGCAGCGTATCTATGCGGTTCACGTTGAAGCCCTTCGGAATCTGGCGCTTGGCGCAGCCGGAAGCGCTCATTTGGATCTTCCGGGGCGCCTTCGCGCGTGTCGACGGGGTGCGAGCCTCATTGTGTGGGTGGCCCAAGCGGACGGGCAAGGCGAGGCGATAGAGGCTCACCCTGCTGCAACGTTTGACGAGCCTGGGGAATACCGTTTCCCCGGCTGGGAATGGACTTTGAGTTTCGTTTCCTCTCTAGGTGAGCAGAGAGTTGAGCGGAGTGCTCCGAACGCGGAGGATTCGGTTTTCGAAGCGCGGATGGACGCGGACACGCTCCTGTGGCCCCTGCACGTACGAGCCTGGATGCCGGGGGATCGTTTCATGCCCTTGGGCCTCAAAGGGATGAAGAAGCTGCAAGACTATTTCGTGGATCGAAAGGTGGAGCGGAACCGCCGGGGGCTGATCCCGCTCCTCTGTGACCAGGAAAAGATCTGTTGGGTGGCGGGGCTGCAGATTGACGAGCGCGTCAAGGTGGCTCCCCACACTTGCCGTGTGCTCGTGGTGCGACTGAGACGCCGATTTCCGATATCCGATCTCTCTGAGCCTGGAGGTCAGTTTCATTGCTGAGGGCTACTCGACGGTGACCTTGTCTTTGAGCTTGTCGTATTTCTTCTCGCCGATTCCTTTGACCTGCTTTAATTCCTCAGAGCTTTTGAACGGCCCATGCGTGTCCCGGTACGAAACGATATCCGCGGCAGTCTTCGCGCCCACGCCGGGGAGCTTGGCCAGGTCCTTCGCTTCAGCCGTGTTGAGGTTCACTTTTTGGGCTGGTGCCATCGCCTTCTTGGCTGCCTTTGGGGTGGCTCCTTTTGCCGTGTCTTTGGCCGTGTCTTTCGCCGATTCGGTCGCGGCCCCTGCGGCAGCCCCTGCGGTTCCTTTCACGGCTTGCTCTGCTGCGGCCGCCATCGCCATACCGGATACCGATAAGGAAAAAACGGTTACGAGTGCTGAGAGGACAAACAAGCGAGCAGTCTTTCTCGTCATGGTTTTTCTCCTTCGTGATGGTGAGGTGTTCAGGGAAGAGAGATCAGGATGCTCCCGCTGACGGCACCTTATTCCAACAACGGCGTGTGTCAAGCGGAATTCAGCTGGGCGATCGGGATTGCGGTGCTTAACATCTGAGAGGGTCGCCGACGTTCTCTGGTTGGCGGGAATCAGGAAGGTGGGGACATGCCATAGGGAGAGCTGAAATGGAGACAGGAGTCGTTCTGAGATCCCATCCGGACCTGCCGCTGACGCACCTGGAACCGGAAGCTCCGGTCGGTCTCGTGGTGGTCCTCACCGGGTATGGGAAGGGAAAGACCACATCCGCACTGGGGATGCTGTTGCGATCGTGCGGGCACGGAAAGCGCGTTGTCATGGTTCAATTCATGAAGGGCGACATCCACAGCGGGGAGTGGGAAGCTATCCAGAAACTCTCCTGCGACGTGATGTTGATCCCATCCGGGATGGGCTTTTGCGGCATCCAGGGAAATCCGTTCACTCATGCACAGCACCGGGAAGCCGCACAGCGGGCCATGGCCTTGGTCCGAGAAAAGCTTGCCTCTGGGGGTTGTGACGTGCTGATCCTCGACGAAATCAACAATGCGCTCCAGCTCAAGCTGGTTGATCTGGAGCAGGTGCTGGAGATCATTCGGGGCAAACCGCCCCTGATGCATTTGATCCTGACCGGTCGGGATGCTCACCCGGATGTGATCGCGCTAGCCGACACGGTCAGTGAAGTGGTTGAGATCAAGCACGCTTATCGGAAAGACATCAGTCCTCAACCGGGCATCGACTACTGATTCGGCATCAAGCCGGGATGTGGCTCAGGGCCTGGTCGAGATCCGCCCGGAGGTCTTCGAGATCTTCGCAGCCCACGGACAGACGGACCAGCTCATCCAGGATCCCAGCCGCTTCCCGTTCTTCACGGGGAATGGAGGCGTGCGTCATCGAGGCGGGGTGCTCGATGAGGGATTCAACCCCGCCCAGGGAAACGGCGAGGGTGATCAGCCGCACGTTGTTCATGAGCGCGACGCCGCCATCGAGCCCGCGCTTGACTCCGAAGCAGATCATGGACCCGAATCCGTCCATTTGCCGCTTCGCGAGCTCGTGCTGCGGATGGTCGGGGAGTCCCGGGTATCGAACCCATGCCACTTTGGGGTGGTGAACCAGGTACTCGGCCAGTTGCTGCGCGTTTTGCTGGGCCTTCTCCAGCCTGAGTGCGAGTGTGCGGACCCCGCGCAGGATGAGCCAGGCCTGGTGCGGATCCATGGTGCCGCCCGTCAGGCTGAGCATGCGTCGAATGCGTTTGTGGTGCTGCTCGTCACCCACGACGATGGCGCCGCCCACGACGTCGCTGTGGCCATTGATGAATTTGGTGAGGCTGTGAAGGATGATGTCCGCCCCCAGAGCAAGCGGGCGCTGCAGATAGGGGCTTGCGAAGGTGTTGTCCACGGCAAGGAGCGCGCCGCCCCGGTGGGCGATGGCTGCGGCTTCCTTGATGTCCGTGAGCTTCATCGTGGGATTGGTCGGCGTCTCGATGAAGACCAGGCGCGTGTTGGGCTGCATCGCCGCTTCGATTCGAGCGAGGTTGGTCGAATCGACGAAGGTGGTCTGAATGCCGAAGCGGGCGTATTCGGATTCGAGGAGCGTGTGCGTTGCCCCGTAGATGGAGTCGGTCGAAACGACGTGCGCGTTTTGGTCGAGCAGGGCCAGAAAGCAGGTGTTGATGGCCGCCATGCCGGTGGCTGTGACCATGGCAGCGGCACCCCCTTCCAAAGCAGCCAGGCTTTCCTCGAGTGCCTTGGTCGTCGGGTTGCTCAGCCGGGTGTAGATGAATCCACCCTCCTCGCCCGCAAAGCGCGCCGCACCGATTTCCGCGCTCGGAAAGGCGAACGTTGAGCTCTGGAAGATGGGTACGGACACCTCCCCGTAGACGGATTTTGGCAGGCGCCCCATATGAATGGCACGAGTCGATCGTCCCATTCGCGTCCCCGTATCGTGCTCCTTCATCGGATGTCTCCCGGATTGATGCGTCGTTTGTCTGGAAGTGCTGCGATCATCGAGAAAGCTGCACCCGTTGCCTTCCCAATACTCTAAGCCCTTGATCGTGGGATTTCACCCTCCTCGATCGTGCCGGATCGTCTGAGGTCATGCTCTGACCAAAGCCCGACAAGCCGCCGTTTCACGGAAACCGCTTGAGGTGTGACGCCCGGAAGGTCCATTCGGGAGTCTCGATCTTCTTTCCGAACGGGAGGGGGTACCAGGGACTCGATGGATCCTGGGGATTGCGCAGGATGTGGATGTCCTGGGCCGGCATGTAGCTCTGAGCCAGCACGAAGATCTTTTCGCCGCGCTCTTGGCTCTCGGCCATGTCCACCACGATCACGGCATGTCCTGGGAACCCGCCCTGGATCAGCACGTCGCCGATCTGCAGGGTGCTGGGGTCGGAAACCGGTTGCAGCTCCCTCGCGAGCGATGCGGTTCCGGCATAGGAGAACACGACATCGAGGTAGGCCCTCAGGCTGGAATGGGATCGGTCGGCTGATGCTGCTTTTCTCCAGGTGACGTGAGCCCCTCTGATGCTCGGGCGATATCCTTCCATCCATCGGCTGAAGGGTGCGGATGCGCCGTTGGTGAAGGTGAACCGAATTCGGTCCAGCGCCTGTCGTGCGAACATGTACTCGGTTCGAAGTCGGATGACGGCGTCGGCGCACTGCTGCAGGTCGCGCGGGCCGACATCGATGTCGACCACCGCGAGGTGCGCCGCCTGATTGTCCTTCCTCCTCCCATCATGCAGCAGGACCGGAGCATCATCCGGTTTGAGCGGGAGGTTGCGGAGCCATTCCTGAAACGAGCCGCGATCGACGATCACCCGCTCAAATCCCGGAGGCGGGGCGAAGCGTTTCTCCAGAGCCCGGGATGGATCGTAGGATGGAAGCCAGGCATAATCGGAGGCCATGCAGCGAGTTGCTGCCGCCAGGAGCTTTCCCGCGAGAGCAACCGTCAGGAGGAGCTGGCAAGGTCGTTTCATTTCGACTGCCTCATTTGGATTGCCGTAGTCCGCCTCCCTCGGCTAATCTGGCGTTGCGGATACGAGTGTTTTCCTTATAGCAGAAAGCGGTGCCATGAAGCGATGTGAATGGGCCAACAAGAGCGAGCTGGAGCTGTCCTACCACGACAGGGAATGGGGAGTCCCCGTCCACGACGACAGGACGCTTTTCGAGTTTCTGATCCTGGAAGGGGCGCAGGCGGGTCTCAGCTGGTCAACGATCCTCAAGAAGCGCGACGGATATCGAAAAGCCTTTGACCAGTTTGACGCCCTGAAGATTTCCCGATACGGCGAGGAGGAGATCGCCAGACTCCTTGGTGACCCCGGGATCATCCGAAACAGGCTGAAGATCGGTGCGGCCGTCGCCAATGCCCGAGCGTTTCTGCAGGTGCGTGAGCAGTTCGGGAGCTTCGACCGCTATATTTGGCAATTTGTGGATCACTCGCCCATCCAGAACGCATGGGAAAAGCTTGGCGACGTTCCATCCAGCACCCAGGCATCCAAAGCCATGTCCGACGATCTTCGCAGGCGCGGCTTCAAATTTGTGGGTACGACCATCTGCTACGCGTTCATGCAGGCCGTGGGCATGGTGAACGACCATGTCGTGGATTGTTTTCGGTACGAGGAATTGAAACAGCATTCTGACAACAGGAAAGGCTCCCATGAAGGATAGTGTGCCTAACGAATTGCGAAAGAGCTTGCGGCAGGGTCGTGTGGATGTGATGGCTCCGTCCCCTGAGGGGTTTCAGGTTCAACCGGGGAGCCCTTCGAGTTCGAAGAGACGTTTAGGAATCGTTGCTCTCATGATTGTGCTGTGGCCCTGCGTGGCGTTGGCCGGGTCCCCGCACACGCCCCAGCCGGGGTCGGCCGAGCGAAAACAGATCTGCGACGGCATGCGCCAGTTCGTGCGGGCGGAAAGGGCTCCAAAGGCGGTTGTTTTCAAGATCGAGCAGCTCAAGGTCCTTGGAAGTTACTGCTTCTTCGAAGGGTTTGCGCTGTACGCGGACGGGAGTCGCGTGCCGGAGAGCATCCTGCCGGATGTGGTCTACAATACCTTTCTCAAGCGTGGAAAAGGGGGATGGCGTGTCATCCATGACCTGACACGCACGGATGTCCCCTCGGAAAGCGAGATCAGGGAGCTGCGGCGTGATTTTCCGTCCGAGATTCCCCGGGATCTGATACCGCCGTTCTGGCGAGATCTGCTGAAGCTGTGATTTCGAGGGGATGGAATTGGAAAAGGTTGATCTGAAACAGGAGCTGAAGCACCTGTACCAGCCTCCGACGAATCGAGTGGAGCGGGTTGACGTCCCCGAAATGGCTTTCCTCATGATCGACGGCGCTGGCGACCCCAATGCCTCCCCGGAGTTTCCGGAGAGCGTCGAGGCGCTGTTCGGACTGTCGTACGCCTTGAAGTTCATGGTCAAAAAGGGCCCATTGGCTGTCGACTACGGGGTCATGCCCTTGGAGGGGCTTTGGTGGGCCGATGACATGTCCGCGTTCAGTCTCGAAGACAAGTCGAGCTGGAAATGGACGTTGATGATCATGCAGCCGCGGTACGTGACGGCGGAGCGGGTCTGGGCGGCGTTCGAGGACGTGAAGCGGAAGAAGAATCCGGGGTGCCTCGATCGGGTCCGGTTCGAGCTTCTCAATGAAGGTCCCGTCGCCCAGACCATGCACATCGGCCCTTTCTCGGAAGAGGGGCCGACGATCGAGCGGGTGCACCGGTTCATCGAGGAGTGCGGCCGCAAGCCTCGAGGCAAGCACCACGAAATTTACCTCAGCGATATCAGGAAAGCGGATCCGAAGAATTGGAAGACGGTCATCCGTCAGCCCATGGAGTGATCGTGCTGGCTCCACTTTCCCCAAGAGTGTTTCCATATTGCTCCACCAGCCGGGCCGAGGTCTCGGCGCCGTTCAAGTCGATGGGGGCAGAGCCCGGTTCGGACGGGTCGGAAAGGGCCGCCATGATGGCGTCGCCGAGAGCCTCAGGGGCGAGGCTTTGGATCACCCGCACGAGGCCGAGTCCTTCCAGTTTGGCGGCGCGCATGGCCTGCTCGCGGTTTTGAGGGAAGGGATACACGAGGGCTCGCGTGTGTGCCGCAAGCAGATCCATGCATGTGTTGTAGCCGGCCATGCTGATGGAGAGCGCGGCGCGCCGAAGCTCAGCCGCGAAATGCGGCGCGAAGGGGCGGAGGCTCGTGCGCCGATCCTGTGCGGCAAGCGCTTCGAGGTCGGATCGGTCCTTCTCTTCGATGAATGGACCGAGATACAAGCTCATGCGCAGGTCCGGGTCGGCAAGATGACGCATGGCCCGGATGCAAGCCGAGAGCAGGTCCACACCCACTCGTCCTCCGCCCGCGCTCACCACGATGGCTCGCTCAAACGATGGAGCCTCAAGCTTGTCTTCCTGCACAACGATCTCGCGAGCCACGTATCCGGTGTAATGGATCGGAGGTCGGATGGCCGCCACGCGCGAAAAGGTGTCCTGCAGGGAAAAAACAC
>CAZIEW010000044.1:0-44559 GCA_964538515.1 uncultured Syntrophobacteraceae bacterium
GTGGGCATCCTGTGAGCTTATGGGGGATAAGGGGGAGATGGCGATTCCGCCTCACACGGTCTCCAACCGTCGAAGCCCGCCCAGAGTCGCCATGTAGAGCCCTTTGCTCTCCCGTCTGTTGTACTTGAACATCGTGTCCACCAGCCCCTTGTGGAGCTTCCCGAACGTCTGCGCGTATTGCGCGCTCACCCAGCGGTAATAGCACTCCATGCTCTTCATGTTTTGACGGAAAACAATCCGGATCAGCTCGTCAAGGTGCTCATCCGCGTGCTCGTCGAAAAAACGCTCCAATTGTGCCGGCGGTCCGCCAGGGATCGGCCGGTATCGTTGCACAAAGACGTAAGCTCCCGGCAGCGAGCTGAGGAATCGAAACCGCTGAACGTCTTCGGCCAAGGTGGTGTTGAAGCCGTACATGCAGATGAATTCGGCGTTATCCTTGGGCGCTAGACCGAACAACGCGTATTTCCCTCGAATGACGTCCAGGTTGTTCGCGTCGTTCAAGCTGAAGTGATAGACTTGACGGGTGAATCGCAGGTTCGAGCAGCGGATTCGCTTGAGGAGACGGGCTTTCTCTTCATCGACGAGGCGCAAATCCAGGGTCTGAGTGAAATTGACCGCCACATCGCGCGCAGCCATTTGCTCCAGCAGCTCCGATGCCTTCGGGTGAGCCAAGAGGTTGTCGTCAAGGAGGATGAGCTTCCTGCCCGAATCCGGCAGGAGCTCTTCCAGAGTCGAAGCCAGATGAGGCTTTCCCTCCTTCTGGGGCACGATGCAAAACGCACAGTCGAAAGGGCAGCCGCGGGTCAGGAATCCAATGCCACGGTCTCCCAATTCGGGATAAATCGAGTAATCGGGTGGCATGCTCTCGATGGGTTCGGGAAGGCGGCCTTGCACATCGACTCCCGACCCTCCTACCGTGAGTGCATCGCCGTACGCGGCGCGCAGTCTCCGGATGCGGTCCAGGGAGGATTTGCGTGAGAAAACACAACTGGCGAGCACGGCGTCGACGTTCCGAACCTTTGCATAGCGGCGTACCAGAGTCACTGGGCGCCCCTGGTCCTTAAAATACCGGCTGAGCTTCATGAGTGCGAGATTAGGCAGGGTACTGTCCACATCGACGAGCAGGATGGTGCCTTTGGGGAGACTTGCTGCCCGTCGGCGAGGGCGCTCACTCGATGCCGTAAACCGACACGATCGCGTCATCAGGGAGGTGGGAAACACGCTTCGAGCCCGGTCCCCCAAGGTCAGGATGAACTGAGCACGCGGAAACAAAAGGTCGAGCAAAGTGAGCCATTTCGTCCACTGGCGCTCTGGAACTTGCAGATCAGGTCTGTCGAAAAGCACGAGAGTCGCAATGTTCAAAGGGGCCGTCTCTCGGGGATGTGCGTCAAGAAGGTGGCGGATCATATCAAGGATCGGCAGGATCACATGTCGTTGCCACGGCAGCAGCGAGCGCCACTCTTGCCTGAAATCGCACTTTGGCTCCTGCCAATTCGCGGTGTCGATGTCCAGGTAAGGGGGAAGAAGAGCCGTCAAGCCCTGCATAACGTGAACCGGCGGCAGCCGCCGATGCCTTACCGCCCGGTAATGGAGCAGTTGGAGAAACGACACGGGATCGGTGAGTGGAAGACCCGTGCAGAAGAGCGAATGGTAGCGAGTGAGGCGGAAATAAGGGTCGGAGAAATCGAACTGGTCCGTGCCGTCGTGGGCATTCAAAGGCAAGCCGTATCCCAGGAAGAAATATGACGAGTCGCCGATACCGGTCTTGGCTTTGCGGGTCTGCATGCCAGGGGGCAGCCACCGAAACTCAGGATTTCTCAGCGGCTTCAGGGTACCCGCGCAATCAACCTGTATGCCCGCACCCCAGAGCCCATCGGGCTCCCCGGACAAGCGATCCCTGTCCGGCTCAACCATGACGCATTCGATGCGGAGCGGCCCCTCAGGGATCCTCAAATGCCGGGCGAAAGAGAAGGGGAGCCTGGGAAGGATTGACGTGCCCCCGAAAACCATCGCAATCAGGTGGAGCAGTTCCGTGCCGGAGCCCTCCTCGGGGAGGACGCTCCATTTCTGGATCCCCTCCAAGTCTCGACGGATGGAGTATGCGCCCGTGCCATTCAGTCGAGCATTCTCATAGTGGACGCTCAGGCAGTACATCGCTCCTATTCCTCGAAGGGGGTGAAGTCCAGCCCAAACGCGTCTGCGACGCCGGCGTGCGCGACCCTGCCCATGATCACGTTTGCACCGCGGCGAATCTCGGGGTTTTCCCGCATCGCCCTCTGCCATCCCTTATTGGCGATCTGCAGGGCATAGGGCAGGGTCGCATTCGTCAAGGCAAGGGTGGAGGTTCTTGGTACGGCTGCCGGCATGTTGCTCACGGCGTAATGGACGATGCCGTCGACCAGATAGGTGGGCTGGGCGTGCGTGGTTTCCCTGGATGTCTCGAAACAGCCACCCTGGTCGATGGCCACATCGACGAGAACAGCGCCTTTCTTCATGGTCTGGAGGATATCCCGCGTGACGAGGGTCGGCGTCCTGGCGCCGGGCACGAGGACCGCTCCCACGACGACATCCGCTCTGGCAATCAGGTCCCTGATGACTGCCGGATTGGACATCAGGACAAAGCAATTTCCGGGCATGATGTCGCTCAAATACCGAAGCCGGTCGAGATTGATGTCGAGCACATAAACCCGGGCTCCCAGGCCGCAGGCCGTCTTCGCGGCCCGAAGCCCTACCACGCCGCCGCCAAGGATGAGGACCATCCCCGGGTCCACCCCGGGAACGCCGCCCAGGAGAGCTCCATCGCCCCCTTGAGCCATCTCCAGGTACTTGGCGCCTTCCTGGATGGCCATGGCTCCGGCGACTTCGCTCATGGGCGTCAGGAGTGGCAGGGAGCCGTTTGGCTTCTGAACGGTTTCGTAGGCGATGTTGACCGAGCCACGATCCATGAGCGCCCGGGTCAGTGACTCGTTTGAGGCGAGATGCAGGTAAGCGAAATAGATCTGGCCTTCTCGAAGGAAGCGGGCCTCCGAGGGCTGGGGCTCCTTGACTCGGAGAATCATCTCCGCACATTCGAAAATGCTCTCACTCTTCTCGACGATCTCGGCTCCAGCGGCGACGTAGGCATCATCTTCGAACCCGCTCGCTTCACCGGCTCCGGTTTGAAACAGGACGGTGTGACCCTGATGCCGCATGATCTCCACCCCGGCGGGCGTGATCGCCACCCGGTTTTCTTCCGCTTTGAACTCCTTCGGGACCCCGACAATCACGGTGCCTCCTCCCATTCCTCCGGCGTGTTCAAGGATCTCCTGGTCTAGAGGAATGTATCGATGGGGGTGTAATCCAGCCCAAAAGCATCAGCGACTCCCTTGAAGGTCACCTTTCCCTTGACGACGTTCGCTCCCTTCCGGATATCCGGGTTTTCCCGCATGGCCCGCTGCCAGCCCTTGCTGGCGATTTCGACCGCATAGGGAAGGGTTGCATTGGTGAGTGCCAGAGTCGATGTTTTGGGAACAGCCCCGGGCATATTGGCCACGCAGTAGTGGACGATACGGTCAACGGTGTAGATGGGGTTGGAATGCGTGGTGGGGCGGGAGGTTTCAAAACAACCTCCCTGGTCGATGGCGACATCCACCAGCACGGCGCCTTTTTTCATGGTCTTCAGCATGTCGCGGGAGATGAGCTTGGGGGCCTTGGCTCCGGGGATGAGCACGGCTCCCACGACGACGTCGGCACGGGTAATGAGGTCTCGAATCGTGGAGGGAGTGGACATGAGGAGAAAGCAATTGGCGGGCATGACGTCGCTCAGGTAACGAAGCCGATCGAGGCTCATGTCGAGCAGGTAGACCTTGGCTCCCAGGCCACAGGCCATCTTGGCCGCGTTGGCTCCCACGACGCCGCCTCCGATGATCACCACCATGCCGGGATCGACCCCGGGAACGCCCCCCAGCAGGATGCCGTGGCCACCCTGGGCCATCTCGAGGTACTTGGCGCCCTGTTGAATGGCCATGCGCCCGGCCACTTCGCTCATCGGAGTCAGCAACGGAAGCGAGCCGTCCGCTCGCTGGATGGTCTCATAGGCGATGTTGACCGATTTGGTCTCGATCAGCTTGTGAGTCAGCGACTCAGCGGCCGCAAGATGCAGATACGTGAAAACGATCTGATCCTCACGAATCAGCTCATATTCCGGAGGCAGCGGCTCCTTCACGTGCATGACCATGTCGGCCCGTTCGAAAATTTCCTTCGGGGTTGAAACCATTTCAGCGCCGGCCGTCTCATAAGCGACGTCATCGAATCCGCTGCCGGCCCCGGCGCTTCGCTCAACCAGCACCCTATGCCCGTGCCTCCTCATGACCTCGACGCCCGCCGGGGTCATGGAAACCCGATTCTCCTCGGCCTTGATCTCTTTCAGAATCCCGACAATCATGGTCGCATCTCCTCTCGTGTCGTTCCCCGCTCGGGATGGCGTTCTCAAACCGGTCAACGGGCATGAGCGTCCCCGAGAATGACGCCTCGAGAAGTCCGTCCGTCCACCTTCAGAGTCAGGGGGTTTTCCAGGCGCACATGCGCGACAAATTCCCTCTCTTCAAGGACCGGCAGGGATTCCAATGCTTCCCAGCGGATGAAGTCCTCGCCGCCTGCCACGGTGAGGTAACTGATGCCCAGCGTTGTGACGTTGTGAAAAAAATGGGACCCCTGGGACGGCTCCGCTTTGAGGTCCGCAGATGCCCATTCAACCAGGGCGGCCACCCCCGAGATGTCGTTCCAGGTTACCGGAATCCCGAGCCAGCGGTCCGCCGAGCCCCATCTGCCCGGACCGATCAGGATGAAGGGGCGGGCTTCGGCGACAAGCCTGGAATTGTAACGACCGATTTCCCGGGCCACGTCGACCGTGCGAGCCGGATCAAAGCCTGTCCGCTTGACCACGAGAAGGTCTCGCACGTCCTCCCGCAGGGTGTTGCCCAGGGCCTGGGTCGAATGGCAGAGCGCCCGTGAGACCTCGTCGTCCGTGATGGTCACTTCCATGAGCTCGGCTCGAGCCGACATCGGCCGGATCTGGGTGATGGCGAAAACGGGCTTGCGGCTGTCCAAGCCTAATGGGTCAGCCGTGAACTCGATCTCAACGGGGGCTCCCATCCCGTCTTCGGCCAGGGTGAGAAGGTCGCTCAGGAGACTGGCAAGCGGGAGAGTCTGGTGCTTCAACAAGCTCGCGAAGGTGACGACGCGATAACCGGGGCCAGATCCAACATCGCGAACGCGATTCTCCTCGGGGATGTACGAGCTTGCGGCATGCACGAGGGGAGGCTCACCTTCGGCATCCGCCACATCCCTCCGAACGAGGTTGGGCTCATCCATGGTGGAGCCGGGAGCGGTCCCTCCCCCCATGCGGAGGGCGTAAAACACCCGTTGGGAATTCCTGAGAACGTCTTCGACCGACGAAAACTGGGGGAGAATCTTTGGGTGTCTGGGACAGAACCGAAGCGCGCTGCCTCCTTCGACGACGGTCTTCCCCAGGCCGAGGGCGATCGTTGCGCAGCCGTCTTCAGGCCGGGCACGGCCAAAGGGATAGAAATTGTGCGACTGGGCCACGCCGGCCAGGGTCGGGTAAAAAAAACCGCGATGGCTTCTGCCCATGAGTCTCTGGACGATCACCGCCATCTTCTCGTCTTCGGTCTGCTTGCCCATGCGCTGGCTAAACGCTTTGGGACCAGCGCAAAAGGTCGATGCGTGAACGAGGAGAATGGCCTTTATGAGCTGGCGGAGCCGCTCTTCGATGTCCGGATGGTCGTTGGGAAGCATGTAAGTCTTGTACAGCCCGGCATAAGCCTGGAACTGCGCGTCCTCGAAAAGGCTCGAGGACCGAACGGCCAATGGATAGGATGCTTCGAGCAGAAAGGCCCTGAGGTCGCGCGCCATCGCCTCCGGGAAGGGCGAGCTGAGAAACCGGGCTGCAATCGCGTCATCGGGCATGTCGGTCTTCGACAGGTCCTGCAGCGACCCCCGTTCGACGATGGAATCGAAGGCTTCCGTGGTTAGGACAAGACACGGCGGGATAAGGATCTCCCATTGCGGGTATTTGCGGGCAAAATCCATGTTGCGCTTGAGGAGGTTTGCCGCGAAGACGAGGCCGCGGGCTTTGCCGCCCAGAGAGCCTCTTCCCACCTTGAGAAACTCCGTGTCGAGGTCGAAATCGTTGGAATCGAAATCGACCACGACTCCCTTTTGGCGCCATTTGCGCTGAATGGCGAGCATCTGGCTCAAATGCTCCCGCGTGCGCTCCATGTCCCCGCCGAAATCCGCGCCGCTGATGGGTCTGAAATGCTGAGCGAGAAAGATTTCGGAGCGGGCGAAGAGCCACCGGGAAAAGTCGTTTCGGTTGGCGTGATACATGAAGGATTCAAGAGGCACCTGCTTCACGACGCGCTCAAGGGCTCGCCTGCTCGAGGCTCTCCCGACCTCCCGGCCGTCCGGCATTCGGAAGACGAAGTCGCCAAAGCCCAGGTGCAACAGAAACGACCGGATGTCTTCATGCAAGGAACGGGAGCTCTTGTCGACAAAGGACGCCGGGATGGTGTCGGCCTTTGGCTTGTTGCCGGGCTCGGAGCTCGTCAGGCAAAGCGGCATGTCCGGAATCTCGCACTTGAGGAAGCGCAGCAAATCCAGGCCGGCCTCATCATCCAGCTCGCACCCCCTCGGGAGCCTCACATCCGAGATCACGCCGAGAAGGTACGGCTTGAAGCGCTCCAGCACGCTGACCGCCTCCTCGAAGGTTCGGGCCGTGAGGATCTTGGCGCGGCTTCGCATGGTGAGGAGCCGGTGCTCCTCGTTGAGGCCTTCCTCGATGGCCGCTTGCGTTTGGGTCACGACCTCCCGGTAGAGGATGGGCAGCAGGGTCGATCGATAGAAGGGGGAGTCCTCGACGAACAGAATGACCCGTACACCGGCAGCCTGCGTGTCATGCGAGACATTCCACCCGTCCTCGACGTTTTTGATCTGCGCGAGCAGCAGGTCCGTATTGCCGGACCAGACCAGCTCGGCGTCCGCGAGAGGGCTGCCATTGTCACGCTGGTAGCAATTGTCGGGCGGTCTGCTTCGGTGTGTGAGCAGAATGACCGGAAGAGCCGGATGGCGGTCCTTGATCGCTCGGACGAGCCTGCCGGGGTCTCTTTCCGAGAGGCGGGGCATGGTGATGACGAGCTGAAAGGATGCGCGCTCCAGGGCAGCCAGAGCCTCTTCGCTGGAGGATACCCAGGTGATACGGGGTGGTTTGCTCAGATTGAGGCCCCGGTACTCGTGGATGATGCGCTCGGCGAGACGCCCGTCCTCCTCCATGATGCAGTAGTCGTAAAGGCTCGAAACCAGAAGGATGTCAGTCACTTTGCGGGCCATGAGCTCGTTGAATGCTCGGATTCGCCGCTCATAGTCGTCCGCGCATCGAGCGAAGTCGAGGCTCAAGGGCGAGCAGACCTTTGGAGTCGGATCATCGCGCGCTGTATCACCAGGACGATCCATCTACACGAGTCCCTGGTCGAGCATGGCGTCCACCACTTTCTTGAACCCGGCCACGTTCGCGCCGACCAGGTAGCTTCCCGGAGCCCCGGCTCGCTCGGCGGCATCCAGGCAGGTCCGGTGAATGCTCTTCATGATCATCTTGAGACGCGTGTCCACTTCCTCGCGCGTCCACGAGAGCCGCATGCTGTTCTGCGTCATTTCGAGGCCGGACACGGAGACGCCGCCGGCGTTTGCCGCCTTGCCCGGGGCATAGAGAACCCCGCCGTCGAGAAGGACGTCGATGCCATCGCGCGTCGTGGGCATGTTGGCCCCTTCGGCCACGAGCCGAACGCCGTTTTGCACCAGATTCCGGGCGTCCATTGCGTTGATCTCGTTTTGGGTCGCGCAGGGAAAGGCGCAGTCGGCGCGGTGGGACCACAGGGGGTTGTGGTCGCGGGCGGGGTCGGCTTCCGTGTAAACCGCGGAAGGATAACGGTCGACGTATTCCCGGATGCGGCCGCGGCGCACGTTCTTGAGCATCTTGACGAAGCCGAGCTTTTCGCGGTCGATGCCCGCCTCGTCGAAAACGGTGCCGGATGAGTCGGAAAGAGTGACCGGCCTGGCTCCCAGGTCCAGCAGTTTCTCGACGGTGTGCTGGGCGACGTTTCCGGCGCCTGAGACCAGGCAGGTCTTGCCCTCCAGTGTCTCGTGGTGGTGGGCCAGCATTTCGGCGGCAAAATAGACGCAGCCGTACCCCGTGGCTTCCGGCCGGATGAGGCTGCCACCCCAGTTCAGGCTCTTGCCCGTCAGCACCCCAGAGAACTGATTCACCAACTTCCGGTACATGCCGAACAGGTAGCCGATCTCGCGGGCGCCGACCCCGATGTCTCCGGCCGGAACATCTGTGAATTGGCCAATGTGCCGGAACAGCTCCGTCATGAAGGCTTGACAGAAGCGCATCACCTCGGCGTCGGACTTGCCCTTGGGGTCGAAATCGGACCCTCCCTTTCCGCCTCCCATGGGAAGCGTCGTCAGCGCGTTCTTAAAAACCTGCTCGAAGGCCAGAAATTTCAGAATGCTGAGATTCACGGAGGGGTGAAACCGCAGCCCGCCCTTGTAGGGGCCGATGGCGCCGTTCATCTGAATCCGGAATCCGCGGTTCACGTGGACTTCACCCGCGTCGTCCTGCCAGGGAACGCGGAACAGGATGACCCTCTCCGGCTCGACCAGCCGTTCGAGAATCTTGGCTTGCCGGTATTCCGGGTGGAGGTCGAGGATGGGCTTGATGGTTTCGAAGACTTCACCGACAGCTTGGTGGAACTCGGTTTCATGCGGGTCGCGGCTTTTCACCAAAGCCATGATGTCGTCCATGGGGCAGCTCCTGTGCGTAGGGGACTTCAGTCGTCCGAGGACTCTCCGTTTTCGGCGGCCAGATCCAGGGCCTTGAGCTTGCGGTGCAGATGGCTCCGCTCGACGCCGATCTGCGAGGCCGTCAACGTGATGTTCCAGTGGTTCTCCTCAAGCTTTCTCGAGAGGTATTCACGCTCGAACAGATTGCGTGCCTCCCGAAGGGTCGGGCACCGGTACGGGTCGTGGTCTGACGAACCGCGCCCCAGCTGCGTGAGAAAATCCCGCGGGAGATCCCGCTCGTGAATCGTGTTTCCGGGCGTCATGATGATGAGGCGCTCGATGAAGTTCTTAAGCTCGCGGACATTTCCTGGCCAGGGGTATTGTTGGAGGAGGGAAACCACGCCGGGGTCGAGGTGCTTTCTGCCGATCCCGCTTTCGGAGGCCATTTGCGATACGAAATCTTCGACCAGCACCGGAATGTCCTGAATCCGCTCCCTCAACGGGGGCACAAGGATGGGAATGACGTTCAGTCGAAAGTAAAGGTCCGCTCGAAAACTGCCCGCCTCGATCTCCTTGTTGAGATCCTTGTTGGTGGCGGCCACGATGCGAACGTCCACCTGAATCGGGCGGGAGCCGCCGACACGCTCGAACACCTGCTCCTGGAGAATCCTCAGAACCTTGGCCTGGGTCTTCAGGCTCATGTCCCCGATCTCGTCCAGAAAGAGGGTTCCCCCGTTGGCAAGGTCGAACTTTCCCTTCCGCCGTTCGTGGGCGCCCGTGAACGCGCCCTTCTCGTGCCCGAACAGCTCGCTCTCGATGAGCTCCTCGGGGATCGCGGCGCAGTTGACTTCGATCATGGGACGGTGGCCTCTGCGGCTCAGTCGGTGGATCATCCTGGCGGCCAGCTCCTTGCCGGTCCCGTTCTCCCCCGTGATGAGAACCGTCGCGTTGGTGGGGGCCGCCCGCTGGATTTGCGCGAGCAAGTCGACGATGACCGGGCTCTTTCCGGTCATGTGGACCTGTCCCGTCGCCTTTTGGCTCAAGAGGATGTTGTCTTCCTTGAGCCGGTAAAGCTCGAGGCCGTTTTGAATGGAAACGAGGATGCGCTCCAGGGACAACGGCTTTTCCACGAAGTCGAAGGCCCCCAGCTTCGTCGCCCGGACGGCCGTCTCAATCGATCCGTGCCCGGAGATGAGAATGACAGGGATCTGAGCAAACGAGCGCTTCAGCTCCTCGAGGACGGCGAGTCCGTCCATCCCCGGCAGCCAAACATCCAGGAGGACGAGATCCGGCGGGTCGCGTCGGGCTTCTTCGAGACCCTCTTCGCCAGTCTTGGCCAAAGCCACACGGTAACCCTCGTCGCTGAGGATTCCTTTCAGAGACTGGAGAATAGCGACTTCATCGTCGATGACAAGAATCTTGGGCTTCACAAGACCTCTTTTCGACCATCATCCGGGAAGCTCGATGATGATCACGGATCCTTTGGGGGCGTTGTCCCGGACACGAATGAATCCATTATGATCGGCAATGATGCTGGCGACAATGGCCAGTCCGAGCCCCGTGCCTTTCTCCTTGGTCGAGTAATACGGCTCGAACATGCGAAGCTTGTCATCCGAAGACAGACCGTGGCCGGTATCCGCACACTCCAACCGGGCGATCTTGAGGATCGGGTCGTAGAAAAGACGAACCGTGACCGAGCCTTCGCCGCCGTCCAAGGCATGGATGGCGTTCTCGAACAGATTGATCATCACCTGCTTGAACTGCTCCCTGTCCAGCATGAGGGGCGGCAGTGCATTGTGCTCTTCGAGGAGGAAAGCGATCTTCGGGTAGTTGTGGCGATAGAGGGCCAGGCTATCCTCGATGATGACGGCGAGCTCCGTGGGAGCCGGCTGCGCCCGTGGCAGTCGAGCAAACCTGGAAAACTCGTTGACGAGGTGCTTCATGCTCTCCACTTGCTGGATGATGGTGTCGGTGCACTCGTTCAGCACCGACTGCTCGCCCTCACCATCCTGCAGAAGCTCGGCATACTTGCGCCTGAGACGCTGAGCGGAAAGCTGAATGGGGGTGAGAGGGTTTTTGATCTCATGGGCGATGCGCCGGGCGACCTCGCGCCATGCCGCCATGCGCTGGGCCTTCTCGAGGTCCGTCAAGTCGTCGAGTACCACCACGACCCCGATGAACTGATCCTTGTCGTCCCGGAGGACCGAGACCTTGATGTAGAGGAACATCGGCCGATTCCCGATCATCACGTGGAGCTGCTGTTCGAGATGCGGCTGTCGGGTCAGGCGATAGCTCTTCATGAAGGATTTGACGATATCGAGCTGCTGTCCCTGAAGGAGGGTCGAATAATGGCGTCCCCTGGCTTCGTCCGCCTGAATTCCGAAAATGGCCTCGGCGGAGTGATTCAAGGTCATGATCGTCCCCGTTGAATCGACACTCACGACGCCGGCGGCAATGTTTTTCAGGACGATCTCCATGTACTGGCGGCGGCTTTCGATCTCCACGTGGCTGCGCTGCAGGGCGTCATAGGCGCTCGCCAGCTTCTCGCGTCCCTCGCGCAGATCGCGCACCATCTTGTTGAACGAGACGATCAACATGCCGATTTCATCCGACCGGTCCGTGTCCAGCTCCACGTTCAGGTCGCCCAAGGCGATGCTTTGGGTTGCGGAGACCAGAGCCTGGATGGGAACGGTCAGCCCTTTGGCCAGAAAGAAGCCGAACCAGATCGCCGCGAAAATGACCAGCAGGGTGACGATGGAAAACGTCACGAAGTGGCTGATCTTGAGCGGCTTTTCGAGCAGCTTCATCTGGAGGTAGTCTTCGTAGCCGGAGGCAATCACCGCGAACTTTTCGGTGATGACCGACGGGAGCACTCGAATGACGACCACATCCCCCTCCCCAGATTCCGGGGCAGAGGAGGGCAGTTTGAAGGCGGTCCGTGTCAGCAGACCTTCCTGTTTGTTGGCGAAGCTGAACTGTACGATCGGTGACGCCTGACTCTCACGGCTGATGAGCTTCCGGAGGCGTCTCGTCCCGATGGGAGGCATGTCCGCGCTGCGCCCCTGCATGAGCAGGGCGCCGCTGGGACTGAAGACCAGAATGGCGTCGAGCTGATACTGGTCGATCAGGTCCTGAGGAACGGCAAGCGGGCCTCCGGAGCCGTCCCCCGATAATCCGGAGCTCGTGAGAAGCTCCTCCGTTACAAGACCGCAGCGATGCGTCAGCTCCTTCCCCTCCTCGACGATGTAGTCCTTGACGAGGGTGTTCGACTGGTCCAGAGATTGTTCGACTTTTTGGGTGAACCAGTGGTCCATGCTCGAAAAAATGAACTGGGTCGTCAGCCAGAAGAGGGGGACGGTTGGAATGAGTGTCAAACCGACGAATGCGATCACAAGACGGGTTCGAAGCTTGTGGCCGAGAATGTTTCGTTTGCGCTCGAAAATGAGCTTGACGATGTTGCGAAGCACCAAATAGGTAAGAAGGAGCAGGAGGATGACGTTGAGGTTTATAAGGGCGAACAGGATATTTCCAAACATCGGAAAGTCGGATTCATATTTCGAATACCAGACTTCGACAAATACAAAATAGATGACCGCAACGGCTAAAGCCACTATCCAATAGAGTTTGGCCCGCTTCTTTTTATCCGCGGGCGGGCCAGAACCGATCTTTCTTGGATTCCACATCTTAGAAGGTCACCTTATACCAATCGGTTTCAAAATCCCAAAGAGACACAAAGAAGAAAATATAACGGAACAACAACGGCAGATAGAACTTGGACAGCTCCGCCTTCAGCAACACCTGGCAATTGGCACGGTCTCCCAGTCGCCACAAGGGGATCACGGGGAGGTCTTTCACGGTGCTCATACTCCGTTTGGCTTCCTCGAAATCCGACGTGCTTACTTCCCGCTCGGGCTGCTCGGGAAGCTGCACCCGGTAGCGGTTTCTCAGACGGTCGAACTTGATGGTGTGCTCGAACACGATGTCCACCAAAGGGGATTGAAACAAAGGAAGGCGACGCTGCTTTTCGACGACGATTCGAAACCGGAAGGTCGTCGGGATACCGGCACGGATGGCCTCCTCCATCTTGGGGCTGAAGCAGTCTTGCAGCCTGAAGCTCACTTCCAGGTTGCCTCTCGTTCGCTCCAGGCTCACGTCGACAATGTCCGCCTTGTCCTTGGCCAGAGCGGGAAATCCGCACAGGGCGGTGACAATCACGGCGAGGAGACACACTCCTTGGGCTGATCTCGCGACCATAACTCCAGGCTATCGTTAGGGTTTCTGCTATGACCCCCTCATTCTAGACAAGGATGGAGGGAGTGACAAGGCCTTTTGGCGTGCCTTTCGCCGTGAATCTCGGAAGCGGGCGCGAAGTCGACCTCAGCACAAGGGGCTCCCGTTCGAAGGCGAACGACGATGTATCCGTTGAGTCAGCGCCGAAAGGAACGCATCTTGCTTCTTGAAGGCATGGAGCACGATCAGGTGCTAGACGTTGACTTAAGCAGACAAAAGGAGAGTGGAGCAATGAAGTGGTTGAAAGTGTTGATGGTGGCTGTGTGTGTGTTGGGGATGAGCGTGCAGGTAGTTGCGGCTGGCGATGCGGGGACGAAAGACGAAGCGGTTGCCATGGTGAAGAAGGCAATTGAGTTCATCAAGGCGAACGGTCGGGACAAGGCCTTCGAGGAATTCAGCAATCCTTCCGGGAAATTTGTGGATCGAGATCTCTATGTGGTCGTTTATGACATGAACGCCAAGTGTTTGGCTCACGGTGCCAATCCGAAAATGATCGGAAGAGACCTCATCGACAACAAGGACGTGGACGGCAAGGAGTTCATGAAAGAGCGCGTGGACATGATGAAGAATCAGACGACTGCATGGCAGGACTACAAATTCAGAAATCCTGTCAGCAACGAAATCGAGCCCAAGTCCATGTACCTGGAGCGGTTCGAAGACCTGATCGTTGGCTGTGGCGTTTATAACAAGTCTTGAGACCGGACTTCGGCGTCTCTCATCCGGAGGGCTCGAGTGGGGATTCGGCGCTCTGGATATCTGCCTTCTGCCAGGCTTGCTCCGGGTCTGCTTGCTCCTCTGTGACGTGGGGGGCAGGCAGGACCGGGGCCCCCTAGCCTGGACTGCCGGAAAAAGCGAAGCAGGCGCCTAGGTCCAAGGAGACCGTATCATGAAGTTACGTACCAAGCTGGTGCTCGGGTTCTCTGCCGTGCTGTGTGTCATGATTGCCTTGGGGGCACTGGGAACGGTGATGTTCAAGCGAGTGGGCGCGAACATGGGCGTGCTCGCGAATCGAAGCCTTCCTGCACTTCAGGGCTCTGCAGCCGTCGAACGTGAAGCGCTCAAAACGCTGTTGCACGAAAAGGAATACCTTCTGTCTAAGACGGAGGATGCCGGGACTCAGACCCGAAAGGCACTGCAAAAGCTGTCTACACAGGTAACAGAGCTGTCTCAGATTGCGGCAAAGAGTGGCGATGCGGAGGCATCATCACGAGCTGCGGAGGTTCAGAAGCTGACTGCCGAATACAGCCGCCTTTTCGATCAGACGGTAGCGGCGCTCCAATCGAACGCCAAGGCCGAGCTTTCGATGGATGAAAAGGGCGCCTTGGCTCGCAGCATCGCCAATGAGCTCATGGAATTGAAGAAGGCCGAGTACACCGAGGCAAAAAATGCCCTCGCGATCATTAACAATGTGAACGCCTGGGCACTGGACATGCGGGTGAGCGAAAAATCCTTCGCGATCGAGCAGAGTCCGCAGCATCTAAATGCCATCAAACGGAATGTGGCCAGTCTTCTGAAGGCCTTTGAGCAGCTCGAGAAGCTCAAGCCGAACGAGACCGAAAAGAAGCAGATTGCCAACGCACGGGCAGCCACGGAAGACTACAGCAAAGCCATCGCGGCCTGGGCCGAAGGGCTCAAGCAAGGCGGCGACCAGGAAGCGCTCAAAGCCAATCTGAAGATCATGAACCGCGCAGGAGACACGCTCAGCCAAGTGGTTGAAGACTACACCCTGGTCAAGCAGGGAAGTGTCGACAAGTCCACGGATGCCGTCTTTATCGTGCGTGAGATCGGGGAAACGGTGCTCCTGGCTCAGCTCTCCGAAAAGCGGTTCATCATCAGCAGGGACGCGAAGCACTGGGAATCGCTCCAGCAATGCATTGAAAGCCTGGCATCCCTCTACAAGAAGCTTCAAGGGACCGTCACGAGCGGGACCGACAAACAGCGCATTGAAAGTGCGGCCCAGGCCACGGAGCAATACTGGGCGGCGGCCAAGTCCTGGGCCCAGAACCAGAGCGAGGTGGCCGAAAACGTCCTTCCCAAAATGAAGCACAACGGCGAGCAGGTCCTTGCTTCCGCCCAGAAGACGCAGGACAATGCGTGGAGTGAGCTCGATTCGGCGAAGTCCTCGACTCAATCCATCGTGTCCACGTCGAACTTCATGATCGTTGTGGCCCTGGCCATTGGCCTTGCCGTGGGCGCGGTGCTCACTTACCTGATCACCCGCTCGATTACGCGCCCGATCCAACGGGTGATCACCGGTCTCGCAGGGGGAGCGCTGCAGGTGTCGACCGCTGCGGAGCAGGTTTCCGTATCCTCGGGAGCGCTGGCGGAAGGGGCGAGCGAGCAGGCCGCGGCGGTGGAGGAAACCTCGTCGTCGCTCGAAGAGATGGCCTCCATGACCAAGCAGAATGCCGACAATGCATCGCACGCGAGCCGACTCATCAACGAAGCCAACCAGATCGTCGGTGAAGCCAATGCGTCGTTTGCGAATTTGACGCGCTCCATGGTAGAGATCTCATCGGCGAGCGAGCAGACGCAGAAGATCATCAAGACGATCGATGAGATTGCGTTTCAAACCAATCTGCTCGCACTGAACGCGGCCGTTGAGGCGGCCAGGGCGGGGGAAGCGGGCGCCGGTTTTGCCGTCGTGGCCGATGAGGTCCGCAATCTCGCCATGCGCGCGGCCGACGCCTCTCGGAGTACGGCCGACCTGATCGAAGACACCGTCAAACGGGTCAAGGAAGGATCGAGCCTGCTCGCAAGAACCGACGACGAATTCAAGAAAGTCGCAACGAGCGTGCTCAAGTCGACGGAGCTCCTGAACGAGATTGCCATCGCCTCCCAGGAGCAGGCCCAGGGAATCGAGCAGATCAACCGCGCTGTATCCGAGATGGACAAGGTGATCCAACGAAACGCGGCCACTGCCGAGGAATCCGCCTCGGCGTCCGAAGTCATGAATTCGCAGGCAGAAAGCATGACGGGTTTTGTGACGGAGCTCATGGCAATGGTCGGGTCGCAATCGCTCACCACGTCTCTTGGGGAAGCTCCGCAGCTTCCCCAAGGGGCTTCGGATACCGTCAGAAGGCTCGAAGGAGGGAAACCTGATCGTGAAGTCACGGTGGAGGATCGTGGAAGAGGCCACCGTCTCTCCAAGGCCTTGCCGCCCGCTGGCGGCGCTCTGAGAACGAAAAGCCCTGAATCGGTTATCCCGTTCGATGAGGATTTTTAAGGCCATTGCAGCGTGATGCATTGCCATCCGGCGATACGCGACCGAGAGCCCATTCAACGAGTGCCACAGGCGAGCTTCCCTGCGCCCGTGGCGCTCGTCCCAAGGGGAGCTTGTTCTCCGAGGACCTCCAGGGTGATCTTCTCTTCACTCATTTGCCTTCGATCCGCCCGACGGGGCTCCGACCGCCTACTGAATCAGACGCCTCCGCATGGTGTACAGGGCCAGGGGAAAAAAGACGGCCGTAAACGCGGCAAGGTAGGCGATGCTCCAGAGCTGAGACCCGCTCAAGTGCCCCATGGCCAGGTCCCGGGTGATCGCAACCAAATGAGTAAGGGGAAGGACCGCTGCCAGGTGCTGTGCCCAGGCAGGGAGATTGTCCAGGGGAAAGAAGGTCCCGCTGAAAAGAAACATCGGCGTGATAAACAAGAAAATCGGAAGGTTGAATAAGTCAATGCTGGCGAGAACGCCCGTGAGCACCATTCCGATCGACCCGAATGCCAGCCCTCCCAAGAATGCAAGCGGAAGAATCCAAAAACCCTGAGGGAAAGCCACCAGTCCGAAACAGCTCACGACCCCCAGCATGAGTCCGGTCGCAATGACCGACTTCGTCGCTCCCCAGACGATCTCGCCCGTGATGACCTCCTCGAGGGAAAGCGGGGTAGCCAGAATCGCGTCGAATGTCTTCTGGTAGTACATGCGCACAAAGGACGCATAGGTGGTTTCGAAGAATGCGTTGTACATGATGTTCACCGCCAGAAGCGAGGGTGCGATGAATTGGACATAGGAGATCTGAGCCCCCCGGTAGGGAACCTGCTGGATGAAGACGCTTAGCCCCACGCCGAAGGCCAGTAGATAGAGGAGCGGCTCGAAAATCGGGGGCAGAAAGTTGATCTTCCAGATCCTGCGGTAGACGACAAGGTTGCGCTGCCAGACGCGCCAAAACCTTCTTGAAATCCTGAGCGTATTCATAGCGGTAGCAGTCATTCGCGAAGCTCCCTTCCCGTGAGAATCAAAAAGACATCTTCCAGGGTGGCCAGTCGGAGCGTGCAGTTCTGGTGGCAGTGGTGTTCCCGGATCTTGCGGAACAACCCCTCGTCCGTCGCATCGTAGATGATGAGTCGATGTCCCAGGTCCTCGTGGCGAGCTCCATTCGCACGGATCATGGCGCGCAATTCATCCGAAGGCTCCGTCAGCTCGATCACCTCATGGCCCGCATGCTCCCGCACCAAGTCCGCCGGCTTGCCCTCCACCAGGATCTTCCCGCCGTCCATGATGATCAGCCGATCGCACAGCCGGGCTGCCTCATCCATGTAATGCGTTGTGAGAAGGATCGAGAGTCCGTCCGAGCGCAGCTCCTCCAGCCGTTCCCAGACCTGGTGGCGCGCCTGGGGGTCCAGTCCCGTCGTCGGCTCATCGAGGATCAGCAGCTCCGGGTTGTTGATGAGGGCGCGGGCGAGGACGATCCGCCGCATCATCCCTCCGGAGAGCTCCGTGACTTTAGATGTCCGTCGGTGCTCCAGGCCAATGAAGCGCAGGAGCTTGTCCGCTCTGGCACGAGCTTCCTTGCGCGGGATGTCGAAGTAGGCGGCGAAAACCTCCATGTTCTGCTCGACGCTCAAATCAGGGTCCAGGTTGTTGTCCTGCTGACAAACGCCGATCGAGTACTTGATTGCCCGCCATTGGGACTGGATGTCCATGCCGAAAACCTCGAGCTTTCCACCGGACATGGGCGAAAAGCCGTAGACCATGCGGATCGTCGACGTCTTGCCGGCGCCGTTGGGTCCGAGTAATCCCAAACATTCGCCCGCGTACAGGTCGAAGGACAGGGAATCGACGGCAACGAAATCACCGAAGGTCTTGCGAAGCTCTCGAGCCTGGATGATGCGTTTGGGACGTTGGGGCACAGTGTGTTACCTTTCTTCTGCGGATTGTTCTGAAAAGCAGTCTCCATTGAGCACAGAACATAAACAGGTCAGGGGACGGGAACAAGGGAAAAGGACCCGGTGCTCCCGTGGATGGGGCTGTGTTGTCGCGCCGTGTGGAGAGAAGATGAAGGAAAACGACGGACCTTTGAGTGAGGTCTCAGGCGGTGTCTGCCTGAATATTCTGGTTCAGCCGAGGTCGTCGAAGAGCGAGCTCGCCGGCATGCAACAGGGCCGACTGAAAATAAGAATCGCCGCGCCTCCGGTTGATGGGGAAGCCAATGACGAGCTTGTCCGATTTCTCGCCCGCTTTTTCGATAGGCCGAAATCCTCCGTCAGGATTCTGCAGGGGCACCGGGGAAAACAAAAGCGGGCTCAACTGACCGGGATGAGCGCCGAATCTGTTCGGACGAGACTCCGGGAGCACGGGATTGACTGCTGACGAGCGGCATGGGTGATCGGATCCGATCAACGTTTGTTCGGTGTCAGCATATTCTTTTTGAAAATGGCATACCATGTGTGTTAAAGGCCATATTGGAGCTTTCCTGTACCCATCGGAAGTGGAGACGGATTCGAAAGGAGAACAGATGCGTGAAGCGGTTATCGTGAGTGCTGTGCGAACACCTCTAGGGAGCTTCAATGGTTCGTTGAGCGGCATCGGGGCGACCAAGCTCGGCGGGATGGTCATCGAGGAGGCCATTCGACGAGCGGGCATTGCGAAAGAGGACGTGAACGAAGCCATCATGGGCATGGTGCTGCCCTGCAGCTACGGGCAGAACCCGGCCAAGCAGGCTGCGGTGCTCGCGGGGATGCCTTGGGAGGTCGAGTGCATTACGGTCAACAAGGTGTGCGGCTCCGGGCTCAAGTCGGTCATGCTGGCTGCGCAAGCGATCCAGGTGGGCGACGCGGATGTGGTGGTCGCCGGCGGCATGGAGACCATGAGTCTCGCGCCCTTTTACCTGGACAAGGCGCGGACCGGCTACCGGATGGGCGACGGCGTGCTCCATGATCATATGATCCATGACGGGCTGTGGGACATCGTGAATGACTTCCACATGGGCATGTCGAATGAGCTGTGCTCGGAACGATACAACGTCAGTCGCGAAGACCAGGATCGCTACGCCGCCGAGTCCTACCGGCGAGCGCTCGCGGCCCAGGCGGCAGGCAGGTTCGATGCCGAGATCATGCCCGTCACCATTCCGTCAAAAAAGGGCCCGGTCCTTTTCAGCAAAGACGAATGTCCCCAGGAAACCCCGTACGATGTTCTCGCCAAGATGAAGCCCGCCTTCAAGAAGGACGGCGTCGGGACGGCCGGGAACGCGTCTATCATCAGCGACGGTGCGGCTGCGGTTGTGGTCATGGCACGGGAAAAGGCCGAGCAGTTGGGATGCCGGATCATGGCTTCGGTCGGAGCCCAGGCGTCTGCCGGCATCGACATGAAATATGTTCTGGTCGCCCCTATCTGGGCGATCCCCAAAGCCCTGAAGAAGGAAGGGATTGGGATCGGCGACGTGGATCTGTTTGAGGTCAACGAGGCGTTCAGCGGATCGACGGTGGCGGCCATGAAGGAGCTTCAGCTGGATCCCGCGATAACCAATGTGAACGGGGGGAGCGTGTCCCTCGGGCATCCCATTGGTGCCAGCGGCTGCCGCGTACTGGTGACCTTGCTTTATGAGCTGGAGCGACGCGACAAGAAGGTTGGCCTGGCCTCCCTGTGCCTCGGTGGCGGCGAAGCGGTTGCGCTCGTGGTCAAACGCTAAGGCATTGCATAGAAGCGTACAAAGGAGTGCGAGATTATGGAAGTGAAGATCTTTGGTGTCATCGGTGCGGGGCAGATGGGGAACGGAATCGCTCAGGTCGCCGCCATGGCGGGGCTTGACGTGATCATGAACGACATCAACGACGAATTTGTGCAGCGCGGGCTCAAGAACATCACGAGCATCCTGAGCAAAAACGTCGAGAAGGGCAAGATGACCGCCGAGGAAAAGGATATCATCCTGGGACGGATCAAGACGAGCACCAACCTCAAGGACATGGCACCGTGCGATTACGTCGTGGAAGCCGCGACGGAAAACGAGCCGATCAAATTTCAGATCTTCCGGGACCTGGATACGATCTGTAAGCCCGAGGCCATTCTCGCCAGCAACACCTCATCGATTCCCATCGGCCGCATCGCCGCCCAGACCAAGCGCCCGGATAAAGTGATCGGCATGCATTTCATGAACCCCGTGCCGGTCATGAAGCTGGTGGAGGTCATCCGCGGTCTGCCCACGTCCGATGAGACGTTCAAGCTCACCTGGGACCTGTCCATCAAGTTTGGAAAGACTCCCGCGGAATCGAGCGATTATCCCGGCTTTATCGCCAACCGCATCCTGATGCCCATGATCAACGAAGCCGTCTACTGCCTCTATCACAGCGTGGGGACCAAGGAAGACATCGATACGGTCATGAAGCTCGGCATGAATCACCCCATGGGGCCGCTGGCTCTAGCCGACCTGATCGGGCTCGACACGTGTCTCGCCATCATGGAAACTCTTTTCGCCGGCTTCAAGGATTCCAAGTACCGGCCCTGTCCCCTTCTGCGTAAGTACGTCGAAGCGGGGTGGCTTGGGCGTAAGACGGGCCGTGGCTTTTACCACTATTAAGCGTCTGGGACCAGCAGAATAGGACGACCACATGGATTTTGAACTGACCGAAGAACAACGAATCATTCAGGAAACCGCAGCCAAGTTCGCCAAGCGGGAGCTCGAGCCGGTTGCCGCTGAATTGGACGCCACCAAGAACCGTGACATTCTCAAAGCCAACCTGAAAAAGCTGGCGGAGCTGGGCTTCATGGGCCTCAACGTGGATCCCGAATACGGGGGAACCGGGGCCGGCGCCGTGGCTTTCTCTCTTGCTATGACCGAGATCGGCCGGGCCTGCGCTTCGACGGCTGTCACCACCTCGGTCACCAACATGGTGGCCGAAGTGATCCAGACGGTGGGAAGCGAGGAGCTCAAGCAGAAATACATTCCGCCCCTGTGCAGCGGCGAATACCCGGCGGGGAGCTTCGGCCTGACCGAGACCTGCGCCGGATCCGACCCCGCGGCCATGCGGACGACTGCCGTCCTCGAAGGCGATGAGTATATCCTGAACGGCGGGAAGATTTTTATCACCAGTGCCGAGTACGCCGGGGTCTTTGTCGTTTGGGCGGTTACCGACAAGGAAGCGAAAAAAGGCAAGGGGATCAGCATCTTCCTGGTCGAGCCGTCGTTCCCCGGATTCATCATTGGAAAAGATGAGACCAAAATGGGGCAGCACGGCTCCTGCACGAACGAGCTGATTTTTGAAAACTGCCGCGTTCCCAAGGAAAACATGCTCGGCAAGCTGAACGACGGCTTCCGCATTGCAGCCTCCGAGCTGGGCGGCGGCCGGATCGGCATCGGCTCCATGGCTCTGGGCATCGGCCTGGCCGCCATGGATTTCGCCACCGGCTACGCCAAGGAGCGCATCCAGTTTGACGTGCCCATCGCCAACCAGCAGGCCATCCAGTGGATGATCGCCGACAACTACACCCGCCTTGAAGGCGCCCGCATGCTTCTGATGAAGGCGGGATGGCTCAAGGATCAGGGTAAGTATTTCGCCAAGGAAGCTTCCATGGCCAAGGTCATGGCCACGGAGGCGGCGAACAAGGCCTGTTACGACGCCATGCAGATGCTGGGCGGCTACGGCTACACACGGGATTTCCCGATCGAACGGTACGCGCGTGATGTTCGGATCACGTCCATTTACGAGGGTACGAGCGAAATTCAGCGGTTGATCATCGCCCGGGAGCTGCTGCGCAAGAAGTAGGGTGCGCGGCATTTGCCTGTCGCAACGGATGGATAAGATATCGGTCAGTTACACGCAGCGTCTTGTTTTTATTGTTTTACTTCAACAACCATGGTAAGAGGACCCTTCAACCTTAACAAGTGGAGGGACCATCAATGATCAAGTTGGAATGTGGAGGCGACCTCTCGGAGCTGCGCATTCGGACTTTTGAAGGCCTGAATCTGACGGCTTTCCTGGATCATTTGTCCGCATGCGAGCAATGCCGCACATCCGAAAAAGAACTGATCAAGGAGTTGAATAAGCTCATCGGAGGCGAAAGCTGAGGGAGCTGCCGCATCGGGGCGGGCTTGAGACGCTGCTCTGATTCGGGTGAATCACGATCCCAGGGGGCACAAGGCCAGTCAAGGCCGGGTGCTCCCTTTTTTTTGGGGTTGACTGGGCGCTTCTCTGGCCACCATGATGGGCGGTGATCCGTTCTGAAACCAGAACCATGAGCCCGGAAACCACCGGTACTGAAACCAAGGAGGATGCGATGAAACGACACGGAATCGGACTTCTTTCTCTAGCTCTGACAGCCCTATTCGTCCCGGTCAGCTGGAGTCCTGCACTGGGTCAGGCAGGGCAGTCGGGGCGCGGCGGTGGGCAGATGATGCAGTGTGAAGAGAATTTCAATTCCCTGGATGCCAACAAGGATGGCGTGGTTGTACGTGAGGAGCTCATGGCCGTGCGCCACCCGGGTGGACGCGGGGAGGACGTCTTTGATTACAAAGACGTCAACGGCGACGGGAAGATTAGCAAAGAAGAGTTCTGTTCCCGCAAGGGGCCTGGACCCGCGAAGCGCGGAGGGCCTCCAAAATAGTCAAGCTTGTCGGGAGTGCCTCAAGGTGCGGCGATGGAATTCATCTTGGCCTTGGCGCTCCCTTCATGCCGTCTACCATCAACAGGGTCCGGAACGGTAACTTCTCAATAAGTTCGGGTAATGTCGGGGCTGTAGGTCGGGTTTCCAACCCGACAGCCGCAGCCAGGGCGTCGGGATGGAATCCCGACCTACTCTTATTGAGAAGTTACCCGGAACGGTGTCGAACCGTTTTTGAGGCAAAGGAGGCAGTCGAATGAAAACCCTTGGGTCTTGGATCCGACCAACTGGTTTGGTCAACGATCGCTTTGATTCGACAATCGGTGAAGAATCCAAATCGCAATCCCCGATAACGCCAATCCAATAAAGATCCACAGCTCATACCGCTTGATATCGCTCATCAATAGCTCAAATGTATGGCCAAAAATATATCCCATGAGTCCGATCACTATCGCCCAGGTGAATGCACCAAGGATATTAAAGACTAGAAAGCGAAAAGGAGAAATTCTACTCAATCCAAGAACAAATGGCGTCACTGTTCGTAAACCATATAAGAATCGGAACCCAAAAATAAAGAAGGCGTCGTATTTTTCAAGTAATGCAATTATTTTCTTAGATTTATACTGCCATTTGAGGCGTCGTTCCAAGAGGGGCTGACCTTTGAATCTTCCAATGTAATAATAAACCTGATCGCCAATTAATGTCCCAAGAAATGCACTTACCAATACCCATGGAAGATTAAGGTAACCCTGGTGAGCAGCAAAACCTGCCAATATAAGAATGGTCTCACCTTCCAAGAATGTTCCGATACCAATCGCGAGATAGCCATACGTTGATATAAGCTCATAAAGAGACATTACGATTCCCTTTGCTGATCTCCAGAGAGCACGCTCCGGCTCAAGGAGCAAGGGAGTCCTCATGGGCGCGGACGTCACGTAGATGTTGGGGTTTAGTCCATGGACATGTGACCCATGATCAGCAGGGCAATTAAGATCAGCAGGAGGATCGGTTGTGTGTGGATCTTATGGACGTTCTTCAAAGCGTCCTTCGAGCACAGCTTGAATTTGAGGACGATTCCCAGCAGGGCCAAGCCCCCCATGATGACCAGTCCCCATTCGGGCAGGGCCGTCGATCGGCACCGCGAAAGGCTCCAATGGATCAGTGCCAGGAGGAGGATCACGGGGTTCAGGGTGTAATGGAGCTGCATCAGGTATTTCTTTTGGGTGGCGTTGAACCGGGCGAGGGCGCTCTTCGTTTCAGGTGCCAAAGGGACAAACCCTCTCAGCCATCGGATGAGGATACTGAGCGCCACGGTCAGATTGGCCACTCCGAGGCTCCAGGCGGTTATCTCTCCCGTTGTCTCGTTCCCCTTATCGCGTCCCTTTCCGGACAGCCCCCCAGCCAATCCCTGTCCCCACCCTTCGATACCGTGCTTGCTGGACCCCTTCCAGCTCCCCTTATGATCATCGGCCATGCCAAACGAGCCGATCGACAGGAAGCTGCCCATAAGAAGGAAGCACATGAAAAACAGGATGATTCGGGTCCGGTTCGTGCTCGCTTTCATTCTGGGATTCCCTCCGAACGTTGACTTTGCATCGTTTGCCAAATCGACTTCTGTTACACGGCATTATCTTTATAGCGCAAATCATCCCGCATGAGCCCAAAAATCAGCGAGCCCCATACCCACGAAGAGATGCCGTGACAACGGCCGATATCTTGGATAGCATCCGGTATGCACGGATGTTTGACTGGCTCGGACGAGTCGCGAGGGCTGGCTGAAAAGCCGGAGAATGTGGCTCGATTGAGGAGAGCTTGATATTCTGTTGAGCGATCGAGCTCTCTTGGGTAAAGCTCTTGATGGGCGTTTTTCGATCAAGCGGTCTTGGCCTGGATCTGGGGGGGAGACCTTGGACGATAGCAACTGAATCAGAACGAGGTGGACATATCGTACGCACCCTATTTTCCAGCCTTCGGGCTCGGGTCATTCTGATCGTTCTCGTGGCTCTCGTTCCCGCGTGGGCCATGATGCTCTACAGTATTTCGGAGCAGCGATCCGCCATTGAGGCCGATGTCATCAAACAGAGCCTCCGGGCGGCCGAGCTTGCGGCAAGCCAGGAAGAGCAGTTCATCGAGGGGGCACGCGAGGTGCTGACGGCGCTTCAGCTTACCTTCCAGTCTCTCCCGGCGACCCCGTCGGCTTGCCGTGCAATCCTGAAGCAGATGACCGACGCATTCCCGCGCTATTCCGAATTGGGGGTTGCAAGTCCCGGAGGTGATGTCCTTTGCAGTGCCATGCCTCATCACGAGGACCTCAATGTCGGCAATGCACTCTGGTTCAAGACGGCACGGTATTCAAAGCGGTTTGCGGTGGGCGACGATCTGGACGGAAGCCTGATGGGAAGGCCGGTCCTCATGGTCAGCGACCCCGTTCTGGGCTCGGGCGGCCAGGTAGAAGCCGTGTATTTCGCCGCCATCGACCTGGATTGGCTGGACGACTTTCATGTCCCTAACCTGGTGAGCTCCGTTGCGGGCTCTTTCCTCGCTCTGGTTGATCAGAACGGGATGGTGCTCTCCATGAAGCCTGACCCGCGGCAAAAGGGAGTCCGGTTGCGGGACGGCAGGCTTCTCCACGCAATCGCGCAAGGGGGACCGAATGTCATCCTGGTTGAAGACGCCTTTGGGGGGCACACCATTTATGCGATCTCACCCGTTCGAAGTCAGTCGCCTTCCAGGACGGTGAGCGTGGTTTTCGCCATGCCCAGAGAGCAGGCCTTTGCGGAGGCCAACCGCACGCGGAACCGCAATCTCGCGCTGCTGGGATTGGTGAGTGTCCTGGTGGTCGGCACTTTCTGGCTGCTCGGCAACTCGGTCTTTCTGCGCCGCCTTGGGGCTCTCGTGGCCGCGACCCAACGGCTGGCCGAAGGCGATTTGAAGGCTCGAAGTGGACTCACCCACCAGAGCGACGAACTGGGACATCTCGCCAAGACCTTTGATGGAATGGCTCAATCGCTCGAGTTGAGGGAGCACGAGCATCAGGAAGCGGAAGCAAGGATCCGCTCCTCGGAAGATCAGCTGAGGCGGCTGCAGGCGCATGTGCAGCAGGTTCGCGAGGAAGAGCGGCTCAGCCTTGCGCGGGAGATCCACGATCACCTGGGGCAGGCCCTCACGGCCTTGAAGATCGACTTGTCGTGGCTGCGCAAGCGCGGGGGATCGATCGACCCGGCAATCATGCAGGATAAGCTCGACGGCATGGCGGAGATCATTGACGATGCCATGAATACGGTCCACCATGTGGCCTCGGAGCTGCGCCCGAGAATCCTGGACGATCTCGGGCTGGCTGAGGCGATCGAGTGGCAGACGGAAGAGTTTAGCAAAAGAACCGGGATCGTTTGTGACGTCGCTCTCGGTGACGACGATCTGGCGCTGTCGCCCGAGCAATCGACGGCGCTCTTTCGCATCTTCCAGGAAGCGCTGACAAATGTCGCCCGTCATGCGGGGGCCACCGAGGTGACCGTTTCGCTCGACAGGAGCGCCGAAGGTGTTTCGTTGCTCGTAGCGGACAACGGCCGAGGCATCCGGCTGGAAGAGATCGAAAACCGCCTTTCCTACGGCCTGCTCGGGATTCGGGAAAGGGCCTACTCTCTGGGTGGCGAGGTGGAGATCAAAGGGGAGGCGGGCTCCGGAACCCGGCTGAAGGTGTCCATCCCCCTCCGACCTGGAGATCCCAATCAGGATTGAAACGATGATCAAGGTCATTATCGCGGATGATCACCCCGTTGTTCGGAAGGGACTCAAGGAAATCCTGGCGGAGGATCCTACCACCTGCGTGGTCGATGAGGCGAGCGATGGGTATGAATTGCTGCGGAAGGTGCGCGGGGGTGACTTCGATGTGATCATTCTCGACATCAGCATGCCGGGGCTCGACGGGTTGGATATCCTGAGACAGATCAAGGCCGAGAAGGACGCACCTCGTGTGCTCATGCTGACCATTCATCCCGAGGCCCGCTACGCGGTCCGCTGCCTCAAGATGGGAGCCGACGGCTACCTCACCAAGGGAAGCGCTCCCGATGAGCTGCTGCGGGCGATTCAACGGATCTCGTCCGGACGGAAGTACATCAGCCAGAACCTTGCCGAGGCGCTGACGGACCAGCTCACGTCCGGATCCGACCCAACACCCCACGAGACCCTTTCCGACCGCGAGTACCAGGTCATGGTGCGGATCGCTGCGGGGCGCCCCTTGAAGGAGATCGCCGACGAGCTGGCGCTCAGCGTGAAGACCGTCAGCACCTACCGGTCCCGGATCCTGGAAAAGCTCAAGCTGCAGAGCAATGCCGACCTGACCCTTTACGCCTTCCACCACAACCTCATCGAATGACGGGCGGCTGCTGCTCGAGCCGGGAGGCTAGCGAAGGGCCAACGATCGCCCTGTAGTTTTCTCCCGCCCTGATTCCTTCGTGCTCCAATACGCACCGACGTCTGATCGAGCTGCGGCGTCCTCCGCCCTGTAGGAAAAATCTCACAGGATCTCCGGACCGATTCCCACAACACTTTCATCGGATCACCGACTGCCGTGCGCCTTCGGTGCGCCTATCATTGAGGCGTAAACGGAGGCGATCATCATGAAGACGGTTTATCTGGTAGATGATTCGGATCTTATCCTCGATCGGCTCATGGAACTGCTGTCCGGCCTCGGCGGTGCCCGGGTTGTCGGCCGTACGCATGACTCCGAGCAGGCCCTGAAAGCCATTTTGAAGCTTCAGCCGGACATTGCGATTCTAGACATTCAGCTTCCTGGGAAGAGCGGCATCGATCTGCTGCGTGAAATCAAGAGCTCAGGACTGAGGACACACGTCATCATCCTGACCGGTCTCGCTTACCCCCAGTACGAAAGGGAATGTCTTGAGGCAGGGGCGAGCTTCTTCCTGAGCAAGATGAAAGACTTCGACCTCCTGCCGTCAATCATCCGGTCTCTCATGCTCGGGACGGAGACCGATCGCGCTCTGCCTGGAAGCTGGGACGCTTCACGCCATCCCAAACGCAACAGGCCACCATGAGAAATGGGCGCTCGAGGGCTATTCGGTGGATGGCGCTTTTGAGCACCGTTGTGTGAAGCATCGGTGCAGGACCTTCATTTGAGACGAGGATCGCATCGATACGGGGCGATCCCGGAACAGACAGGTGGCATCATGGAGAACAGGATGGTAACACGGTTCAGACATGCAGGCTCTTTGGCATTGACTCTGGCTCTCATGCTGGCTATGCCCATCGGCCCGGTCGGCCTCATCTCTCGGGCCGAGGCTTACAGCACTCCCACCTCTTTCGCCGACTTGGCCGAGCAGGTGAAGCACAGTGTCGCGAACATTTCCACAACTCAGGTGGTGAAAGGCGGCGTAAGGGGCTCCATGATGGGGCCGGACAAGGATTTGCGAGACTTCTTCGGCGACGACTTCTTCAAGCACTTCTTTGGAGAAATGCCGCAGTCCGAAATGAAAACACAGGCGCTTGGCTCCGGCGTCGTGGTCGATAAGAAGGGGCTCATCCTCACGAACAACCACGTGGTGGAGAAAGCAACGGAGATCAAAGTCAAATTCGATACGGGCAAAGAGTACACTGCCAAGGTGCTCGGGAGAGATCCCAAGACGGATCTGGCTCTGATCAAGGTCAAGGCGGATGGGGATTTCCCGAACGCCGTCTCGCTGGGAGACTCGGATGCCATTCGCGTTGGCGATTGGGTGATGGCCGTCGGGAACCCGTTCGGATTGGGCCAGACAGTGACCACGGGGGTTGTCAGCGCGAAAGGGCGAGTGATAGGCGCCGGTCCTTATGACGACTTTCTGCAGACCGATGCCGCGATCAACCCGGGCAACAGCGGCGGTCCGCTCTTCGACATGCAGGGCCGCGTCGTCGGCATCAATACGGCGATCATCGCTCAGGGTCAGGGAATCGGCTTCGCCATCCCCATCAATCTGGCCAAAGAGCTGCTGCCTCAGTTGGAAACAGGAAAGGTGGTCCGAGGCTGGTTGGGGCTGAGCATTCAGGATCTCAATCCGGAGCTCGCCAGGTCTTTCGATATCAAGGATTCCAAAGGAGTGCTGATCTCGGGAGTCATCCCCGACGGTCCGGCACAGAAGGCCGGGCTTTTGGAAGGCGACGTCGTCACCGCTTTCAACGGAAAGGTTGTCGCCAATGCGCACGTGCTCTCGAGACTGGCGGCGTCGACGCCTCCAAACACCAAGGTGACCCTGGACATCATGCGCGGGGGCCAGTCGAAATCCATCTCGGTAACTCTGGGTACCATGCCTCAACAGACCGTGGAGGCCGGGACATCCGCGCAGGGAGCGGAACGGGGCTCTTGGGGAATGACGGTTCAGGACCTGACTCCTGAGATTGCCCGGCAGCTTGGGGTGCGATCCAAGGAAAAGGGCGTCGTCATCAGCGGGGTCACTCCTGGAAGCGCTGCGGAAATGGCCGGACTCCAGCCGGGCGACATCATCAAGGAGGTCAACCGTCAGCGCGTGACCAATACGCATGATTTTGAAAAAGCGGTCGAGAAGGGCTCAGGCGGAAATCGTTTGCTGCTTCTGCTGAAGCGCGGCGAAGGCAGCCTGTACGTGGTGCTCCAGAAGGAAGCTTCGGATCAATAATGGGTTGGACCGGGAGACAAGCCAAGGAGCCTTTCTCCCGGTCCCTCAGACAAGAAGGATTCCATCATCGACGTGCTCACGCTGCCCTGCGTGTGATAAACTGATTCACCACAGGGGAAAACAGCGGATTTCCAGTGATCCTCCCATTCCAAACCCCAATGCACCAAGCCTTCTCTGAAGGATTTCCCACCCCTGGCTCATCAACCCCTTGGAGGAGTCAGCCATGCAGGACGACGAAAAAACGAGAGCGCAGCTTCTATCAGAATTGCATCAGCTACGCAGACGGCTTGCTGAATCCACGGAAGACAGGGTCGATTGCAAGCTTGCCGAGGATGCGCTTCAGGAGAGCGAAGAGCGATACCGGGTGATTTTTGAAAACGCCCCCTTGGGAATCACGCATTTTGACCTCAATGGGAACGTCGTCAGCTGCAACCGGCAATTTCTCAACATCGTGGGTGCTCCCAGGGAAAAGGTCATCGGCTTCAACATGCTCCAATCTCTGAAAGACCCGGCCATGCGCGCGGCGTTCCTGAAAGCGCTGTCCGGCAGGACCGGGTATTACGAAGGGGAGTACCGTTCTGTTACCGGCGACAAGCTGACCCCATTGAGGGTCCTCTACAGCCGACTCACCACCGATGATGGAAAGCTCTTGGGGACGGTCGGAATTTGGGAGGACATTACCGACCGTAAGCTTGCCGAGGATGCGCTGAGGGAGAGCGAGGAGCGATACCGGGTGATTTTCGAGCATTCCCCCTTGGGAATCGTGCATTTTGACCAGAAGGGAAATATTGTCAGCTACAACAAGCAATTCTTAGCCGTACTTGGCACCACGAAAGAGCAAGTTCAGGGATTCAACATGCTGCAATCCTTGCAGGACGAAGCCATGCGCGCTGCGGTTGTGAAAGCGCTGTCGGGCGAGATCGGCCGTTATGAAGGGGAGTATCGCTCGATTGTCAGCAACAAGCTCATCCCGCTGAGTGTGCTGTATAGCAGGATTACGGCGGACGACGGACGGCCCCTCGGAGCCGTGGGGATTCTTGAGGACATCACCGAGCGCAAGCAGGCCGAGGCTGCGCGGCGTGAGCTTTCCCGCCAGCGTTTCCAAGCCAGCAATGCGGTGGCCCACGAGCTGCGTAATTCGTTGATTAAAATTGGGTTTGTTTTTCCAGCCATCAATTCGGTGATGAGCTTTCTTCGCGAGGAATGGGAGCTGGAGCTGCGTAAAGTCCTGGCGGACCATGAGGACAAGAACGCACTCCTCATGCGGCTTGGGGAATTGCTTCTCCTGGGTCAGCCTTATCTACACGGCCAGAAAGAGCTGGCGCAGCTGAGTGAGGAATTGCTGGCCGAGCAGATGGTCGTGGCCAACATGTTCCTCTTGCCCCAGCATGGCAGCGGTTGGCTCGACAACAAGATTCGCTCCAAGTGGGATCGCCTCCTCGCCGAAAGTCAGGCCTGGGATGAATACAAGGAAGAAGTGGTCGAGCTGTTGAGTCATCTGGAAAAGGCCATTTGGATGGTGGTGGATGAGCAGGTTGCCAAAAGGCTGGACCACATTCCCGAAGATCTCCGCGCTCAATGGCCCAAGCTGGCTTACACAGAGTTTTCGACCGCCAACCTGAGCTTGCTCGAGGATGTTCTGCGCCTTCTCGAGCACCCAAAGCTAAGTATCAAGCATAAGCAACAACTTAGCAAACTCCTCATCTCCCTGAAAGCTCTGGCGGATATCACCTCGCTCATCGAGGAGCGCATGAATCGGATGCTGGTTTCTTTAAAAACGGGTGAAGAGCTGGACAGTGACTGATACCGAGGTGAAACGGAACGTGCTCAGCATCGCTTCGATGCGGGATCGGGTTGTCCACAAGCCGCCATTCAAGACGAAGCGCTTGCTCAGGGGAAGTCCTCGAATCGACCGGTTGGAGCCGATTTCTCTCGGGTGGACGTAAAAGACGGCTGGGACGGCCCGTCGGTTGAGACCCTTGACGGCGCGCTCGATAACGGGAAAGGGAAGACTGCGGAGCCCCCAGCCCCCGGCGGCAGGGAAACGGCCCCAGGGAGTCCAAAGGGTCAAGGGCGGGAATTCCTGCAAGGGACCGGACAGCGTTGACCGTCCGTGGGGCTCGGGCGGGTAGGCTTCATTCCCGATGAATTTCAACGGGGCCATGCTTGAATCATACTGAAAACCTTCTTCCGCCAAAAGCTCCAAGGCCCAGAGCGAGCGGTCGTTGATGGACCATTGGGGCGCGCGAAAGCCGATCGGGCGGGCGCCGACAAGATCCCCGATCAGGTGAATGCCGTCTCGCAGGATGCGGCGAAACGCGTCGGGGCGCAACCGATAGACCAGCTCGTGATCCCACCCGTGATAGGCAATTTCATGCCCCAGAGCGCTGATCCGTCGGATGAGGGACGGATGGCGCTTCGCGACGTACCCCAGGACGAAGAAGGTCGCCTGGGCGTCATGCCTTCCGAGAAGCTCGAGGAGAAGCTCCGTGTCCGCAACGACCGTCGAGGGAAACGAATCCCAGGCCGACCGTGGCAGGAAAGTCTCGACTTCGCAGATATGGAACCAGTCCTCCAAATCGACGGTCAGGATGTTCCAAGCCACCCCCGGGGATGCCCGCAGGCCGCGTTCGGCAATCATGCGCTCCTTGTGAAGCATCGTTATGGCTGGCACGGCTTCTTGTCCCGTCGCATCCGCATGTACTCCCACAGGGGGCCTTTGAGTCCGAAACGTCTCAGCTTGCTCTGGAGACGGGTATCGATGTTGACGCTCGATCCTGGAAGGATCCAGTTGCTGTGCGTTGCCGCGTGATTCCGCAACGCCTCCAGGAGGAACGGACGCGCCGCTTTGCTCAGGAAGAAAGTGGGGTCGAGGAAGCTGCTTCCAGTGAACAGGATGTCCTCAGAGCGGGCCATTTGAGCGAGCCGGGTTCCGGGAAAAAGACGGATGCCGCACATGGCGATCACCGCCGTCGGGCACGCCGCCTCCATGAGATCAAACGTCTCCTCCATGGTCTTCCGATCTTCACCGGGTCCGCCGAAGATGAGCGAATGGCAGAAGGACATACCCACCTTGTGGCAATGCTCGGAGGCGCGCAAGACCTGGGCGCGGGTAAATGACTTGCCAAGGCGGGCGAGCTGCTCGTCGGAGCCCGAATCGATCCCGAGCTCGACGCTCGTGCATCCGGCATCTTTCATTGTTCGAAGCAATGACTCGGTCACGAATTGAGGGTGCAGATAGCAGCTCCACCGGACCTCCAGACCGCGCTCGAGGATGGATTGGCAGATGGATTTCGCGTGATGGGGGGGAACATTGAAGATGTCATCGACGATGAAGAAGGTATCGATGCCGTTCCGCTTCAAGGCCTCCATTTCGGAAACGACCGCCGAGGGAGGTCTTACCCGCACGTCACGTCCTTCGATCAGAGGATACGTGCAATAGACGCAAGAAAATGAGCAGCCCCGTTTGGTCTGAACGTTCCCCATGCCTCCGAATTGCAGGTAACGCTGGCTGTCGAGCATTTCGCGACGAGGCTGGAGTGCTCCATAGGCGTGGTGTCTTGCCGGCCCGGATGGGGTCACGACGGAGTGGCTCTGTGAGCGGGTCAAGAGTCCTGGGATGTCGGAAACGGAGATCCGGTCCTCAAGACGATCGAGCAGCAGCCTCAGGCTCAGCTCACCCTCCCCCTGAATGCCGTAATCGGCTCCGAGATGCTCGAGGATCGCATCCGGCATGACACTGTAGCCGGAGCCGCCGAGAACGATCGGTCCATCGATCAAAGCGCGAAGCCTCGAGACGACGTCCTTGAAAAACGGCAGATAGGAGCGGAAGTTCGGGTAAGCGACGTTGTCGACATTTCTGAGTGAGAGCCCCACAATGTCCGGTTGAAAATCCTCAACTTCCCGGCTCAGGGCTTCCTCAAAATCCTCGGCGAAGCACAGATCGAGCAATCGATGCTCGTGGCGTGAGCCTTGAAGGGCGCCGCTCAGAAACGCGAGACCCAGAGGGAAGACCGGGTCGGGGAGCGTTTCCGTGTTGGGCGAAATCAGCAAAAGGCGCATGAGCGAATCCTATGCCGTGCTCTGGCCGCCATGAGGGCCGGAGAGGACCAGGCATCCGGCACCGCCCCCGAACGTCGTCCCGAGAACCAGAGCGTGGCGCAGCCTGGCCTTGACGGGAGGGGCGATCGAAGGGCTCGAGGCGGGAAAGTCGCGGTGTACGGGGCCATGAATGTGCGGTGGAACGATTCCTTCTCTCAGGGCAATCAGAAGGGTGGCGGTCGCCAGGAGACCGGCGCTTCCGAAGTCGCCGGTAAAATAACGGGACGGAACACGGGGGATGGACGCCCATCGAGGCCCGAAAACCCGCTCAAGGGCGATTGCCTCGATGCGATCGAGCTCGCCGATTCCGTTGACCGGGGATGCAATGATATCGATGGCGTCCGGCTTCAGCCCGGCGGCGTCCAGAGCTTCCCGCATGGCGGAAATGAGTCCATCCCCGTCGGGCTCGTAATGGAGCTGACGCGATCTCGAACCGGTCAGGGCCATGCCTTCGAGGGTCCCGTACGATCTTGCCCGAGCGTCGGATTCCTCGTCGCATCGTTCGAGGATGAGGCAGGTCGCACCTTCGCCAGGAACGAATCCTTTGCCTGAAGCGTGAAGACCTTGAATCGGACCCATCGAAGGCTCAAGCACCTTCAGAGCCCGAATCGCACACAGGGAATGCATCAAGATGGGAGACAGCTCATCCCCGCCGCCGACCAGCACGGTGTCTGCATGACCGGTTTCAAGCAGGGATTGTCCATACGCCATGGCGGCTTCCCCGGAGAGGTGGTTCTGGCAAAGGGTGCTGTTGGGCCCCTGAAGCGTGTGAAAGATGGCGACATGGCTCGCAAGGGCGTTCGGGACGGTGTCGGGGAACAGGAACGGCTCCGCGCCTTCCGGGCCGTGCTCCAGCAAGCTCACAAAGAAGCCATCCGTCTGGTCCGTGCTGCCGAAGGCTGTTCCGAAGACGCACCCCACTCGGTCCGTTTGTTCATCACGGACGCTAAGTCCACTATCGCGGACGGCCTCGATGCCGGCTGCAACCGACAAGCGGGAAAGCCGACTCAAACGACGGTAGAATCGAGGCGGCATCCAGGCCTTGGGATCAAAGCCGCGGATCTGCGAGCCCCAATCGCTTCGCCGTCCGCCCGCATCGAGCCCCTCAAGCCGTCCGATCGCGGAGTCCCCCAACAAGAGCGCTTCCCAGTACTGGGCTCGATTGAGTCCAAGGCCATTGATCATGCCAAGACCGCTGATGTTCAGCCGGATCCTGCTCATGGAAGCCATCTCCGCTTGCATGGAAATGCAACGGTCATCTCTCAAGAGAGTGACGCTGCATGGGCTTTCCCGTCCTCAAAGCCAACCGGGGTCGATCGGCCACCGGGCCAGCACAAGGGTCGTGTTGTTGCCTCCGAAGGCAAAGGAATTGGACAGCGCTATCCTCGTTTCAAGGCGCCTTGGGCCTTCTGCCACATAGTCCAGGTCGCAATCGGGGTCGGGAGCCCGCAAATGGCACGTGGCCGGCACGATTCCGTGATGCAGCGAAAGGATCGTCGCGGCAGCTTCGATGGCACCTGCGGCTCCCAGGCAGTGGCCGTGCACGGATTTGGTGGAGCTTACCGGAATCCGGAACGCTCGGTTAGCAAAAACGCGCTTGATAGCCAGTGTTTCGACCCGGTCGTTGACGACGGTTCCCGTGCCGTGGGCGTTGATGGCGTCCACCGCGTCCGTGGTCAGCCGAGCATGGGCAAGGGCGGCCTCCATGCAGCGAACGGCACCGTCGCCCTTGGGATGCGGCGAGGTCATGTGGTATGCATCCGCACTGATGCCGTAACCCAAAACCGCCCCGTAAATCGGACAGCCACCGCCCTGAGCCCTTTCGTGGGATTCCATCACCAGGATGCTCGCCCCCTCGCCGAGGACGAGTCCCTGACGGTTGCGGTCGAATGGCCGACAGGTCTCGGGATCCAGGGATCGCAGGGAATTGAAGCCCGAAAAAGTGAGCTCGGTCAGGGATTCCGAAGCGCCGGCAATGACGGCGTCGGCGGTTCCGGAGCGGATCAGGTCGGCTGCGTAGCCGATGGCCGTCGCACTGGATGAGCAGGCGGTTGCCACGGTCGAGCGAACGCCCCCAAAGCCGTAACGGTTAGCGATCAAATCCGTGAGGTGGCAAACCGGAAACGGAACCAGCTGAGAAGGCGGCGGCTTCTCTCCCGCGTGCAGTTGACGGCGGTATCGCTCGGCTTCAAGCACCCCCCCGGAGCCGCCTCCGAGGATCACCGCGATGCGATGGAGGGGAACGCCGCGCTCCAGGAGGCGAGCATCGACAATGGCTTGTTCTGCGGCGAGGAGTCCCAACCGATCGCCACGGCCCAGGCGGGGCCAGTCTGGAACAGGACTGGGAGCGCCGAGGTCGACGCCTCGGACCTGGGCGCCAATCTGACTTCGGTAGCCCGACACCTCGAAGAGGTCGATGGGGCCGATACCGGATCGACCGGATGCCAGAGCCTCCCAGAAGGCCTCTCGGGTCGCTCCGAGGGAGCAGACGACGCCGATGCCCGTTATGACGGGAACGGGTGTGGCCATGTCAGAGTGCAATCCCCCTTCTCCAGAACAGGCTTTTTAAGAAGACCATGGAAATGTGAAACGTGTCCGTAAACGGTCTGTAACGGGACGCGTCATCCTCTCCCGTGTGGTAGATGGTCCGGATGGGGACGCAGACGATCGTCATTCCCAGGAGACCCGCCTTGATGATGAGCTCCGTTTCGGTGTCATATCGGGTCGTGCGCAGAGAGACGGCTTCCAGAACCCCCCTGCTGTAGAGCCGAAAACCGCTCTGGGTGTCCTCGATCGGCTGTCCCGCCGCCCAGGAGATGCAGAAGACGCCCACGCGATTGGTCCAGTAGCGAACCCGGGGGATCGCCTCCGCCTGGGCCATCCGTGATCCAATGACGATGTCCCCGCCGGTTCTCCGATACCCTTCAATCAGCTTGGGAATGTCCGCGGGGTCATGCTGCAGATCTCCGTCAAGCGTGATGACGGCGTCATAATTCCCGGAAGCGAGCACCACGCTGAATCCGCGCCGCAGCGCCCAGCCCTTGCCCCGATTCACCGGAATCCGCAGGACCGATGCACCGCAGTCTTCGGCGATGACAGCGGTCCGATCCGTCGACCCGTCGTCGATCACCCACACGTCGGACACATGCGAGCGCGTTCCTCGCACGGCGCCTCCGATCGTGCGGGCCAGGTTGTAGGCAGGGATGAGAGCACAGAGACGGGAAGGCGGTGCAGTGGCTGTCATGGGAATTCACACTTCAACGTGGAGGGTCAACGAGCCTGTTGCAAGCGGCTGTTCGCCAAGGTGCGCAACAACGTCGAATTTATGCAGCGGTCCGTAATGGGCGGTCAACGTGGCTGCAAGGGAGACTTCCTCAGCGGCACGGACGAATCCGAGAAAGCGCCACTGGTCGGCTCGCACCAGAAAGCCAAGCCGACCTGGGCTCGAAGTCTCAGTCGGATAAGAGAGCCGGATGCAAAGGGCCGCCGCCTGCCCGAGTGCTTCGACGAGCAAGCTCGACGGAAACACCGCCACGCTCCCCGATCGACTCAGATACGGGTGGTCGGGAGGCACACGATAGGTGCAGGAAATGCTGCGCCTCGCTTCATGGGAAACGATCCGATCCACCAGGAGGAAGGGATGACGATGGGGCAGCAGCAGCTCGATACTTGACTCGGACACGGAGGCTTCCCCACGCTCAGGGCCAAAAATAGGCGACCATGGCCTGGATCCGGTCCTTGAGATCGCCGCTCAGCTTGTAAATCATCACACCGTCCAGCCGCGTCAGCACCTGGGTGGTCTCCCCTTGGGCCAAGAGACGACGGTCTGATTCCCGAACAATCTCAAAGCGAAAGGTGAGGGCGGTCGTCTGGGGTTTGTCGAGGTGGGTGCGGATCACGATGGCGTCGTTGGTGAGAGCCGAGCTCTTGTAATCGCAGCGCGCGTTGACGACTGGGGCGACATAGCCGAGCGCCGTGAAATCGCCGGGAAGCAGGGAAAACATCTCCAGGACCTTCATCCTCCCGATCTCGAACCATGCAAAGTAATGACCGTACCACGCGATCTGCCACTGGTCGACCTCGTTGAAACGGACGATCGTGGACGTTTCAACCCACCGCATGCTTCTGTTCACCGGCTGCCGTCTTCTCCAGGATGAATTCCGCCAATGCGTGGACCGAAGCGAACGCACGGCGCCCAACCTCGGCATCGGGGATTTCCACGGCATACTCTCTTTCGATGGCTACCACGAGCTCGAGCGCGTCGATGGAATCCAGTCCCAGCCCTTCTCCGAAAAGAGGGTCCGAATCGACGATATCCTCCGGCTGCACGTCCTCGATCCGAAGGGTCCGGACAATCAGAGTCTTGAGATCCCCTATCAGCTGTGCCACGTCAGGTGTGTCGTCTCGCAAGTGATTCATCTCCCAGTGTCTCGTGCTCTGTCAGTTCACTTCTGCAGGGGACACCCCCTTTGATTCCCCCTCGAGGGGGCGAGGGGGCGTTCGGTTGCCCGGCATAACTTGTCTGACGGAGCACTAGGTCAGTCCACCGTCGACGCCGACGACCTGCCCGGTCACATACGAAGCCGCCTCGGAAGCCAGGAAGAGAACCACCGAGGCAATCTCATCAACCGTGCCGAGACGGCGCATGGGGATGGCCCGTTTAAATTCAGCGGTGGTCTCGGGCGCAAGCGAGCGGGTCATGTCAGTATCGACGACCCCCGGTGAAATAGCGTTAACCGTGATTCCCATCCGCGCGACTTCTTTGGCGAGAGTCTTGGTGAGGCTCACAACGGCCCCTTTGGATGCGGCGTAATTCGCTTGACCCTCTCGCCCGAAAACGCCGCTCGGGGAAACCAGGTTGACGATGCGTCCCCATCGTTTGGCGATCATCGGCTTCAAGGCCAGCCTGGTACACACGAACACGCTGTGGAGGTTCGTTCGTATGACCTCGTACCAGTCGGCTTCAGGCATAAAAAGAAAGAGGTTGTCACGTCGAATGCCCGCGTTGTTGACCAGGATGTCCACGGAATCGAATTGCTTCGATGCCAGGTCGAACACTGCCTGCATCGCAATCGGGTCTGAGGCATCCGCCTTTTCGATCAAGACGCGGGAACCGTCGCCGAGCTCCTCCCTGAGCAACGCCGCCGCCGCGTCATCGTTTGCGTACGTGGCAACCACGTTGGCGCCTCCCCGGAAAAACTCCCGGGCGACACTTCCCCCGATCCCGCGGGTGCCTCCCGTGACCAGGACCGTCCTCCCCTCAACGGACATCCCTCTCCTCCATCGCATGCCTGGCTGACGGGACCGATAGGCTTCAACGCAGTCCAGATCAGGTCGGGGATTGGCCAAGAACTTTCTGATATGCCGTGGGCTAGAAGCTGTGCTACAAGCACACCGAATCCTTCGCATATTATCGTTTCAGGGTCAAGGAGGAAAAAAGTGGGGCGTTCTATTGCTATGCAGGCTCGATGTTTCGACTTCACCCAGGCATTATATACAAATGAACGCTCCTGAGCATAGAGTGTTAGCTGGCGAAGAACAATGGCTATGAGCCCTGACCATAGAAGACTAAGCGTATTGATCACGGATGGATTCTGGCGCAAGACAATTGCTGCTGTTAGGGCTCTTGGAAAAGTAGGCATCAGAGTATCTGTGGCTGAGAGCACATATTGTTCTCCAGCTTTGTTTTCAAAATTTGCAGAGAAGCGTATACGGACTCCATCCCCTATATTAAACCCAGAAAAATTTATCGACTGTCTCTTAGATTATCTCAAGCGCAACCGTCATGACGTACTCATCCCGATGGAGGACGACACGCAAATCCTGATTTCCAAGAATCAGGACCTGTTTTCTCAATATACCAGCTTTCTGATTGCAGATCATGAATGTCTCGGGTGCATTCAGGACAAGGGGAATGTCATGAAGCGGGCCCGCTCCTTGGGACTTCCAATGCCTGAAACCTTTGACGTGCTCGATCTGGAGAGTGGGATGTCCTTGGTGGACCGGTTGCCTTATCCCGTGGTGGTGAAGCCGAGGGTCGGGGCGGGTGGGGCCGGTCTCAGCTATGTCGATGGGCCGCATGAGCTGGAGGAGGCCCTTCGGAAGGCTTTCAGAAAGGGCGAGGGAATATTGGTCCAGGAACGACTGCCGCACGACGGTCGGGGCCTGGGGGCGAGCTTCCTGATGGACGGCAGGCAGAAGGTCCTGGCGAGCTTCGTCCATGAGCGGCTTCGGGAGTACCCGGTGACGGGGGGGCCGAGCACCCTGCGGCAGAGCATCGTGCATGAGGAGGTCAGGGAGTGTGCGGAGCGGCTTCTGCGGAGCTTTCGGTTTCGGGGCGTTGCCATGGTTGAATTCAAGATCGATTCCAGGGACGGCGTGCCCAAACTGCTCGAAGTAAACCCTCGATTCTGGGGCTCCCTGGCACTTGCTGTGGACTCTGGAGTCAATTTTCCCTATCTGCTGACCCTGGCGGCGCTCAACATCCCCTTTGAACCGGTCGTACGCTACAAGGTCGGCCATCAGACGCGCTGGCTCTTGCCGGGCGACATGCTGCACTTCATCCAGAACCCGCACCGCTTTCGCATGGATCCGAGCTTCTTTCGCTTTGTGGAGCCCAACCTCACATATGACATATGCGACCGGACGGACCCGTGGCCGGTCGTCGGAGCTATCCTGTCGCTGTGGCCTTATTTTCTATATCGTGATTTCGAGCACGTGCGTCGGAGGCGCTGAGTGCATTGACCAACTGACGGTGTATTGGGAGCCGGAGCGTTAGGAAGAGGGCTGCGCGCCGAGAGGTCGCCGCACCCGATCTGTAAATCCTGGCTAAGAAAAGTAAATTGGTGTAGTGGGTGAAAACCCGGAAGGACAGAGAGGGCGAAAGCGCCACTCGGCATTCACCGTTTCCAGAGTAGGGTCATGAAAACATTAACGGTTATTTTCCTTTTCGTCTTGGCTGAGGTGATCGGGAACACGTGTCTCAGTGGGGGAATGAAGCAGGTCGCATCGGCCGGCTTCGCTGACGGAGCGCTATCCCTTGGGCTCATCCTCCACGCGCTCGCGACGCCGCTTATTTGGGTGGGGATCCTGTTGCTGCTCGCCTACTTTGCGCTCTTTGCGGCAGCCCTTTCGTGGGCGGACTTGAGCTTTGTCCTGCCCGCGAGCGCATTCAAGTACATCTTGAATGTGGCGTTTGCGGGCTGGTTCCTTGGCGAGCCCATTTCCACGGGCCGATGGGCCGGGACAGTGCTCATCTGCGTCGGGGTGCTCCTGGTCGTCAAGACCGCAGGTGAAAGGTCGGGGGCCGGCGAGCCGGATATCACAGGCAGTGTCGGAGAAGGGGGACGCTCATGAAGACAATCCTCATGATGCTGCTCATCGTGGTCTCGAACGCGGCGGGCGATGTGTTTATCAGCTCCGGGATGAAGCAGATCGGGGAGGTTTCGACGCTGAATCCGCGCGAGTTGCTGCGGATCGCGCTCCGGGTTCTCACCTGCCGGGATTTCATTCTGGGGATCGGGTGTCTTTCCGTGAGCTTCTTCTCGTTTCTGGTCGTTCTTGCCTGGGCGGACATGAGCTTCGTGGTTCCGGCAACCTCCCTGGTTTATGTGGTCAGCATCCTTGGGGCGAGAGTGTTTCTGAAGGAGCAGGTGTCCGCTCTGCGCTGGGCTGGAACCTTGCTCGTCTGCCTCGGGGTGGCCCTCATCTGTCGTGACTGAGGCCTTCCGACGATGACGATTCTGTTTTGGTTTCTCGCGCTTGCGGCCACAGCCTACTACCTGTGCTGCATGGTGGCGGCCTGGCGCTTCTTCTCGTCGCCCTCAACGGGGAATCCCGCGCACCGGCCTCCGTTGAGCATCCTGATTCCCCTCTGCGGAGCGGATTTCAGGGCCTATGACAACTACAAGTCCTTCTGTGGTCTCGACTACCCCGATTTTGAGATCATCTTTGGGGTCATGGATCCTCGGGATTCCTCGGTCGAAGTGGTCGACAAGCTGATGACCGATTTTCCCGAGGTTCCCATTCGACTGGTGATGGGATCGGACACGATCGGTGAGAACCCGAAGGTGAATAATCTCCACAACATGCTGCGGGCAGCCAAACACGAGCATCTCGTGATTGCCGACAGCGACATTCGAGTGGGGAAGGGCTTTCTCCACGACATCGCGCGTCATCTTGTGCAGAGCGGAGTGGGTGCCGTCACGTGCCTCTACAGGGCGGGGGAGGCTCCCGGCCTGGCCGCGCGACTCGAGGCGTTGGGGATCACCGCGGAATTTGCGCCGAGCGTTTTCATGGCCTGGATGACGGAAGGGGTTTCCTTTGCCCTGGGAGCCACGGTGGCCACTACACGCTCCCAGCTCACGGCCATAGGCGGCCTCCATGCCGTTGCCGACTACCTCGCGGATGACTTCATGCTGGGACACCTCATTTGGAAGAGTGGGGCGGAGGTTCGGATCGTCCCCCATGTGGTCGAAACCATTCTTGGGCCGATGAAGCTGGGGGAGCTGCTGCGCCATCAGGTCCGGTGGGGACGGGGCATCCGTGCCTGCCGGCAGAAGGGACACATGGGGCTCCTGTTCACCCATGGAACGGTTTGGGCGCTGATGACCATGCTTCTGGACGGACTTTCAGGGGCAAGCGTCGCCCTCTTCTCGGCCGTCTTCAGCGCGAGAGCTGCCATGGCCTGGTATGTCGGGTGGCGCTGCCTGGGGGATGGGATCCTCAAGAGAAATCTGCTGTTGCTGCCGGTCCGGGACTGTTTCAATTTCCTCGTATGGTGTCTCAGCTTGTCCGGACATCGGGTCACCTGGCGCGGGAAGTCCTACATCCTCATGCAGGACGGCACGATTGTCCTTGCGCGTTAGGTGTGTCTCCTTGCGGTGTGGCGACGGAGGATTCGGGGCAGGAGCCTTAGAAGGTCCTTCAGTCGACGGCTTTTCGAGAACGCGATGAAGTCGATGTCCTGCTTAAACAGCTCACAGTCGTCCGCTTCGAAAACCCGGCATGGACTGGCCCGCCAGGGATGGATGGCGCACAGGCTTGTTCCCGAGCGATCCCCCTCCCACATGAAGGCGCAGAAACGGTGTCCGACACCCAACCCCTCGCCAAAGCACACTCTCCAGGAACGCGGCAGTTGAGACTCACCGGGAAACTCAGGCAAGCCGCTTGCGATTTCGCAGCACCCTCCGCAGTGATCGCAATAGCTGCTTTCGGCGCCGTGCACGTCGCCCGACATCCGGGGACGCTCTCTCTTCCAGGACGCTTCTCCTTGGTGAGGTGCGATCAGTCGTCGGACGTCTCGCAAGCATTGGGCTCGCTCCTTGAAAAGGACAGTGGCCCAGCGCGCTCTGGACGCGGGGCTCTTGCGCGCGAACCAGGCTTCCCGCTCGAGGTAGGCAAGGTTTCGAATGAAAAAGTGGATCGGAAAATGGTCCTGTCGCATCCACTGATAGCTCTGGGCCTGTGAGAGAGGCTTTCGAGCGATGCGCTGTCTCCCGGGTGTTCTAAACCGGCTCATATGCGGCGTTCCCGTGGGTTCAAAAAGGCGGTCTCCCCTGCTGCTCTGGGAGAGGAGCTTTCTCGTCCCTGCCGGGGGGAAAAGGGCAGGGACGAGACCGTGCGCTTGCTTTTAGTCCGTTAAGGATGACAATGCAATGGAATCAAAGGATCCCTCGGAAAAACGGAGGTGGAGGTCTGAGAATCGATGAAAGGTGTTGAGGCCGTGAAGGATTGGCTGTCCGTTTACGGAAACCGCCGGGTTCTCTCGATGCTCGGACTGGGCTTCTCATCCGGCCTCCCGCTTGCGCTCACCGGTTCCACCCTCCAGGCGTGGCTTGCGACCGAGCACGTGGATCTGCGCCTGATCGGCATCTTTTCGCTGGTCGGCCTGCCTTATACGGTGAAAGTCCTTTGGGCTCCGGTGCTCGACCGATTTCACGTGGGCTGGCTCGGACGCCGGCGTGGCTGGATATTGATCGCCCAGTGCCTTCTGGCCGCAGCGATCCTGGCGCTGGGATCGTGCTCTCCGGCGACAATGCCCTGGCTTGTGGGGTGGCTTGCCCTTGCGGTGGCTTTCATGAGCGCGAGCCAGGACATCGTTGTCGACGCATACCGTGCTGACGTCCTCAAGGAAAAAGAGCTCGGAGCCGGCGCGGCGACCACCGTGGTCGGCTACCGGCTGGCCCTGCTCGTCTCCGGGGCCGCGGCTCTCATCGCTTCGGATTACCTGTCCTGGCGCTCTGTTTACGGAGCCTTGGCGGTAATCATGCTCGGCTGCTCCCTGTTCACCTTCCTCGCTCCGGAGCCCACCGAGCAGGCCGAGGCTCCGCGCACATTGAAGGATGCCGTCTGGCTTCCTCTCGCATCGTATTTTAAACGCAGCGGGGCCGTCTCGATGCTCCTCTTCATCATGCTTTACAAGCTCGGGGACGCAATCGCCGGGGCCATGACGACGCCGTTCCTCCTTGACCTGGGATTCAGCCGCTCGGATGTCGGAACCGTGAACAAGGCATTCGGGCTCCTGAGTACCATTGCGGGGACACTGGTCGGAGGCGGCATCATCGCGCGCATTGGAATCAACCGATCTCTTTGGATTTTTGCGTTTCTGCAGGCGGCCTCCAACCTGAGCTTCACGGCCCTTGCCTGGGTTGGGAAAAACTATGCGGTCATGGTCGGGAGCATCGCCCTGGAAAACATTTGCGGGGGCATGGGGAACGCCGCTTTTGTCGCTTTCATGATGAGTCTTTGCGACAAACGCTTTACGGCGACTCAGTATGCGATGTTGACAAGCTTCATGGCGGTTACGCGCGTCTTTGCGGCCCTTCCGACGGGATTTGCCGTCCATGCTCTCGGCTGGGCGATGTTCTATGC
>CAZIEW010000045.1:0-44375 GCA_964538515.1 uncultured Syntrophobacteraceae bacterium
GGCGTCCCATCTCCTTGAGTTTAGACCCCCACTGTGTTATGCGTACATTCGATATACCATTGGTTCCAATGCCTTCCGCTTGTGTTAGGCCTAATCAAGTCGATTCATCGAAGGAGACGCACATTCATGAGCGCTGTCGTTACGCGGTTTGCGCCAAGCCCCACGGGGTATCTGCACATTGGAGGGGCGCGAACTGCGCTTTTCAGCTGGTTATACGCCCGGCACCATGGCGGGAAGTTCATTCTACGCATTGAAGACACCGATGAAGTTCGGTCCACGGAGGCGTCCGTTCAGGCCATTCTGGACGCCATGCATTGGCTCGAGCTGGATTGGGATGAGGGGCCCTATTACCAAACGCAGCGGCTCGACACGTATAGGGATCATTTGCAGAAGCTGCTGGATCGGGGATCCGCCTATTACTGTGACTGCTCACCCGAAGAGCTGGCGCAGCGGCGCGAAGCGGCAAGGGCCGCCGGCCTCAAGCCCAAGTATGACGGTCGATGCCGCGATCGGGGTCTGGGGCCTGGTCCCAACCGAGTCATTCGGTTCCGTTCCCCTGACGTGGGCACGACGGTTTTGAACGATCTGATCAAGGGACCGATTTTTTTCGAGAACTCGGAACTGGACGATCTGGTCATTCAGCGCAGTGACGGGATGCCCACCTACAACTTCGCTGTGGTGATCGACGACGTGACGATGGGCATCACCCACATCATACGTGGCGACGATCACGTCAATAACACGCCGCGTCAGATCCTGATCTACCAGGCTTTGGGGCAGACGCTGCCTCACTTTGCCCACGTTCCCATGATCCTCGGCCAGGACCGCGCCCGTATGTCCAAGCGGCATGGAGCCACCTCGGTGATGGCCTACAAGGACATGGGGTACCTTCCGGAAGCCCTCATCAATTACCTGGTGCGATTGGGCTGGTCGCACGGAGACCAGGAAGTGTTCACGCGCGAGGAGCTTGTCCGGTACTTCACGCTGGATACGGTGGGCAAAGCGCCCAGCGTCTTCAACCCCGAAAAGCTGGAGTGGCTGAATGCGCATTACATCAAAGAGCGCGGGGCCGATTCCCTGGTGCCGCTCATAGAGCCGTTCCTTGAAGCCCGGGGGTATCCCGCGAAGCCCGCGGATTACCTCGCCAAAGCGGTGAGAACACTTCAGCCGCGCGCACCCAAGCTGACGGACATGGCCGATGCCATGAAGTTTTATCTCGTGGACGAGGTGGAGATCGACCCTGCCGCGGCCAAGAAGTTTCTCGTCCCGGAAAACCGCCCGGCCATGGAAAAGGTCATGGCTGCCCTCGAGGCCATGGATTCGTTCAATGAGAAGGGCTTGGAAGCGGTTTTTGCCGCGGTGGTGCAGGAGCTTGGCGTCAAATTGGGCAAGATTGCACAGCCCGTGAGGGTTGCCCTGACGGGAACGACCGTGAGCCCCGGGTTGTTTGAGATTATCGATGTGCTGGGTAAAGATACCGCGCTGAAACGGATCAGGAGAGCGCTGCAGATGATGAGCGCGTGAGTCGGAGCACGAGGGATCCCGGGAGGCTACGCGCCCCCCGGGGATCTTTTCTGGGAAAGCAGCACGACAGGCGGACGGCATGGAAGCTCAAAGGACGACACAGTCCTTCTTGAATCGAATGCGTAACATGCCGCTCAGGTATCGTCTGAGCATTTCCTTCTTTTTTCTCGCCTTCTTTGGCACCACGTCTTTGACGGTTCTCGCCATCTTTAGTGAGAACGACTTGAGCAACCGCGAAGAGCGGGAGCGCATGCACGGCTATCACAGGGCCTTCGATTACAATATTCAGGTCCAGGGCCGATGGGCGGTGAGTGTTGCGTCCAGCATGGCGCGAAATCCCGAAGTGGCAGGAGCCCTGGCCAACCATGACCGGATGAGACTCATCCAGCTGTGTTACCCGGCCTATGTCTTCATGAAGCGGCAGTACGGCATCAGCCAATTCAACTTCCACGTCCTTCCCCCCCGGATGTTCATTCGCCTTCAGCGTCTTTACGAGTTCGGCGACGATCTTGGCTACCGAAAGACGATCGCCGACGCGCTTTCGAGCGGAAACGAAACCTTTGGGCTCGAGGAAGGATTGACGGGCTACGGCATACGAGGCGTGGCACCGGTCTATCATGAAGGCACGGTGGTCGGCAGCGTCGAGATCGGCTTCAACTTCGGCAGCGTCTTTCTCGAGGAGATGAAGAATCAATTCGGGATTGAAGCCTCGCTCTTGCTTCCGGCCCAAGATGGCACCTCGTTCAAAAGCCTGGAAAGCACCACCGGCCAGTCGTTCGTGCGGGAGGATCCGGCTTACCGGGAGGTTTTCACGACGGGTTGGCCCGCGATGCTGATCCGCAAGGAGGCCGGAAAAGAATTCTCCGTGTGGGTGCGGGCTGTCAGCGATTACCAGGGGAAGATCGTCGGGCTGGCAGAATTTCGTGTTGATCGGAGCGCTACGTTGAGGCTCATCGGCTATTATCGTTGGCTCATGATCGGGGTCGGCGTTCTGGGCATGCTGTTCTCGGTCGGAGCGATCTACCTCATCAGTGGCTATTTTACCAAGCCGATTGGCAGAATGGTCACCTTCGCGCGGGAGATCGCGACGGGGAGCCAAGTCTATCCCTTGGGGCTGCGACCTTCGGGCGAAATCGGAGTCCTCGCCGAAGCGCTTGACGAGATGCTGCTTTCCCTGGAGCTGTCTCGTGAGAAGATCCGGGACTACGCTGAAAACCTCGAGCAGATGGTGCACTTGAGAACGCGCGCCCTTCGGGAGTCCGAAGAAAAGTACCGCACCATGGTCGAAAGCATCCCCTTGGTTGTCTACAGGCTGCTTTCCAACGGTCGCACGATCTTCGTGAACCACTATGTCGAGGAATTGCTTGGGATCCCGGTTTGGCGTGTCATGCAGGATGTCGGGTTCTGGAAAAACAAGGTCTTGGAGGATGACCGGGTACGTGTCTGGCCCATGATGGACCGTTGCCTCAGGGAGGGCGTCGAGTTCAAGGCCGAGTATCGAATCCCGCACGCCAGCGGCAAGCAGGTCTTCGTCCTCGACCACGCACAGCCGATCCTTGACGAGCAGGGGCATGTCGAGACGGTAGATGGCTTCCTGGTGGATGTGACCGATCGGCATCGTCTGCAGCACCAGATTTTACAAACAGAAGAGCTCCGCACGCTCACCGAGATTTCCGCACGGCTGGCCCACGAGATCCGCAATCCGCTGGTGGCCGCGGGGGGGTTTGCGCGACGACTGCTGCGGGGGATGCCCGAGGAGGATCCTAACCGGGAGAAGGTCCAGATCATCGTTCAGGAGGTCGCGCGGCTTGAAAAGATACTCGAGAAAACGCTCGCCTACTTGAAGCCGTTCGAGATTGTGGCAGAGCGAGCGTCACTCAATGATCTCGTCTTGGAGGTTCTGGCCGAGCAGCGGGATCTGTTCAAAGAGCACGTCATGACCTGCAGCGTGGATCTCGCATCGACGCTTCCCTTCGTGCCCCTTGACCGGCCCCTGTTCAAACGGGTGCTCGGGAGCGTTGTCCAGGCCATGGTGGGCTATTGCCACGGTCAGGGGGGGCTCAGCGTCCAGACCTACTCGGGCGAGAACGCGGTGCACGCCGAGATGGAAGTGAGCAGCGTGCAGATCTCCCCGGATGACATCGACCACTTTTTCTACCCCTTCACGACGCGGCTCGATCCCAACAAGGCGCTCGATCTGCCCCTGGCCAAGATGATCATCCACAAGCACCGCGGGGTCATCCAGCTGCGCAGGAGTGAGCCCGACAAGCTCCTCATGAACATCAGCATTCCCCTTTGAGGGCGCTCGGGGCGAGCTGTTCCTAATGGGGAACAGCGCCTGCTTCCTGGTATTTGTGCCACATCATGAAGGAGCCGTCTTTCAGAGTCTCCAGCACGACACGGACGGCGCGGCTCATATCCTGGGGTCCGGCTCCCTTGGCGATCTGATAGTCAATGAGCTTGGCTCCTTGATCCTCCACCGCTCGCTGAAGGGCCTTCATGCTGCGGTCGTCTTTGGTCAGGTCCACGCCGTGTGCGAGGAGGAAGTTGAACAGTTCGCCGCCGTCCGTCACGACCGAAAGATCCTCGCGATCCCCGACCGCACGCACATAGATCTCGATGCGGCTGCCGTCCGGCCAGTGCCAGTCGGTCAATACGGTAAAACCGTTGCCCATCGGAATGAGCTCCCAGCCGCTGAGCATCTCCTCAGCCAAACCTTCCCACAGTTCTTTCTCGTCCATGCGCTTTTCAGCTCCTGTTGATTGAGACGATGAAGCCGGATTCATTGGCCGTTCTGCAGGGTCTGCAGATGGTAATAGAGACCCTGCCGCGTCATGAGGGCGTCATGGCTCCCTTCCTCCGCGATGCGGCCATGGTGCATGACCAGAATCCGGTCGGCGCGCCGGATCGTGGAAAGCCGGTGGGCAATGACGATGTTGGTGCGGTTGACGAACGCAGACTGGATCGCCTGCTCAAGCAGCATTTCCGTTTCCGTGTCCACGTTGGCGGTCGCTTCGTCCAGCACGAGGATGCGAGGATTTCTGGCCAGAACGCGGCCGATCGCGAGAAGCTGCTTCTGGCCTGCGGAAAGGTCCATGCCACCTTCGCCGATTCGCGTTTCGAGACCGTTCGGAAGCCGCCGGACGACCTCTTCCAACTGAGACAGGTGAATGACCCGCCGCAGTGCTTCCTCACTCAGCTCAAGATCGAGGAGGATGTTCTCTCGAAAGGTACCGGGTACGATCAGAACATCCTGCATGACCAGCCCGATGTGAAGCCTCAGCCACGAGGGGTCCAGGGATCGAATGTCCGTCCCATCAAGCTTAACGGCCCCACGGATCGGATCGTAGAATCGTTCGAGCAAGTTAATGACCGTCGTCTTTCCCGAGCCGGTTGCGCCCACGATGGCGAGCGTCTCCCCGGGGCTCACATGGAACGAAAGGTCCTCCAGGACGAGCCGGTCGGGCTCGTAGGCGAAATCGACATGCTCGAAGTCGATGCTCCCCTCCAGTCGAGCGGGCCGAGAGGGGGAAGCCGGTACCGGTAGGCGCTCCCGGCTGTCGATCAGCTGGAAGATACGCTCCGCCGATGCCATGGCCGACTGCACAATGGAATACTTCTGGGAGAGCTCGCGCAGGGGCTGGAAGAAGAGCCGGACGTACGAGATGAAGGCGGCGAGGACGCCGATCGTCATGTAACTGCCGAGGATCTGGCCGCCTCCGTACCAAAGGATGAGTGCCAGCGCGAGGGCGTTCATGACCTCGATGAGCGGTACGAATATCCCGAAGACATGAATCTGGTAAAGGGCGGCGCCGTAATAGCGGTCATTCAGTCCGAGGAATCGCTTGCGGAAATCGTTTTCGCGAACAAAGAGCTGCACGATGGAGATCCCGGTCACCGTCTCCTGAATGAACGCATTGATTGCGGCAAGCTCCGAGCGAATACGGCGGAACGCGTCACGGCTTAATCTGCCGAAAACGAGCGTGATGATCAGAATGAAAGGAAACGTCAGCCCCACGAGAAGGGCCAACCGCCAGTTCATCCAGAAAAGGATTCCCAAAATGCCGAGGAGGCGGACGCCGTCGTTGAACAGGGTGACGATGACGGAGGTGAACATCTCGTGCAGGTTTTGGATGTCGTTGGTGAGCCTTGTGACGAGGCGCCCGACGGGGCGGCCGTGAAAATAGGAGAGATCAAGCCCCAAGGCATGGGCAAACATCTGTTGACGCAGACTGTGCATGGCCCTTTGCCCAGCCCACTCCAAGATCACCACCTGAAAGAAGTTGGCCGCGAACCCGATAAGGACGACACCCAGAAAGACCCCGGCGAGGGCTCCGATTGCCGCTACCCGCTCGTTCACGGGCAGGGAGGCGTCGATGATGTAACGGTCCATGGCTTGCTGAAAAATCCAGGGCAGAGCAAGGCTCGAAGCCGTAATGACCAGGGAGAGCAGAACGGCCCAGATCACCCCTCGCCACTGGGGAAGCATGAACCGCACGAGACGGCGCCACAGGTGAATGTCGCCGAAGTGAGTCGGGTAGTCGTCTTCGTAGTAGCCGTAATCAAGCATGGAGGTGCTCTGGGTCCGACGTCATCTGCTGCCGGTAAATGGTTCGATAGTAAAGACTTGCTTCCATCAGCTCCTCGTGGGAGCCGCGTGCCACGATCTCCCCATGGTCCAGGACCACAATCTCGTTCGCGTCGGCCAAAGGGGCCACCCGGTGAGAGACCACGATGCAGGTCCGTCCGCGCAGATAGGTGGCGATCGAGCGTATGATCGCGTGCTCGGTTTCCGTGTCCACGGCGGAAAGGCCGTCGTCGATGATGACAATGGGCCGGTCGAGCAGCAGGGCTCGTGCGAGGGCGACGCGCTGCCGCTGGCCTCCGGAAAGCTTGACTCCACGCTCTCCGACGCGTGTCTGGTAGCCGTCCTTCATGAGAAGAATCTCGTCGTGGATGGCCGCCGCACGGGCGGCCGTTTCGATTTCAACCTGGGTGGCGTCCGGCTTTCCCATGGCGATGTTGGTGGCGATGGTTTCCGAAAACAGGGCCACCTCCTGGGGAACGTAGGCGATGGAGCTTCGTACGGTGGCAAGGTCGAATTGATTGACGTCCATCCCGTCGAAGAAGATCGTTCCGTCCGGAACGGGGTAGAGCCGTGCGAGGAGGTTGGCCAGGGTGGTCTTTGCGGACCCCGTTCTGCCGACGATGCCCAGAACGAGCCCGGGCCGGATGTTCAGATGGATATGCTTCAGAACCGGCTCGTCGTGATTCGGGAACGCGAAGCAAAGGTCCTTGACGAGGATCGCTCCCTCGGTGATGGGGGTCAAAAGCGGCGTGTCGACCGGCGTGAACGAGGACTCCTCCTGCAGTAGACTCTGAATCCGAGAAAGGGACGTCACGCCCCGCTGAAAGAGGTCGGCCACCCATCCCAGGGCCATCATGGGCCAGCTGATGAGATAGAGGTAGCTGATGAAGGCAACGAAGTCCCCTGTCGTGATGCTCCCCGCTATGGTCATCCGGCCGCCCACGAAGAGAACCAGCAGGAGGCTCACATTCCCGATGAAAATGGAGACGGGAAAGAGCGTTCCGTAAATTCTCGCGAGGCGGATGTTGTTGTGGACGTAAGCCTCCCCCAGCGCATCGAAGCGCCTGACATGGGGCTCTTCCTGATTGTAGGCCTTGATGAGGCGGATGTTGGAAAAGGAGGACCGCACGAATTCCGTGAGCGTCGAAAACTGCTCCTGAACGGACTTGAACCGTTGGTGAAGGCGGGCGGAAAGCATCCGCGTCAAAATGGCCAGCAGCGGCATGGGAGCCAGAGCCAGGACGGTCAGCCCCGGATGGATGCAAAGCATGAAGCCGAAGGCAGCAAGCCCCATGAACACCGCGTCCACCGCAGCCACAACCCCCATGCCGCAGGCGAGCTGAACCGACGACAGGTCGTTTGTCGCGTGTGCCATGATGTCGCCAGTGGTGACCCGCTGGAAAAACGGTCTATCGAGGATCAGGAGGTGTGAGAAGAGTCGGTTCCTCAGGTCCGATTCCACCAGGCGTGAAAACCCGAGCAGCAGGGCGCGCCACCCGTAGCGCAACGCGGCAATGAAGACGGCGAGCAGCATCACCAGGCCAGCCTGCTGCAGGAGACTGGTCGAGGTCGCCGCGCCTCGCTCGAGGCCGTCCACGGCGCTTTTAATGATCCGCGGAACCAGGAGCTGGAAAAGGTCTACGGCCATGAGCGCGAGAAAGCCAAGGACGATTCGCCAAACGTATCGGCGGAAATAGGGGGTGATGAGGCCCAAGGAGTCCCACGGGCCGGCGGCATCGGCCTTATCCCTGCCGGCCCGTACCGCCGTTTTCAGGAGCTTTCTCACCGTCAGATCCTATCGCTCCTTCCAGGCTCGCAGCTCACGGACGAATTCCCTGCCTGCCTGGTAGGCTTCCTCCAAATACTCCGGGTGGCGCTGCGCGTCGCCTTCGAAATCGAGCCCCCGAAAGAGAAGGGTCTTGGCCAGCTCCATGTCCAAAACATCGAAAAAATATTTGATCGTGAGCAGGATTCCCTCGAAAAGCTTCGCTCCCTTGGTCGCCCCGACGGACAAGAAAAGCCCTTTCCGCTTGACCGTGCCTTTCCCGAACGGTACCCGGTCAATCCAGTACTTCTTGACCCACAGGGATTGAAACCGATCCATGAACGCTTTGGTGTGGGCGCTCACGCTGTAGAAAAAGACGGGAGAGGCCAGCATGAGACCCTCGCTTCCCAGGATGAGATCCCGGACGTGCTGAAAATCGTCCTCGATGGCACAGCGGCCGGCCTCAATGCATCCATAGATCTCCAGGCACGGGCCTATCTGGTGATCGCGAAGCACCACTTCCTCGACCACCGCTCCCTCCTCACGCGCACCCCGTACGACCTCGCGAAGCAGGACGGCCGTGTTGCCGTTGCGTCTCGGACTTCCGTAAATTGCCGTGATCTTGAGCATGAATGGATCCTCCATGCCAGTGCTCTTAGCAGAATCGTCCTCGAGAATCCATTCCTAATCAGCCGCATTCAACACGGTTCACTCGAAACCTCCAGCGAGGCCACTAGGCACGACGGGCGAGCCTGAAATCCCTCACGGTCGGCGCGAAAATTGCTCAAGAAGAATGCCATGCGATCCAGCCGGCCCAACCTGACTTGGCCGGACACTCATCAAGACCTGGCACTTCGGGGAGACGATCACCTCGAAGAACACCATCCGATCCCGCAGGAGAATCGCATTGTGCCAAAGAGATGACAAGCTATTGGCCGGCTTTGAGGCTGTCATGATTTTGACCTGGGCGGTCTGGCTGCACCCAGGCTAGCTGAGAAGGAGCTGGGAACCGGGCTGCATCCGGGACCCGCGTGCGTGGCTGAGATGCCGCGGATCAATGCCCCGGGGAGTCTGGTTTGGATAATGGAAGAGGAATGCGGCTTCAATGACAACGGACGGAGGTTGGAGATGGGATCACTGGCAGCGCTGAGCACAGACAAAGCATCCAGGGCTTGCATGTTGGGGCATCCGGGAACGGACCGAGACATCATTCAGAAGATCCTCCCGGTATCTGCTGTGGACACCTATCGAAAGGGGGAGCCCGTCCTTCTGAAGGAGGATGACGCGCGGTGTCTCTACTACGTGCAGGAAGGATCGGTGGAAGTGTACCACACGCGTCACGACACGCGCATCGTGGTCGCCCTGATTGGCGAGGGGGATTTTTTCGGAGAGATCGGTTTCTTTGACGGCGAGTCGCGCGTTCGGGACGTGCGCGCAACGGAAAATTCCATCATTCGAACGATTGACCAGGACGCCCTCCGTCGTGTCCAGCAGCGGGACCCTGTGGTCTATGGCAATTTCCTCGCCCTGCTCACGGAGCGGATCTGTGTCAAGTTCCGACGGGTCCTGGAAGAAAGAGAGCCGCTGACGGCCTACGCCGCTTCGCTTTCTACGGGGCGCAAAAGTTTTGACGAGTCCAAGCCGCTTCCGGCACACTTTCTGACAACGCCCGAATGGGCGCATATCAGCAAAGTGGTGGAAAATTTCAAAGCCAAGTTCTATGATCTTTCCTATGGACTTCAGAAAGACAAAAGCCCCGACATTCCCAAGGAGCTTTACGATCGCTGCCATACTTTGCTGGACGATCTGAGTCGACAACTGCAGGAGTCCGCCTGCAGGCCGTACACGCCGGAAACCCACGAATACATCTGGGGCTATGTTTTCAAAGAGATTTTTCCCTACTACATGCGCAGTCGTTTTGCTGAGCGTGCGTATTTCAAGCCGCAGGGGTACGCCGGCGACTTCATGATGATGGAAATGATCTACAAGAATGAGCCCGATGGCGACGGAAAGCTCGGTGTGGTCGTCGACAGTTGGTGCCTGAACACGAGGGCGGCCAGGGCCGTGCGCGCGCGTCGGGGCCTGCTGAGCCGGGAGCTCGAGCGACTCTCCGATGAGAGGGCCGTCTTGGGCGATTCCATTCGGATCATGAACCTTGCCTGTGGCTCCAATCGAGAGCTGTTCGATTTCCTGGGCCGATGCAGGTACTCCGAAAAGATCGAAGCCCTGTGTATCGACGTCGATCCGAGCGCCCTGGAATACACGAACCGTTATGTCAACATCATCCCACACCGGGCTTCGGTGAGGCTCATGAGCGACAATATTGTGAAGTGGTCCCTGGGGCGGGTACGGCACAACATCAGTTTGCAGGATATTATTTACTCTTCCGGTTTGACCGACTATCTTGACGATAGACTCATTGTTTCCCTCGTGAATCGCTGTTATGAGCAGCTGAAGCCGGGTGGCACGCTGATGGTCGGCAACTTCGGTCTCGAAAACCCGGACCGGGCTTTCATGGATCACGTGCTGCACTGGAGGCTGATTCACCGGGGGCCCGATGAGCTGAGAGCAATCTTCGCCAAGACGCCGTTCGGAGAGGATGTCGACGTGATTGCGGAGGAAGAAGGGGTGAACCTTTTCGTCATTGCCACGAAGCAAGCCTGATCCATGTGATCCATCAAGGTCCTTCGGGCCAAGAGAACGGCTTTGTGGGCCTCGATCGAAGTGTGATTTCCGCGTTTCTGTTGACCAACCGATAGGAGGCAGGGGCCGTTTCGGCCTCTGAGGGCAGCGCACGTTCCACACCAGAGGCATTTGTGCACAGTCCAGTAGCGGACAAGCTGACCATTCAGGCTTTTGAGAAGGAGCAGGAGCCTCATGTCAGGGAGCGGGTGGGCATCATCCTGCTCCTCGGGGCGATTCTCGTGCCACTCTTTGGGGTGGCCGATTACCTGCTCTACCCCGCGCTTTTCCGTACCTTCATGAATTATCGTGTGCTCGCCTCGATCGTCTGCGTGACCTTGTTCTTCGTGTGTCGGAAGTGGAATCTCGGATTTCGCTCCGTGTATTTGGGAATCGCCGGGTTTTTCACGGTTGGGATTGCCATCATCGCGATGGTCCTGCGCACAGGTGGGTACACGACGCCCTATTACGCGGGGCTCAATCTGGTGTTCCTTGCTTTTTGCGCTGTGTTGGGACTCGGAATTCGCAGGGTGCTGCTCCCAAGCGTCGTGCTTTACTTCATTTATCTTGGCGGCGTGATCGCTTCGGGTCCGGTGGAGAATCTCAGCCTCTTTATCGCCAACAACATGTTTCTGTTGACCACGCTGGGGATCGGCATCATCGGGTCGCACACGGAGTTCAATCACAGGCTGAGGCAGTACCTGCTCCAAAAAGAGCTCGAGGTGGTGAAAGCTCAGTTGGAGGGGTACACTCGAAACTTGGAAGACAGCGTGGCTGAGTCCGAGGCCAAGTACAGCTTGGTGGTGAACTTGGCGAACGAATCGATTTTCATCGTTCAGGATGACCTGATCAAGTTTCCCAATCCCAAGACGGAAGAGCTGCTCGGGTATCCTGCGGAGGAGCTGGGGCGCATCTCCTTTCTGGGCTTCGTGCTGCCCGTCGATCGGGAGGAAGTCCAGGAGAAGTACCGCCAGATCGAAGCGGGGGAGCGCACCTCCAGCGCGCTTCCGTTCCGCATCGTCAACAAGCAGGGCGACACGCGGTGGGTCGATATGAGCTGCGTTCCGCTTGAGTGGAAAGGGCGCGCGGCGATTCTCCACATGCTTCGGGACATTACCGAGCGGAAGCGGATGGAGATCGAGCTCATCCAGGCTCAGAAGATGGAAGCCATCGGTACACTGGCCGGCGGTGTGGCACACGAGTTCAACAACTTGCTCCAGGTGATCTCGGGCTATCTCCAGCTGCTGTTCAAGCGGAAGCCGCCCGATGATCCGGATATCCGCTATCTCAACCACATCGACCGGTCGGCGCAGCGGGCGGCCGAGCTTACCAAGAAGCTGCTCATCTACAGCCGCAAGGTCGAAAGCCGACTCAGTCGGCTGGATCTCAACCACGAAATCCAGCAGAGCTGCGAGCTGCTCGAGCGAATCATCCCTAAGATGATCTCCATTGAAAAGAAGCTGAGCCCTGAAGTGTATAAGATCAATGCCGATGCGGGGCAGCTGGAGCAGATCCTCATGAATCTTGGCGTCAACGCTCGGGATGCCATGCCTTCGGGGGGGAAGCTCGTCATCGAAACCCGTAATTTCACCATGGATGAGGAGTTTTGTGCCAGTCATCTGGGAACACTCCCCGGCGAATATGTGCTCCTGTCCGTCTCCGATACCGGGATGGGGATGGACGAGAAGATCCTGGAGCGGATCTTCGATCCCTTCTTCACCACGAAACGCCTTGGTGAAGGGACTGGTCTGGGCCTTGCCATCGTGTACAGCATCGTGAAGAACCATGGCGGACATATCATTTGCCGCAGTGAAAAGGGCATGGGGACGACCTTCGAAGTGTACTTCCCCGTTGCCGTCGCCGAGCCGCCGGAGCACTCCGCTGAGCCCATGACCGAGGAGGGGATGAAAGGCGTTAGCGAGCTGATCCTGCTTGTGGACGATGAGGAAGAGCTCCTCGATATCGGCAGGGAAATGCTCGAGATGAACAATTACCAGACGTTGACGGCCGAAAGTGGGGAGGCCGCCATCGATCTTTTCACCGCTAACCGAGACCGGATCGATCTGGTGATTTTGGATATCAACATGCCCGGAATGGGCGGGTTCCGGTGCCTGGACAGGCTGCTCGAAATCGATCCGAAGCTCAAAGTCATCGTGTCCACCGGCTACCTGGGTACCGAGCAAATGAAGCAAGCCATGGAGGCCGGTGCGGCCGGCTTCATTTCCAAACCCTACCGCTTCACCGAAATGCTCAAGAGAATCAAGGAAGTGCTCGACCGTTGAGGTCCCCGGACTGCTGCGGGGGTCGGGTTTCGGGTGGCCGAAGGGGCGATCGCGGGAGCGTGAAGTCAGCAGGCTCAAACATGGCTACCAACCGCCTTGCCAAGAACAACCACCGGTGCGCCGCTCAATGCCGCTCCGGTCTGCCCCGATGCAACGGCTCTTCCACCAGGATCACCTGCTTCGGCTCTCCCTCCAATTTGAGCCTTGCGCTGCAGGTCCTGCCGGTGTCGGCCACGAAGCCATCCATCACGTCCGTCTCTCCCGTGTTCAATAGCGCTTTGACCGCTTCAATGGGGAGGATCTTTCCCGCCGTTTCCTTCCAGATCACGAAGGTGCAGCCGCCGAGCTCCTTGCGCCAGTTGGAGCAGCCGTAGCCGCGTTTTCCTTCGATGATGGGGCCGCCGCACCGGGGGCACTTGCCAAGCCCCTCCCTCGCCGGTTCAGAGGAGGAGAGCTGTCCCTTGAATTCACGGATGGAATCCTGGACGAAGCGCCGGATCCCGGTCAGGAAGGCATTCGCATCACCCTTCCCCTGGGCGATTTGCTCGAGCTCCATTTCCCAGCGGGCCGTTTCTTCGGGGTTGGTGATGATCCGGGCCATCGGGTATTGACGCAGCCGGTCGATCAGGAGACATCCCTTGTCCGTCGCGGCGATCTTCTTTTTCTCTCGATGGATGTACCGGCGCAGGATCAGGGTTTCGATGATCTGTGCCCGCGTGGCCTGAGTTCCGAGGCCCACGTCTCCTTTGAAGATCCTCTGGAGCTCCGATTCGGAAACGAACCGGGCCGGGCTCGTCATGTCGCGGAGCAGCGTGGCCTCGCTGTATTCGGGGGGAGGCTGAGTCATCTTCTCGGCAAGGGAGGTATCCTTGACCGCGGCGGGGTCGCCTTTTTCCAAAGGCGGAAGATTCTCGTACTCCGCCTCGTCAGGGTCGCGGTCGCCTTCCGTATCATCCTTCGTCCGGGCTTTGTCCTTGGGCTTTTCCTTCACCGCCGCCACGGCACGCCACCCGGGAACGATCGGACGACTCCCTTTGGTTCGAAAGGTCTCGCCCTGGACTTCGGTCACGATCTCCGTGGATTCGAACTGATAGTCCGGGTGAAAGGCCGCCGCGAAGCGCCGCAGGACCAAGTCGTACACCTGCTTTTCGGCGGGCTCCGCCCCGGGTGGCAGGGGTTTGAGGGGGATGAGGGCATGGTGGTCCGTCAGCTTGGCGTCATTGAAAACGCGTTTGTTGGCGGGGCTCAAGAGTTTGGGCTCCACCCCGGCGAAAAGGTCCGGATAGGCCGTTGACAGCTTTTCGATGATGCTCTTGACCAAGGCAACGTTCTTGGACCCGAGGACCTTCGAGTCGGTTCGAGGGTACGAGAGAGCTTTTTTCTGCTCATAGAGCTTCTGGGCGATGTCCAGGGTTTTCTGGGCGGAAAACCCATAGCGTGCGTTGGCGTCCCGTTGGAGGTCGGTGAGGGAGTAAAGAAGGGGGGGCGGCTGCTTCTTTTTTTCGCGCTTAACCGAAAGGACCCGTCCCTCGCGGTTCTGGATGCGCGCCAGACATACCTCCGCGTCCTCCCGTCTTTGGAAGCGTGTATCGTCTCCCTTGAACCAGGCTCCCCGCCAGCCTCCTTTTTCGTTGGCAAAATCGGCCAGGACCAGCCAGTAGGGCTGCGGCACAAACCGCTCCCGCTCCCGCCGGCGATCGACCAGCAGAGCCAGAACGGCCGTCTGGACACGCCCCACCGAATAGACGTCCTTATGTCCCCCCATCTTCAGGGTTGCGGCGCGGGACAGGTTCATGCCGACGAGCCAGTCGGCCACTTGGCGCGCCTGGCCAGCGCGCCAGAGCCGGTCATATTCAGTGGACGGCTTGAGGTCCCGAAGAGCTTCCTGAATGACCGCGGGCGTCAGGGCCTGAGACGTCCAGAAGCGGTAGACCTCCCTGGTGTCAACAGGCTCGACTGTTTGCAGAATGGTCCGGGCGATCACTTCCCCCTCCCGTCCCGCGTCCGTGGCGATCACGATGCGGGTGATATCCGGGCGCTTCAGGAGTCCTTGGATGACACGGAGCTGGCTTTGGACCTTCTGGATGGGCTTGTAGGCGAGGGTTTCCGGAAGGATCGGCAGCGTTTCAAGTCGCCAGCGCTTCCATTTGGGATCGTAGTCGTCTGGGTGGGCGAGCTCGACCAGGTGCCCGACGGCCCAGGTGATGATCGTGTCTTTTCCCTGGAGAAAGCCGTCGCCACGTCGGCCGGCTTGAAGGGCTGCGGCAAAATCGCGCGCAACGGAAGGCTTTTCGGTGAGGATGAGTGAAATCAACGTCGAGAATGCTCGCTTCAGGCCTTGTGAAAGGATTTGGCGAACCAGTTGCGCCGGGTCCCGGAAACCAGGTCATCACCTTCCCCTGGATAGATGCGCCGCTCGTCCAGGGGGGTGGGCTCCGTTACCGGGGGCCAGTGATGGATTTGAGGCTCAGGGCCCTCCAGAGCCACCGCAGATGGAGCCGTGTCCACCATTCTCGGTTCGGCTCGGATGTCCACTTCGGGAACGGTCCAGCTGAACTCGATCGCGATCCCGTTGGGGTCGAAGGTGTACACCGATCGAATGAAGCGGTGGTCTACCAGCTCCGAAACCCAGAAGCCGGCGGCGGTCAGCCTGTCTTTGAGGGTCCAAAGGTCCTCTTCCGAGGTCACGCCGAAGGACACATGGTCGAAGACAAAGGGACCTTGGACCGGATAGCCGTGGTCCTTCTCCTCGATGGGCTCGACCGTGGGCCACTCGAAAAAGCCCATCAGATCGTGCTCGGAGATCTGCAGAAAGTAGGTGCGATAGCCGGGCTTCCCAAGCCCCGCAACGAGTCGCATTTCGAGCAGATCTCGCCAGAAGCGGATCGTGCCGTCCATGTCCCGCGTGGCCATGGCAAGGTGGTTGATGCCGTTGTATTGGATCATTGGGGTGCCCCTTTGCTTGTTGACGCTTTCGTGCCGGCATGCCTGTTACATGGCATGCCCCCGTGCCGCGGTCAAGCGATTCCTCCTTTTTCACAATTCCAGGACCTCTCCCTGGGGTCTCACCCCGGTGCGCTCCCTCAATTCAGCCCCAGTGGCTCGGCCCATTGTATCTTGACACGATTTGGCATTTCGTCTAACGTGCTCACATTCACAAAATTGTCTTTTCGCTGAGTGTGGCGCGTTTTCCGGCGCTTTCTGCGATTGCCGATTTTGAGGCCGTGGGCCAGATCATCGAGGAGAGGGGGGATAGGAGAGCTCGATCGTCATTCAGGTGTTTTCGTTCAAAGGGTCAGGGGGGAAATGGGGCTAGCTCGGTTTTTAGAAGAAAAACGATCCATCATCGTGAAACAGTGGTTTCATCTCATCGCGGACACCTACCCGGCTCAGACAGCCGAGATGTTGAAAAAGGAAGCGAACCAGTTCACCAACCCCGTGGGGTACGCCCTCCGGCAGGGAACGGAAGGGTTGTACGGGGAGTTGCTTCGAGGGGTGGAGCCGGACGGTGCAACCGGTTTGCTCGACAGAATCATCCGGATCAGGGCCATCCAAGATTTTTCGCCAGCCCAAGGCGTCGGCTTCGTATTCCTCTTGAAACGAATCATCCGAGAGGAAGCACAGAAAGAAGACTGGAAGGATCGGATATCGATGGAAGACCTGCTGGAGCTTGAGTCGCATATCGACAACATGGCTCTGCTGGCCTTCAACGTGTACGTGCAGTGTCGTGAAAAGTTGTACGAAGTCCGGCTGAACGAGGTGAAGAACAGGACCTTCCGGCTCCTGCAGATGGCTGGTCTAACGGCTGAAATGGAGGAGATCGACAAGATCGGGCTGGGTCCTGAGGCTGAAGCACCTAAAGACTAACTTTTATGAGACGAGGGATTGCTCAATGGGTATGGAATTCTCTCTAGCGGTGGTCGTCGCGCTCGTCGCGGCCGTCTTCGCAGGAGTGAAGCTGGCGGGGATGACCCAGTTTTTCGGGGTTGTCATTCCGTATGCCGCCATCCTTCTATTCCTGTCCGGGTTCGTGCTGAAAGTCCTGAATTGGGGCCGGTCGCCGGTTCCCTTTCGGATCCCTACGACGGCTGGGCAGCAGTGGTCTTTTCCGTGGATCAAAGACAGCAAGCTGGACAATCCGTCCACGAAGCTCGGTGTTGTTGGCCGCATGATCCTGGAAGTGCTCTTGTTTCGGTCGCTTTTCCGCAACAGCAAAATGGAGCTCCACAACGGGCCCAAGATCGTCTACCAGTGGGAGAAGTGGCTGTGGCTCGCCGCACTTCTGTTCCATTATTCCTTTCTTGTCATCCTGATCCGCCATTTCCGGTTTTTCCTGGAGCCGGTTCCGGCTCTTCTTCATGCCATTGAACGGGCCGACGGCTTTCTGCAGGTGGGACTTCCCGGGATTTACCAGTCCGACATCGTCTTCCTGGCCGCCGTGAGCTATCTTCTGATTCGCCGATTGATCATCCCGCAGATGAAGTACATTTCGCTTCCGGCGGATTACTTTCCGCTATTCCTGATCCTTGCGATCGGCATCACCGGCGTTCTTATGCGTTATTTCATCAAGGTAGACATCATCAAGGTCAAGGAGCTGGCGAACGGCCTGGTGACCTTCCACCCGGTGAGCCCCGAAGGCATCGGCGTGATCTTTTACATGCATCTTTTCTTGGTCTGCACCCTGTTTGCCTACTTTCCGTTCAGCAAGCTCATGCACTTGGGCGGCGTCTTCCTGAGTCCCACACGGAACCTGCCCAATGACAGTCGTTTTGTTCGACACATCAATCCCTGGAACTATCCGGTCAAGGTGCACACCTACGAGGAGTATGAAGACCACTTCAGGGAAAAGATGATCGAAGCCGGTCTACCAGTGGAGAAGGAGTAACAATGGCTGCTATCCCAAAAGCAAAAGACCTGATCATAGACCACTCGATTCCCAAGACTCCGTGGATGGAGACGCCCACGGTGTTCAAACCCGGGAATTTCTGCTATCCGGGTAAGCCCAAGAATGTCCAGGCGGTGGGGATGCCCAACCCGCGGGAGTGGTCTCCTCTGGATGACGACTGGAAGCTTCCGAGCAACTGGAAAGAGATCATCCTCGAGGGAATTCGCGAGCGGTTGGACAAGTATCGCTCGTTCAAGATCTTCATGGACGTCTGCGTGCGCTGTGGTGCCTGCGCCGACAAGTGCCATTTCTACATCGGCACCGGAGATCCCAAGAACATGCCGGTTCTCCGCGCTGAGCTGCTGCGGTCCATCTACCGCAAAGATTTCACCCTGGCCGGGAAGGTCATGGGCAAGATGGCCGGCGCCCGGGAGCTCACCGAAGACGTCGTCAAAGAATGGTTCATGTACTTCTTCCAGTGCACCGAGTGCCGCCGCTGCTCGCTCTTCTGTCCGTATGGCATCGACACTGCCGAGATCACGATCGTCGGCCGCGAGCTGCTCAATCTTCTCGGACTGAACATCGACTGGGTGATGGGGCCTGTCGCCAACTGCTTCCACAATGGAAACCATCTGGGCATTCAGCCGCACGCGTTCAAGGACATGATCGAGTTTTTCGTGGACGAGATCGAGGCCGTGAACGGCATCCGGTGCGAGCCCACCTTCAACCGCAAGGGTGCGGAGATCCTGTTCATCACGCCCTCCGGCGATGTCTTCGCGGATCCCGGCACCTATACCCTCATGGGTTATCTCATGCTGTTCCATGAGCTCGGTCTTGACTACACCTGGTCGACCTATGCCTCGGAAGGCGGCAACTTCGGTCTGTTCACGTCCCACGAAATGATGAAGCGCTTGAATGCCAAGATGTATGCCGAAGCCAAGCGCTTGGGCGTGAAATACATCATCGGCGGCGAGTGCGGCCATATGTGGCGTGTCATCAACCAGTACATGGATACCATGAACGGCCCGGCCGACTTCCTCGAGGTGCCGGTCTCGCCCATTACGGGAACCCGCTTCGAAAATGCAAAGACCACCAAGATGATCCATCTTGTGGAGTTCACGGCCGACCTGATCCGGCACGGCAAGCTGAAGCTGGATCCAAGCCGCAATGACCATCTGCGCGTCACCTATCACGACTCCTGCAACCCGGCCCGCGCCATGGGATTCTTCGAGGAGCCGCGCTACGTCCTCAACGCCGTGTGCAACAACTTCTTCGAGATGAATCCTGACACGACCCGCGAAAAAACGTTCTGCTGCGGCAGCGGATCCGGACTCAACACAGATGAGATCATGGAGCTGCGTATGCGCGGTGGTCTGCCGAGAGCCAATGCGGTTGCGGCGGTTGCCGAGAAGCATGACGTCAACATGCTCTCCTGCATCTGCGCCATCGACAGGGCGGTGCTCACGGCGTCCATGGATTACTGGGTGCCGGGCTGCGGTGTGTGCGGCATCCATGAGCTTGTCGGAAACGCTCTGGTCATGGAAGGTGAAAGTGAGAGGACGACCGATCTCCGCGGTGAACCTCTAGCGGGAATGGAGGAGAGCGAAGATGAAGATCTATAACGCCAAAGAGATTCTCACCGGGCTGGCCATATTCGTCGTCCTGGTGCTGACTCCCGTCTTCTACAACATGGGCAAGGCGGCGCCCGTGCCGCAGCCCAAGATCGACACGCCGGCCATCCAGGCGTTGGCCCAGAAGCAGTGCGTTTTTCCCAAGGAAGAGATGCGGACCGCTCACATGCAGCTGCTCAACGACTGGCGTACTCAGGTCGTTCGCAACGGCAACCGGATGTACGTGGCCCCGGACGGCAAGAAATACAATATGAGCCTCCAGAATGAGTGCATGAAGTGCCATTCCAACAAGACTCAGTTCTGTGACCAGTGCCACAACTACGCAGGGTTGGCGACCGGATCCATTCCCTATTGCTGGACCTGCCACGTTGCTCCAAAGGAGGCCAAGTGATGGATAAGAACAAACGCGATTTCCTCAAGATCGGCGGAGCCTGTGCGTTAGGGTTGGGAGCCTTGCCCATTGCGAAGGCACTCGCGAAGGCCGATCCCGCTCAGTCGACGTATTCCCCGAACCCGGATGCCCTTCCCGGGAAGCACTGGGGTATGGTCATCGACATGAAGAAATGCTGGGAAAAAGGCAAGGAAGGCTGCAAGGACTGTATGCTGGCCTGTCACAAGGTCCACAATGTGCCGACGATCGCGGATCCCGAAGAGGAGATCAAGTGGATCTGGACCGACCACTACGAGAACGTGTTCCCGGGCATCAGCAATGAGTTCATGGATCAACGGTTGCACGGAAAGCCCTTCATCACCATGTGCAACCATTGTCAGAATGCCCCATGCACGCGCGTGTGCCCGACTAAGGCCACCTTTAAGCGAGCCGACGGCATCACGATGATGGACTATCACCGCTGCATCGGCTGCCGGTTCTGCATGGCCGGCTGCCCTTTCGGAGCGCGGAGCTTCAACTTCAGCGAGCCAAGGCCATACATCAAGGAAGAAGATCTGAATTACAAGTATCCCAGCCGTGAGCGCGGTGTGGTGGAAAAGTGCAGCTTCTGCGATGAGCGCATTGCGGTGGGACAGCTTCCCGCCTGTGTGGAAGCGTGCAAGGTTGGCGCCTTGGTTTTCGGCGATCTGACGGACCCCAAATCGCCTGTCCGGAAGATTCTGGAGTCCAATACCTCCATCCGGCGCAAAGCTGAGCTCGGCACCGAACCCAGCGTTTACTACATCGTATAAGGGGTGAATCATGCTTGATAGGGCGTTTTCAGGAAGTCAGAGATACTACAGGTGGCTGACCGTCCTGCTCGTCTTCATGGGTTTGGGCGCTGCGACCTGGATGCTTCAGTTGAACAAGGGCCTCACGATTACCGGCTTGAGCCGGGATGTCTCCTGGGGATTCTACATTGCGCAGTTCACGTTTCTCGTTGGTGTGGCGGCGTCAGCGGTCATGGTGGTGCTGCCGTATTATCTGCACGATGTGAAAGCCTTCGGCAAGATCACGATCCTGGGCGAGTTCCTGGCCGTCGCAGCGGTGACCATGTGTCTGCTCTTCATCATCGTGGATCTCGGGAAGCCGATGCGGCTGCTGAACGTGCTCCTCTATCCGACGCCGAACTCGATCCTGTTTTGGGACATGATCGTTTTGAATGGCTATCTGTTCCTCAACATCATCATCGGCTGGAACGTTCTGGACGCGGAGCGCAAGGGCGTTCATTACCCGCACTGGGTCAAACCGCTCATTTACCTCTCCATTCCCTGGGCTGTTTCCATCCACACCGTCACGGCCTTCCTGTACGCGGGTCTTCCGGGCCGCCACCTGTGGCTGACCGCGATCCTGGCTGCTCGCTTTCTGGCCTCGGCCTTTTGCTCCGGTCCCGCCCTGCTGATCCTGTTCGCGTTCCTGGTGAAGAAGTACAGCAAGTTCGATCCCGGCAAGGAAGCCATCAACAAGCTGACGACGGTCATGACCTATGCCATGATTATCAGTCTCTTCTTTGTGGGGCTGGAATTCTTCACGGCATTCTACAGTGGAATTCCTTCACACCGACATTCCCTGCAATACCTGTTCGTGGGCCTTGAGGGCCACGGAAAGCTGGTCCCCTTCATGTGGGCTTTCGTGGTTCTGGCCATCGCGGCGGTCGCGCTGCTCTTGAATCCCAAAACGCGCGAAGACGACAAGCTCCTCAAAATCGCCTGCGGGTGCGTGTTCTCGTCCATGTGGCTTGAAAAAGGTCTGGGATTGGTCGTTGCCGGCTTCATCCCCAATCCGTTTGAGCATGTCAGAGAGTACTCGCCGACCATCCCCGAGATCATGATCGCGCTCGGCGTCTGGGCGACCGGGTTCTTCGTCCTGACCATTCTTTACAAGCTTGCGCTGTCCGTGAAGGAGGAAGTGGCTCAGTAGTCGCCTTCTCGAGCAGTCGTGGTCCCATAAAAAAGGGCTCACCGCGATCCGCGGTGAGCCCTTTTGCTTCGTTATGAGCGGGTCATCATGCGGGGTTAGTATCCACGGTGATAGTAGTAAGGGTCCCGACTCCGCTCCACCTGATCCACGACCACGCCGCCAACCACCCCAGCCGCGCCGCCAATCGCGGCACCAGCCGCCGGGTTGCCGTAGGCCGCCCCGATCGCCGCTCCGCCCGCCGCACCAATGGCGCCACCGCTTAGGATCCTCTGCTCCGTGGGGGTCATTCCGGCACAGCCAAAGGTCAGGGACACAACGGTCAGCACACCGAAGAGCTTCAACCATCTGTTCATTTGCATCTCCTTTCGCCGAATAGGATGTATCTGCTCATGTCTTCATGAAAGAGCATGGGTTTTTGATTCAGCCACTCCCCGTAACTTTCGTTCCTCCCTGTATACTAAGCATGATCGATCGGTAGTGAAACGGACTTAAGGCATATCCCGTGCCACGCTGGAGGCCGGCGCTTCACCTCCGTCTTGGGCGAGACGTCTTTCCTGGCTTGATTCAACGAGGTATCGGCGTCTGGGGCTCCCGGGGTCTCGGTGGGTAGGGGGTCGTTTCGATGCAAAGACTGGGGGGTTGCCGGGGGACCGACGGCTAACTGCCGACATGTCGGCGGCTTGCTGGTATATCATCTTAGGTAAAGCCGGTCCAACGTGGGCGGATGCAAGAAGGGAGGACGCTGTCTTGACTGCCGACATCAGGCGGGTTGGCAGAAGCGTATCGCAATGCGCTCAACCAGCCCGCCCGATCAATCATTGTCGTTGCCTGACGGCGATGCCCTGAATCAAACCAGGACCGATCACAAGAGGCAGCGGTTCATTTCTTGGGTCCGGGCGCACGGGATGCCGCGATGACTTCCGCGATGTGCCTGACCTTCAACCGCTTGCCGAGGTGCTTTTCCATGCCGCCCCGCAGTTGCAGCACGCAGCCCGGGCAGTCGGTGACCAGCGTATCGGCTCCCGTGGCTTCGGCATTGGCCAGCTTGCGGCTCAGCAGTTCAGCGGACAACTCCGGAAAGTCGATGCTGAAGGATCCCCCGAAGCCGCAGCAGACGTCTTCATCCTTGGACGAAAGGTATTCCAATCCCGCACGCTGCAGGAGCTCCCGCGGAGCCCGAGTGACCTTGAGGCCCCGGCAGAGGTGGCAGGGAGCATGATAGGCCACTTTGCGCGCCAGGCCGTCTCCCGCGACCTCACCGCTAGGAATCTGCAGCACGTCGATCATGAAGGAGCTGAAGTCGATGACCTTGCTCGCCATCTGCTGCGCCTGAACCTGAAGGCCGGGTATGCCCGCCAGCAGCTTGGGATAGTTTTCCTTGAGGTGCGACCCGCAGGAGGCGCATAGCGTCAAGATGTAGTCATACTGTGCCGGGTCCATCGCCTTCAGATTCTGGACGGCCACTTCCTGGGCCGTCTCCTTCTCGCCCATCATCTGGGCAGGCAGCCCACAGCAGCTCTGATCCGGCGGAAAATCGATCTGAACCGCATGCTCCTTCAAAAGCCGCAGCAGGGCTTCGGCCTGCTCCGGATAGACGAAATCCACCAGGCACCCCGCGAAAAGCGCCACGCGATGGCGAGGCTTTTCGGGGCGCGGGGCGATGCGGTGCCAGCTGTCCCGAAGGGGGGTAGCGGCCACCGTGGGAAGGCGGCGGAAGTTGTGCTCCTGGGCAAACAGAAAAGGCAGATGGCGCAGGTAGGGGCCGTCTGAGACCGGTTTCTGAGCGAGACTCGCACGGCGCAGCAGGAAATGGAACAGCTTCCGGTCTCTCAATACCCGTGAGAGGAGGCGATTCTTGAGGGGCTTGTCGCCCTCAACCCGGAGCACGCTGCGATAGACTTCCTTGATCAGGTGAGGCAGGTCGATTCCCGTCGGACAGACCGCCTTGCAGGCCTGGCAGTTGAGGCAATTGCGGACGATGGCCCGGGCGTTTTCTCGACCGTGATAGAAATAGGTAAGGATGAGTCCGATGGCCCCGATGTAAACGTGACCATAGTTGTGTCCGCCCACGAGCTTGTAGATGGGGCAGACGTTGGCGCACGCACCGCAGCGGATGCAGCGCAGCGCCTGGGAAAAAAGCGGGTCGCGGGCCAAGGCGAGGCGGCCGTTGTCGAGGAAGACGATGTGCATTTCTTTGCGGCCATTGGGAGCGGTGGTGCAGGGTGTCGCACCCGTAATCCAGGTCACGTAGGTCGAGATGAGCTGACCGGTGGCGTTGCGCGGCAAAACCCTGAGGATGCGCAGGGCGCTCTTGAGGTCTGGAAGCAGCTTGTCAAAGCCAATCAGGGCGACGTGAACGCGCGGCAGCGTGGTGACGAGCCGTCCGTTGCCCTCGTTGGTGACGATCCCGATCGTCCCCGTCTCGGCGATGGCGAAGTTGGCTCCGGTGATGCCCATATCGGCCTCGAGGAACACCTGGCGAAGCTGCTTCCGGGCGACCTTGACCATGGCGTTGATGTCCTCAGGGTCCTGGTGCTGTCCGGTCACCTTCGTGAAGAGCTCGGCGACTTGGCCCCGGGAGAGATGGATGGCCGGCATGACCATGTGCGACGGGCCTTCATGGCGGAGCTGGATGATCCATTCGCCGAGGTCCGTTTCGGTGACGACAAAGCCTTCCTTCTCCAGGTGATCGTTGAGGAAGGTTTCCTCGGCGGTCATGGACTTGCCCTTGACGATGGTCTTCACCCCATTCGCCCTGGCAATCTCGGCGATGATCCTGTTCGCCTCGCAGGCCGTTGGGGCGACATGTACCTTGACGCCAGCGGCTTCGGCGTGTGCCCTGAAAACGGCAAACAGCTCTTCAAGATGGGGGATCGAGCCATCCTTGCCCTCGGCGATTTCCGCAATGAGCGCGTCGAGATCCATCCCCTCAAACGCCTTGGCTCGGGAAGCCTTATAGGCAGTTGAAAACGTATCCAGCGTACCGCCCAGAAACTGGTTCTGAAGGGCTCGCTTCAAGTCTCGTCGGTAGGTCTTGGGGTCACTGGGGGTTGTGATCATGATGTCTCTCCTGAAGGATGGGCAGGCTCAGCCGTCATGGCTCGACGGAGCTGGAAAGCGGTCACCGTCAAGCGGCTTCGTCATCCAGGATGAGAAGGTGCAGCTCCTGAGGGCCGTGGACGCCGATGGTCAGCACACGCTCGATGTCGGCCGTTCGGCTGGCACCGCTGATGAACGCCAGGTAACGGGGGGCGGCGTGCATGCTCGCGCTCAGTTCCGATTCCAGCTCCATCAAGTCGGACTTGATTCGAGATTTCGGGAGCACGGCGACGTGGGTCTCGCTCAGCATGGTGGCGATGCGCTGGTCTTCCGAGGTCGATTCCAGGACGAGGGTTGCGGTCTCCGCGATGCCCCAGTCGCCCAGAGTGAGGCCCGCATGAATGCTCCCGGCATGACCCCGGAGCTCTTCGGTCAGGAGTGTGATCTCGGCCTTGCGACAGAGCTCCCCCAGCAGGGTGCGCTCTTCCATGCCCAACGAGGGGGCCGCGATCGTGGTCCCCCCCTGACGCTTGGTCACTTCGATGGCGTAGTCAAAGGCCTGCCGTAGCGTCGTGATGTCGGCCACCAAGGTCTGCACCGCTTCGGCCTTCTCCTTGAGAAGCTTGATTCGATCCTGTTCTTCCATCGATTCATCCTTGTTGTGCCGCCCCTTCGACGCCTCGTGTCGAAGGCGATCGGCAACCCGTTGCGGCTTGTTGCTGAGCATCCTTCATGGAGGGAAGTGGAGGGAGAAGCCTCCCTCCACTCAAACGCTCTAATGGAAGACCGTCTTGACCGTCCCTTCGCTCGTCACCAACCCTTTGCCTAGAAGGCGCGAGAGGACCGTGATGAGAACCGCGGCGGCGAAGGTGATCCCGAGATAGAGCAGCCCCTCGGAATTGATGCCCGTTGCGGCGGCTTGAGCGGCTTTGACGGCTGCGGGCGCCGCTTTCTCGACGACCGGGATGATCCCCGTGAAGACGTAAGCCTGCAGCATGCAAATGATACCGATCACGGTGGTGAGGAGCAAGGAGTGCTTCAAGGTGAACCGGAAGATTTCGGATTCCTGGCCGACCATGTGGGTCGCCGCGGTCGCAACGGAAATGGACTGGGGAGAGATCATCTTGCCGCAGACGCCCCCGGAAGTGTTCGCATTGACGGTCACCAGGGGGTTGATGCCGAGCTGATCGGCGGTAACGGCCTGAAGCTTTCCGAACAGGGCGTTTGTGGAAGTGTCGGAGCCGGTCATGAAGACGCCCAGCCAGCCCAGGAACGCCGCGAAGAAGGGGAAGAGCCAGCCCGTGGAGGCGAAAGCATACCCGAGCGTGATGGCCATGCCGGAGTAGTTCATGATGTAGGCGAAGCCCAGAATGGTTGAAATCGTCACGATCGGCCATTTGAGCTGTTTCAGGGTGCTGCCGGCGACGTCCAAGGCGGTGCGGACGGAGGCGCCCATCACCGGGATGCAGAAAAGCCACGCCAGCAGAATGGCGGTTCCGGCGGCGCTCAGCCCGTTGAACAGGTAGACGGCGGGCTTCGCCTTGCCCACGTGGTCGATCACCATGTTATCCAGGCCGCTGATGGGGATCTTGAGCAGGAAGATCTGGTTCATGGCCGTCTGGACCGGCTTGATCCCCCAGGCAGCGACGAACACGGAAAGGAGGAGGAAGGGCGCCCATGCACGGAAGACTTGGCCCCCGCTGTAATTCAGCGTCGCCCGGCCATTGCTCTTGGCTTCCTCAGGGAAATGCCAGCTCTCTTTGGGATGCCAGAATCTCAGGAAGATGACGGTGCAGACGATGGAGGAGATGGACGAGAGGATGTCTGGGAGCAAGGGGCCGATATAATTTGAAGATAAGAATTGCGCGATGGCGAAGGAGCCGCCGCTGACCAGACAGGCGGGCCAGACTTCGATGCCCTTCTTCCAGCCGGCCATGAGGACCACCAGGTAGAGGGGAACGAAGAGGCTGAGGAAGGGAAGCGTGCGGCCGACCATCTGGCTGAACGCCATGAGGTCGACTCCGGAAACGCTGGCGCCGACGACGATGGGAATTCCAATGGCCCCGAAGGCAACAGGCGCCGTGTTGGCCAGAAGACAGAGGCCGGCGGCGTAGAGTGTGTTGAAGCCGAGCCCTGCAAGCATGGCGGCGGTGATGGCGACGGGAGTTCCGAAGCCCGCGGCGCCTTCGATGAAGGCTCCGAACGAGAAAGCGATCAGGAGGGCCTGCATGCGCCGGTCATCGGAGATGGTTGCCAGGGAGTTCTTGATCACTTCGAATTGTCCGGTCTTGACGGACATGTTGTAGATGAAAAGGGCGGTGATGACGATCCAGCAGACGGGGAAAAGACCGAATAAGGCGCCGTAGACAACGGAGAGGCCGGCGTATTTCCCCGGCATGCCGTAGACGATGGCCGCGACGCCGATGGCCAAAGCGGTGGCGATCATGGCTGCCCAATGGCCTTTCATCTTCAGCACCGTGAGGGCGACGAACAGAAAGAGTATGGGAACGGCCGCGACCAGCGCCGACAGCGCCAGGTTTCCCAATGGATTGATGTTCATGGTCCAGGTCATGGTGTCATACCTCCCTCGATTGTGATCACTTTCTCCATTAATTGGTAAGACCAGCATTTGGTTGTGCAAAATAGACAAAAAAGAATTTGGTCTGTCAAGTAAAAAATGAGCATCGGAAAGTTTCTATTGACATCTTTGCGCGATGATTGCTAATTTTGCACAAACAAGCGGTTTTTCCTGTGCACGAAAGATCATTGGATGAATGGTATTACCAATCACGTATCTTTTCGGTTGACTCCCTGCTCGGATCGTTCTGAGGGCGGAAAGCCGGCGAAGGAGGAGCGTCATGAGAGCGCTGATCAAAGAATTTGAAAGTCTTGTGGGCCAAGACAATGTCTTCCACGATGAAACGGATCGGGCCACCTATTCCTACGATGCGGCGGTGCTCGACCCGGCGCTTCCTGCGGTCGTCCTACGTCCTACGTCGAGCGAAATCCTGGGCAAGGTTGTCAAGCTGTGCAACGACAACGGCCTGCCGCTGACCGTGCGTGGGGCCGGAACCAACCTCAGCGGCGGCACCATTCCCAAGGCGGGGGGCGCCGTGGTGCTCACCAATGCGCTCAATCGCATCATCGAGATCAATGAAGGGGACCTGTATGCGGTCGTCGAGCCGGGCGTCGTGACGGCCAAATTCGCTGCGGCGGTGGAAGCGAAGGGCCTCTTCTACCCGCCCGATCCAGGCAGCCAGGCGGTTTCGACCCTGGGCGGCAATGTGGCGGAAAACGCTGGTGGGCTGCGGGGGCTGCGCTACGGAGTCACCCGGGACTACGTGATGGGGCTTGAATTCTTTGACGTGAACGGGGAGCGGGTGAAGGCCGGGGCCCGTACCGTCAAGTGCGTCAGCGGCTACAACCTCGGGGGTCTGCTGGTGGGCTCCGAAGGCACTCTGGGCGTCTTCGACAAGATCATCCTGAAGCTCATCCCGATGCCGCCGGCGAGAAAGGCCATGATGGCCATTTTCGACGACATCAACAAGGCGTCGGAAACGGTGTCGGCGATCATCGCCAATCGCATCGTTCCGGTGACGCTTGAATTCATGGACAACTTCACCATCCGCGCCGTGGAGGACTTCAGCCGCGCGGGACTGCCCGTGGATGCGGCGGCGCTGCTGCTCATCGAAGTCGACGGCCATCCGGTCCAAGTGGGGGAGGACGCCGAAAAGGTGGAATCGCTCTGCCGCAAGATGGGGGCCATGCACATTCGCGTGGCTCGGGATGCGGCCGAGCGGGACAAGGTCTGGGAGGCCAGGCGGGCCGCCCTTTCGGCTCTCTCCAGGGTCAAGCCGACCACGGTCCTGGAAGATGCCACGGTCCCGCGGAGCAAGATCCCTGCGATGATTCGCTCCATCGAAGAGATCGGGAGCCGATACAATCTGACCATCGGCACCTTCGGCCATGCCGGAGACGGCAACCTTCACCCCACGATCCTCACGGACCGGCGCAACCATGAAGAATGGGAGCGGGTGGAGAAGGCCATCGATGCCATCTTTGAGCGGGCGCTCGCTCTCGGGGGGACCCTTTCGGGTGAGCACGGCATCGGAATGGCCAAGTCGCGGTTCCTGGAGAAGGAAACCAGCAGAGCGACCATCGTCTACTCGCGGCGCATCAAGGCGGCCCTCGATCCCAAGAACATTCTGAATCCGGGGAAGATCATAGGAGACGAGTCATGGCCGACATGAAGCAGCTTGCGGGATTGATGAAGGAGCTGGAAGACCAGCTCGCTGTTTGCATGCGCTGCGGGATGTGCCAGGCTGTTTGTCCGCTCTATGCCGAGACCGGTCGCGAGGCCGACGTGGCGCGGGGCAAGCTCGCCCTCCTCGACGGCCTTTCGCAGGAGATTTTCAAGGATGCGAGCGGCGTGCACGAGCGTCTCATGCGCTGCCTGCTCTGCGGCTCCTGTGCGGCCAACTGCCCGAGCGGCGTGAAGGTGCTTGACATCTTTCTGAAAGCGCGCGCCATCCTGGCGGCCTACATGGGACTCAATCCGCTGAAGAAGGCAATTTTTCGGGGAATGTTGGCTCGGCCGGAGCTCTTCGACCGCCTCGTTGAAATGGGATCCAAGCTCCAGGGCCTTTTCGTGAAGCCCGCGGACGAGCTGCTCGGAACGTCCTGTGCCCGGTTCACGTCCCCCCTGGCGGATCGCCATTTCAAAGCGCTCGCGCCGACGCCCTTCCGCCGTTTGGCTCCGTCTTTGGTGGGCGAGGGGAAGGGTGCAGGAATCCGTGTCCTTTTCTTTCCCGGTTGTCTGGTGGACAAGGTCTATCCGCAGGTGGGCGAGGCGGTCCTGCGCGCCATGAGTCATCACGGCGTCGAGGTCGCCGTTCCTCAGGATCTGGGGTGCTGTGGCATTCCTGCCTTGTCGTCGGGAGATGTCTCCGCGTTCAACAGCCTGGTGCGTCACAACCTGGCCCGATTCGCGAAGGAGTCCTTCGATTACCTCATCACCGCCTGCGCGACCTGCACATCCACTCTGAAGAAGATCTGGCCCTTGATGGATGAGGATTTTTCGGAGGCGGAGTGCCATCAGATCAAGGCTCTGTCGGAAAAAACGCTAGACGTGGCGCAGTTTTTGGTGGATAAGGTTGGCGTCGAACCGAAGGCGTCGCCGGACGGAAAAGAGGGGATTCCGGTAACTTATCATGATCCATGCCACCTGCGAAAATCCCTGGGGGTTTTCACGCAGCCGAGGAAGCTGCTGCAGGCCAATCCCGCCTACCGCCTCAGGGAGATGCTGGAGGCCGACAAATGCTGCGGCTGTGGCGGCAGCTTCAATCTCCAGCACTACGACCTTTCTGCCTCGATCGGAAAGCGAAAGCGCGAGAACATCGTGCAGTCAGGGTGCGAAGTGGTAGCCACCGGATGCCCCGCATGCATGCTCCAGATTTCGGACATGCTCTCCCAGGCCGGCGATCGGGTTCAGGTTCGTCACGTGATCGAGGTTTATGCGGATTCCATCAGCCAGGACAGCCCATGTTCAAGCCCATCAGACCCAAGCGCATCTCGGATCAGGTCTTTGACCAGCTGAGGGACCTTATTTTTCGAGGGCATCTCAAGCCCGGTGAGAAGCTCATGACCGAGCGCGACCTGGCTCAAAGCATGGGGATCAGTCGCCCCACGGTTCGGGAAGCGATCAACAAGCTGGTTGCCATGGGACTGCTGGAGCATCGTCAGGGGCAGGGAACCTACGTGGCGTCCCCGGCGGATGCGTCGGACAGAAATCCGTTGGCCGTCGTGATGGAGGGGCATGACGCCACTCTCGTGGAGCTGCTGGAGGTCCGGCTGGGCCTCGAATGCAATGCGGTGAGCTTCGCGGCCAAGCGAGCGACGGAAGAAGACGTCCGGGAGCTGGAAACCTGCCTGAGGCAGATGGAAAGCGATATCGCGGAAGGCCGGCTGGGGAGCAACGCGGATGTGGCGTTTCATATGGCCATTGCCTTCGCGACCAAGAACAAGGTCCAGATTCACATCATGAGGAGCTTCTACAATCTCCTTTTTTACGGCATCAAAGAGAACTTGGAGCGGCTTTACTCCGCTCCCGAAAACCTCAAGAAGGTCACTGCCCAGCATGCCGACATCGTGGATGCCATCCGCAGACACGACCCGGATGGGGCTCACGAAGCCATGAAGCAGCACATTGTCTTCGTCATGGAATTCTTTCAGTCCCAACAGGCGATTGCTCCTTGAGCCACGAAACAGGGGGCCCCTCGCGTCGAGGAGCCCCCTGCGGTGCCTACCCTATCACGAGTCGTTACTCGGTCCGGTCACACGGGACACAAATGCCCTCGTCACTGATGCATTCATCACAGAATGAACGGTGACAGATCCTGCACTCCTTCACCGATGACTCGTGCTCAAATTCCTGGCCGCAGGCCGAACAGTCGAAATGATCCTCCGCCATGGCCTGTCTCCTTTCCCTGCTTCGATGATCTTCCCTGGGGACCGATCGGGCACCGTTCGTTTCTGAACAGGGCCTTGCTTCAAGTATAATTGATTTCGACGACCACCTTCCAGAGGTGCCAAGGCCATGCGATGGACCTGTTTGAGGTGGGTGTGCCATGGATTCTCTTGCAATGAACCGGGAATCGATGCAAAAAAATCCATGGCCGTTGCCAAAGCGGCATTGGCCTCGGAGAAGCGAATGCCCGTGTGATGGTGAGAATGGGGGGAGTGGAATGGCTAAGTTCCTGGTTGTGGACGACGACCAGATGATGTGCGAGCTCCTGATCAAAATGGGCGCCCGCATGGATCATGAGGGATCCTATGCCCTCACCCTTCAGGATGGAATGAAACAGGCGGCCGCCACCGAATTCGACGTCGTCTTCCTCGATGTGAACCTGCCCGATGGAAGTGGACTGGATATCGTGCCGGCTATTCGCAAGACCCCTTCCAGGCCTGAAGTCATCATCATCACAGGAGTGGGAGACCCGGATGGAGCGGAGCTCGCCATCCGAAGCGGTGCGTGGGACTATATTCAGAAGCCGTGCACCAGGGAAGCCATCCGGCTTCCTTTTGTCCGTGCCTTGGAATATCGGAGCCACAAAGCAGCCGAAAAGCGGTCCACAGAAGCCGGCGCCCCCGTTATGTCCCTTATGCGAAAGGGCATCATCGGCGACAGCCCCGCGATGCGAGCGTCCCTCGATCTTCTCGCTCAAGCCGCCAGCAGCACGGCGAATGTGTTGATCACCGGGGAGACGGGAACCGGCAAAGAGCTCTTCGCGTGGGCGCTCCACGAGAACAGTCCACGAGCGGGCAAACCCTTCGTGGTCGTTGACTGCGCGGCTCTGACCGAGTCTCTGGTCGAGAGCGTGCTGTTTGGCCATGAAAGGGGGTCCTTCACAGGTGCCGACAGGCCCAGGGAAGGCATGATCAAACAGGCCCACCAGGGCAGCCTTCTCCTCGATGAAGTCGGGGAGCTTCCCCTTTCGATCCAAAAGGCGTTCTTGAGGGTGCTTCAGGAACGGCGTTTTCGCCCGGTGGGAGGAAAAGATGAGGTTAGCAGCGATTTCAGGCTGATTGCAGCCACCAACCGAAATCTTGAGCACATGGTCGAAGCAGGGCGGTTCCGCAAAGACCTGTTTTATCGTATTCGGTCTCTGTCGATTCACCTTCCTCCCCTGAGGGAGCGGACGGAGGATATCAAGGACCTTGCGCTTTATCACATGACCAAGCAATGTGAGCGGCACAAGCGAGGCACCAAAGGGTTGTCGCCGTCGTTTCTCCATGCCATCGCCGAGTATGATTGGCCAGGCAATGTGAGAGAGCTGGTTCATGCCATGGAGACGGCCCTCATTGCTTCGGGGACAGAGCCTGTTCTTTTCCCGGATCACCTCCCCGAGCACATTCGAATTCAGCTGGCGCGTAAGAGAGCGGCCCAGCCTCAGGCACGCGAGGGCGGTCCGTTCGTGGAGGCGACCGCTGTGCGCCAGCTTCCCACGTTGCAGCGCGTCCGCGATGTCGCTATTGCCGAGGCTGAGAAGGGGTATTTGCAGCGTCTCATGCTGCACGCCGAAGCCAACATCAAGGAAGCCTGTGAAGCAGCGGGCCTTTCGCGCTCGCAGCTGTACGCTCTCCTCAAAAAGCACGGTATCAGCCGAGCTGGCTGAGCCTAGTGCTCCGTCAAAGAAGCTGTGCCGGGCAAGCACCCCACAACCCCCCGCGAATCATAGGGGGACGCTGCAGAACAAAGCTGACAGAGAGCACGGCACCGATCTTTCATTGGTTTGCCTAGCATTCGACATCTCGCGTCCAGCGTCGCATGCAGGAAGGTGCGGCACGCGTGTCGGGCCGGCTGAGCTTGGCGCAGGAGGTGCTCGATCGTACTGTCCGGCAGGACAGGGCCTGTCGGGGCAGGAGCGGTCACCCACAGGAGAGCCCTTCAAGAACCCAGAAAAAAGTAATGCGATAACGACAGGATGCTTTTGCCTCACGCCCTCCGTCCAAACCTTCCCCTTCTCCCAATCATTCCCAACCGTCTGATCGGATCGGACAGGCCCTTCCCGATTGCCCGCCGGCTGGCAGGCTCTGCCTCTTAGGATCAAACGTAACCCATTGAAATTGTAACTTATATTCTTGTTATCGCGATCCTTGGCACGCATCTTGACAAGAGGGCAAACAAGCCGGTCGGACTGGTCTTGCTGGTCGGATTAAGGGGTAGCGATCGTCGTGCGGAGCTGTTGGCTTCGCGATTAAAAGAGGGAGCTCGCGAGAAGATGAGAGTTCTGCTGTATTCGTGCGGAAATGACAGCACGGCAAAACGAGTTCAGAGCGCCATTGCGAATGTAACCCCTCCCGATCGAGTCGAGGTCTGCTCCTCCCTGCTTGGCCTTGGAGAAGTCCTGCGGCGGGGAACCTCCGATCTTGCTGCCGTCGTTCTGTGCGTGGGCAGCTCAAAAGACATGGCGGAGATTCTGTCGATGGGCGACTGGTTTCTTGATCTCCGCACGATCCTGCTGCTTCCGGATAGGGAAGTGAGCACCTTTACCCAAGCGGTCGCTTTGAGGCCGCGCTTCATCAGCTACCTGGATGCGGACCTGGCGGATGTATCCGCTGTGGTCGCGAAGATGCTTGCCGTCCATGGAGAACGGTCGGCGCCATGCCGTCTTCAAAGTCTGAAGTCTCACAACTGAAGGAAGTCTATGCCTGTCTGCCTGCGCGAGAGATTCGTAACCATGCCAATCAGGAGCATGTTGGCTTCATGGGGGCAAAGGAATAGCGAAGCGCCTCTTCAGGAAACGTTGCCCGAGCTCGGACGTGAGCTGGAGATGCTGACGGAGTCCACCGAGAGCGAATTCCTCACAATCGGGGAGAACCTGCAGCATTTCCATCGGAGGACCGTCGAGATTGCCGGGATGTCCGAAGCCGTCTCCCGAGTGATGACCGGGGAAGATGTGGACCGTGTGATCGCCAGCTTCGGTGACATCATCGAACGGATGGGCGCCCTTGAACGGGAGTCGAAGAAGAATGCGGAGTCGCTGTCGGGGCTGTTGGAGATAGCGGCAGCGTTGACGGGGCAGTTGACAGCCTTCCAGAAGACCGTTCGGAGTCTTCGGATTCTCTGTATTTCCATAAAGATCGAAAGTGCGCGGCTTGGCGGGGACGACATGGGCTTCGGTGACTTGGGCTCCGATGTGGGAAGCCTGGCGCTGGAGATCGAAGAGCGTTGTGCCCGCCTTTCCTCTCATGCCGAATCTCTGGCCGGGCTGCTTCATCAAGCCCTCATCCAAGTTCGCCATCTGGAGTGCCGACAGCGTGAGCAAGGCCGGTTCATGGTGGACACTATCATGGTGAGCCTGAGGTCGCTGACCGAAAAGCATGCTCGATCCTTAGACATGGCCCAGAACCTGGCAACACGCTTCCAAAGTCTGTCCCGGAGCATCGGACAAATTGTCGGGTCCATGCAGTTCCACGACATCACCCGCCAGCAGATTGAGCATGCGAAGGAGGCACTCGACCTCATCATGCCCGCCGGACCTAATGGGAATCATCCGGACACGCTGGGACAGCAGCCGAATCATGGCGTAGGAGAAAGCTCCGATGGCGGCGTGTTTCGAAAGCGATTCATGGGAAGCATGCGTTTGGGGCATCGCGGTACTCGTGATGAGAGCACCGAAGTCATGAGCCTGGCAGCGGATGTCTGTGGGCTCCAGATGGCCCAGCTTCAACACGCCAGGGACGGGCTCGTGGGTGCCGTCAACAACATCCTGAACAATCTCAGGGCCATATCCTCGCTGGTGATGGAGATGTCGTTGGAAGCGCATCAGATCGTGGGAGCGGCTGGTGCGGCGGATGGCCTGTCCCTGGACGACATCAGAGCCGGCTTCACGTCCATTCTCGCGGCCCACAGCGGGTATGTCGCAGCCGGCGAAGAGCTCGCCAGCGTGATGACCGCCGTGAGCAGAACGCTGGGGGATATGTCGGGTTATACGGGCGACATCGAGGGCATCGGGGCCAAGATCAAGCTCATCGCGCTCAACGCGATCGTCAAGGCGGCTCATATCGGGGAAAACGGGGTCAGTCTGGGTGTCCTTGCCGAGGGCATTCACCAGCTTTCCATGGAAACGGGCCGCCAGACGGAAATCGTCGCCGAATCTCTCGGATCGATCATCTCAGCGTCCGCGCTCCTGGGCGTGGACGGCGGCGGAAGGACGGATAGCCAAGAAGGTGTCATGGCTCATCTGGAAGCAGCTCTGAAGACGCTTCCGGACACTCTGGAGATGGTGAATGGGGAGCTGCTGGGCCTCTTGAAGCGCATGGAAAGCGACGGGCGTGAGCTGTCGGCCGAAATCCTCGAAGTGGTCGAAAACGTGAGCGTCCACAGGCGGGTCGCGGCGGTGATCGACCGTGTGGTCTCCCGGCTGGGCGAGATCGTCGAAGCGTCGGCATCGCGTCGCGGCACCGAGGACGAGCTTGTGCGGACAGCGCGTCTTCAAGCCCTGGAAGCCTCTTACACCATGGAGGAAGAGCGGGGAATTCACCAAGCGGTTTTCGGCTCGGGATTGGCCGCAGGGGTCGTGCTTGCGGATGCCGCCACGCCTCCGGACGGTGGGGCACAGGACCCGCAGGCTGCGGCAGCACCAGGGGGCGAGGAGGAAGAGAATCTGGGAGACAACGTCGAGCTCTTTTAGCGGACGATTGTGCTGCCCGAGCGTGCTGTCTTGTGGGTGGGGAATGATAGCGGGAGAGAGTCATGAGTGTTGAATCGCAAGGTGCCCTTCTGCCTGCCGTCTTGAAGTTTGAAGGGCGTTGCACGGTCGAGCGTGCTCATGAATTGAAAGCGATCCTTTCGGAGTCCCTCCAAGGCCATGAGGCGATTGTGATCGACCTCGAGGCTCTTACGGAAGTGGACCTTTCATGTCTGCAGATCCTTTGTGCGGCTCATCGGCTGTCTTTGAGACTGAACAAGCGACTGCAGCTCGGGGCGGAACGGCCGGAAGTCTTCGATCGGGCAGTGCGAACCGCGGGTTTCGCGCGTACGCTGGGGTGTCATAAAGACCCCAATATGACCTGTCTGTGGAAAGGAGCCTGGAAGGAATGAGCAAGATCATCATGACCGTCGACGATTCCACCAGTGTGCGCCAGATGGTGAGCTTCACCCTCCGGGAGGCCGGCTATGAGGTCGTTGAGGCTGTGGACGGAAAGGACGCTCTGGCCAAGCTGAACGGTTCTTCGGTCCACATGGTGCTCACGGACCTCAATATGCCCAACATGGATGGCATCCAGCTCATCCGGAGTCTTCGTGCAACCACGTCGTGCAAGTTCATCCCGATCGTCATGCTGACCACGGAATCTCAAGTGGAAAAGAAACAGGAAGGCAAGGCGGCCGGCGCGACCGGATGGATCGTGAAACCGTTCAAACCGGAACAGCTCCTCGCAGTCGTCAAAAAGGTCCTCGGATGATCGAAGCTCAACGAACAGCTTACCGGGAAGAGGCGCAGGAACTGCTCGCCGAGCTGGAGACGTCACTCCTCGCCCTCGAGGAGGATCCGAGCGACTCCGAGCTGATCGGACGCGTGTTTCGCGCACTGCACACCATCAAAGGGTCCGGCGCCATGTTCGGATTCGACGCCATTGCCTCGTTCACCCACGAAGTCGAAACCGTGTTCGATCTGGTCCGCAATGGAAAGATGGACGTCACCAAAACCCTGATCGACCTGACATTGGCTGCGGGGGACCAGATACGCACGATGCTCGACGAAGCCACGGGCAAGTCGGGGGGCAGCACCAAGGAGGCGGCTGAAATCAATGCCAGGCTCAGAGATCTCGTCATGGGACAGGACAGTCCGCAGCAGCAGGCCGATACGCTGCCGTCTCCCCTCCACACGCCTGAGGAAGCGCAGGAGCTTACCTATCGGATCTCTCTGGGGCTCGATCGGAGCATCTTTGCGGCGGGCACCAACCCACTTCTCCTCCTTAGCGAGCTGCGGCAGCTGGGTCCGTGCAGCGTGATCGCCCACACGGAGGCCATTCCCGAGCTTGACGAGCTCGACCCCGACGCATGCTACACGTCGTGGGATGTGATCCTCACGACCAGCCGGGGGATCGATGCCATCAAAGACGTGTTCCTCTTCGTCGAGGATGAATGCGACTTGAAGATTGATCTCATCAGTGACCTGGAGAACGGAAACGATGGCGTGCCCTATTTGAGGCTCGGAGAGATCCTGATCGAGCGGGGGCATGTCTCCTGGGAAGACGTGGAGAAGGTCCTGTCCAGCCAGAAGCGCATCGGGGAGCTCCTGGTCGAAGCCGGTCTGGTGAGGTCCAGCGTGGTCGATTCCGCGCTGATGGAGCAGGAGCACGTGCGGGAAATCCGCAAAGGCCGTGAAAAGGAGGCTATGGCCTCCTACATCAAAGTCCCCGCCGAACGGCTCGACACGCTGGTCAATCTCGTGGGCGAGCTGGTTACCGTCCAGGCTCGGCTCAGTCAGACGGTTGCCCAGATGGACCATCCGGGGTTGTTGGCCATCTCGGAGGAGGTGGAGCGGCTCACCGCGGACCTTCGCGACAACACCATGAGCATCCGCATGCTCCCGATCGGCACCACCTTCAGCAAATTCAGACGCCTCGTTCGCGACCTGTCCAATGAGCTGGGAAAGGACATTGTCATGGTCACCGAGGGGGCGGAAACCGAGCTCGACAAGACCGTGATCGAGCGCCTCAACGACCCGCTGGTGCACCTAATCCGAAATTCCATCGACCATGGTATCGAGCTGCCGGACGTGCGCGAGGCTGCGGGCAAGCCTCGCCAGGGTACCGTGCATCTTTCCGCCATCCACGACGGGGCCAATGTACTGATACGGATCGTGGACGACGGGGCGGGACTGGACGTCGATGCCATCCGGGCCAAGGGCGTCGAAAGGGGATTGATTGCACCCGATGCCGAGCTGTCGGAAAAGGACGCGTTTGCGCTCCTGTTTACCCCGGGTTTTTCGACGGCGAAGCAAATCACCAGTATCTCCGGTCGTGGGGTGGGTATGGATGTGGTGAAGCGCAGCATCGAAGCACTTCGCGGGTCCATCGACATTGCAAGTGAGAGGGGGCGTGGAGCGACCATCACGCTCAGGCTGCCATTGACGCTTGCCATCATCGACGGGCTGCTGGTGAAGGTCGGCGATACGCGCTTCGTCCTGCCTCTTTCAGTTGTGGAAGAATGCGTCGAGCTGACCCGGGAGGATGTCGAGCGGGCTCACGGTCGCGACATCACCCACGTGAGGGGTGCGATCATTCCCTACGTGCGGCTTCGCGATCGCTTCGGCATCAATGGAGATCGAGCCGAAATCGAGCAGATTGTGATTACGGAATCCGCAAATGGCAAGGTGGGGTTTGTGGTCGATAAAGTCATCGGGGAGCACCAGACGGTTATTAAAAGCCTCGGGAGGATGTATCGCGGGGTGGACGCGGTTTCCGGTGCCACGATACTCGGCGACGGCACGGTGGCGTTGATCGTGGACGTGGCCAACCTGATCGAAAGTGTTGTCGCCGCGGAGATCTGATTCGAAGTGGTGCTTCAACGCATCGTCTAATGGAGGAGCAATCAATGAAGAACTTGAAGCTGGGTATGAAGATGGCGTTGGGCTTTGGCATCCTGATCGTGATCGCCATGACCCTGGGGGGAATGGCGGTCTGGAATATGAAAAGCGTGGAAACCGCCTCCACGAGGCTCAGCAATCAGTATGTGCCCGAGGTTGAGCTGGCTGGCGAGCTCGAACGGGCGGTCGCTGCCACCATGTACGAGATCCGCGGGTTCGGGATGACCGAAGACAAGGACTATCTGAGCCGCGGAATGAAGCACTTGGAGGGGGTGAAGACTCACCTCAAAGGGGCAAAGGAGCTCGCCACCAAATACCCTGAGCTCGTCAAGCTTCGCGAGTCCTCTGAGAAGGCCCAGACCAAAGTCGGTGAATATGAGGGCCTGATGAGCGAGACCGTTTCAAAAAACGAGATGCTCGAGAAGATTCGGGGGCAGCTCAATGCGGGCGCGAAACGATTCGTAGACCAGTGCGAAGCGTTCCTCATCAGCCAGAATGAAGCCATGAAGAAGGAACTCAGCGCCGGGGCTGAAGCGTCCAAGTTGGCAGAGCGGTTGGAAAAGAGTATTGGCATCAACACCATCGTGAATGCCGGCAACGCGATTCGACTCATCGCCTGGAGAGCTCAAGCCGAGCGTAATCCGAAGCTGCTTCAGGAAGCGGACAAGCATTACGAGCTCATCGACAAGAAACTGGCGGATGTGCGGACTGTCACGCGGCAGGACGTGAACCTCAAGCAGCTCGACGAAATCAAGACGGCTGCCCAGGTCTATCGGGCGGCGATGAACGATCTTTCGGCCACTTGGACGGCTCGCGAGGAGTTGGGCAAGAAGCGGGCCGTTACTGGCAGAGAAGTGAGCGCTCTGGCCGAGGAGACGGCAAAAGCCGGCATGGAGTACACCAAAGCGATCGCGAACGATGCGGTCAACAAGCTCTCGCTGGCCTCCACGGTCATGCTCGTTGGCCTAGTGGTGGCCCTGGCTCTCGGGGTGTTTGTGGCTGCGTTCATGACCCGGGCGATCACTCGTCCCCTGAGCAAAGCAGTGGGCATCACCGACAAGCTCAGCGAAGGGGATCTCACGGTTCACATCGAGGTGGACAGCAAGGATGAGACGGGTCAGCTTTTGGCGGCCATGAAGAGCATGGCGGCGAAGCTGCGCGAAGTGGTGGCGGATGTGCAGACGGCATCGGACAACGTGGCGGCGGGGAGCCAGGAGCTGAGCGCCAGTGCCGAGCAGATGTCCCAGGGAGCCACGGAGCAGGCGGCCTCCGCCGAGGAAGTCTCTTCATCCATGGAGCAGATGGGTGCGAACATCCGGCAGAACGCCGATAACGCCATGCAGACCGAAAAGATCGCCATCAAGTCCGCTGAAGACGCGAAGAACGGAGGAACGGCAGTTGCGGAGACGGTCGCGGCCATGAAGGAGATCGCCGGCAAGATCTCAATCATCGAGGAGATCGCGCGTCAGACCAATTTGCTTGCGCTCAACGCGGCCATCGAGGCGGCGCGTGCGGGCGAGCACGGGAAGGGGTTCGCGGTGGTGGCATCCGAGGTGCGCAAGCTGGCCGAGCGCAGCCAGACGGCCGCGGCGGAGATCAGCAAGCTTTCGACCTCCAGCGTGGAAATCGCCGAGGAAGCCGGCAAGATGCTGGTCCAGATCGTCCCCGATATTCAGCGGACCGCGGAGCTGGTGCAAGAGATCAGCTCGGCCTGCAAGGAGCAGAATATGGGCGCGGATCAGATCAACAAAGCGCTCCAGCAGTTGGACCAGGTCATTCAGCAAAACGCTTCGGCCTCCGAGGAAATGGCCTCGACATCCGAGGAGCTCCAGAGCCAGGCAGCCCAGCTCCAGAGCGCCATCGCCTTCTTTAAGATCGAGAAGGGAAGTGGAGCGGGAGACGGTGGTGTCAGTGGAGGAAAGGGACTTCAAAGTCGGGACCGATTTGGCGGATCAGCCAGGAGCCATTCAAAGAGCCATTCCACGCACGCTCTGCTCAACCTCAACAAGCCGGAAGGCTCACGATCGGCCAAGGGGCTGCTGAGCTCGTCTCCCGAGCAAGATGGGAACGGCCGGGCCAAGGGCATCGTCTTGAACATGGAAAGCGATGGCAGGACTGATGCTGACGATGCCGAGTTCGAACGATATTGAGAAGGGTCCTGCCGGGAGCGCCGTCCTCAATGGCGTCGCTCCCGATGGGCGCCGCCTTAAGGATGAATGCGGGAGGGACGAGATGAGTGTACCGTCAATAACGACAACCAGCCAGTATCTCACGTTCAAGCTGGCCGACGAGATATTTGCCCTGGACATCAGCAAGGTTCGCGAGGTGCTGGATTACAGCAACATCACCAAGGTTCCCCAGACCCCGGATTACATGCTCGGGGTGATCAACCTCCGCGGCAGTGTGGTGCCGGTCGTCGACATGCGCCTCAAATTCGGAATGAGCAGAACGGAAGCAACAGTGAACACCTGCGTCATCATCGTGGAGATCGAGCTGGATGGCGAGACGACGGTGCTCGGTGCTCTCGCCGACTCAGTTCAGGAGGTCATGGAGCTCGACCCGGATCAGATCGAGCCCGCCCCTCGAATTGGGACCCGTCTGAACACCAAGTTCATCAAAGGGATGGGGAAGCGGGACAGCGAGTTCATCATCATTTTGGACATCGACAAGGTCTTCTCATCGGATGAGATTGCCCTGGCTCAGGACATGGGCATGGACCTGGCGTCTTGAAACACGTGTCATCCCGGCCAGCCGGGGCCACGATCAGCCGCTTGCAGCGGTGCTCTCGAGAATTGGATCATGCTCAATCGTAATCGTCAGGACCATTCCATGAATGTGGAGGCGGCCATCCTTTCCGAACGGGAGTTCAGTCGGCTCAGCGCCTTCATCCATGGCCACTGCGGCATCAAGATGCCTCCGGGAAAGCGCACCATGCTCGAGGGGCGTCTGAGAAAGCGTCTTCGCGCATTGGGCATCGATTCATTCAACACCTATTGCGAGTATCTTCTCAGCCCGGATGGGTTGAGCACCGAATGCGCGCACATGATCGATGCCGTGACCACCAACAAGACCGACTTCTTTCGGGAGCCCGGTCATTTCGACTATCTCATGCAAGCGGTCCTGCCCGAATTCGTCGATCGCGGCATCGGCATTCAAAACAACCTCAATGCCTGGAGTGCCGCCTGCTCCACGGGTGAAGAAGCCTACACGATCGCGATGGTCTTGAATGAGTTTTCTGAGAAAACGTACCCTATGCGTTATTGTATTCTGGCTACAGATATATCAACTCAAGTTCTTGATAAGGCGCGATCTGCGATATACGATCATGAAAGGGTAGAATCGATGCCTATAGCTATTCGAAAGAAGTATTTCTTGAGAAGCAAGGATAGATCTAAGAACCTAGTGCGGATTATTCCTGAATTAAGAAATAAGGTAAAATTTCAGCGTCTCAATTTCATGGATGATCACTATAGAATACCAGAGAAAATGGCGTTTATCTTCTGCAGGAACGTGCTGATATATTTTGATAGAGCGACACAACAAAGCGTGCTGACAAAGCTGTGTAAGAGCCTCATCCCCGGAGGGTACCTCTTTACGGGGCATTCGGAAACCATACAGGGGCTTGATTTGCCTGTGATCAACGTCGGAACGACGGTGTACAGGAAGCTATGATCGCACTGCCTTTGCGGGAGGACTTCGAGGCTCGGCGGATGAGAAAGGAAATCCATATTCACGCCGGGGACTTGTGTGCGACCAGGGACCCGTCGAGCATCCACACGCTCCTTGGATCGTGCGTGGCGGTCTGTTTGTACGACCCGGTTGAAAACCTGGGTGGCATGAACCATATCCTCCTGCCGGGAAGGGCCGACATGAAGCATTTTGATGCAACTGCCCGGTACGGGGTCAATGCCATGGAGCTTTTGATCAATCGTCTCATGGGGCTCGGTGGCGATCGTCGCCGTTTCATCGCCAAGGCGTTCGGTGGAGCCCATGTACTGCCGAACATCTCGCAGGAATACGGTACCGGACAACGCAACATCGAATTTGTTCTGGAGTTCCTATCCATCGAGGGCATCCGGCTCGTCGGCTACGACTTGGGAGGCTGCCAGGCACGCCGAGTCTACTTTTACACCGATACGGGCGACGCATGGGTCAAGCGGATATCGGGACGGATTCATCCACGGGTCGGTCTGGATGAGCAGAGGCTGTGCGAATCGGTGCGAGAGCGTGCTGGTCATTCGGAAGACGTGACTCTGTTCACGAAGGACTGATCGCATTCATGCCCGATAGATCGCTTCAAGCTGGGATTCCTAACGATTGCGAATGCGCGTCCCATGCGGTAGCTGCGGAGGTGATCGCATGAACAAGAAGATCAATGTCTTGATTGTCGACGATTCTGCCCTGGTTCGCCAGACGCTGCAGGAAATCCTCGTTTCGGATCCCGAAATCGAGGTGATGGCAACGGCCTCGGATCCCTTCGTGGCGGCCGAGAGGCTGAAAGAAGGGATTCCCGACGTCATCACGCTGGATGTGGAAATGCCCCGTATGGATGGCATCACCTTTCTCCAGAAGCTGATGACGCAGCATCCTATTCCGGTGGTGATCTGTTCGAGCCTCACGGAGAAAGGGTCGCGGACCACCTTGAAGGCGCTGGAATACGGAGCCGTTGAAATCATCGAAAAGCCCAAGCTGGGCACCAAGAGGTTTTTCGAAGAGTCCCGGGTCCGGATCTGCGACGCCGTGAAGGCCGCTTCGAGGGTCGAGGTGAGACGGATGGCCGAGCTGCGCTGCATCGAGCCCAAGCTCACCGCCGATGCGGTGCTTCCGATGTCCAAGACCCGAGCGATGGTCGAAACCACGGAGAAGGTGGTTGTTGTCGGGGCTTCCACGGGGGGCACCGAAGCCCTCCGGGTACTCCTCGAATCGTTCCCGATCGATTCTCCCGCCATCGCCATCGTCCAGCATATGCCGGAGCATTTTACGGCCGCGTTTGCCAGGCGCCTGGACGGCATCTGCAGGATTTCCGTTAAAGAAGCAGAGGATAACGACACCATGATCCGGGGGCGTGCCCTGATCGCCCCCGGTAGCCATCACATGCTGCTCAAGCGCAGCGGTGCCCGCTACTACGTCGAAATCAAGGAAGGTCCCCTCGTCTCACGTCACCGCCCTTCGGTGGATGTTCTGTTTCGATCGGCGGCCCGATACGCCGGCGGCAACTGCGTGGGGGTCATCATGACCGGCATGGGGGATGACGGGGCCAAAGGGATGAACGAAATGCGCGAAGCCGGGGCGATGACTCTGGCCCAGGACGAGAAATCCTGTGTGGTGTTCGGCATGCCGCAAGAGGCGATCAAGCTCGGCGGCGTGAGCCGGGTCGTCCCCTTGGAGCGGATCGCGTCCGAGGTGCTGCGGCTGTGCAGCCGCTGACGCGTCTCGAAAGGACGGAGCCGGGAGGAGGACCCCACCCCCTCCCTGGCTGCACTCGCCATCCCTGGAGCCGATCCAACTCCTTGTGCCCTGGATAGCCAGACCA
>CAZIEW010000046.1:0-13549 GCA_964538515.1 uncultured Syntrophobacteraceae bacterium
GTATCCCCCGCATCCCGTAAAAGGCGCCGGCCAGCTGGCCATAGACAGCACCGGTTGTGTCCGCGTCATCCCCCAGGTTGACCGCCATGAGACAGCCCTCTTCGAAGCTGCTGGAGCGATGGAAGGCCCAGAGCGCGGCTTCGAGGGAGTCGACCACGTAGCCGGTCCCCCGGATTTGGGGAGGATCCCGGTGCTTGAAAGAGCCACACGCGATGGCGTCGATTTCGGGAGCAAGCGGTCGAGCCTCCCAGCAGCGCTCGACGGGCGAGTAACGGTCGGAAAGCAGCTCTTCCTTGGCCGCGCCGCTCATCGCACCGAGGATGAGGCCTGCCAGGTAGCGGCAGGCGTCCACAGCAGCGACCGCGCCATGTGTCGTTTTCGAGCTGAGCGCGGACATGTCGATGGCTGCCTCCGGGTCCGCGGCAAAACGCAGGGGCACGGGGGCCAGTCTCATGATCGACCCGTTCCCGGCGGATTGCGGGTGGGTCGGTCCGGAGAACGGATCCGCCGTCCGCTCAAACTCGATCAGTGCGCTTCGAGTCGTATTCCCAATGTCGAAGCACCTTCCCGTGCTGCTGAGATGGCCTGTTCGATACCATAGCAGATAGCGGTTCATCTGGTCCACGGGATCAAAATTCCCGGCCTCGATCAGGCTTTCGGCCAGACACAGTGCCATGGAAGTGTCATCGGTCCAGTCGCCCGCTTTGAGGCCAAAGGGCCCTCCCCCAACCATATCCGTGACCGGAGCAAAGCTGCCCGGCGCCCTGAGTTCCAGGGTCGTCCCCAGAGCATCCCCAGCGGCAAGACCGAGCATGCAGCCCCGGTAGCGTTCGGGCAGGGTCGGCTCGGGCGGACCGGATTGTGTGGATTTCCGCTTCATTTGCTCACCTCCGTACGCGCAGGCCTTCGCTCCGAGCTTGAGCCGCGCAGGGTCGATGGCTCTCGAGCGGTAGCCGCCATCCTTCCACGGTTAATGCTCAGCTGAGCTAACGCTACAATGAGTGAGTCAGGCTCCCTCCCTCCCAGCAAGGGAGGGCGGGCTTACACAGCGGATCCCCCCTCACTTGAGACCTTTCCCAAAGGGAGAGGCGATTTCCGCAGAACTCCATGGGACATGGATCTCTCGGTGTAGCAAGAGCCGACGGGCAAGAAGATGCCATCACCGCCAGAGACCTTCCGACATGGTTTCCTGGAGTTGTTGGCGGGAGCCCACCGATTCGGGGCTTTGATGGATTCCTGCCGGAAGGGTGCAGGAATGACGGATGGAGGCACTCACCGTGCTCGCACGCTCCATTGCGTAACGGTGGACGCAGAGAAATCGCCACTGCGCTTCTTGGAAAGACCATTCGTCCACGAAGGCGACGGCGGAGACTACTTTGACGATGACCGGGAAGCCGCCCGACGGTTCTTGCTCGAAGAGACCTTGCCCTTTTTCTTGATTTGCTCCAGGCAATACCGGAGATTCTCAGAAGCGAGCTGATCGGATGGATCCATCCCCACCGCCCGCTCCAACTCCCTTCGCGCTTCGACCAGGTTTCCAGCCTCGAGAAGGGTCCACCCCAAGTCATTCACAAACTGCTGATTGTCCGGCTCCAGCTCCAGTGCCCGTCTCGAAGCCCAAATTGCCGCCTCGTGCAGTTCCAGATGCCCGGCGCAGCAGCCGAGCCCCTGATGAAACACGGCCACATCGGGGTAGCGGGCCAGAGCCTGGGTGTACAGATCAAACCCGTCCGCGTATTCGCGCGTCTGAATGAGGAAGGTTCCGGCTTCATCGATGATTTCATGGAGGTCTTCGGTATCCGGCGGGAGTGCGAGCAGATCCGAAAAGAGCTTCATCCCCCTATCTTTGCTCCCACGCTGATACTCGACGCTCCCGAGACTCAAAACCACAGGAGCGTAAGTGGGCAACAACTCGTACGCCCGCTCGAGGCTGGCGATCGAGCCTTCGCTGTCACCCAGGGCGGACCTGAAGATGCTGTTCGCATACTCGGCTCCTGCCTGAAAGCGGCTCCAATCCTCACGATGTGTAGGCTTTTCTTCTCTTCTCCTGCTCATATGGAAACCCTCCACGATCAGGTGAGCCCCACTACAACGTTACCTCATCCCATGGGCTCGCTCCCGCTCAACGCGTGCGCATTCCCCCGCCGGCTTCAGCTACCCCGCATCCAGTCCCCATGCAATTTGAGGTCAGGCAACCTTGACGACGTGATGCTTGTTCCGGCTTGTGTCGATAACATGCACCGCGCACGCGATGCAAGGGTCAAAGGAATGGACAATCCTCAGGATCTCAACGGGCTGCTCAGGGTCTTGCACCGGCGTTCCAATGAGCGCTGCTTCCACGGGTCCGCGTTTTCCCGCGGCGCACCGTGGACCGAGGTTCCATGTGGAAGGCACAACCATCTGGTAGTTTCCGATCTTCTGCCTGCTGATGGTGATCCAGTGGCCCAATGCTCCCCTGGGCGCTTCGTTCAGCCCGTAACCGGAGGCGCTCGATGGAATCTTCGAGCTCACAAGGGTACCGCCCCCAAACCTCAGACTGTTGAGCCACTCCTCCATGACGTGAGCAATGACCTTCGTTTCCAGCGCGCGAGCAGCGATGCGTCCCATTGTGGAGTGCATGTCACTCAAATCCAGGTGCGTTTCACCCAGGAACTGGTCGAGCTGCGCGACCACGTCCCCGTGGCCACGACCGTAAGCCACCAGAACACGGGCCAGGGGGCCGACCTCCATGGGCTCACCCTCGTATCGGGGGGCCTTGAGCCAGCTGTAACGGGCGTCGGGATCGTAGTCGGTGTAGTTGGGTCGTGTTTCACCTTTGGCGGGATGACGCGCCGTGCTTCCAGAATACCAGCTCCTCGCAACATGCTCGGAGATCTTCGAGAGATCGACGTCCTGTACGGAATCGACGTCTTTGCCGAAGATCACTCCCCTAGGAAAATAGAGATCGACCGGCTCGTTGTTTCCCGTTGGGAACCCTCCGTAGCACAGGTAATTCTGTGAGGAGCCCCAGTCACACCAATCACGATATTTTCGCGCAAGGTACTTCACATCCGGCAGATAGACCGTGTCGACAAAGTCGCGCAGCCCGGACAGCAGCGACCGAAACTCGGAGACGTTGGCGCCGTTGATCTCGTTCCTGCAGGTGACCCCTCCCACCCGAAGGCTCTGGGTATGGGGGTTCTTTGCACCAAAGATCGCGTGCATCCTTGCGGCTTTTGCCTGCTCGCGAAGCGCATACAGGTAGTGGGTGACAAACAGGAGGTTTTCTTCCGGCGAGAGGGTATAGGAAAGGTGCCCCCAATACCCGCCGGCGAACGGTCCGAGCTTGCCGCTGCTGGCAAACGCCTGCAACCGGACCAGCGTGTTCGCAAAATCCATGGGCGGGGCGCCAGGAGAAATGGCTTGGGCCAAATCGGCGGCGGCGACGGGATCAGCCTGGAGAGCACTGACAACATCAACCCAGTCCAGAGCATGCAGATGGTAGAAATGCACCATATGATCATGCAGGTACTGTCCCCCCATGAGGAGGTTTCGAACGACCCTGGCGTTCGTTGGGACGGTGAGATTCATCGCCCGTTCGACACACCGCACCGATGCTTCCCCATGGACATACGTGCAGACCCCGCAGAGCCGCTGAGTGAACAGCCAGGCATCCTCGGGAGACCTGCCTTGGAGGACCGCCTCGATGCCGCGAAAGAGCGTTCCCGAGCTCCAGGCGTCCGTGACGACGCCGTTGTTGACCTCCACTTCGATTTTCAGATGTCCTTCGATTCGAGTTATCGGATCGATGGCGATTCGTGTCCCGCTCATGCTTGCATCCTTTCACGTCGCATATCTGCTTCTTTGAAATACCGTATCGATTCACCGGCTTCTAGCTCCTCGAACCGGTCCGACGGTCTCCTCAGTCTTCAGATTCCCCGGAGCCCTCAGCTTCCTTGTAGAACGGTGTCATGGTGTCCCAGAAATCGGGCTGGCTGCACCCGATGCAGGGATGACCCGCCTGCATCGGGAAGCTCGTTCCATCGTTGAACTTGATCGAAGGACAGTTGTTGTAGCACCATTTGCCCTTGCAGCCCTGATCCTCCAGGCAGCGATGCTCCTGGGCGCCCGATTCATAAGGACAACGGCTGTGCACCGTCCGGCCGTACGCGAAAAGCGGTCTCCCGAGGGAGTCCAGCCGGGGAAGGGTGCCGTTGAGCAGGTGATTCGCTATGACTCCAACGAGGTTTACGGGGTTGGGGGGGCAGCCCGGAACATTGACCACCGGGACGGCCAACTCCGGGATGGCCGATTGCAGCCCCTTGGCACCGGTGAGGTTGGGGGCTGCCGCGGGGAGTCCTCCGTAAGAGGCACAGCTGCCGCAAGCGATGATCGCCTTGGCCTTGGGGCAGATTTCTTCGGCGATGCTCAACATCGTGCGGCCACCGATCATCCCGTATACGCCGTTGTTCGCGGTAGGAATCGCTCCCTCCACGATGCAGAAGAACTCGCCTGCGTGGTCCGCGGCCTGCGTGCTCAGTATCTCATGAACCCGGCGCCCAGCACCGGCCATGAGGGTTTCGTGGTAGTCGAGAGAGAGCACATTGAGAATCAGGTCGTCAAACCACGGGTCGGTGGTCCGCAGCGCCGCTTCCGTACATCCGGTGCATTCGGCAAAGTGGAGCCACAATACGGGAGGGCGATCCGACGACGTAAGCGCTGCGGCGACCTCCCTGGCCATGGACGGTCCAAGTCCGATTGCCGCGGCTACCGCCGAACAGAACTTCATGAAGTCGCGGCGTGAAATCCCCTTGTCTCCCAGACGCTTCTCGCGATCTATTTCCAGCTGCATCAGTTTCCTCCGTCTCAATTCCGCTCATTGCTCATCCGGTCAGTGGCGCCGCGCTCTTGTCCCCAAGGCAATCCGGGGCTCTTGGCTTGCGGCTCGGACATTCAAACCCGAAAGCGGGAGGAGAAAGTCCTCGTGCCGCAGAGAGCAAGATGTGTACCGGTACGGCATTCTCTCGTATATTGATTCTATCCGCTCAAGATTTATGGATTTTTTATAAGACTTGCCCCATGCCAAGGCATCCCGGCTCAGGGCGGAGCGGAACCCTTCGACAAAGTTGTCCGTCCACACGATGCGCGATTGCTGAGTTCGTGGTCTTTGATCGTGAAAGGGTGCCCGCAGCAGGATCTGCTGCCTTGCTGAAATCGCTGGGGAGGAGCACGGGGGGAGATTGCAGGAGTCCCATTGGCGACGGCACGGTGCAAGGATCGATGCCCTGCACCATGCCGGGTGTGCTCAGAAGGTCATCTCCCCGCCCGGGTTTGGGAACCAGTCCCTTGGGAGCCCGAACCGGTGCATGTCGTTCCGGACCCTGTGGTGCCGCGGTTCTTTCCGCCTGCGGCGAATGCCACACCCGATGTCAATACGATGAGCAATGTAGCAATGATCAGTCTTTTCATGTCGGTAGCTCCTGTAAGGGTTTACTCTCGATCATTTGAATGCAGGACAAAGGGAAATCCCTGCATCAACATCGCCGTTGCCTCAGAGATTCGCGAGCTGCGAGTTAAACGCTTTCAGGTGGTTGACAGACCCGGCTTTGAGGTTGGTGTACACGCGCACAATGTCCTTATGAGTTGTGCGGGTCAACGCCGCTTTGAGGTCTTCGATATCGGTTTCTTCGATGAGGACACCCACCTCGAGTGCATCGTGCACGGACAAAGTGCCCTTGGCGATCAAGCCATCGTACACCTCCTGAAGATGTTGATTGGTGAAGAATCCTGGCCCCTGGACCGGATCACCAAGGTCATAGCGATCCAGCAGAGTCCAGATGGCATCCATGTGTGTCTGCTCACTCTTGGATATGTTGCTGAAAACGGTCAGATGCCACTTGTCATAAAGTGCCAGATACACGTCCCTTGCCAGCTTTTCCTCTTCCCGCATGTAGAGCAAGTCCGCTTCTTCCTCCGGGGCTAGCGCAGCGGCAAAGACATGCCCGGAAGCCATGAGGGTCATCATGCCAAGGATCCCGAGAGCGAGCCAGAATCTCTTTGTGAAACCATTTGGCGCTTTTTCCATAAACAATCCGTCCTTTCGAATAGTCCTCTGTTGTTCGGTCACCAACTCCGTCACGCGGGAAGCCCGGTCCGACTGGAGTCACTCCATGGGCCCAACGCCATGAGCAAATGCCATGCCTCTTGCCAGTGCCCATCGGCTCGGGTCACAGCGATTACCCGGCCATGGGTCGGCTGGCATCGTGTGAGGCTTGGCCAGCTTCAGCGTCGAAAGCCACCCCCCTAACCTCATCAATAGGCTTTACACGGCAGTCCTCCAAAACGTCACAAGCCGACCTCGCATGTTCAGAGCAAGAGTCTGCATGAGAGTAGCGCGCTCGGTGCCTTGGCGGATGGAAACCGCGGTTCGTCCATTCTGTCGAGGAATCGACGATATTGTCGAGCACGAGCCTTAACGATCGATCGTTGAGTGGTTATCGTCATTGAAAGTGCTGCCCCAATCGACCTTGGCCTGAAGATGACATGAGGGCTCAAAATGGAATCCGGCAAGAGGGTTCTCATGCTTTACCCCTTGGTGGGAATCATGGGCTTCATGCTGCTGTCATACGCCCATGAAGGGTTCGTTTCGGATAGAGCCATCGACACCTACTATCTTCCGATGACGGTAGGGTTCACGGTAGGCTGTGTCATCGCGCTCATGCGCAACACGATCGAGACCAGGACGCGGCAGTACGAAAGGCAGCTTTCCAAGGAGCGGGAGGACGCGGTTCTCGGGCGGGCGGCGGCGGCCATCGCGCACGAGGTTCGCAACCCTTTGAATGCCATCGCCATGGGCCTCCAGCGTCTGCAGATCGAGGCCGAAGACCTTGGCTCCGAACATCGGCAGCTCCTCAGCCTGATGCTTGATTCAGTGCAGCGGGCGAATGGCATCATCGCAGATCTCCTGCAGTATTCCCGGCCCCAGCGCCCTCACAAGGAGCCGTTCTGCCTTGCCCGAACCCTTGAAGACATGTTGACGCTCTACAAACCGCTTTGCACCGATCTCGGCATCGTCGTCCGAGAGCGCATTCTCTTTAGAGAGCCGGCTTTGGGAGACGCCGACCTTTTGAAACAGGTCATGGAAAACCTGCTCAGAAATGCCATTGAAGCCCAGCCGCATGGGGGATTTCTGGATATAGAGCTTTGGGGCGAGGAGAAGGAAATTGTCCTGGCGGTTCGCAACGGGGGATTCCTACTCCCGCGGGATGAGGCCCTACGTATTTTTGAGCCTTATTTCACCAGCAAAGCCCAGGGGACGGGCCTCGGAATGTCCATCGCCTTGCGCATCGTGAAGGCCCATGGGGGCCACATGGACGTTCAGACGAACGGCAAGGGTCACGTGAAGGTCTCCGTCCGCCTTCCCTTGCCGGAGAGTCCATCCTCACCCCAGGAAGAGCCAGAAGGACAAGACGCAGATGAGAATTCTCGTCGTGGATGATGATCCCATTCAGAGGGAAATGCTGCGAGGCTTTCTCTCTAACCAGGGCTACAAGGTCCTTTCGACCTCCAACGGGGAGGAAGCTCTCGACATTTTTCAAAAGCAGGCCATCAGCCTCGCCCTCCTCGACCATCGCATGCCGGGAATCACTGGGGACGAGGTACTGGCGAAAATGAAAGCAATCAACCCCCTGGCGAGGGCAATCCTCATCACGGCCTATGGCGACGTGCAGACGGCGGTCACCGTCTTGAAGCTGGGTGCCGACGACTTTCTCGAAAAGCCGGTGAATTTGTCCAAGCTCCTGGACAAGATCAGGGAGATCGAACGGGAGATCGGCGTCGAGGAAGACGTGTCTGTAGTGAAAGCGGCTGCGGAAGAGGGGCCCTTGCCACTGAGAATCGTCGCCGAGAGCCCTGCTATGAAGGAAGTTATCTCTCTTGTCCGCCGGATGGCGGACAGTCCGTGGCCCGTACTCATTCTGGGAGAAACGGGAACGGGGAAAGAGCTCATCGCCCGGCTCCTGCACCTTCTGAGCAGCAGGAAGGATCACCCTTTCATCGAGGTCAACTGCGCCGCCATTCCCGAGAGCCTGTTCGAGAGCGAGTTGTTCGGCCATGAAAAAGGAGCGTTCACAGGAGCTTTGAGCCGTCGTCGCGGACGTATGGAGCTGGCCGACAGAGGAACGCTGTTCCTGGATGAAATCGGTGAGATGCCCCTCAACCTGCAGCCAAAGCTTCTCCGTTCCTTGCAGGAGCGAAAGATAAGCCGGGTGGGAAGCGAATCAGAGCTCCGGTTGGACGTGAGGCAGATCTCGGCCACAAATAGGGATCTCAAGCGAATGACCGAGGCGGGGCAATTTCGGGAAGACCTCTACTACCGCCTTAAAGTGCTGGAGATCAAAATCCCCCCCTTGCGCGAGCGGCGGGAAGACATTCCGACCTTGATCGGTTTTTTTCTCGGCCGTTATGCTGGAGACACGTTACGCTTCTCGCCCGAAGCCATGAATGTCCTGATCAAGTATCCCTATCCGGGGAATGTGCGTGAATTGGAGCACGCCATCCAGCGGACCATTACCCTCACGCGAGGAGCGGTTATCCGGCGCTCAGACCTTCCTGAAGAGATCCGCCGGCATGAGGCCACCACCAGCGGGACCTTGATCGAACGACTCAACGCCCTCGAGCGGGAAATGGTCCTGTCGGCATTGGAGAAAAAAAATTGGGTTCAGACCCAGGCAGCAGAGCTCTTGGGAATCAGCGAGCGTGTGCTGCGATACAAGATGAAGAAGCATCAGGTTCTAAACGAGGGACAGACTCCCACTCAATAACAGAAGGGGCTCCCAGACTGACCTCAGGGCCTCCCCATTAGGCCTGTCGCATCCAGAGAAGGTCGGGGTGTCGTCTGAAGAAGAGCTCCAAGCCATTGGGACCGGGGGTGCCGAGATCAAGGCTGCTCGTGGCAAATACCGCACCGGGAAGACATTCTTTCACGCTGGATGGGATCGAGCGTCCCCCTGTCCCCGTCGCTATGCGGGAGCATTCAATCCTTTCTGCGAAGGAATGAAAAGCCCCATGGGGTCGCGCCGAGCCGTTGACCGAATCACCGTTCTTCGCGACGACCTCTCCTCGCTCTGCGAAGATGGCTCCGTGATCGCACGTGGAGAGCTGTCTCTGGGATTCAAGCCGAGCGCAAGAGAGCCCTCCCGGGGGAGGGCTCTCAATCTCTGGCTTCTTCGGTAACGCTTTCCTCTACTGAGTCAGCGTGGAGATTTTGGACAGTGGTCCTATCTTGTGAATGAATAGGTCGTTATTGGGAATGGTTGAGATCGGGCCCACGGTGCCGCACACATAGGCGGTTTGGCTCTTTACCACCAGCGCCTTCGGGCTATTGTTGCGCCGGTCGCTGAATGGCCCATACTGACCCGACCACAGGCGCTGGCCGCTCGCATTGTAAGCCTGAGTGATGGTGCTGGAGATGCTCCCACCTGGCTCATAATGGGAACTGGTCCCCGTGACCACGATGCCGTCGTTGCTATTCTTGGAGATAGCCGCGGCACGGTCCACATACTTGGTTCCGCCATTGTAGTACACGGTCCACAGCTTGCTGCCCATGGGGTCCAACTTGATGAGATACAGATCGCTGGAAGGAGGATCCAGGGGGCTTCGGGCAGACCCGGCGATCACGACATTATCCCGACTGTCGATCACCATGCCCGCTGGATCGGTGTACGCCGGCAGCACGATCTGCCACCTGGTGCTGGGGATATGACCCGTGCTGGCTCCGATGAACTTCACCGCCCGGATGGAGGTGATAGAGGGAAGGGTTGTGCGGACTTCCCGTCGATAGACCACCACGGGGTCCCCTTGAGAATCCACACTGACGGCCACGGGGTTGTTGTGGATGTCCTCACCTTCATAATACCAGTCTTCCCAGATGAGCCTGCCGGTCGCCGCCTCGATCTTTTGGGTGATCCCAATTCCATAATAGTCGCCGGCGGTGAAGATGAAACCACCAGAGATGGCCAGGTCGTTGGCAAAGCCGGTCACAACCCACTCGGGGCGTACCACCGACACATAGTCCTCGAGCACGATGGTGGGACGGGGGTATTTGTGCAGGGAGCCGTTGCCGCCCAGGTAGACATGGCGGTCGGCGGTTTCCCCGTCAAGAGTCATCACCCTGGCTTCTCCCAGTTGCGACGATGCGGTCGTCTCACCCACCCATCGTTTGGCCCCGTCTGTCAGTCTGAATCCGATGACATTCCAGGTGGAAAGACCGACATACACCAGGCTGCTGTCCACGGCCACACCAACAGGGAGACCGAGGTAATAGTCGTTCGGGTTATTGTGAGCCGCCCATTGGCGCACGCCCAGGGAATTGTATTTGACCAAAACAAACTGGTCGTGAGGGATCCCAGAGGAGCCGGTCAACCGGGATACGCCGGCCACATAGACATTGCCCTGGCTATCCACCGCCACGGACTTCCCCTCGTCGTTCACATTGACGCCACCGTTGTAGGTCTGGGACCACCCGGTGGTCTTGAGGAGTGTTGGCATTGCGACCTGGGCTGAAGTCACCGCGACATCTGAAATGAAAGCCAGGGTCATCAGTGTAAGGGCATACCAAAGAGTCTGCTTCTTCATGACACGTCCCCCTCATTCCAGCCATGCTCACCGATTTCCCTGCACCACCCGTTGTGGCACCGTTTTCTCCCCGAACGGGTTGACCATGCTTCGATAAGAGGTAAACGCATAAGGCATGCCACAAAGGGCGATGGCTCCTGGCGGAATTCCTATCGGGGGCGAGGGATCGTTTTGGATCTTGCGGCGAGCGAGGTTCCTGCATTTGAGCAGCGTGACGAAATTCCGTGAGGCTCGCAGCATTTCGCAAGTCCCCCTGAAGCCTAAGCGAGCCTATATTTTGAAAAAAAAGTAAAAGGGGCTACGAGTCATCCTCGTAACCCCTTGAATTTTCTGGTGGGCCGTTAGGGAATCGAACCCCAAACCTCCTGATTAAGAGTCAGCTGCTCTACCTATTGAGCTAACGGCCCGTGCTGGTGCTCTGGAGCGGAAACGAATGGCTTCACCGCCCTTCCATTAAGCGTTCAGCCCGTCTCCCCGTGAACGGCGCGCACTATAACCACATCTTTATGGGTTTTGCAACAAAGAAGTTGCTGCCCCGAGAACTTGCCCCTTTTCCCAAGACGGCTCCATGCGATACCCTACGTCTCGAATCAGCATAACAGAACAGAGCGGACCGATTGGGCTGCCTTGAACGGCTTGAGACCTCAGGGGACCTCGCAGCGCCGGGGGAGCCAGACAGACCACAAGCGCAATGGAAGGAAGGGGACAATGGATCATCAGCATGTGCGGTTTGAAAAGCGGGACGGGGTCGCCATCCTCACGTTGAATCGCCCGGACATTCGCAATGCCTTCACGGATCAGCCGATCCTTGACGAGATGCTCGACGTGCTCACCAGCGTCCAAGGGGATCCGTCGGTCGCGGTCATGGTGCTGACCGGCGCGGGATCCGCGTTTTCCGCCGGCGGCAACGTCAAGGACATGGAAGGAAAACAGGGGATGTTCTCCGGTGATCCGGAGCAGGTCCGGCAGAACTACCGAAACGGGATTCAGCGGATTCCGTTGGCCATGGAAAAGCTGGAAGTGCCCACCATCGCCGCCGTGAACGGCCCCGCCATTGGCGCCGGCTGCGATCTGGCCTGCATGTGCGATCTTCGAATCGCCGGCGAGCGGGCCCGCTTCGGAGAGACGTTCGTGTCTTTGGGGATCATCCCAGGAGACGGCGGCGCGTATTTCCTCCCCCGGGTCGTCGGCTTTTCCAAGGCCCTGGAGCTGGCGCTCACCTGCCGGGTGATCGATGCCGAGGAAGCGCTGCGCATTGGGCTGGTGAGCGAGGTGGTGCCCACCGATCGTCTCCTCGACCGAGCCCTGGAATTGGCGCGGGAGATCGCCCGCCACCCCGCCCGCACGCTCCGGATCGCCAAACGCCTCTTTTATGCGTCCCGCGCAATGAGCCTCGAGGCCGTCTTGGACATGTCCGCCGCCTACCAAGCCCTGTGCCACCAGACACCCGAGCACGTGCAGGCCCTGGAAAGGTTTTTGGCACAGCAGCGGGAGAAGAGTGAGAGGAGAGGATGAGCGTCTGATGCAGACGGGATGGGGCCCCAGGCCGCACCTGGGGCCTAGCGAATCGTCACCACGGCACACGGCGCATGCAAAATGGTGTACTGCACGGTCGAGCCGAACAGGAGCTTGCCGACCTTGGATTTTTTTCGAATTCCGAGGATGATCTCGTCCGCCGCGATCTCGTCCGCAAACTGGACGAGATCTTCCCCTGGAGTCAGTCCTCGAACCAGAAGATGGGCTTCATGAGGAATCTTCTCGTATTCCAGGATGCGCTCAACACGCTCCAGACCTTGCCGCGCCTCCTCGATGGCCTCGGACGACGTTTCATTTCCCCCCACCAGGGAGCTCACCACGACGAGGCGCGCGCTCAAAAGCCTGCATCGCTTCAAGGCAAAGTCCAACGCATGCTCACTGGCACTTGAGCCGTCATAGGCCAGGATCAGCTTCATGCTCCTCCCTTCCATGCTTCAGCATGCTGAGCGCATGGGCGCAAAACAGAAACACGCCTATTTCAGCGTTTCGAAGTGGGCCTTGTCGACCCCGTCGAGCAGCAGCAGTGCATTGACACGAACGGCGAGCAGCCTGGCGTCCGGACTGGCGGCCAGCGGGGCCGTTTGCGGATGAGCGGCGGCAATGCGATCCAGGAGCTCTCTTCTGGGTCCTTCGTCGGTTACGGTCGAGCATTCTCCGAGAACCGTCAAGGCCTGCACCGTGCCACGATCGGACACCACCTGAAGGGTCCGGGTGTCGACCAGGAGGCTCACGTGCGGGTTGCGAACGATATTCCTGTATTTCCGCGAGCCCCCAAGCGTCACGAGATACACGGTTCGCCCCGAGTCATCCGTCACGTAGGCCATGAGCGAGCAATAGGGCTTCTCTTCATCGCACGTTGCAAGAACACACATCGTCTGCTCTTTGAGGAGCGTCAGCATGCGATCGATCATTTCCAAAGCTTTCCCCCCAAAAGCTAATCGCGTTCTTGTCGTTCCAGCTGACGTTGCTTGGTCATGAGCCGAACCAGATCCGTCACCTCTTCGGAGACGTACTCGAGCACCTCGTCCACGGCCACGATGCCTTCGAGTCCCCCGTTCTGATTGACGACGGGAATCCGCCGTATGCCGCGCGCGCACATGCGCTTCAAGACGCTGTGAAGCGACTCGTCTTCTCTGGCGGTCAAAAGCTCGAAGCTCATCACGTCGCCCACAGCCAGGGCTCCCAGCCGATCCGGGTCCCGGGCCACAATCGAGACCACGATGTCTCGATCCGTCAGGATCCCCACGGGAATGCGCTCGACCCCTTGGTCCTCCACGACCACCACGTTCCCCACGTGGTACTCACGCATGCGCTTCGCCGCCTCGACGACGGAGTCCGCCTTGCGCACGATCGCCACTTCACGGACGCAAATCTCACCGACGGTCATTGGATTCCTCCT
>CAZIEW010000046.1:13649-44124 GCA_964538515.1 uncultured Syntrophobacteraceae bacterium
TCCTGCGAGAGGTCCGGATGCCGAAGAAAGTCTAGGACCAGGTCCGTTTCCAGCGCTTCGGGCAGAAGCTCGCCGGCGTCGTCCAGGAGAAGCGGAAGCGGCTCGTCGATGGAGTGCGTTTCCAGGACGAAGCAGCGGCCTCCGAATTCTCGTATTCCTTTGATCTTTGCCTCTCCTGACCCTTGCTGCTGGAACACGAGAATTCGCTGAACGGTCGAGCGTTCCTTCCCTTCACAGCCGCAGCCCACGTCGGAGGACTCTGTGCCAGAAACCGTCATGCTGATTCCTTGTATCGAGAAGCCGTACCCGACGGTGCTCCGCCGAGTACGGCCGATGCTCATTATCAATACAGCCGGTAGCGCTCCCGCAGCCGCTCCGAAAGACCCTGGATAGCCGCAAATGCCTTTTCGACCGTTACCTCGCCATCAGGGTTGACCAAGCAGCAGGTGGCCGGCGAGAGCATGCTGCGTGAGAGCAGGTAACCCTTGTCGATGCCGCTTCGGCCCAGTGCCGTCCAGAGCTCTTCGAGCCGCCCATCGATGGAGTCGATGCTTTCATTCGCAAACGGCTCGAAATTCGTGGGAACGATTCCCCAGATGAGGATGCCTCCGCGGTCGAGGAACTTACGGATCGACCGCACATAGGAAACGAACCGTTCGCCGTTGCTGTACATGTCGAGCGAGAGGACATCCAGGTCGAGGCCCAGCAGGAAATCCCAGTCGGGGTTGCCGCACAGATGGACGCCGCGAGGGCGATCGATCAGCGAGAAAAACATCTCCATGTCGGCCTTCGCCACGACATCCCCGTAACCGGAAAGGCCGCTGAAGATGAACTGCAGGCCCGGCTCGTCCACGAACATGAATGCGTTGGGGTTGAGCTCTTTCAATCGAGCCAACTGGACGCTCACCCGACGGGCCATGAACTCCAGCATGAACGGACGCACCTCGTCGTTGAAGATGAGCGGCCGGTCGTCCTGGTCATGCACGTTCAACCCAAAACTCACGGGACCTTCCAACTGGCCCCGGATCGCGGGTCGATCCGCGAGCCCCCCTTCGCGCAGAAACCGGTGGTAAACAACGGAATAGGTTGTGCTGATGTCGAAAAACGCAGCATCGTCGAACCGGCTCAAGGCCTGCTCGAGCTCCTCGGCGAATTTGTCCATGGAGAAGCGGAGGGTGCGATTCTCCATATCGAGGACAATCCCAGGGAAATTCTCGGAGGCTTGAACATACATATCCTCGTAATAGCTGACGAGGGGAAGCTGAGGCCAAAAGGGAACATCAAGCGACAGAGCGATCTCCAGCGCGCGATCCACATTCCGATGCGGCATGACGGCCATGGCCGTCGTTTGAAGGTTCCCCGGAACACCCATTCCCTTCCTCCTCAAAGCTAAGCCTGCACCTGTCATCAAGGAATCGGTTTCAACTGTCTGCGTGCGGTTTCACTTAGACTAACACACTCAAGCGCCGAGCACCACCTCCAGCCGGAAGCAGCGGCAAGAAGACCTGCTGTTGAATGCCTTGCGCGTGACGTTCATCCCGAACGCCGTACCGCCGCCCTCGCGTGTCGCTCGGCGTCGGAATCAGGCCGTCAACCCCGGTACCCAAGGGGCTGGAATAGAGGCCATTGCCCGCTCACTTCAATTTGGATTCAAGCATGCCGTATTTTTTCATCCGCTTCCACAAAGCAACTCGGCTGACACCCAGCATTCGGGCGGCCTCCATACGGCTCCCCCCAGAGGCTTCCAAGGCCCGCTTCAGTTCTACAAGCCTGTCATCCATTCCCTGTTCGGGCGCCGGAGCCAGGCCGGGCGAAGCAGCGGGATTCCGCCCGGCCTCTTCGGTCGTGGACGACACTGGTATCCTCCCCTCAAAATGCTCGGGGCGGATCAGCTTCTCGTGGCAAACCACGAACCCGTATTCAATGAGGTTGCGAAGCTCGCGAACGTTGCCCGGCCATTCATGGCTCATCAGGAGGTTGACGGCATCGGTGGTCAGCCCCACGATGGGCTTCCCGCTGCGCTTGGCGATGCGCTCGACAAAATTCTGCGCCAGCAAAGGGATGTCTTCCTTGCGCTGTCTCAAGGGAGGAACGAATACGGGCACGACGTTGATTCGATAGAACAGGTCGGCGCGGAAGATCCCCTGGTCCACCAAGTCCTCTAAATTCCTATGGGTCGCCGTGATGATACGCGCATCCACGGGAATCGACCGGTGATCCCCTACCCGCTCGATCTCGCGCGATTCCAAAGCGCGCAGGAGCTTGACCTGAATGACCGACGAAATGTCCCCAATCTCATCGAGGAAGATGCTTCCGCCGGAAGCCGCCTCGAACCGCCCGATCCGATCCTTTGCCGCCCCCGTGAAAGCCCCTTTGACATGACCGAAAAGCTCGCTCTCCAGAAGATTCTCGTTGAGCGAGGCACAGCTCACCTTGACAAAATTGCCTTTGGACCGAGGCCCAAGATCATGAATGGCTCGGGCCACGAGCTCCTTTCCGACGCCGGATTCACCATGAATCAAGACGGGGGCGTCCGAGCGGGCGACATTTTCGACCAGCTTCAGGAGGTGGCGCATGGGCTCGCTGTTTCCCACCATCATGCTGCCTCCGTCCTCCAGAAGCGTCAACCGAAGCGAGGCAATCTCCTCTTCCTGCTTCACGAGCTCACTGATGTCGTTAAGGGTTTCAACGGCCCCCGTAACCGATCCATCCTTGTCGTGAAGCACCGTGGCGGACTTGTTCACATGCACCAGGCTCCCGTCACGGCGCGTGATCTGACAGCGCCGGTTCCTGACCGAGCCTTTTTCGAAGAGGGCACACCAGTTGGAGCTCGCGTCTCCATGGAGGAGCTTGCACCCGGTGCAGTTGAGCACCGTGCACGGCTTGCCCACCAGCTCGCCGGAGGAATACCCCGTCATGGCCAGAAAAGCCGGGTTGACAGAGAGGATTTTCCCCTGAGTGTCAACAACGAGGAGCCCGTCCTGCATGGTGTCGACCACGATCTTGTAAACCGAGCAATCCATTCAGTTAACCTCCATTAACGCCAGGGTTATCCATCCAGTATCAAATGTTAACCCGATTCCTGGACCACGAAAAAGATTAAAATTAAATTAACTAATACTTTCAATTTGATAGCCGTAACTCCGACGGAGGCAGCCCGTAACATTCGCAGGGCTTAGCTCCGTGGCTCAGCTTCACAAAACCACTTCCGGGACCTGGGGCTTCGTTCGCCTCTCTTGAATGGGGTCGCTTGGTACGTTACGAGGTGAGGGATACTCAAAAAGGGCTCAACCCAGCAAGCCGGAAGTGCTCGACCGAGCCGCCTGACCGTCCGAGCCATCTGACTGGGACGGGTTCATGTGGCAGCACCCTTGCATGCGCAGTGGCCGTGTGTTAGTTTCATGATTACCGGAAGGCCGACAGGCGGCCAGGCATACTCAATTGAAAGGAGATAGTCATCAATGGTCCACATCTCTGATAGTGCGGACAAGGTTCTGAACGAGTACTTCAAAGGGAAGGAGATATCGCCCATCCGGATATTCCTTCAGTCTGGTGGCTGAGGGGGCCCGTCTCTCGCAATGGTTCTGGATGAGCCAAAAGATTCGGATGATGTCTTCAAGATCAATGGATTCACGATGGTCATGGACAAAGACCTGCACACCATGACGAAAGATGTGACGGTCGACTATGTCAATTATGGCATCGGCTCGGGCTTCAAGGTTTCCTGCGAGGTTCCAATCCCAGGTGCCGGCGGTGGCTGTGGAACGTCATGCAAGTGTTGATGGCTTTGAGCACGGAGGCTCAGCAAGGCTCTAGGGGGTGACAATCTACGCGCTTTTTGGGAGTCAAGGAGCCGACACGCCAAATGATAGCATTTTGGGTGCGTTAGCCGGAGCGAAAACGGGGATTCTGATCCCCGTTTTCGTTGTCTGGTGAAGGATCATACGAGGAACATTCCTTTGGTAAGCACCCGGAGGAGATCGTCGCTGCAACCCATGTACTGCCTGATAAATCCCATATCCCGGTTATGCGCTTCGATCTTTCTCGTCATGACGGCAATCGTGATGCTCGTCGTCTCCTCTGGAAACGCCGCACGGCTGACCGAGGGTCAACCCGCTCCCATTTTTTCCCTGGAAGACACGGAGGGACGTGATCACGACCTTTCGAAAGCGCAAGGGTCCCTGCTGGTCCTCTATTTTTGTGATCTCGACTCCAAGCCAAATCTGGAAGGGCTTCTTCGACTCAACCGACTCTCCTCAGCGTACCCTCAAAGCCAGTTGCAGGTTTGGGCAGTCACGTTGTCCTCGAGGGAGCGGGCTCAGCATACCTGGTCAAGACTCAACCTCACCTTCCCCATCCTTCCCGACACCAAGGGAGTCAGCGAGCTGTACGACGCACAGGTCATTCTGCCCATGCTCTATGTCGTTGACGGGAGCGGCAGGATCATCGGGTCCCTCAGTGGGACGGGGAAGACGATCGAAGAGCAGCTGAAACGACTGGTGGAAGCCAGGATGGAGTCGCCCCAGAAGCGCAGGGACCAGGACTTCGAGGATCTCAAGCGCAACGGAATCCAAGCCTACGACGAAAAGCGGCTCGAGCCGGCATCGCAGTACCTCACGAAGGCGCTCTCCATCAAGCACGACCGAGATTGCTACCTCTATCTTGCCCATTCCTGGATTGAGATGGAGCAGGACTCCAAAGCGGAGCAAACCCTGGAGGCTGCCATCGAGGCTTATCCCAGGGAGCCTCGCTTCTTCGAAACGTATGTGGATTTTTATTTGGCGCGCAAGGATCCCCAGCGTGCACGCGCTACTCTTGACCGCGGCCTGAAGCAGTTTCCCGACGATCGCAGTCTGCTGGCCTTGAAGGACAGCGTGGACAAGGCCACGCGGAGGGGAGCCGATGGTCAGCAGAGCCGAACGCTGCCGGTCTCACCCATCAAGAAGACCGTTGAAACCCCGGAGCAGAAGGCTCGCAGCCTCTTTTTTCTTGCCAGGCAAGAGAATCAAAAGCTCACCTGGGATTCTTGTCTGGCCAAGAAGGCCCAGCAGCGGGCTCAAACCATGGTGCGCAAAGGAACCTTCGACCACAAAGACCCTGCCACCGGAAAAAACCCAGCCTGGGACCTCGTCAAGACCTGCCACAAGGCCGCTTTCGCCGGAGAGAATTTGTCCAAGGGGGACGCCCAGTCATCCAGATCCATCCACGCGGCGTTCATGGAAAGCAGCTCACACAGAAAAAACATCCTGGACACCCACTTCACCCTGATGGGGGTCGGCTGTCATGAGAACATCTGTGTCGAGCTGTTTGCAGGCTTCTAAAACGTGGTGCGAGCCTCTGCCGCGGGATGCGTCACACCGACGCAGTCGCAGCATCGGAAGACCACTTTCTTCCTTGACATAGGACGATGGGCTTGATACGAAACTTCAATTTTGTCGTTAGGTTGGCCACGCTTGGATCCTCAGAGGACTGAGACGAAAGACCTAGAGTGCCCACACGAGTGAGCAGATTGAGCCTGATCCTCAGCCGCGGAAGAGCCTTTGGGAGCTGTCGCCCGAAGGCTTTTGATGTTTCTGCGCCGCGGCGAGCAACCGTCAGACCTCTTTTGAGGAGGGCGGGACGCTCTTGCCGGACGGGTCGACCCGTTCGCTTGGAGCTTGCGTACGTTGGTGAGGGCTCGAGGGGGGTGGCTTCGCTACTTAGGACATCTGGAACAAAAGAAAGGATGACATGCGCATCATCGAGCACGCTTCCGAGATGCAGCAGCAAGCGGAGAACTGGCGCAGACAAGGCAGGCGAATTGCCTTTGTACCCACTATGGGGTACCTGCACGCTGGGCATCTGACTCTCATGCAGGCAGCCCGGCAGTATGGCGATCTGGTCATCATGAGCATTTTCGTCAACCCTGCTCAGTTTGGACCCAATGAAGATTTCGCACGCTATCCGCGGGACATCGAACGCGATGTCCGGCTCGCTTCGGAAGTCGGCGTGGACGCAGCCTTCATCCCGAGAGTCGAAGAGATTTATCCCAGCGGATTTCAGACCCATGTTGAAGTGACGGACGTCACGACCCCTCTGTGCGGCCGAAGCCGCCCGGGGCACTTTCGCGGAGTGACGACGGTCGTTGCGAAGCTCTTCAATCTTGTTAAGCCGCACACGGCGATTTTCGGAGAGAAGGACTACCAGCAGCTGGTGACCATCAAGCGGATGGTTGCCGACTTGAACATGGATACGGAGATCGTTGGTCACCCCATCGTCCGTGAGACAGATGGCCTGGCCATGAGCAGCCGGAACAGTTACCTGGACGCTTCACAGCGGCGGACGGCCCTCCGTCTGAGCCGATCGCTCGAAGAAGCCCAGCGCCTGGTGGAGGAAGGAGAACAGCGAAGCGATATCATCCTGGAGAGGGTGAGGGAGACGCTTGAGGCGGGAGACGGTCTTCGGGTGGACTACGCCGAGCTTTGCAACCCCGAGACCCTGGAAAAGGCCCCGAAAGTCAACGGTCCGACGCTGCTCGCACTAGCAGCCTACGTGGGCAGAACACGGCTCATTGACAACCGGCTCCTGCTTCCCAAGACACTCTCGTAAAAAGACCTCAGCCACTCACTCGACTCCAGGAGGACACTCATGCAGCGCATCATGATGAAATCCAAGATTCACCGTGCCCGGATCACGGATTCCAATCTGGAATACGAAGGCAGTCTCTCGATCGACGAATTGCTCATGAAGGCAGCGGACATCCTGCCCTATGAGCAAATCAAGGTCTACAACGTCAACAATGGCGCTCGATTCGACACCTACGCCATCCCAGGGCCGCCTGCAAGCGGAGTCATCTGCCTCAACGGCGCCGCCGCCCGGATGGGGGCGCGGGGCGACCTCATCATCATCGTGACATACGCCCAATACGAAAACGCGGAGATTCAGGCACACGAGCCCAAGGTCGTGCTGGTTGACTCACAGAACCGTCGAATCGACGCCAGGTAGAAGCGGATTCAAAGGTACCAATCCTAAAGGAGGAGCCATCCATTATGTCCATGCACAACTTCCTGTTCACGTCCGAGTCCGTCACGGAGGGCCATCCGGACAAGGTTGCCGACCAGATCTCTGATGCCGTTCTCGACTCCATCATCAAGGAGGACAAAGCGGCGCGGGTCGCATGCGAAACCCTGGTCACCACCGGACTCGTGTTCGTGGCCGGAGAAATCACGACGTCGGCATGGGTCGACATCCCGGAGATCGTTCGGCAGACGGTGAAGGAGATCGGGTACAACGATTCCTCGATGGGGTTCGACTGGGAGACTTGCGGCGTGCTGACCAGCATTGACAAACAGTCCCCGGATATTGCCGTTGGAGTGAACCCCGGGGAGGGTCTTTTTGAGGAGCAGGGCGCCGGCGACCAAGGCCTCATGTTCGGCTTCGCAAGCAACGAGACACCCGTTCTGATGCCCATGCCCATCTACTATGCCCACCGGCTGGGCCGCAAGTTGGCCGAAGTCCGAAAAAGCGGCGTCCTGGACTTCCTGCGTCCCGACGGCAAGACCCAAGTGACGGTGGAATATGCCGATCACAAGCCCGTGCGCGTCGATACCGTTGTCATTGCAGCCCAGCACACGCCCAATGTCTCCTATAAGCACATCTGCGAGGGCATTATCGAAGAGGTCATCAAGAAGACCATCCCCGCGGAGCTTATGGATGACAAGACCAAATACTTCATCAACTCCACCGGTCGTTTTGTGATCGGCGGTCCCATGGGTGACTGCGGCATGACCGGCCGCAAGATCATCGCTGACACCTATGGGGGCCAAGGAAGCCATGGTGGCGGCGCCTTTTCCGGCAAAGACCCGTCCAAAGTGGACAGGACCGCCTCCTACATGGCGCGATACGTCGCCAAAAACATCGTCGCGGCTGGCCTTGCCGACCGAGTCGAAGTTCAGGTTGCCTACAGCATTGGCGTTGCCGAGCCCGTGTCGCTCATGGTCGACACGTTCGGAACCGGCAAGATTTCCCCGGACCGCATCGCGGAAATCGTCCGAGACACCTTCTCGTTTAAGCCCGCCAACATGATCAAGCACCTACGCCTGTTGAGACCCATTTTCAAGAAGACCGCAACGGGTGGCCATTTCGGTCGAAACGACCCGGATTTCACCTGGGAAAAGACCGACATGATCGACATTCTGAGGGAGAAAGCCGGTCTTTAGTCTGCTTTACGAGATGAGCAACGCATTCATAGGGTTGAGGAGAGTCAATGAAATTTGATGTCAAGGATATGGGGCTCGCGGAAAAGGGAAAGCTGCGCATCGAATGGGCCTCGCAATCCATGCCCGTGCTGAAATCGATTCAGGACCGCTTCGCCAAGGAAAGGCCTCTCGTTGGGGTCCGCCTTTCCGCCTGCCTTCATGTGACAACGGAAACGGCAGCTCTGGCCAAAACGCTCAAAGCGGGAGGCGCGGAGCTTGTTGTCTGCGCATCCAACCCGTTGAGCACCCAGGACGATGTGGCCGCATCCCTGGTGAAGCATGACGAGATTCCCGTGTTTGCCATCAAGGGGGAAGACAAGGAAACGTACTACCGCCACATCAATGCGGCCCTCGAGCACAAGCCGACCATCACCATGGATGACGGAGCCGACCTGGTGGGCATCCTCCATTCAGAGCGGCGCGAGCTCCTGCCCCATGTCGTTGGGGGGACCGAGGAAACCACGACGGGTGTCATTCGGTTGCGCAGCATGGCGGAAAACGGTATCCTCCAGTACCCGATCATCGCCGTCAACGACGCCGACACCAAGCACCTCTTCGATAACCGCTACGGAACAGGGCAAAGTACCATCGACGGCATCGTTCGCGCCACCAATCGCCTGCTGGCGGGCTCCACCTTTGTGGTCAGTGGCTATGGGTGGTGCGGCCGGGGCGTTGCCATGCGGGCGTCTGGGATGGGGGCCAAGGTCGTCATTACCGAGATCGATCCGCTGCGAGCCCTTGAAGCGGTCATGGACGGCTACCAGGTGATGCCGATGATCGACGCCGCCCGGGTCGGGGATTTCTTCTGTACGCTCACCGGCGACATCCACGTGCTGCGACGGGAGCACTTCGAGCTCATGAAAGACGGAGCCATCGTCGCCAACTCCGGGCACTTTAATGTGGAGATCGACCTCGAAGCCCTGGCCGGCCTGGCGCAGTCTCGTCGGGAAATCCGGGAATTCGTCGAGGAGTTCTCGCTCGCCAACGGGCGTCGGATTTATGTCCTCGGGGAAGGTCGCTTGATCAATCTGGCGGCTGCCGAAGGCCATCCATCCAGCGTGATGGACATGAGCTTCGCAAACCAGGCTCTTTGCAGCGAGTACATGGTCAAGCATGCAGCCACCCTGAAAAAGCAGGTTTACCGCGTCCCCCTGGAAATCGACAAGGACATCGCCCGGCTGAAGCTTGCCAGCATGGGTGTGGCCATTGACGTGCTCACGGCTGAGCAGGAAAAGTACCTGAATTCATGGGAAATGGGGACCTGAGAGCGGGTTCGGGAGTACGGGCCGGCATTGACCTTGCCGGATGCGGTTCGGGTGCTTTCGACCGGAATGGATTCCGAAGCTGGAAATAGCGTCTGCGACGTTGTGGGGGCCAGCTTTGGAATCCTGGAATCGCACTTGGGGCCCGGTGGGACTCCAGGCGGACGTTGGCCGTTTCTGCTCCAATCCCAAGCCTCTCCTGCGTCGATGATCCGGGCGAGGTGGTTGCTTTCTAAGAGGGTCATCCATGCCGCCAAGTCAGACGGGGTAGACGGGCTGTAGCGATGAGTGTAACGGATGACTGTCGGGGTTCGTTCCGAAAGGCTTTCTCGTCCTTAGATCGAGATAGCCTGAGGCTCCTGGCGGTAGTGATCGGGGCCTGTCTCGTAATCGGGATCTGTGCGGGGTGCGAGCATGCTCCGCAGCACCCTGCACAGGAGCCGAGCGATCGGTACCAGAAAGTCCCAGAAGGAGAATTCCCAAAGTTTTCCGATGATTTGGATCAGGCATCCCTGCGAGCTGCGATCGAGCAAAGCCTGGCTTATTATGCCCGCGTTCCTGCAGACCGGCCTCAGCCTCTCGGCGCTCAGCAGTTCAGCTCGGAGCACGTGAAGGCTTCGCTCCTTGAATTCTTGAAGCTTCTGGACAGTGGCAGCTTGAGCACCGAATCGATCAGGAGCCGTTTTGACGTCTATCGGGCCGAGAGCGCTCGAAAGGACAAGCTCCCCCTGGTAACCGGGTATTACGAGCCGATCCTCGACGGACGTCTAAAACCGGATTCTCAGTTTCAGTACCCGCTCTACGGGCTCCCGTCGGACCTGGTCACGGTTGACTTATCGTTGTTCAACGCTGCCAAATATGGTGGAGAATCGATCGTCGGCAGAGTGAAGGATGCCAAGCTGATTCCCTATTTCACTCGGGCGGACATCGATGGCCGGAAGCGCTTAAAAGACACGGGGACCCCGTTGGTATGGATCCAAGATCCGGTGGACGGATTTGTGCTGCACATCCAAGGCTCGGGAATGATCCGGTTGCCTCACGGGCAATTGCGTCGTTTGGGGTATGCGGGAGCAAACGGCCGTCCGTACAAGAGCCTCGGCAAGGTTCTGCTGGATCGAGGCGCGATGCACCCTGACGAGATGTCACTCCAGGCGATTCGCGCTTATCTGCGCTCACACCCCGAGGAGCGTGACGAGCTTCTCTGGCAGAACGAGAGCTATGTGTTTTTCCGCTGGGTCAATGATGGGCCTCTCGGAAGCTTGAATGTGCCGCTGACGGGGGGGCGTTCCATTGCCACGGACACGAGATATCAGCCTCGGGGCGGCATTGCATTCTTGGAGGGCCAGAAACCGTTGATCGACGAGCGGGGGGAGTTGGTGGGGTACGCTCCCCTTCATCGATGGGTGCTCAACCAGGATACGGGGGGCGCCATCAAGGGAATCGGACGCGTCGACCTGTTCTGCGGCAGCGGCGAAGCCGCCGAGTGGGTTGCTGGGCGCATGAAGCACCCAGGAACATTATATTTTCTTATCAAGAAGGGTATGAATTGAACCGATCACCAAGGCACTGTGACCAAATGTGAATTATGTCCGGGATTCCGTGCGTTCGGAGAGACTGTCGAGCAAGAGCTGAAAGACAATTCGCATTTCGTCAAAAGAACGGAATAGGGTGATCAAAGCTTCATAGCCAGCCATCTGCGTATCAGCAGATCCGATTGACATACGAGTGAGAAAGTCCATCTGTGCCGCTCGAAATCGGTCCGTGGTCAGCTCCGCTCGCATCTTGAGCTGGCGGGGCACAAGATCCGGATCAGAATCGCGCAGGGCCGAGGCCAGCTGCTCATATTTCTGTTGATATTCACGCGCCAGGGTGGCAAGCAGTTGCAAGGGATCTTCCATGGAATCCTCCGCCAATTCACTTCGCCGCTTAGATTCTTCATCGAGGCGGGAGAGTGCTCCGTCAAAGAAGTTATGCCGGGCAAGAGAACACCCCCCCACCCCCGTCGAGAGGGGAATCAAAGGGGGGGGTGTACCTCGAGAAACAACGTTGACAGAGCACTAGTTCAAAAGCCAAATGGATTAGGTTACAGTGGTAAAGTAGGGGAAGCTCCAAGCAACTGTCAATTCAATTATGCCGTGCTGACCGCAGGGACTTCCTTGCGCACCGACCTTGGATTCATAGGCCCGTCTGCACCCTCTAACGGTTTAAGAGGTGGTTTCTGATGATTTCCAAACCGCTCAACGTCACACTGGCTGACTGGCTCAAAATTCCGACAGAGGGCCTGAATCCCCTTTTGGAACGGAAGATCCACGAACGGCTGGTGTTCACCAATCCCGACTATGAGGCGCGTCACAATCGGGGCGATTGGATTGGCAACATCCCCGCTCAGATCAGCTGCATGCGTCAGAAAGGGAGAAGCTATCTCCTCCCGAGGGGCTTTCTCGACCAGTTTGTTGAATTGTGCAAGCGGTTCCAACAGCCCTATCGACTTGTGGATCGAAGACGGGTGCTCGACCCCATTCCCATAGAATTCCACGGGCAGCTGAAATCCTATCAGCAGGATGCCGCGGAGGCCGTTCTGGATCACGACTTCGCGACACTGGTTGGGGGCCACAAGAGCGGCAAGACGGTGATTGCCTTATACACCATTGCCCAACGCCGGCAGCCCACCCTTGTGCTCATCCCCAAACAGGACCTGCTTGGCAATTGGCTCACCAAGATTGAGAATTTTTTGCAGATTCCCAAGGCTCAGATTGGGGTCATCGCCAATGGACTTCAGCAGGTGGGCAAGTTCGTGACGATTGCGCACACAGGTGAAATCATAAGGCATTGGCGCCGCGTGCACGATCAGATCGGGTATGTCATCCTGGACGATTGCCAGCGATGCCCCTCCAAGGTCCTGACTCACTTGATTCCCAATTTTGACACGAAATACACCTTGGGCCTGTGCCACAGCACCCAGCGCAAGGACAAGCTGGCTAAGCTGGTTTATTACTACTTGGGAGACGTCGCCTATAGCATCAACGAAAAGGATGCCAAGGAGGGGCGTGGTGTCATTCCGGCCCACGTTGTGGCCCGAGCGACACAATTTGAATATGCCTATCACTCGCGCAGCGATTACGGTCCCATGATCCAAGCCCTGGTGCGCGACCTCGAGCGCACGCGCATGATCGTTGATGACATCGAAAACGAGCTGAAGCAAGGATCCAAGTCGGTCATGGTTCTGACGGAGGGAGAAAGCCAAATTGGAATCCTGCGAAAGGAGCTCGTCAAACGAGGCATTGAGCCCGCATCTTTGAGCTCCCTTGACACGGGCCATCCGATGGATGAGGATAAGCAGGATTCCGAGCAGGAGGAGTCAGCTTGCGGCCAGGTCGGAGCCCGTGGAGAATCGGTCGTGTTGATGGACGATAAAGCGATGATCCGATGTGGCCGCCAACTGCGGTCGAAGGTTCTCTTTTTGGCGGTACCGACCTATTTCCATCATGCGCTTTCCAACGTCATCCGGGACTTGTCACCCAATGGGGCCATGAACGACGGAAGGCGCATCAAAATCTACGATTACGTCGACCAGAGGGTCGGGCTCCTCGAGAATTACTTCCGAATGCGCAGCTACAATTATGGGGTACACCCGGACGTACTGTTGGGCTCGGGTCTTAATTGACATTCCTCATCGTCTCCGGGCCATCGTACGATCCCCAAGGACCCGGAGATGCCACCAAGCGATCACGCGTCACCATCGCGATCCTCTGGCAAGCCGGCCGAGCCGGTCAGTCCTGCCGTCTGTCTCTGCTGTCTGAATCCGTCTTCTTGCTCTCGGGGCAGCTCACCGAGCCTTGCTCGATGTCCTGTCCCGCACTGCCGTCCAATCCCGATGCAAAGGTGATCCATCCATGAAGAGCGCCTACCAGAATCTTTCGGATTTCGTCTCTGCCCTCGAAAAGGCAGGGGAGCTCCTGCGTATCCAAGCACCCGTTTCAAAGGATCTTGAGATCACACAGATCACGGACCTGGCTTCCAAGAGTCCGGGGGGGGGGAAGGCTCTCTTCTTCGAACGGGTCCGCGAGTCTGCATTCCCCGTTCTCATGAATGCGTTTGGAAGCGAGCGTCGGATCTGCATGGCCTTGGGAGTCAACGACCTGGACTCCCTCGCATCCCGCGTGAAGGGCTTTATCCAGATGGAGCCCCCCAAATCTTTCAGAGATGCCCTTCGACTCCTTCCCCTGGGAGCTGAAGTCCTTCGGTTTCTTCCGAAGCGGGTCAAAGAGGCGCCCTGCCAGGAGATCATCCGTACGGGCAGCGATGTGGATCTCAGCCTCCTGCCGGTTCTCAAGTGCTGGCCGCAAGACGGCGGCCCATTCGTAACCTTACCCGTCGTCATCACCCGCAGCCTGGAAACCGGCAGGCGCAATGCCGGCATGTATCGGCTTCAGGTTTACGACAAGACCACCACGGGGATGCACTGGCACATCCACAAGGATGGCTCGCATTACTTCCAAGAGTACCGCAGGGCGGGAAAGCGCATGCCCGTTGCCGTTGCCATCGGAACCGATCCGGCCACCACTTATGCAGCCACGGCTCCCCTCCCCCGTGGCATCGACGAAATGATCCTGGCGGGCTTCATCCGGCGCAAGCCCGTTCCTTTGGTGAAATGTGTCACCGTTGATCTCGAGGTCCCAGCCGAGGCGGAGATCGTTTTGGAAGGGTATGTTGATCCTGACGAATTGCGCCTGGAGGGGCCGTTTGGGGATCACACCGGGTATTACTCCCTGGTTGGGGATTATCCCGTCTTCCACGTCACGGCAATCACACACCGGCGCAACCCGATCTATTCGGCTACCATCGTCGGCCGTCCACCGATGGAGGATTGCTACCTGGCCAAGGCTACGGAGCGGATCTTCCTACCGCTTCTGAATGCGGTCCTCCCCGAGGTCAAGGACTTCTGGATGCCCTGGGAGGGCGTCTTCCACAACATCACGGTGGTCTCGATCGCCAAGGAGTATCCCGGACACGCTCGACGCGTCATGAGCGCTGTTTGGGGCCAAGGCCAGATGAGCTTTTGTAAGGCGGTTGTCCTGGTGGATTCGAATGTCGATCTAAAACAGCCGCGGCGAGTCCTTGAGGCCATCCTCAATGAATTGGACCTCGATACGGATGTCTACCCATCCGAGGGCATCCTGGATGTCCTCGACCACAGTGCACCAGACGCGCTGTTCGGCGGCAAGCTTGGTATCGACGCCACCAGAAGAGCTCCGGGGGAGCGGGAGCGCCCCACTGCGGCTTTCCATGCACCCCTCCCTTCGCCGGAAGCCCTGACCCAAGCAAGCGCGGAGATCTCGCCGCTCTTGACAAGGGTGTACGCTCCCGATCTGCCGGTCAAGAACAGGGTTCTCCTCCTCAATTTCCGAAAGGACGGGAGGGAGACCGGCCGCAGCCTTGCCGACCCGCTGTTGAGTCACGCAGGGCTCAAGGCCTTTTCAATCCTTGTCCTTTACGATGAGCTGATTGACCTCAAAGATGGATCCCTGGTCCTCTGGAAGGCTTTCAACAATGTCGACCCCAAGAGGGACCTGATTCGAAAGGACGGGCGCATGGTCATCGATGCCACCAAGAAGGGACCCGAAGATGGTCACCTGCGTGAATGGCCGGACGACATCGTTATGGACCCCGAGGTGGTTGAGCAGGTCAAACGACGGGCAACTGAATTGGGGATTGACTTTGTGTGAAGGTCCGCAGAGGCGAGGTGCAGGTCCGAGTCCGGCAGGAGCGACCCCGTCCCCTGGCCGATCGGACTATGCCACGGAGTCGGACACCGTGCGCGGGTGCAGGATTGGATTCTTCAGCTCGGCCTCGGACGCCCGAACATAGAACGGGACGCTGACGAGGGCATCTTGCCTGGGACCGGTTTGAAACTGGCGTGCAGCAAGCTCGCCGACAAACCCGGCGCGAATGCAGTGATAGACGGCGGAGGCACCGTGAGCCCACTCCCCGAGCTTTTCCTCCAGCACACCATGGTAGGTCAGCCAGCCATCCCCGCAAAACAAGGCCGGCCCATCCATCTGAGCGATCACCGTCTCTATGGGTGAAACGCTGTAAGCCCCCGTCCGACGCAGACATCCCTCACCATCCGGTGCGTAGGGAGCCCAGAAGACCTCCTTGCGGTGAGCATCGATGAGGGGATAAACCGGAAGCGATGCATGCCCAAGGGGCGCGGCCAAGGCATCTGGTGACGGAACGCCGACAAACGGCCTGCCCAAAGCCCACGCCAAGGTCTTGACGGTCGTGAGTCCGATCCGCAAGCCGGTGAAGCTCCCTGGACCGGTTGTGACGGCGAATAGGTCCACGTCTTCAACCGCCCACCCTGCGGCATGGAGGCACTCGTCAATCATCTGAAGCAAACGCCTGTTGTGGGTCTGTGCAGACAGCAAGGTCCATTCACAGACCAAACGAGCACCATCCAAGAGCGCGACGCTCCCCGTCGTCGTCGACGTGTCGGCGGCAAGAATCCTCATGTCGGTCCGAATCCCCGTCACGGCAGCGACGGCTTGTGCCCGGGAAGCAACCGAACGATATCATTATAGAAGACGAGAATCATGAGAGCGAGCAGCAAGATCATGCCTATCTTCTGGGCGATCTCCATCTTCCGAACGCCAATGGACCGGCCCAGAAGGAGCTCAATGAGGTAAAACAGAATGTGTCCCCCATCCAGCACGGGAACGGGCAGCAGGTTGAGAACAGCAAGGTTGACACTGATGGCTCCAGTAAACAGCACCAGGTCCGCGAACCCCTTGCTGGCTTCCCGCCCGGCCAGCTGCGCGATCATGATCGGGCCCCCCAGCATATCCAGGGGCAGAACCCGTTGGATGAGCTTCACGATGCTGATCAGAAACAGCTTGCACAGATACACCGTATAAGACACGCAATGGGACAGCGCGTCGACTAGACTGACCTGTTCGAAGAACTTCTCTTCCGACGGCATTACCCCGATGACCCTACGCTGGATCGGCTCGCCAAAAATCGTCTTGATCTCGCTCACTTTGGGAGAAACCTTGATGGTCAGCTTCTGGTCTCCTCGCTCGACAAGAAGCGTCAGCTCCTCCCGTTGTGTCTCTTCGATGGTCTGCGGAATGTCCCCCCAATTGGTCAGCTCCTTGCCGTCGATGGCCAGGACCTTGTCGCCGGCCAGCAGCCCGGCCTTTTCGGCCGGTGAGTCCGCAGTGACTTCGCCGATTCGCGTGGTGACCTGCGGAATGCCTACGAGCGCGAAGACGAGGAAGAACAGGACAACCGCCATGACGAAATTGGACATGGGCCCGGCGAGCACGATGGCAATCCGTTTCAGGGGCGATTGCGACTGGAAGCTCGTCTTGAGCTGATCTTCGGACAGCTCCTCCTCGGATTCCTCGCCGAGCATTTTCACGTAGCCCCCTAAGGGGATCAGGGACAGACGGTATTCGGTATCCCCGCGCTGCACACCGATCAGTTTCGGACCAAACCCGAGAGAAAAACGCAGGACGGTCACACCCGCCCGTTTGGCGACCAGAAAATGGCCCAGCTCGTGGACAAAGATCAGCACGCCCAAAACCACAACGGTTGAAACAATCATGGTAACCAAAGTTTATTCCTCACTTCTTCGGAGACTGAGCTCTGCGCCGCGCTTCCTCGCGCGCCCATGTGTCCGCCGCAAGAACAGCTTCCAATGTTAACACCTCAGCCATCTCGTGCGACTGCATCACCGATTCGATCAGCGTCGGGATCTCAAGAAACCCGATGCGGTTGTCCAGGAATGCCTCCACAGCAATCTCATTGGCGGCGTTGAGCACAGCCGGCATCGTGGACCCAGTCCGGCAAGCCTCGAAAGCCAAGCGCAAGCAGGGGAACCTTTCGACATCCGGAGGATAAAACGTCAGCTTCTGCAGCGAGAACAGATCAAGCTGCGGGCTCTTGACCGGAAGTCGCTCCGGATAAGACAGCGCGTAGGCTATGGGGATCTTCATATCCGGAATTCCAAGCTGGGCGATCACCGAGCCGTCAACATACTCGACCATCGAGTGGATGATGCTTTCCGGGTGGATGTGAACCGCAATCTGTTCCACGGGCACGCCAAACAACCAGCACGCCTCGATCACCTCGAGCCCTTTGTTCATGAGCGTCGCCGAATCGATGGTGATCTTCCGTCCCATGCTCCAGTTGGGATGCCGCAGCGCGGCTTCCGGCGTCACAGCTTCCAGCTCCACGCGGCTCTTTCTAAAAAACGGCCCTCCTGAGGCCGTCAGAAGAACCCGACGCAGACTCTCCCGATGATTTCCTTGGAGCGACTGAAAAATGGCACTGTGCTCCGAATCCACCGGCAAGATTGTAACATTTCGCTCTCGAGCTGCCAGCATGACGATTTCGCCGGCCACAACCAGGGTTTCCTTGTTGGCCAGCGCGATGGTCTTTCCCGCTTCAATGGCGGCAAGGGTCGGCAGCAGCCCCGCAGCCCCGACCATGGCTGAAACCAGCATGTCGGCTTCGGCAATGGTAGCGGCGTCCCGGTACCCGGCAGGCCCCACAGCGATCTCAGGCTGCCAGGCTTCCCCGACAAGACTTGCTTTCAACTTCTCCGCAACGGTGTCATTCAGAACCGCAACAAGCCGGGGTCTGAACTCTCGGATTTGCTCTTTGAGGAGCGGATAGTTGGTCGCACAAGCAAGCGCTTCAACCCGAAAACGGTCAGGAAACTGCCGAGCCACATCAAGGGTGCTGACTCCGATGGAGCCTGTGCAACCCAGAACACTGATGGATCGTTTCACTCAACCCTCTAACCTGCAACGGCACGGGGGCCGTTCAGCAGTGCATGAGTCACTGAAAAAAAGAACACCGCCGGGCAACGCCCCGCGGTCGTGTCTCTTCCCGCTCGCAGCCACTCCCTTACAGCAAGGCGAGCCATGCGACGGGAAATGCGAACAAGAGACTGTCCAGCCGATCGAGAATGCCTCCATGCCCGGGAAGATAATGCCCTGAATCCTTTATGCCACTCGTCCGCTTCATCATGGATTCGAATAGGTCTCCCATGGGCCCAGCAACAGACAGGGCCAGGCAGATCCCCATCAATCTACCCAGCGAACGGTCGGGCAGGAAAACAAGACCACATACAACTCCCATTAGCAAGCAGCATGCCGTCCCACCCAAGGTTCCCTCAATGGTCTTCTTGGGACTGACCCGCTCGTAGAGCTTGCGGCGGCCGTATCGTCTCCCCATGTAATAGGCCCCGGCATCGTTGGCAATCATGACAAACAGGGTGAAGGCCACGCAGGCCCGGCCGCTCCCTGCCTGCCCCATGAGCAGTACATACGATAGAAGATAGGGAATGTAAAGCCAGCCCAGGGTCATTTGTGACAGCAGTTGAAGCGCGGAAGAATCCATCGGTTTAGCAAGCAAGAGCACCGCAAAGCCGCAAAAGAGACTCAACGCCAGTGCCCCATGCAGCCCAGCCGGGCCCCCGCTCCACGCTCCAAACGGCAGCGCGAAGCCAGCCGCCAGGTAAAGGACCCTCCAGCCCACCGAGAGGCCCTCCGGGACAAGCATCTTTTCGAGCTCAGCCAATCCAAGGAAGCCGGCGGCCCCGACCACCAAGAGCCACATCCAGGTCGGGCCGGCACCAATCACCAGGAGCAGGGGGATCAGGATCAAGCCGGCGGTGACAACGCGTTGAGTATGCGAGCCCCATTGGCGCCAGTTCTTGAGCGTTTGAATCTGAGCATCCGAAATGAGCATTTTGCCTCCGTCGCTGCTTCACCCGTATGTTCTGTAAGCCCTGCTGGGGAGTAAAGGAAAGAGCGCGTGGCGTGACATGGGGAGCACAACGGAGCCCCTTCACACGGTGGGGATGATCAGTGGTGAGCCCCGGCCGTGAGAGGCTCGATCTGATGGATCTGCTCGCTTGTCTTCCCGAAACGCCGCTCCCTGCCCTGATAATCCCGGAGAGCTTCCATGAGATCGTCTTCCCTGAAGTCGGGCCACAGGGTGTCGGTCACGTACAATTCAGCGTAGGCGAGCTGCCAAAGCAGAAAATTGCTGATCCGATGCTCCCCCCCCGTGCGAATGACGAGGTCCGGGTCTGGGATTTGATCGGTAAAGAGGTAAGTTGAAAAAAGATCAGGATCGAGGTCGTCAAGGACCACCTTCTGGGCAAGCACGTCCGCGGCAAACCGCTTGGCGGCCCGGGTGATCTCCTGCCTCCCTCCGTAGTTGAGGGCGAGACAGACAACGAGCTTGTCAAAGGCGGCCGTCTGCTCCATCGTCTGGTGCAGCTCGATCAGGACGTCCGCTGGAATCCCTTCTGAGTCCCCCAAATGAACCAGCCGGATCTGCTTGTCGATCAACTCAGGCAGCTCGGACTTCATGAATCGCTTCAGGAGATTCCAGAGGCCCTTCACCTCAGCCTCCGGTCGCTGCCAGTTTTCCTTGGAAAAGGAATAGAGAGTGAGGTAGGGGATTCCAAGCTTCCGGCAGCAGCGCACCACCTCCCTCACCGAATTGGCCCCTTCTTCGTGGCCAACAATGCGGTTCAACAGCCTTTTCTGAGCCCAGCGCCCGTTTCCGTCCATGATGACGGCAACGTGGCGCGGAAGGCGGTCTATCTGCATGGGTTGCATTCCTAGATTTCCAGGATTTCCTTTTCCTTAGCGCTGTAGACGCCGTCGACCTTCTTGATGAAATCGTCGGTAATCTTCTGGGTCTCGTCTTGAGCTTTGAACTGCTCGTCCTCGGAAATTTCCTTTTCCTTTTTGAGGTCCTTGAGCATTTCATTGGTGTCACGCCGGATGTTGCGCATGGCAACTTTGGCTTCTTCAGCCATCTTCTTGATCACCTTCACCAACTCTTTGCGCCGCTCCTGCGTGAGCGTCGGAATACTGATGCGGATGACCTTGCCATCGTTCATCGGCGTGAGACCGAGCTCCGATTTGAGGATCGCTTTTTCGACTTCGTTGATGATCGTCGTATCCCACGGCTGAATCATGATCGTCCGTGGCTCGGGAATTGTCAAGGTCGCCAATTGGTTGAGTGCGGTCAGGTTGCCATAATACTCCACGCGTATCCCGTCCACCAAGGATATGGACGCCCTTCCCGTCCTCAATTTCTTGTATTCCCGCTCCAGCGTCTCGAGGGCCTTTGTCATACGATCGCGGGCATCAGCATACACATCGTTGAGCATTATCGCACCCCTCCATCGACCACCGTCCCGACCATTTCCCCAAGGACGACTCTCTTGATATTGCCGGCCACACGAAGATTGAACACCACGATCTTCTTGTTTTGATCTCTTGCAAGAGAGATGGCTGTCGCGTCCATGACCTTCAAGTTTCTTTGAAGGACCTCATCAAAAGTGATCCGCTCGAATCTCTGAGCCGTCGGATCCTCTTCGGGGTCGCTGGCGAAGACCCCGTCAACTCGGGTGGCCTTCATGATGACCTCGGCACCGACCTCGACGGCGCGCAAGGCGGCCGTTGTATCCGTTGTGAAAAACGGCAAGCCGGTTCCGGCGGCAAAAATGACCACGCGCCCCTTTTCCAGGTGCCGGATCGCCCGACGCCGAATATACGGTTCCGCAACTTCTTTCATGTCGATCGCCGAAAGGACACGGGTCGGAACCCCGCTTCTCTCGAGGGCCTGCTGCAGCGCCAAAGCGTTCATCACCGTCGCCAGCATTCCCATGTAATCGGCCGTGGATCGATCCATGCCGCGTGAGGCCCCCGAAACGCCGCGGAAGATGTTTCCCCCGCCGATGACGACGGCCAGCTGCACGCCAAGCCGATGCACCTCACCGACTTCGGCTGCAATGTCATTCAACACCGCGGAATCGATCCCGTAAGACTCCTTCCCCATGAGCGCTTCACCGCTCAGTTTGAGAAGGATGCGTCGATAGATCGGTTTGGCAGATGGCTCCACTTGACTCACCCGAAAAGGACCCCTCGTGGCGGTTTACTCGCCGCCCAGCTGATAGCGAACGAAACGGCGGATGAAGATCTTCTCACCGATCTTGGCGACCAGCTCGTTCAAATAATCCTGGATCTTCTTGTCGGGATCCTTCACGTACGCCTGCTCCATGAGCACCACTTCCTCATAGAACTTGCGAAGCTTCCCTTCAACCATCTTCTCGAGGATGTTCTCCGGCTTCCCGGACTCCCGGGCCTGAGCGAGGTAGATGCCGCGCTCCCGTTCGATGACTTCCTGAGGGATATCCTCTTTCTGGATTCCGAGGGGGCTCGATGCGGCGATATGCATGGCCACGTTCTTGACGAACTCGACAAAATCATCGCTCTTGGCCGCAAAATCTGTTTCGCAGTTCACTTCGACCAGGACTCCGATGCGCCCTGCACCGTGAATGTAGGAATGCACCATGCCTTCTGTGGCTTCCTTGCCGGAGCGCTTCATCGCCTTGGCCAGACCCTTTTGACGCAGCAGGTCCAATGCCTTGTCCATGTCACCGTTGGTATCCTGCAAGGCTTTCTTGCAGTCCATCATCCCAGCACCGGTTTTCTCTCTCAGATCACGCACCATTGAAGCTGAAATATCCAAAGCTTGCCTCCATTCACACAAACATGTGCTCGTTTGATATCGATCGATGTCCTTATTCCGCGGAGCTCTCAGGGGGCGTCACAGGGTTCACGATCTCCACCTTGGGACCGCTCTCCTCCTGGCTCAACAGCTGGCCGGCGGGAACCTCTTCAAGCTCGGGCATGTCTTTGTCTTTCGCAGCGTGCTGCCCTTCGAGATACCGCTGCCGCCCCTCGATACAGGCGTCGGCGACCTTGGAAGCCACGAGGCGAATCGAGCGGATGGCGTCATCATTGCCGGGGATCGGGTAATCGATTTTATCCGGGTCGCAATTGGTGTCGACGACGGCGACCACAGGGATACCCAGTCGGTTCGCTTCCGCTACGGCGATGTCTTCACGGGATGTGTCCACCACGAACATCACGCCGGGCAGACGCGTCATGTCCTTGATGCCTCCAAGGTTTCTGAGAAGCTTGTCCTTCTCGTTCTGCAGCTGGAGAATTTCTTTCTTGGGGAATCGGTTGATGCTGCCGTCCTGAATCATGCTCTCGAGCTCTTTGAGACGGTCAATCCTGATTTTGATCGTCTTGAAATTGGTCAGCATGCCGCCCAGCCAACGGTAGTCAACATAGTACATGCCGCAGCGCTCAGCTTCTTCGCGGATGGTGTCGCGGGCCTGCTGCTTCGTTCCCACGAACAGCACGCTCTCACCCGACGCCGCGCAGTCCGCGACGAACTGGTAGGCCGTGTTGAATAGCCTGACAGTTTTTTGAAGATCTATGATATAGATCCCGTTGCGCGCCCCGAAAATATAGGGTTTCATCTTGGGGTTCCAGCGACGGGTCTGATGGCCGAAATGGACACCGGCCTCCAACAACTGTTTCATACTGACGACTGCCATGGATCAACCTCCTTCTGGTTTGTGCCTCCACCCCACCCTGCCACCCAGAAAGGTCTTCCGGGCACCAAAAGGCTCTTTTATGGGATGTGCGGTTTCTGAAATCGCAACCATCTAGCATGACAGAAGGAACGATGGCAACAGAAAACTTCTCTTCGTCTTGTTCCGGGGACGCGTCCATTCCGCCCCCCAAGAAAGGCGCGGGCTCGCTGATCAAGGGCTTGCTGCCCATAGTCCTGTTTCTCGCCTTCGCGGCCGCATGGAAATGGACACCGCTCAAAACTCACTGCGACCTCGACAACATCGCGAGTCTCGCCGCCCAGCTGCGCGAGAGTCCCTTCGTCATGCCCGTTGTGATCGGGGCTTACGTGATTGGGGGACTGGTCATGTTCCCGGTGATGGTGCTGGTCCTGGCGACTATCTTGACATTCGATCCCATCACCGCCTTTGCGTACTCTTTGGCGGGCTGTATGGCGAGTGCAATTGCCCTCTTCGGCGTCGGGTACGGACTCGGCCGCGAAACGGTTCAGCGGCTCGCGGGAGCCCGTTTCGAGAAGCTCAGCTCCCGCCTCGAGCGTCAAGGGCTTCCCATGGTGATCACCATCCGCTTGTTTCCAATCGCCCCGTACACCATTGTGAACTTCATTTCCGGTGCCGCCGACATCCGGTTTCGAGATTATGTGATCGGAACCTTCCTAGGGCTGGCCCCCTGGCTTGCTCTGATCTGCTTCCTCGCCGAGCAATTGGCCCAGGCCGTCCGCCACCCCACACCGCAAAACACGGGCCTTTTCGGGCTGTTGGTTCTCTTCGTGTACATTGCCAACTTCACGGTGAACCGATGGCTCTCCAAAAGGGACGCGCAGGCCTCTTCCACTCCCCACAAGGACTCCGGTGGATCGAGCGAAGGCTGAATCGATCGAGCTCTCCGAGACCGTTGAGCGAGGTGCTTGCACCAGGGGGAGTATTCCGGACACGGGTCGGCTGCACTCCAACCCTTGTGCCGAACATGCTTTTTGATTAACTTGTGACATGTTGATACAAGCCGGCTGCCCGGGTCATCAGCCAATGGGCCGTTCGATCGTGCGCTGCCGGACGGCATCGCCCTCCGGCGTTCTTTACCATCCCCGATAGGAGCCGCTGAATGAAAGCCAAGAGTGCGTGGACGATCCAATCGTTTTTCACATGCTTCTTTTTTAACGCTATCCTGGTCGCCGCCTTTCTGTATCTTGCCCAGCAGGTGCTCGGTGGGTTTCGGCAGTGGATGGATCCATTTCTCCAGCAAGGCGCCAACCCTCTTCCCGAGGACGTGCAGAACGCTCTCACCACAATGGCCAAGATGGTGGAAGAGTGCCAACGGCAGCTCATTCCGGTCGGTACGGGGGTTGGAGCCGTCATCACGCTGTTTCTGTGGCTCACGGTGATGGCCCAGGGACGCTCGACCGCGGGACGCAGCGCGCGCGAAGCGAAGGTTTCGGCTCCCGTGGAGGTCGCCGCCGCAGCGCCTGCAGCGCCAGGTCGTGCCGCTCCGGTTGAGGTCAAGGCGGCAAGAGTCGCCGATCAGCCTCGGGAGACGTCGCCGCAGGCTGCCGTCCAGATCCTGTCCGTGCTGCAGCGCGAAGGACGATTCGTCGATTTCCTCCAGGAAGATCTCAGCCTTTACGACGATGCGCAGATCGGAGCCGCAGTCCGTGGGATTCACGAAGGCTGCCGCCAGGTGCTCAAGGATTATGTTCAGCTCAAACCGGTGCTCGAAGAAACCGAGGGGGATCGAATCACCGTCCCGACCGGTTTTGACGCCAAGGCGATCCGCCTCACCGGCAACGTGGCGGGAGACCCTCCGTTCGAAGGCGTTTTAAGGCATCGCGGCTGGAAGGTGGCCCGACTGGAGCTGCCCAAGCTGGCTGGAGACAAGACAGAGGACTGGATCCTGGCACCGGCTGAGGTTGAGATCGAGGGGTGAGCCGCTCACGGATCCGAAAGCCAACCACCGACGAGGAGTAGCCCTTGACGGAATCGAAATATATTGTCGGCATCGATCTGGGCACTACCCATTGTGTCCTGGCCTATACCCGTGCTCCTGAAGGAGACGGCGAACAGGTCGTCGTCGAGACGTTCGCCGTCCCCCAGGTGGTCAGCCCCGGTGACGTGAAGGCCCAGCCCCTGCTGCCTTCCTTCCTGTTCCTGCCCGGCCCCCACGATGTCCCCGCGGGGAGCCTCGCTCTGCCGTGGGAATCGGCCATGGATTTCAGCGGTGGGGAGTTTGCCCGAATCCGCGGTGCCGAAATTCCGGCGCGTCTGGTCTCTTCAGCCAAATCCTGGCTGAGCCACACGGGAGTCGACCGAACGGCACCGATCCTTCCCTGGGAAAGCCCCCAGGACGGCAGGCGCGTGTCCCCCGTGGACGCCTCGGCACGGTTTCTCGAGCACCTGCGGGATGGCTGGAACTTTGAGAGGGCCCAGGACGATCCCTCCTGCCGCCTCGAGCTTCAAGAAGTCTACCTCACTGTCCCGGCCTCTTTCGACGCGGTGGCCCGAGAGCTCACCATGAAGGCGGCCCAACAGGCCGGCTTTCAAAACGTGACTCTGCTCGAGGAGCCTCAAGCCGCCTTTTACGCCTGGATCGCTTCCCAGGAGGAGCTCTGGCGCAAGGCGGTTACCGTCGGCGAATCCATTCTTATCTGCGACATCGGCGGAGGCACTACGGACCTCAGCCTCATCCAGGTCACCGACGAGCGAGGCGAGCTCACCCTGCGGCGTGTTGCGGTCGGGAATCACATCCTGCTCGGCGGCGACAACATGGACCTGACGCTCGCCTATGCCGTCCAGGGAAAACTGGCGCAAAAAAATGTTCGGTTGGACACCTGGCAGTTTCGAGGTCTCTGGCACAGCTGCCGCGTGGCCAAGGAGAAGCTTTTGGCCCATCCCGACCTCGAGTCGGAGCCCGTGGTGATCCTGGGCCGGGGCACCTCGCTCATCGGCGGCACGATCCGAACCGAGCTTCTCCAGTCTGAAGTCAGGCAAATCCTCCTCGACGGCTTTTTCCCGTCCGCCGGACCTTCGGATTTCCCTCAGGAAAAGACCCGTGTCGGCGTGCGGGAAATGGGCCTTCCTTACGAATCGGACCCGGGGATCACCCGTCATCTTGCCCGCTTTCTTGCGCAGGCCCGGCAAGGCCTGGCCGAAGCGGGGACCGAAATTCCCTACCCTACCGCAGTGTTGTTCAATGGCGGCGTGGTGAAGCCGACCGTCGTGCGAGAGCGTGTCCTGGAGATCCTCAACACGTGGAGCTCCGGTGCCCGTCTGAGAGAGCTGGAGTCGAACGATCTCGACCTCGCCGTCGCTCGCGGGGCAGCCTACTACGGACTCGCGCGGCGCGGACGAGGGATCCGCATCCGCGGCGGCGCCCCGCGTCCCTATTACATCGGCGTGGAAAGCTCCATGCCCGCCGTGCCGGGCATTCCGACTCCTCTCAAAGCCTTATGCGTCGTGCCGTTCGGCATGGAAGAAGGGACAAGCGCGGCGATCCACGAGAAGGAGTTTGGCTTGGTCGTCGGAGAGCCGGCCGTATTCCATCTCCTAGGCTCCACGATCCGCAAGAAGGACCAGCCGGGAGAAATCGTCGACGACTGGTCGGGCGAGATCGAGGAGATCACCACCATGGAAGCGACGCTGCCGGCAACCGACGCTGAGGAAGGCGGAAACATCATCCCGGTCTGGCTGGAAAGCAAGATGACCGAAGTCGGGACCCTGGAGCTCTGGTGCGTGGCCCGCGACGGGGACCGGCGATGGAAGCTCGAATTCAACCTGCGCGAGCAGGAAGGCAATTCATAAAGAAGTGTGAGCATGAAGTCCCTGTTTGAATCCGATGAGGTCCCATACCGTTATATTGTCGGTATCGATCTCGGCACCACCAATTCCGCCCTTGCCTATGTCGATCGCCGTCAACCGGAGGCGCAGCAGCGGAAGATCCAGTTTCTCGACATCGCGCAGCTCATCGCCCCGGGAGAAATCGCGCGACGGTCCGTCCTGCCATCGTTTCTCTACCTGCCGGGCCCGTACGAGCTTCCGGAAGGCGGCGCGGCGCTTCCATGGGATCCCGCGCGGACGTACGTCGTCGGTGAATTCGCCCGCGAGCAGGGTGCCCTGGTTCCGGGGAGACTCGTTTCGTCTGCCAAGTCGTGGCTGTGCCACGCGGGCGTGGACCGAACGGCATCCATTCTCCCGTGGGGGGCAGGGAGAGACGTGGACAAGGTCTCCCCCGTCGAGGCCAGCTGCCGGTACCTGCGGCACATGAAAGAATCCTGGAATGCGCTGATGACCCGGGGCGATGACGCATCGCGCCTCGAGCAACAGTGCGTCATCCTGACGGTGCCGGCCTCCTTCGACGAGGTCGCCCGGGAGCTCACCGTAACCGCCGCGCGCGCCGCCGGCCTCACGCGGGTCATCTTGGTCGAGGAGCCTCTGGCCGCCTTCTATGCCTGGCTTTCCAGACACCACGAAGACTGGCAGACCACGATGCGGCCGGGACAGCTGATCCTGGTGTGCGACGTGGGCGGGGGAACGACCGATTTCACCCTTGTGGCAGTCCGTGAGGGGGAGCAAGGCACGCGATTCGACCGACTGGCCGTGGGGGACCACCTCATGCTGGGCGGCGACAACATGGACCTCGCTCTCGCACGCCATCTCGAGGTGCAGCTGTTCGGCCAACCGGGACACATGGACACGCGCCGCTGGCATCAGCTCTGGCATCAGTGCCGCAAGGCTAAGGAGCTGCTGCTGTGCGACGCTCTCGGTCAGCGGGACCACGTGGACATCGCGGTCGTCGGCACCGGTAGAAAGCTCATTGCGGACACCCTTAAAGCCCGGCTCACCCGCGAGCAGGTGCAATCCATCATCCTGGAAGGTTTTTTCCCGAAAGTTGCTTTGAGCGACCACCCTCAGACATCCCGCCGGGCGGGCTTGACCGAATGGGGACTTCCTTACGTTCAGGAAGCGGCGGTCACTCGCCACCTGGCCGCTTTCTGGGAGCGGTTTCGATCCCTCCTGCACCAGGAAACCGGACGGACTTCACTCTCCCCCGATTATGTGCTGTTTAACGGGGGGGCTCTTACGCCCGCTTCGATCCGTCAGCGGATCCTGGACGTCATCCAGGGCTGGTTCCAGGAGGAGGCCGGAGCGGAGTGGGCACCGGTCGAGCTTGAAAACCCGCGCCCCGAGCTGGCCGTTGCCATCGGGGCGGCCTACTACGGACTGGTGCGCCTCGGTGAGGGCGTCCGCGTGGGGGCTGGAAGCCCTCGATCGTACTACGTTCTGGTCTCGAGTGACGGGAGCTCGGAGACGGAGCCGGCCGAGCCGGGTTCGTTACAGGCTGTCTGTCTGGTTCCGAGGGGAACGGAGGAAGGGTTCGAAACCGAGCTCTCCCAGCCGGCTTTCGAAGTGCTTGCCAACCAACCGGCCGCCTTCCAGCTGCTCTGCTCGAGCACCCGCCTCGGAGATCGTCTCGGGGAGGTTTTGACCGTACCCGAGACCGAGGTCACCGTGCTGCCCCCCATCCGCACGGTCCTTCGGTTCGGCAAGAAGGGCACGGCTCAGACGCTCCCTGTTCGGCTGGCGCTCCGCCTGACAGAGGTCGGAACGCTCGAGCTCTGGTGCCAATCCCAGCAAAGCGCCCACCGCTGGCAGCTTCAATTCGACGTGCGCCAGGGAGGGGAAGTGATGGCGCAGGACACCCTTCCCGAGGGAGAAACCCTTGATGCAAGCCTTGTCGAGGAGGCTGCAGGCATCATTCGTCGTACGTTTTCCGTAGCGCGGAGCGAAGGCGCACTGGCTCCGGAAAAGCTCGTGAAGGCATTGACGACGGCACTCGACCTGGGAAGGGACAAGTGGCCCACGTCCCTCATCCGAAAGCTTGCTGACGCCCTGCTCGACTGCCGTAAGGACAGGGCCGTCACCGCTCAGCATGAGGCGCGCTGGCTGAATCTTCTGGGGTTCTGCCTGCGACCGGGCTTTGGTGACCCCCTGGACGAATGGCGCGCCAAGGAAATCTGGAAGCTTTTCCACCAGGGGCCGGTGTTTGCGCGTCAGCCCCAGAACCGCTCCGAGTGGTGGATTTTCTGGCGCCGCGTGGCTGGGGGCCTCAACGCCGGCCAACAGCTTCATTTCTACCAGCAGGTCTCGACGCTGCTGCCGACCGGGGACAAAAAGAAGAAGGGGAGCAAGACCCTGGCAAAGATTTCGAGCCCCCAGGAAGAGCTGGAAGTGTGGATGGCCCTGGCCAACATGGAGCGCCTCCCCGCAGCCACCAAGCGGGATCTCGGCACCGCCCTTCTGTCCCGATCTCGGAAGCTGAAAAACCAGGAGCTCTGGGCGCTCAGCCGCTTCGGGGCCAGGACTCCCTTTTACGGCCCGCTCGATTTGGTCGTCCCGAAAGAGATCGTCAGCGAATGGGTTGCGAACCTCATGGGCCTGCAGCTCGATCCAACCGAGAACCTGGCGCGGGCCCTCGTGCATCTGGCTCGAATGACGGGCGACCGGGAGCGCGACATCCCACAGCCCGAGAGGGAACGGTTGGGGAGCTACCTGTCCGGCCTTCCACAGGGGGAGCGATTGCGCGAAATGTTGTTCCGGCCCGAAGCGTTAGACGCTCAGCGGGAGAGGGACTGGATCTTCGGCGAGTCACTCCCGACAGGCCTGATCCTGACGGAGTGAAATCGTGAGAATCATGCTTTACTGCCAGCACGTTTTGGGGATCGGGCACTTTTTTCGCAGCATGGCCATCGCGAGTGCCTTGGAGGGGCATGACGTGCTCTTCGTCGAGGGCGGGGAGCCTGTGAAGGGCTTCGATCCCCCGGCCCATGTCAAGCGGCTATTCCTGCCCCCCCTCATGATGGACCCCGAATTCGATCACCTGGAAGCCCGGAGCGTCGACCTCGACGATGTCAAAGCAGCGCGGAAAGAACTGCTGCTGGAGGCCTTTGAGACCTTCGCCCCCCATGTGCTGTTGACGGAGCTTTTCCCCTTCGGCCGAAATCAGTTCCGCTTCGAGCTCATACCGCTCCTGGAAGGCATCCGCGCCGAAAAGCGGCCAACCCGGGTGCTCTGCAGCCTGCGGGACATTCTCGTGGAAAAACCGGATCAAGCGGCCTACGAGGAGCGGGTGATCAGCAGGCTTAACGATTTTTATGACGCCGTCCTGGTGCATTCGGACCCGCGTGTTTTTTCCCTGCAGGACACCTTTTCGCGCGTGGCGGCCATCCGACCTCCGATTCATTACACTGGATACGTGGCTCGTGACGCGCCCGTGAAGCACCCGCACACGGATTCAAGTCTCCAACCTTCAGGTCATCATCCAGTCGGGTTATCCCCTGCGCATTCCCCCCTTGACGGGGGTAGGGGGGTGTCATGTCGAGGGCGGTCTTACGGCCATAGCGAAACACCCCCCTACCCCCGTCAAGGGGGGGATGCGGATAAGGGCTTCTGCCCCGATACACTGGAGGCTCCGTCGCCCAAGCGAACCATCGTGGTGAGCGCAGGCG
>CAZIEW010000047.1:0-42445 GCA_964538515.1 uncultured Syntrophobacteraceae bacterium
ATGGCGCTATTGAGCATTTGCACTTACCCGGACCCTGTCTTGCGCAAAAAAGCCACCCCGGTGGAGAACCTGGATCGGGAGATCCGAAAACTCATTGATGACATGGCGGAGACCATGTATGGTGCGCCTGGAATCGGACTGGCCGCCAACCAGGTGGGGAAACAGCAGCAGGTGATCGTGGTGGATCTGCAGCGGCCCGAGTATGAAGGCGGTCTTCTTGTGCTGGTCAACCCGAAGATCATCGCGGCGAGCGGGGAGATCACCTACGAGGAAGGCTGCCTGAGTGTCCCGGAGTTTTTCTCACACGTCAAACGGTACAGCGATATCACGGTCAGGGCGCTGGATCAGCATGCAAAGCCCATTGAACTGAATGCCTCCGGGCTGTTGGCCGTCGTGCTGCAGCACGAAATCGATCACTTGGAAGGAAGGCTCTTCATCGACCATTTGGGAGCGACCTCCAAGGACATCTTCAAGAGGAAATGGAAACGCAAGCTGAAGGAAGAGAAAGAGGAGCGATAAAGTGGCCTGCGGTTGTCTTCTTCGGGACCCCCGCTTTTGCGGTTCCGACATTGGAGAAGCTCGCGGGTTCAGGGGTGCCGATCCCACTGGTCGTCACTCAGCCTGATCGACCAAGCGGGCGCGGCAAGAAGCTGACCCCTCCTCCTGTCAAAATGGTGGCTCAGCAGTTGGGAATTCCGGTTTACCAGCCTGAACGGCTCAAGGCAGCATCGGCACGCACGACTCTAACCGAGCATCAAGGTGAGTGTGCGGTCGTGGTTGCCTACGGTCAGATCATCCCGCAGCATCTCCTGGATCTTTTTCCCTTGGGTGCCCTGAATATCCATGGATCCCTGTTGCCCCGTCTGCGCGGCGCAGCCCCGATGCAGCGGTCGATCTTGACGGGAGAGCGGACAACGGGGGTCAGCATCATGCTCCTGGATGCGGGGATGGATACGGGGCCGGTTCTCGGCCGGCGCGAGCTTCAGATCGGCGAGTCGGAGACTTTTGGCTCACTCCACGACCGAATGGCCCAAGAAGGCGCCGACTTCCTCCTCGAGATCCTTGCGGATTGGAAGGGAGGCAGAATCGCTCCTGAGCCGCAAAATGAAGCCGATGCAACATATGCTCCCCCCGTTCGGAAAGATGAGCTGAAGATTGACTGGAGCCTGCCCGCCGTGCAGCTCGTCAACACCATTCGGGCTTTTGACCCCATACCGGGGGCGTTTGGCTATTGGGGCGGCCGCAGGATCAAGTGCTTCGGGGCTGCGCTGAGCACCTTGAGACAAGAGGGGCGAGCGGGGAGGGTACTCGGGGCTGGAGAGCAAGGGCTGATTGTCCTGGCAGGCGACGGTATTGCCCTCAGCATCGGGGAGTTGCAGCTGGAAGGGCAGCGAAGGGTTCCGGCGAGTGCTTTTTTGAGAGGCCACCCCATCCATCGTGACACTTACCTTGAATGAAGCTCGCAGTGAAGATGATGAAAAAGAACACGGGGCTTTCCGGCTCGAGCCCGCTGCGATCTCCCGATAAGGTGACCTTCATCGGTCTTCTCGGGCTGACCGTGGTTCTGTTTCTGGTCGGATTGAGTGCCTTCTACGTCATCCCTTATTGGGGGCTCACCCGGCTCAACTCCCATTTGCCCTGGATCCTCGGATTGATCCTGGCAGTCGGGGGTGCTGTCATCGTTCTCGCCTTGCTTCTGCTCATTGCGGCTTCGATGCTGGGGCACGATGTCGTGATGTCCAGGCGGATCCGGGGCCCTGCCGCAAGGTTTTTGCTGCCTGTGCTGGTGCTGGTCGGCAAGGTCGTGGGGCTGAGCCGTGAGCAGGTTCAGCATGCATTTGTGGCAGTCAACAATGAGCTTGTCATGGCCCATTGCCGTAACGGCACACCGCCTCGCTCGATACTCCTCCTCATGCCGCATTGCCTTCAAGACAAGGATTGCTCCGTCAAGATCACCCACAAGGTCGAGAACTGCAAACGTTGCGGCAAGTGCCGCATCAAGGACCTGCTCGAGGTTACCGAGAAATACGGTGTGGATCTGGCCGTCGCGACGGGAGGAACGCTTGCCAGGCGGATCGTGAAAGAGAAGCGCCCGGACCTCATTATCGCCGTGGCGTGCGAGCGGGATCTCACCAGCGGCATCCAAGACACCATTCCCCTTCCGGTCTACGGCATCTTCAACGAACGCCCCTTCGGTCCTTGTTTGAACACCCAGGTGGCCATGGACCGAGTGGAGGCAGTGCTCAGTGAGATCGCATTGCTCCAGCGCGAAAAAGCATGATCGGCGCTCGAAGTCTGGCCCACCAGATTTTGCTGCACCTGGAACGGAAGTCCGGTTATCCCGATCGCCTCTTGCGCGCGACGTTGAGCCGGCATTCTTCCATGGACCCACGTGACCGCGCCCTCTTGACCGAGCTCGTCTATGGCGTCTTGAGGTGGCGGGGTCGGCTGGACTGGCACATCGATCAGCTCAGCAAGGTTCGATCCGACAAGATTGCACCCGCCACACGGTCTCTCCTTCGCGTCGCCCTTTATCAGCTGCTCTTCTTGGATCGCATCCCGGCCCATGCGGCCGTGAACGAGGCTGTGTCGCTGTGCAAGGCCACGCAGCCGCAGCACGTGGTGCGATTTGTCAACGGGGTCCTCCGGGAGGCCGTTCGGCGGGGCGACGATTGGAATTGGCCGTCAGCTGAAACGGCAATGGATCAGCGCATTTCGGTGCTCCATGCTCATCCGCTCTGGTTCGTGCGGCGCTGCATCCAGGAGCTGGGAGCTCGAGCAACCGAAGAGCTGTGCGAGGCCAACAACCGGCAGGCCCCGATGGTTTTGCGAGTCAACGGCCTCAAGACATCCGAGCAAGCCGTGGTCGACGGGCTGAAGGAGGAGGGGCTTGAAGCTTCCGCCGCGCCCAACGTCCACGGAGCCATCCGGATTGTGAGCCCGAAGCTCGACATCGCTTCAACCGGCGCGTACCGGGATGGATGGATCCAGGTCCAGGATGAGGCGTCCCAACTGATAGGGCATCTGGTGTCTCCCTCGCCTGGAGACCGTGTCTTGGACCTCTGTGCGGGCTTTGGCGGGAAATCGACCCACTTGGCCATCCTCATGAAAAACAAGGGGGAGATTCTCGCTGTGGACCGGTCCGCGTGGAAGCTCGAAGAGCTCGAGGGGAACGCCCGCCGGCAGGGTGTTTCGATCGTTCGCACGATTTCAAAGGATATCGTGGAGCTGGAAGCAGCCGGAGTCGGTCTGTTCGATCGGGTCCTGATCGATGCCCCTTGCAGCGGCTTTGGAGCTCTGCGACGCAATCCCGACATCAAATGGCGACGCCACCCCAAGGATCCCTATCGTTTCAGCCTGGTGCAGAGCCAACTGCTCAACCGCGCGGCCCAACTGGTTCGTCCGGGTGGGATTCTGGTGTATGCGACCTGCACCGTCTTCGAGGAGGAAAATGAGCGCGTGGCTTCCGGCTTTCTGGAAGCCCATTCGGGGTGGGTACAGGAGCCGGCTGCCCCCTATCTGCCTGGAGGCCATGAGCTTTGGACGGCGGGACCGTACCTGCGGACCTGGCCGCACCTCCATCACATGGATGGATTTTTCGGCGCGCGTTTTCGCCGTCAGGCACAATAGCCTTGGCGAATCGGGTGGAAGGACTTCGGCTCAGACCGGCCGGCTGACCCCTCGCGTCCGTGGGGGTGCCCAGGTTTCGAGCCTCGGAGCTGTTCAGGGATGACCGAAACGACCCCACGGGGGTCGTGCGGAGTCGTTTCGGATGTTCCATCCTTGAAGCCTGAGCGCTGACACCTGAAACCGGCGCTCGTGCTTATGGTCTAAGAAACTCTGCAGCCGGGCGTCACGGGCTGCTCCGGTGAGAGCAGTCTCAATGCGTCCCCGTCTTTGACCGCCAGAACCATCCCGTGCGATTCGACCCCCATCAACTTGGCCGGTTGGAGATTGGCCAGCAGGACGACCTGTTTGCCGATCACGTCTTGCGGGGCATGGCTGGCTGCGATTCCGGCGACCACCTGGCGCTCTTCTCCGATGTCCACGATCAGCTTGAGGAGCTTTTTGGACTTCGGAATGGCTTCGGCGTGCTTGACCAGACCAATCCGAAGGTCGATTTGTCGAAAAGCGTCAATGGAAATCGGGGACGGGCCGTCGGCGGGTTTTTCCTCCGGTTGGGCCGGCGGAGCAGGCGTCTTGGCTGCCTTGGGCGGGGCTTTGAGGTCGATCCTGGGAAAGAGGGCATCCCCCTTGCTGACGGTCACACCCTCCTGCAACGATCCCCAGCCTCCATCCACGTCCAGACGCAAGTCCTCAATCGCCTTGGGAATCCCTAGGCGATGGAGCATCTTTCGCGCGGTCTCGGGCATCGCAGGGGCGACCAGGACCGCGACGGCCTTGTTGACTTCAAGCAGGGTCCGAATCACGGTCTGCAAGCGCGCTCCCTTTTCCGGATTCTTTGCCAGGGTCCAGGGCCCCACCTGGTCGATGTATTTGTTCGCAGCATTGATGCACTCCCAGATCGATATCAACGCCTTGTGGAAGCCGAGCCTGGGCACGTGCTCCACGAACTGCAGCCTGGCTTCGTCCACCTTGGCGGCCAACTGCTGATCGAGATCCTCCAGCGGGGAGCCGAAAGGGGGCACCTTGCCGCCGAAGTACTTGTCGGTCATGGCCAGAGTGCGGCTGAACAGGTTTCCGAGATCGTTGGCCAAATCCGCGTTGATCCGCTGGACGAGGGCGTCCATGTTGAAATTTGCGTCCAGGCCGAAGACCATTTCGCGCAGCATGAAGTACCGGAATGCGTCCAGACCGAATTCTTCGACCAGGTCGAGGGGCCGTACGACCGTCCCCTTGCTCTTGCTCATCTTGCCGTCGTCGATCCGCCAGTAGCCGTGGACGTTCAGGTGGTTGTAGAGGGGGATGCCCGCGGATTTGAGCATGGTAGGCCAGTAGATCCCGTGGGGCTTCAGGATGTCTTTGGCGATCAGGTGCTGCACGGAGGGCCAGTATGCGGAAAACTTCGGCCCGTCCGGGTATCCGAGGGCGGAGACGTAGTTGATGAGCGCGTCGAACCACACATAGGTGACGTAACGGTCGTCGAAGGGGAGGGTGATGCCCCAGCTGAGTCGTTCTTTCGGGCGCGAAATGCACAGGTCTTCCAGGGGCTCCTTCAAGAAAGAGAGGACCTCGTTGCGATACCGTTCGGGTCTGATGAAATCCGGGTGGGCGTGAATGTGATCAATGAGCCACTGCTGGTACTTGCTCATGCGAAAAAAATAGTTGGCCTCCTCGCGCTCGATCGGCTCCTTGTCGTGGTCCGGGCATTTTCCGTCCACCAGCTCCCGCTCGGTGTAAAAGCGCTCGCAGCCGACGCAATAGAGTCCCCGGTAGGTGCTGAAATAAATGTCCCCGGCGTCGTGGACCTTCTTCAGGATTTCCTGGACAACGCGAATGTGGGCGTAGTCCGTCGTTCGGATAAACTGGTCGTTGCTGATGTTGAGCTTCGGCCAGGTGTCTCGGAAAATCCGGCTGATTCGGTCGACGTATTCCTTGGGAGCCACGCCTGCGTCGCTTGCCGCCTGCACGATCTTGTCTCCGTGCTCGTCCGTGCCCGTGAGGAAGAATGTCTGAAATCCCATCAGCCGATGAAATCGAGCGAGAACGTCTGCAATGACGGTTGTATAGGCATGTCCGATGTGTGGCTCGGCGTTTACATAGTAGATCGGAGTGGTGATGTAGAAGGCTTGTGTCATGAGGCTCCCTTTTCGATGGGGTCGAAGCGCTTTTCGACCTCCCGACCGTCTTCCATCAGGACCGTGATCGTCCTTTCCAAGACATTCTGGCGAATCACTTTCCCGCGTCCTTCGGGCAGTTCTATCTTCTTGCCGATCTTGGGCATGTCCTTCTTCAATTCACGGTAGGTTTCGTACTCGTATTGAAGGCAGCACATCAGGCGGCCGCACGCTCCAGAAATCTTGCTGGGGTTGAGGCTCAGGTTCTGCTCTTTGGCCATCTTGATGGAAACCGCGTGGAAGTTCTTGAGAAACGTACTGCAGCACAAAGGTCTGCCGCAGCCTCCAAGGCCGCCGACCATCTTTGCCTGGTTTCGTATCCCGATCTGTCGCAGCTCGACGCGGGTTCTCAGCCGTCGCACCAAGTCTTTCAGGAGCTCGCGGAAGTCGACTCGCCCTTCGGCAGTGAAATAAAAGATCACCTTGCTGCCGTCGAAGAAATACTCGACGTCGACCAGGTTCATGGCAAGGCCGTGCGCCTGGATCCTGTCCAGGCAATAGGACTTGGCTTCTCTTTCGAAGTCGGCGTTGATCCTCAGCTTCTCGATCTCGCCGGCCGTTGCGAGCCGCTCGATCGTCTTGATTCCAGAGATGTGGCGGCAGCAGTCGGCCGGATATCCGATTTCGGCGACATAGCCCAATCCAGTGCCTTGCTCGGTCTGGACAACGACGTAGTCTCCCTTCTTGACAACATGCTCTCCCGGGGAGAAGTAATAAATCTTACCTCCTGTTCGGAAGCGAATCCCAATCACTTTGTCCATGTAGACCTTCCCTGATCGCAAGGCATATGTGCTCGAGCGCGAGCTGCTTGTTGGCATTGAATCGAAGTCGTGTGAGCGCTTCTTCCGCTTTTTCATACAGCCCGAAGAGCGTTTCGGGGGGTACCGTGAGCGCCAGACGGAGGATCCTGCTCCCATCCTTTCGAAGGGGAAGGATCAGCGGCAAATCCAGACTGGCGCGAGCGAAGGCGCACACCAGGAGTTTAATACATTCCAGATCCTGCTCCAAGTCTTCGGATTTCTTGGCCCACTGAGCGGTAACGGAAAAGAAATCGGTCATCGGACCCTCGCAAAGCCGCTCCAGCTCCGTCACGATTCTCCCGATCTGCTCGATCCATTCGCCGTTGACAAGCCTGCGGGCCCGCTCCAGACTTCCACCGGCCAAAGCCGACCAATCCCGTGCCTGATCTTCCGAGAGACGTCCTTCCTGCCGCATGAAAGTCTGGATCATTCGATCGTCCAAGGGCTGGAAACGAATGTGGCAGCATCGAGAGACAATGGTCGGAAGCAGCATTTGTGGCTCGAGAACCGTTAGAATAAAGAGGTTCTGAGGCGGAGGCTCCTCAAGAATCTTGAGGAGAGCGTTTGCGGCTTCTTCTTTGAGATGCTGTGCCTCTTCGAGGATCACAACCCTTATCCGTGCCTCGAAGGGTCTGAACCGAGCGCGCTCCTTGATCTCGCGGACCTGGTCGACCTTGATGAACGCTCCCTGGCTCCTGACGATGTGGATATCCGGATGAATTCCCCCCGTGGCTTTGCGGCACGGAGCACACGCATCGCAGCCGTCCTCTGCGAGTGGATCCAGACAATTCAAGTACTTGGCAAGCTCCAGCGCCATCTCCCGCTTGCCCGCTCCCGCGATTCCACTGAATAGAAAGGCATGCGGTACCTGGGCTTTCCTGATCACCTGAATCAGGAAGCGCTTCGCTCTCTCCTGCCCTGGAATGTGTCGGATCGCCATCGATCTGTGCATCCTGAGGTTTGGTTTCCACGGGTCCAATCCCATGAATCTCGGGGCCAGAGCCTGCCAGTGCTCTGTCAACTTTTTTTCGCAAGGTACACCCCCCTTTGCTTCCAACCTCGAGGGGGTTGGGGGGTCTTCTCTTGCCCGGTAAAACTTCTTTGACAGAGCACTAGCCGAGTTTCTTTCCGCCTCGCTGCCATAGACTCAACTGAACGCCCGCTTCAGGCTCGAGGGGAGCAGCCTCTTCTTTGTCACCTGGATTGGCTTCAGTGGCAGGGCCTCTGTAAAAGAACCGATCGAACAGCGGCTGGTAGGAGGTCCAGGTTTCACTCCCACCCCTCGGGTCTTGGAGGACGCGAGCGAGCGTGCTCATCTTGGCGTCCACGTCGTCCGCGAAATGGAGGACAAACGCCTCACGCGTCATGGGGACCTTGGGGGACCCTTTCTCGAGCTCCCCGTGATGGCTCAAAATCAGGTGCTCGAGCACGAGGGCTTCCTCGGCGGGAAAGTCCTTGATGCCGCGGATCTTCTCTTCCACGATGCGGAGCCCGAGAACCATGTGGCCCAGCAGACGGCCGGCGTCCGAATAATCGAAATAGATGTCGTAGACGTATTCGTCCACTTTGCCCACGTCGTGCAGCAAGGCTCCGACGACGAGGATCTCCGCGTCGAGCTCCTCGTAGTGCTTCGCAATGCGCGTCACCAATCCAGCTACGGAAACGGAATGCTCGAGAAGTCCTCCCAGGTAGGCATGGTGTACGGTTTTGGCTGCGGGGGCGCGCGCGAAGCGATCCATCAGGCTGGAATCGCTCAGGATGCTTCTCAGGAGCAATTGAAGAGGGCGCCGCTTGACTGTTCCCGCCACCCTCTTGAGCTTCTGCAGAAGGATCTCCTTCTCGACGGGACAGATGGGTAAAAAGTCCGCAGGATCGATCTCCTTCAAGTCCACGGGGCTGATGGCCTGGATTTGAATCTGCAGCTCATCCCTGAATGTCTCGGTTCTCCCCGAAACCCGCACGTGCCCCTTGCTCGGAAGCGTGGCGGAAACGTCCTCGGCCCGCTCCCAGACGCGGCCGGTAATTTCGCCCGTCTTGTCCACGAGCTTCAGACTCAGGAAAGACGACCCGTTTCGGGTGGCTCGGAGCTGCTTTTCCGCCAACAGAAAGACGGTGTCGACCTGCTGATTGGGCTGAATGTCTGAAATGTAGGCTTTGGCCAAAATGGTCTCACGTCTTCCGAGGGACAACGCCAGAGAGCCCCCGCCTGATGCTTTGCCTGGTCGAGGGATGATTCGACAGTCGGTGGCACCGGATCACTCTCGTGAACCATTCCTATAGTATAGGAACGGATACGATGTCAAACCGGCCCAAACGCTTAACGCCTCAGGGTTCTGCGCCATGCATAGGACGCTTGATCCTCCTGCCGTTTTGTGCTGGTATGGGGCAATTCGTCATCGCGATGCGCCGGGATGGTTCATTGGCTTTCTCGGTACACTGCGGTTTAAACCTCGGTCGGCCACGGCACCATTTGATGATTCTGGCGTGGCGCTTCGGTTGGCTTGATGTGTTTCGGAACGTCAGTTCAAGGAGCTCGACCTGAATGATTCCCATCATTGCTCACTGGCTCATCTCCGCAGCCATTCTCCTCGTGGTTGCCAGGATCGTTCCCGGGATTGAAATCGAGGGCTGGGGCTCGGCACTGATCGGTGCGCTCTTCCTGGGTTTGGTCAACGCCTTCATCCGCCCGCTCGTTGTCTTTCTCACACTGCCGATCACGTTTTTGACCCTGGGCTTGTTCCTGCTCATCATCAACGCGTTGATGTTGGCACTGGTTGCCGGCTTGGTTTCCGGGATCCGGGTATCGGGCTTTGGGTCCGCGTTTGTGGGGAGCCTGCTGCTTTCGTTCTTGAATTTCGTGGTCGGGGCTTTGCTGCGGCGATGAGGGAAGGAAGGGGCAGAGTGGTCCTCAAGGGAGCCTCAGTGGCCGGTCTGCCGGGTGCTCCATGGCTGGGGGTCGGCTAGCGGAGATCCGGAATCCGAGGTCAAAGGAGATCAGGCGGTGATGCGCGCTCATTGTTTTCAGCATGTCGGTTTCGAAGGACTCGGAAGCATCGAGGGATGGCTCCATTCCCGGAATGCTTCCATCACGGGGACACGCTTTTTTGAGGATGCGGTCTTTCCGCGAGCCGAAGATGTCGATTTACTCGTCGTCATGGGTGGGCCCATGAGCGTGAACGATGAAGGCGACTATCCCTGGCTGATTGAAGAGAAACGGTTCATCCGAGAATTGATCGAGCGGGGGAAAGGCGTCCTCGGGGTCTGCCTGGGGGCCCAGTTGATCGCGAGCGCCATGGGGGCCCGTGTCTACCCGAACGCCGCCAAGGAGATCGGTTGGCTCCCGGTTCATTCAACGGGTGCCGGCGACGGGGAGCATTTTTTCCGGTTTCCATCAACCTGTACCGTGTTTCAGTGGCACGGCGAGACGTTTGATCTGCCAGACGGCGCCATCCATCTGGCGAGAAGCGATGCCTGTGTCAACCAGGCGTTTCAACTGGGCCAACGGGTTGTCGGGCTGCAGTTTCATCTCGAAACAACTCCCTTGACGGCAAAGGCGATCGTTGAGCATTGTCGGCACGAGCTCGTCCCCGGGGAGCGCATTCAATCCGAGGCCGAAATCCTGTCCGCTCCTCCCGAACGGTACGCGGCGGCCAATGCGTTGATGGCGAGCTTGTTGGCTTATCTGACTCGATGAGGATCTCGCCCCGGCACCCATCCATGGGAGGGCGTCGACCGGGACGGAGGAGAGCGATGGCGGCTGGCTTCCCCCAACACCCTCGCTGGTTGTCCGAGTGGATGGCATCTCAGGGGATTGTCCTCTGGGGGGTCGCTGATCTGACGGATTTCGAGACGCCCCAGGATAGAGTGGGCTTCCGGTTCCCGCGTGCCATTTCATGGGGTGTGCCCCTGTCCCCGGAGGTCATGGGCGCGATCGCAAACGGCCCCACGGTTGCTTATGCCGCTGAATACGCTCGGGTGAATCGGTGGATCAACGAGCTTGGAGCGGCTCTGGCAGCAAAGATCGAGGGCCAGGGGAATCGTGCTCAGCCGCTGGCGGCCTCGGAGCGGAGCGACCCGGTCGCCATCCGAGGCGATTTCCCCCATAAGACTGCCGCTACGCGGGCCGGCCTGGGCTGGATCGGACGCCATTGCCAGTTGATCACTCGCGCGTTCGGGTCGTGGGTTCGCTTGGGAACGGTTTTCACGGACCTTGAGACCCCTTGTGGGGAGCCGGTGGTGCGCAGCCACTGCGGGCGATGTACGCGATGCGTCGAAGCCTGTCCGGCAGGCGCGCTCACGGGGACGGCGTGGCTCCCCGGAATTCCCCGCGAGAAAATGCTCGATGTGCAAGCCTGCGATGCATGGAAGAAGGAGCATTTTTATCACTATGAGAAAGGGCATGTCTGCGGGATCTGCTCGGCTGTTTGCCCGTATGGTCTGAAGCAGCTCACACGTTCTGCCGTACCGCCAGGGGAAACGCTCACAGCCAATAGCTGAGCCGTCTTGCGAGCCACTCTTTCATGCGCTCTCGAAAGGGGCGCTTCCGCCATGCGTCCAGGGTGATCTCCCTTGAATTCTGAAGGTCTTTCTGAAACATGGCTTCCATTTGTGCGGCGAATTCCGACCCCAGAATGACCGCGTTGACCTCGTCGTTTCGGGCAAAGCTCCACAAATCCATATTGGTGGATCCCACCGAGGACCAAACCCCGTCAATCACGGCCGTCTTTGCGTGGAGGATGGTTGTGGTGTGCTCATAAAGCTTCACCCCGGCCTCGAGGAGTCGTCGATATTGGGAGCGACCCGCATAAACGGCCATCGGGGAATCGCTCGAAGCGGGAAGAATGATCTTGACGTCCACGCCGCGCTTGGCCGCACCTTCCAAGGCCCGGAGCATTTGCTTGTCGGGAACGAAGTAGGAATTGGTCAAGTGAACAGAGCGCTGCGCGAAGGTGATGGCGGCAACATACATCATGAACGTGAGTCCGCTCCTGGTGTCCGGGCTGCTCCCGATGACTCGTACCACCTCTCCGCCCTTTCGCTCAGGAGTCGGGAAATAGTCCCGCTCCGGGAGCTTCGGCCCTTCCTGTCTCTTCCAGGTCTCCAGGAAAAGCTTCTGGAATTCGGCGACTGCCGGGCCTTCGATCTGGACGTCCGTGTCTCGCCACAAGGCCTGGTAGCGCTCCTCGCGTTTCCGCCTCGATCTGAATAGGGACGCTGAATAGTCGCTCGTGATATTGACGCCGCCCGTGATGGCCAATGTCCCGTCCACGACGAGAATCTTCCTGTGGTCCCGATGGGTGAGCCTCCACCGGCTGCTCGCCGACAGGGGGTTGATGGGATTGAACTCCAGCAGGTTGATGCCGCCGTCGCGAAGCTTCTGAAAGAAATCGGATGACGTGCTGCGAGAGCCTATGCCGTCGTAGATCAGGTTGACGGCCACGCCCTCCGCCCGCTTCTGCAGAAGAAGCTCTGCGAAGTCCCGGCCGACCTCATCGTCGCGGAAAATGTAGGTTTCGAAGTTGATGTGGTCTCGTGCGCTTTGAATGGCCTGAGCCATGGCGTCATAGGTCGCCGGTCCGTCGACGAGCAGCTTGATGTCGTTTCCCGCAATGAGGGGAGCCCCGCAGAGCATTTCCTCGAGTCGGATATGGCGGTCCAGGAAGTCAATCGGGAGGTGCTGCTGCCGAAGACGCTCGATGAGAGCTCTGCTCTGCCGGGAAGAAAGCTGCCGTCTAGGACCGACTACCTTGGGAATGGCGCAGGCCTGCTGGCTTTCCCGGATCAGTTTGCTTGTGTTCGGAAGAGAGACGCATCCGCCCGGCAGCAATAGAGTGAGGAGCGCAAACAGCAGGGCGCACAGCCCCCCGGGCGAGCTTCCGGACGGAGAGAGCACCGACGGCCGTGAAGGAAGGGGTCGTCCTGTAGAGAGGACCTCCGGGTATCCGGGACGGAGCCGGGGTATGGTGTTTCGGGGCCGTTGAAAAAGGTCCATGGCAGGGGACTTTCATCTCCGAGACGATTTCATGGTCTCATCACCGTCCAGCGCCCGGTTATGGATCATCATCCGCTTGAATGAGGCTCATTACCATGGAATCAGCGGTCTTGCCAATCCTCCGGTCCCCGCCCGGTGTCCGGATAAGAGCAGGACCATGAGTGCGAGGCCGAACCCAAAGGGGTGCCGGCGACGGCCTCGTGATCGTGCTTGCAGCATGCAATGCGTACGCTCGAGACAGACCCTATGGCAGGCAGTCCAGTACGGTTTTGATAACCAGATCTACAAGGAGACGCTCCCCGCCAATGACAGCACCCGTTCTGATAATGCCGGCTGATCAGATACGGCGGCTCGGCATGCCTGCTAAATTCCCTTCTTGAGGTGCGCCACGGCCCAGCACGGTCTCATCCTGGATACCCCATTGAATGGGGCTATCGTTGGGCTAACGGGAGAGCAACGGGAGAGCAACGGGAGAGCAGCAAAATAAGGGCTGGCTTCTGATTGCCAACCCCTTGGCTCTTCTGGCGCGCCTGAAGGGATTCGAACCCCTGACCCACGGATTAGAAGTCCGTTGCTCTATCCAGCTGAGCTACAGGCGCGCAGGGTTTTGCCCGGCCATGGGAGGGCCCATCCGGGCACGGAACTGGTGCTACTTAGTCGGAACGAGGACCGTTTGTCAATAGGCTTGCGCTCTGGGTTTGCGTCGTGCTCGTCTGTCTTTTTCTTTGCCTTTTAACTAAAAACTCGATAAACAAGGTGGGTCCCAGCTTAGGGGCTTATCCCGTGCTCAGATGAGGAAATGGCTCATGGATCGCAGTACTCAGTGGTTGAGCCTGATCGGTGGCGCATCCCTTTTTGTCTACGGCTTGGTCCGCTTGCTCGCTTCCGGTGAATGGACGCTGCTGATCCTCAGTGGCTTGATCCTTGCCTTTACCGTATCGAGCATGATGCGCTCCAGACAGAAAGGAGTGCCTGGGAGTGGTGGGGGGGAAGAGCCTTGACGGGATAGAGCAATTCCACTAAGTTTCGGCCCCTCGTTCTCTGGCGCCCCCGAGGCTCGATTTTCCCAATGGCGGCGCAATTCGATAGGGTTTGAAGAAGGGTACGTTTTTGATGGACGATTTGAACGCGGTATTGCGGGAGCGGCTGCAAAAGGCGGAGCAACTGGAGACGGATGGGGTTCCGCTCTACCCCAATGGGTTTTCGCCTCCCGACCCGATCGACGGCATCATATCCGGATTTGGAGCCAAGAGCGCCACGGAGCTGGAAGCTGCGCCTCATAGTTTTGTGGTCGCCGGCAGGATCATGGCCTTGCGGTCCTTCGGTCGGTCCATCTTCATGCATATTCAGGACCCGGGGGGACGGCTGCAGATCTATGTGCAGCAGAATCAGGTGAGCAAAGAGTGCTTCGGTGTTGTAAAGCGGCTGGACGTTGGGGACATCATTCGTGCCTCGGGCTCTCTTTTCCGGACCAAGACTGATGAGCTCACGCTTCTGGCGAGAGAGCTGACCCTCGTCACCAAGAGCCTTCGCCCTCTTCCCGAGAAGTACCACGGACTCAAGGACATTGAGATCCGGCTGCGCCAGCGCTATGTGGATTTGATCGTTCACGACTCCGTTCGGGAGGTATTTCGGAAGCGGGCGAAGATCATCCAGGCGATCAGGGATTTCCTGGTGGAGCGGGATTTCCTGGAAGTGGAAACGCCCATGATGCAGACGATCCCCGGCGGTGCGACGGCCAAGCCGTTTAAGACGTTTCACAACGCATTGGGTATCGATCTGTATCTGCGCATCGCACCGGAGCTGTACCTGAAGCGGCTGCTCGTGGGAGGATTCGAGCGGGTGTTTGAGCTCAACCGCAATTTTCGCAACGAAGGAATCTCCACGCAGCACAATCCCGAGTTCACCATGCTGGAGTTCTATCAGGCTTACAGCACTTACGAAGACTTGATGCAACTGACCGAAGAGCTGTTCGCCTTCGTTGGGGCCGCTGTGAACGAAGGTGAGCTCCAGATCGAATACCAGGGACAGACCATCGATTTGTCGCCGCCCTGGCGTCGCTATCGACTGTTGGATTCCATCGTGGACATCGGGGGCATTCCACGCACCGCGCTGGAGGATCCGGCTCAGACTTTGGAGCTTGCCCGGTCCTTGGGAGTCGGGGCCGAGCGATTCGAAGGCCATGGGAAGCTGCTGACCAAGATTTTTGACCAGGTGGTGGAGCCCCAGTTGATTCAGCCTACCTTCATCACGCATTATCCGCTCGAGGTTTCCCCCCTTTCGCGCAAGAACGAGGCCGAGCCGGAATTGACTGATCGCTTTGAGCTGTTCATCGCGGGCCGAGAGATGGCCAACGGCTTTTCGGAGCTCAACGACCCGAGGGATCAGCGGGAGCGGTTCCTGGCGCAGCTGGCGGCCAAGCAAGCGGGGGATGAGGAAGCTCACGAGATGGATGATGACTACATCCGAGCCCTTGAATATGGTATGCCCCCCGCTGCTGGAGAAGGCATTGGCATTGATCGGGTGGTGATGCTATTTACGGATTGCGGATCCATTCGCGATGTGATTCCTTTCCCCCATCAGAGGCCAGAGCGGAAAAGCTGATCACCCTATGAATTTTGAACTTTTCGTCAGCATTCGCTACCTTCTTGCCAAGCGAAAGCAGACGTTCATTTCGCTCATCACATTGATCTCCATAGCGGGTGTCGCCGTTGGAGTCATGGCGCTGATCGTGGTGCTGGCCGTGATGAACGGCTTCCAGGAAGATCTGCGCAATCGCATCCTCGGCGTCACGTCTCACATTGTCGTGGGAAGCTACAACGGAACCATGGCCAATTACCGCGAGCTGATGCCGCACCTGCAGAAAACGGAGGGCGTTGTCGCGGTCACACCTTTCATTTACACGCAGGTCATGCTGAGCTCGGGAAAGACGGCGTCGGGAGCTATCCTGCGTGGCATCGAGCCTCAGACCGCCGCAGGGGTTCTCACGCTTCAGTCCAATATGACCCGCGGCAACCTTGACGATCTCGTGGCCCAGGAGGCCGGAGGGTCTGCCGGGGGCGCGACCCACCCGGGCATCATCCTCGGCGAGCAGTTGGCCAACAATCTAAACGTCCACCAAGACGACTGGCTGACGATCATCTCCCCGATCGGACGACTCACACCCATGGGGCAGGCGCCCAAGAGCAAGCTGTTTCACGTCGTGGGCATCTTCCGGTCAGGGATGCACGAGTTCGACAGTACGATCGCCTACGTCGATCTTGCGGCGGCACAGCAGTTCTTGGGAATCGGGGATTCGGTGACGGGCATTGAAGTGAAGGTGAAGGACATCTACGAAGCCACGAGCATTGCCGAGACGCTGCGGTCTCAGCTCGGCTTCCCGTATTACGTGCGCGACTGGGTGCAGATGAATCACAGTCTCTTCTCGGCCCTCAAGCTCGAAAAAGTGGTCATGTTCATCATTCTGACCCTGATCGTTCTTGTCGCGGCGTTCAACATCGTCAGCTCGCTCATCATGTTGGTGATGGAAAAAACGCGGGACATTGCCATCCTGAAGGCGATGGGGGCAACGACGGCGAGGATCCGGAAAATATTCGTGCTCGAAGGACTGCTCATCGGGGTTTCAGGGACGGTCCTCGGGTTGCTCGGCGGATTCGTGTTGTGTGCGCTCCTGAAAAAGTATAAATTCATCGAGCTGCCTGCGGATGTTTATGCATTAGACACGCTCCCGGTGCAGCTCAATATGACGGATGTGTCTCTCATTGCGGCTTCGGCCATCATGATCAGCCTGGTGGCGACGCTTTATCCGTCGCGGCAGGCGGCAAAGCTGGAGCCTGCGGAAGCCCTGCGGTATGAGTAACGACCAGCAGCCCATTGAAGTCCAAACGCTGGGGTTGACGAAAGTCTTTGGAAGCGGGTCTCAGGCCATCGAGATCTTCAAGGACCTGGATCTGGTGATCCGCCGGCAGGATCGCATCGCTATCGTGGGGGCTTCAGGGGCTGGGAAGACCACACTCCTCCACATTCTGGGGACACTCGACAAGCCGACCAGGGGAAAAGTCCTCTACGAGGGACAGGACGTGTTCCTCTGGGACGAGAAGGTGCTCGCCCAGTTTCGAAACCGGCACATCGGCTTCGTGTTTCAGTTCCACTATCTCTTGCCTGAGTTCAATGCGCTGGAGAACGTGGTTATGCCTGGGCTGATTGCCGGGCTGCCCGGGAAAGAAACCCATGATCAGGCTTTGTACCTGTTGGAGCGGCTCGGGCTATCCGATCGGTTGACCCATCGCATTGGCGAGCTCTCGGGTGGGGAGCAGCAGCGGGTGGCCGTTGCGCGTGCCTTGCTCCTGCGGCCGAGACTGTTCCTGGCCGATGAGCCCAGCGGAAACCTCGACAGCCGTACGGGCAGGAAGCTGCACGAGTTGCTCGTCGCTCTGAACGAGGAGTTGGGCTTGACCATGGTGATTGTCACGCACAACATGGAGCTGGCCGCCATGATGCACAAGACCTTGCGCTTGGTGGACGGGCGCTTGCGTGACGATACGGGAGCGGGTGAGCAGCCCGAAGTGCTCGCCCGGTTTGCTTCATCCGGGGACGGCTGAGCCGTTGCTGAGCAGCCGGCCTGGGCCCTCAGTGTCCGAGCGGGGGCCATCGTCTGCATCAGATACTCAAAGGGTCCACCCGGGTTGCCATAGAGGCTTTGAGCTTCCAGCACCTCCGGATCTTCGAGCGGTCGGCGGGATGACCTGCTGGGGATGAGGGGGCGCTGCGTTGATGAGGGACCACTGGTGAGGGGGAGATTCATGCGTAGGACCATTTTCATTGGTTTTGTCCTGTTGGCTTCAGTAGCGTGGGCTCAGGATCAATCCCCGAAAGTTGCGGTGATGCCGTTTGTGATCCATACGCAAGAAAAGATGCCGCAGGTGCAGCAGTCCATTCAAGACCTGCTGATTGGGCAGCTGAGCAGTGAAGGGATCAGGACGGCTGATCCTCAGGAAATCCAGCGGATAGCCAAAGCGGGTGGGCCGGTGATGAATGAATCGCAAGCCCGGTCCATCGGAGAGAAGCTTCGGGCCCGGTATGCCGTTATCGGCAGCTTCAATCAGATTGGGAGCACCATCAGTGTGGATGCGAAGCTCGTCGACCTGACGGGTGGCAAGAAGACGGAAAGCCTGTACGCCGAAGAGAAAGGGGCGGAGAACCTGGCTGCGGTCACCAAAGCGATCGTGGTTCAGATTACGGGACGGGTTGCATCCAAAGGCGTCATCGCGGACGTGGAGGTGAAGGGGAACGATCGAATCGAAGCAGAGGCCATTAAGCTCAATATCAAGAGCGCCAAGGGAGACGCGCTGCGCCAGGATCAGGTGAGCGAGGATATCAAGGCCATTTACAAGATGGGCTACTTCGAGAAGGTCGATGCCGAAATCAAGGATTCGCCCGCCGGAAAGGTCCTTGTCTTCACCGTCGAGGAGAATCCCACGATTCAGGAGCTGCGCATCACCGGCAACAAGAAGATCAAAGAAAAAGACATTGTTGCCGCGATCTCAACGAAGGCCTTCGCGGTCTTGCAGCGCAATGTGGTGAACGACGACGTCCAGAAGATTCTGAAGCTGTACCAGCAGAAAGGCTATTTTGCCGCGGATGTCCAAAGCAAGATCGAATTTCCCAAGGATCCGCGGAAAGCGACGGTTGTTTTTGCCATCGAGGAGAACAACAAGGTTTACATCAAAAAGATCAGCTTCACGGGAAACAAGGAGATGTCCGGCCGCAAGCTGCGCGGTGCCATGCAGACCAAGGAAAAGAGCATCCTCTCCTTGGTGACCGATCGCGGCATTCTACAGAAGGATATTCTCGATTCCGATGTCGATCGCCTCACCGTCTTTTACCATGATAGAGGCTTCATGGACGCCAAGGTGGGAACCCCCGAGGTGGATCGCAGAAAGGACGGCTTCTATATCAATATCCCCATCCAGGAAGGCGATCGGTATAAGGTCGACGCGGTCAAAATCGAAGGAGATGTCTACGACGGCAAGGATGACCCGGGGAAAAAGCTGAAGATCAAGGAAAAGGAGTATTTCAGCCGCGAAGGTCTGCGTAAGGACATCGACCAGATCTCCAAAGCCTATATGGACGAAGGCTATGCCCATACGGAAGTGAGTCCGGATGTCAAACGACATCCAGACACCGACAAGGCCGAAGTGACCTACCAAGTGAAGAAGGGGGAGCTCGTCCACATTGGCAAGATTTATATCACCGGCAATACGAAGACTCGTGACAAAGTCATCCGGCGCGAGCTTCAGCTGAATGAAGGTGAGCTGTTCAGCTCGACGAAGCTCGAGAAGAGCATGCAGAGGCTCAAGAAGCTGGATTACTTTGAGCAGGTGGAGATCGTGCCCACCGAAACCGATCAAAGTGACATCATGAACCTGAATGTCAAGGTGAAGGAGAAATTCACCGGGACGATCAGCATCGGTGGCGGTTATTCCTCGGACGAAGGCTTTTTTGCGAGCGGTGAGATCACGCAAAGGAACTTTTTGGGCAGAGGCCAATATTTGGGATTCAAGGGGCATCTCGGGCAGGAGGCTTCGCGCTACCAGATGAGCTTCACCGAGCCCTGGCTGCTGGATTGGCCTGTCAGTGCCGGTTTTGATATCTACAACTGGCAGCGGGATTACACCGATTTCAACAAGGACTCGGTCGGTGGGCGGCTGCGTCTGGGCAGCTACTTCGGGTCGTACAGCAAGATCACCGGTGTCTATACGTATGAAGTATCCGATGTCACGGACATTTCGACAAACCCCGGAGCGTATTTGAAGAGCCAGCAGGGGGAGCACACCAAGAGCAGCATCGAGCTCGGGCTCGAGCGGGACACAACGGACCACCCCTTTCTTCCAACCAGGGGCAGCCACAATGTGGTCACCGCCGAATATTCCACGGAGGCCATCGGGAGTGAAGGCGATTGGCTCAAGACGGAGTTTCGCTCAAGCTGGTATTATCCACTGTTCTGGAAATTCGTGGGCGTCGCGAAGGGCCAGATCGGCAGGATATGGGACGTTGGGCCGGATCCCGAGCCCATCTACGAGCGCTTCTTCCTCGGGGGCATCAATAACCTGCGCGGTTTCAAGTGGGGGGATGTCGGTCCCAAGGACAGACGCGGGAACATCATCGGTGGCACGAGCTACTTCGTGGGGACGGTTGAAGTCGTCTTCCCGCTCCTGGAGCGATTCGGGATTAACGGGGTGGCTTTTTACGATACAGGGAACGCGTACAATAGGAACATCATCTTCTCGGATCGGCGGGATGATGCCGGGTTGGGTATCCGATGGAATTCGCCCATGGGGCCCCTGCGGGTCGAGTGGGGGTATAACCTCGACCCCGAGCCCGGAGAGGATAAGTTTCAGTGGCAGTTTTCCGCAGGCGCTTTTTTCTAAGGAGAGCAAAGATGTTTAGAATGCGTAAGGGTGGGTCTATCCTGGTTCTGTTGGCGGTGTGTCTGGTGGTGGGGATGCCTTCCTTGGCTGCGGCCAAGATGGGGTATTTTGACTTTCAGCTCGTGTTGGACAAATCTAGAACCGGGCAGGCCGCTCAGGAAGAATATAAGCGAGAGACCGAGAAATACCGGACTGACATCGAAGACAAGGCTCGCCAGTTTAAGAGTCTGAAAGAGGAAGCGGACAAGAAGAAGGGTGGCGCCGACGATGCGACCAAGAAGAAGATGGACGGTCTCAAGGCGGACGTGGAAAAGCTGACCATGGAGGCTCAGGGCAAGACGGCCAAGCTGAACAACGACCTCATGAAGCCCATCATCGATCGCGTGATGGACTTGGTCAAGAAGATTGGGCGAGACGACAAATATGACTTCATCATCGAGGTCAATAAGGGCGGAATCGTCTACTTCAACGAAAAAGACGACCTGACCAACCGCCTTGTCCAGGAGCTCGACAAGTCTGGCCCCACCAAGAAATAGCATGGTTTCGTCCGCCCGTGGCACTGGGCGCTGCGACGAAGCTCGCTTCACGTGAAAGGCGCATCGCCGAACGGCGGTGCGCCTCACCTATGTCTTGGACCTGTATTGCGATTCAAGGTCGGTCGGCTGGTGCTCCATCAGTTTTCTTCTGCAGGGTCCCCCCCTTTGATTCCCCCTTCGAGGGGGGTGAGGGGGTGTTCGCTTGCCCGGCATGACTTGTTTGGTGGAGCACTGGGTGTGACGGAATCTCACCCGCGGATTAGTTGAAAATCATGGATGTGTCTCAACCGTCAGGTATTCCCCTCGGGGAGATCGCTGAAAAGGTGGGCGCCAAGCTCAAAGGCGATCCAGAAATCCTGATCCAGGGGGTTTCCGGTCTCGAGAACGCTTCACACGGGGATCTTTCCTTCGTCACCAGTGCCAAGTACAAGCGACTGTTGCCCCTTTCCCGTGCTTCGGCCCTCATCGTCTCTCCCGAGCTGGAGGATACCGACCGCCCCCTGTTGATCGTCGATAACGTCATGCTGGGATTTGCCCGGGCGGCTCAGCTCTTTGCGCTGCCGCCCCGGCTGTCCGAGGGAGTCCACGGAAGCGCGGTGGTGGAGTCCAGCGCGGTCCTGGCGGAGGGCGTGTGCATTGGTGCTTTGGCCCATGTCGGGGAGCGAAGTCGTATTGGTGCGCGCACCCGCGTTTACGGAGGAGCCTACGTTGGGCACGACGTGACCATTGGGGAGGACTGTCTCCTGTTCCCGGGTGTGACCGTGCTGGATGGCTGTGTCATCGGAAACCGTGTGATTCTTCAGAGCGGGGCCGTGATCGGCGCGGATGGCTTCGGTTATGCCCAGGATGAGCAGGGTCGGCACGTGAAGATCCCTCAAAGAGGGATTGTCCAAATCGATGACGATGTCGAAATCGGGGCGAATACGACGGTGGATCGAGCGGTTTTCGATCGGACCTGGATTCAAAGGGGGACGAAGATCGACAACCAAGTCATGGTCGCCCATAACGTTGTGGTTGGAGAGCATTGCATCCTGGTCGCGCAGGTGGGGATTTCAGGCAGCACCCGCTTGGGGCGACATGTGATCCTGGCGGGTCAGGTGGGTGTTGTGGGGCACCTGGAGATCGGGGACGGCGTTCGGGTGGGAGCCAAATCCGGCGTGGGCCGATCCGTCAAGGCGGGGGAGAGCGTGGCCGGGATTCCGGCTGTCCCCCAAAGAGATTGGCTCAGGAGCCGCGCGAACATCCACAAGATCGGACCCATAAAAGACGAGCTGCGAGCGCTCAAGGAGCGTATCGCCAAGCTGGAGGAAGAGCTTCGGAAGGAAAGACCATGACGTTTGACATCATGAAGATCCTCGACATTCTGCCTCATCGATATCCGTTTCTTCTTCTGGACCGGATCCTTGAAATCGGGACGGATGAGGTGGTCGGGCTGAAAAACGTGACCATCAACGAGCCCTTCTTTCAGGGCCATTTCCCGGGGCATCCCATCATGCCGGGCGTTCTGATCGTCGAGGCGATGGCTCAAGCGGGGGGACTTCTGGCGTATACACGCCTGCCGGAAACTCAGGGCAAGGCGGTCTACTTCATGGGCATGGACAAAGTGAAGTTCCGCAAGCCGGTGCGTCCCGGAGATCAGTTGATCTTCAAGCTCAAGCTGCTTCGACAGCGTGGCGCGGTTTTCAAGATGAAGGGGGAAGCCTTTGTGGAAGACCAGCTTGTGGCAGAGGCGGAGCTGATGGCAACGACCGATCCCGGGAAGTCGGATTCCGAAAACTGAGATTTCCAGCAGAGGAGTGATGGATTTTGACTGTGATTCATCCCACGGCGATCGTGTCTCCGGATGCGCAACTGGCCGATGACGTGACGGTCGAAGCCTACTCGATCATCGGACCTCATGTGGTGATCGGGCCTGGCTCCGTGATCGGTCCCCATGCGGTGATCGATGGATGGACCACCCTTGGGGAGCGCACGAAGGTGGGGCCTTTCTCGTCGATTGGCGGACCTCCGCAGGATTTCAGCTATGCGGGCGAGCCCACCCGGGTGCTCATCGGGAGTGACTGCGTCATCCGAGAAAACGTCGCCATCCATCGCGGAACTCAGCGAGGAGCCGGGGTTACCCGGATCGGCGACCATTGCTATCTCATGGCCACGTCGCATGTGGCCCATGACTGTCAACTGGGACATCACGTGATTCTGGCCAACGGCGCGACCCTCGGGGGCCATGTCCAGCTTGGCGACCACGCTTCGATCGGCGGCCTTGTGGCGCTTCATCAATTCGTGCGAATTGGCACCCATGGTTTTATCGGCGGCATGTCCGGTCTCCGGATGGATTTCCCTCCCTACATGCTGGGCTTCGGGGCGCCGGCCAAGCTCTATGGTCCCAATGTGGTCGGACTGCGCCGGCAAGGAATCCCCACCGCCAATATCCAGGCATTGAAGCGGGCTTACCGCATTATCTTTAAATCCGGACTGGTATTGAAGGATGCGGTTGAGAAGGTCCGAGCGGAGATCGAGCCGGTGCCGGAGGTCGAGACGCTGCTGACGTTCATGACGGCGCCCTCCAAGCGTGGAGTTACAAGGGAAGCAGTATGATGGAATGCGACTCGCCGGAGAGGGCTCCTGACGGCCGTGTGGGGCTTATTGCCGGGGGCGGGCAGTTTCCGCTCCTGTTTGCTCATGCGGCGCGCCAGGCGGGTGTCGACGTGGTGGCCGTCGGGTTTCAGGGGGAAACGGACCCGGCCTTGGCCAAGTATGTGGATGACTTCCGGATGCTCAAGCTGGGACAGCTGAACGCCCTGATCCGGACGTTCAAGGATGCCGCCATCACGCGAGCCGCCATGGCGGGGACGATCAACAAGACCAAGCTCTATGCGCGGATTCGCCCCGACTGGCGTGCCGTTAAGTTCTTGAACAAGCTTCGGCACAAAAAAGATGATTTTCTGCTTCGCGCTTTGGCCGAGGAGCTTGAATCGGAAGGGATCTGCATCGAGCCCTCAACCCTGTTTCTGCCGGAATTGCTTGCCCCTGAAGGAGTGCTGACCCGCAGAAAGCCCAACCGGCGCGAGCTGCTGGATCTGCAGTTTGGATGGAAGACCGCCAAGGCCATGGGGTACCTCGATGTCGGTCAGTGCCTGGTGGTCAAGAACCAGGCCGTGGTTGCCCTCGAGGGCATCGACGGGACGGATGCGACCATTCTGAGGGGGGGGCGGCTGTGTGGGGAAGGCGCGATCGTCGTCAAAGTCAGCAAGCCCAACCAGGATCTGCGGTTCGATGTTCCCGCGGTTGGATTCGATACGATCGAGACGATGAAGCGTGTGAAGGCGCGGGTGCTCATGGTCGAGGCCGGAAAGACGTTGATGTTCGATCGGGATAAGATGATCGATGCCGCCAACGCCGCCAAGATCACGATCGTCACCAAACGCGACAGCGATATGCCTGTCGTGGATCTATCCGACGTCCTGGACATGCGTGCTTCTGACGATGCGGCGCTGCGTCGCGTGCACCGGGTCGTTTCGGCCCCGAAGGCTCCCGCTTTTGTGCGACGCCCTTTTTCGGACGCGGTGCGGGTGGGCGTGATCGGTGTCGGTTACCTCGGACGCTTCCACGCCCAGAAGTATGCTCGACTGCGGGAAGCCAGCCTGCTCGGCGTGGTGGACGTGGACCTCGCCCAGGCCCAGCGCATCGCGGAAGAAGTGAAGACGGAAGCCTTTAGCGACTATCGGACCCTGATCGGCCGCGTGGACGCCGTGAGCGTCGTAACGCCCACACCGTCCCACTACGCCATCGCGAAGGAATTCCTGGAAGCGGGGGTTCATGTACTCCTGGAGAAGCCCATGACCCAGACGCTGGAACAGGCCGATGAGCTGATTCGAATCGCGCGGGAGAGACATTGTGCGCTTCAAGTGGGGCATCTCGAACGCTTCAACTCCGCTTTTCAGGCGGTCTACCCGCGGCTCAAGAACCCCATGTTCGTGGAGGCTGACCGGCTGGCGCTCTTCAATGAGCGGGGACTCGAGGTTGATGTCATTTTGGACCTGATGATCCACGACATCGACATCGCGCTTCACATCGTGGAGGCGCCGCTCGAGAACATTCGTGCCACCGGGGTGTCGGTTCTCACCTCCCTTCCGGACATCGCCAGCGCTCGACTGGAATTCGCCAACGGGGCCATTGCCAACCTGAATGCAAGTCGGATCTCCATCAAGAATATGCGCAAGCTCCGCATCTTCCAGGAAACCTGTTACGTTTCCGCAGACTACGGGAACAAGCGGGCTTACATGGTTTTTCGGGAGCAGGAGGCGGATGAAGCGGGGTATCCGCAGATTTCCATCGAGGAGCTTGAAATCGAGGAGGTCGATGCCCTAGAAGAGGAGACGGCATCGTTTCTCCGTTGCGTGCGGACAGGGGAGAAGCCTTATGTGGACGGCGTTCAGGGCCGTCGCGCCTTGGCCGTGGCTCTGGATATATCGCGTCAGATCGAAGAGCAGCTGAGAGAGAAATGCTATATTCCGGGAAGCGGCGTCTCCAAGTATTCCTGAGCGCAGGGGAAGCGTCGGGGGACTTGCATGGGGCGGAGCTGGTGCGTGCGCTCCGAGCCATCGAGCCGGATGCCCGCATCACCTGTCTGGGAGGCGGCCGTTTGCGGCAGGCCGGGGCCGAGGTGCTCGTCGACAATCGGGACATCGCGGTGGTTGGACTGTTCGAGGTGGTCCGGCATCTGCCTGTCATCCACGCCGCATGGAAAACCATTCGGAATCACCTGTTGACTTCGCGTCCGGATGCGATCGTCTTGATCGACTTCCCGGATTTCAACTTTCTGTTGGCTCGCCTCGCACGTCGCCTCGGAATCAAGGTCCTCTATTACATCACCCCCCAGGTCTGGGCCTGGCGCAGTGGCCGTGTGCGGACCCTCAAACGGTACGTGGACCGAATGGCCGTCATCCTGCCCTTTGAAGCCGCGTTCTACGCAAAGCATGGGATGAAGGTGGAATACGTGGGGCATCCCCTGCTGGATGTGCTCGCGGGGGCACCGTCCGTCGAGGAAGCCAGGGAGAAGTATCGTCCGAAGGAGGCTGGTTGGGTGGTGGGCTTGCTTCCGGGAAGCCGCCATAGCGAGATTCGGTCCCTGCTGCCCCTCATGCTGGATTCGGCGCAGCTCATTTTCGAGCGGCTGCCCGGCGCTCACTTCGTGCTTCCCGTGGCACCGTCCATCGATCGCGAGACCATCGCTCGGGAAGTCCTTCGACGAAACCTCCCCATCCGGATCATCTCCGGGGATGCCTACGGAGTCATGCGCGCCTGCGACCTGTTGATTACAGCTTCCGGGACCGTGACCCTCGAAGCGGCGATCCTGGGAGCTCCCATGGTGATCACGTACCGTGTTTCCGATCTCAGTTATTATGCGGGAAGACGGTTGATCAAGGTGGACTGTGTCGGTTTACCGAACTTGATTGCCGGGAGGAAAGTCGTCCCCGAGCTTTTGCAGCGGGACGCCAGACCTGAGCTGTTGGCACGGGCGGCGTTGTCCTATCTGGAGTCCCCCGCTCGACTTGCGGAAGCAAAACGTGACCTGGTTGGCATTCGGGACGCATTGGGAAGCCCGGGGGTGGCGGAGCGCGTGGCGCAAATGGTTCTGGAAACGGCGGCTGTCCCCGGTGCATCCATGGGCCCAAGCGCGCCCCCCTGTGTTCGTTCTGGCGAGCGGGAACCGGTTCTGGTTCCGATGACGAGCACCTTCAAAGGGCCGAGCCGCGAATTGCCCGAGGGAATCCGCGATCATGCGCCTCCCCGTCGCGCATTGCCCTGGTCCTTCTACGCTCAGGCGCTGGTGTCGATCCCTCTTTATCCGTTCCTGGTGCTCTACTACGCCACGCAGTCGGTGTTGAAGGGGAAGTACCGCTTGAGCGGCCGGATGCGACTGGGGCTCGAGCTGCCCGACCCGTGCCGTGCCGATACAGGGTCGCGATTGTGGATCCACGCGCTTTCCGTTGGTGAGAGCCATTCGGTCGCTCCCCTTGTTAAAGCTCTCAGGGCCATCCGACCCGACGTGGAGATCCTCTTTTCGACTGCGACCGAAACGGGGCAAGGTTCCGCGAGGGGGCAGCTTTCGGACCTGGTGGATCGGTTTTTTTATATGCCTCACGACCTTCCCTGGGTCATGGAGCGTCTGATCAGAAGGGTGAAGCCGAGCGCGTTCGTGTTAGTGGAAACCGACACCTGGCCCGGTCTTCTGACCCTACTCAAGCACCATTCCATCCCGGCGATTCTGGTCAACGGACGCATTTCTCCCCGCTCATTTCGCCGAATGCTGCCCTTGCGCCCGGTCGTGGCGCACGTTCTTAACGGGTTCGACCAGCTGCTGGCTCAATCGGAAGACGATAGGCGGCGTTACGTCGCCCTGGGGGCTGCCCCACATCGGGTTAAGGCCATGGGGAACCTGAAGTTCGATGCGGCCCTGTCGCCATCGTCCGAAGCGGAGGTGAGGGGCCTTCGGGAGGAAATGGGCCTTGGCGGAGAACGGCTGGTGTGGGCTGCAGGGAGTACGCACGAGGGGGAAGAGAGTGCATTGCTTCAGGTCCACGAGGCGCTTCGCGCAACGCACAAAGGTTTGCTCCTTATCCTCGCCCCACGCGACATCCGGCGAGCCGGGGAAATCGGGGAGATCGCCCGACGAATGGGCATGAAAGTCGGGTATCGCTCACGGCGAGATCGCACAGCAGGGGTCGACGTTTACCTCCTCGATACTTTCGGGGAGCTTCGCCGTGCTTATGGACTGGCGGATATGGCTTTCATTGGAGGAAGTCTCGTCCCCTTTGGGGGGCACAACCCCCTGGAAGCCGTGGCTCAGGGGAAACCGGTGTGCTGGGGGCCCCATTTGTTCAATTTTCGAGAGATCGAGGCGGGGCTCCTGGAAGCAGGTTGTGGCACGAGGGTTGTGAGCCTTCCGGAGTTGCAGGGGATCCTCTTGAAATGGCTGGAGGACGAGGACTGTCGCGAGCGCGTGCGGCGGGTGTCGGGAGGGCTCATGCAGAAGCACGCAGGCACTGCCGAGCGCATTGCCCGCCTGGTGTCGCAAATGCTTGTCGAGCGCTCCGATCGTCGCGAGAGGCTTGACAGACTGGCGTCCGAGGTCGATGAGGTCTCAGCTTGAGAATTTCTTCGCAAATTCAAAGTGTTGACAGGGGAGTGCAATCCGGCTAGATAGGTTTGAATGGCATGAGACGGATGATGGGGATTCTGCGCGATTGAACCCTTTGCGGTGATGCGATGTTCGATAATCTTTCCGATAAATTCCAGAAGATCTTCAAGCAGCTGAAGGGCCAAGGCAAGCTCACCGAGCAGAACATCCAGGAAGCGCTTCGGGAAGTTCGTATGGCGCTGCTCGAGGCCGACGTCCACTACAAGGTCGCCAAGGACTTTGTGGCCGGTATCGCGGCCAGGGCCGTGGGCCAGGAAGTGATGCAGAGTCTGACTCCGGGGCAGCAGGTTATCAAGATTGTGCATGAGGCCTTGACGGATCTCATGGGGGGGCAGGCGGTTCCCTTGAACCTAATCGGTAGTCCGCCCATCAGCATCATGATGGTGGGGCTCCAGGGGTCAGGGAAGACAACCACGACGGCGAAGCTGGCTCGCAAGCTGGCCGGGGACCGGCGCCGGCCATGCCTGGTTCCCGCCGACATCTACCGCCCCGCCGCCATTGACCAGTTGAAGACCCTCGCGGGGCAGCTCAACCTTCCCGTCTACCCCTCTACGGTCAACCAGCGCCCCGAAGACATTGTCAAGGAGGCGCTCCCATTCGCCCGCGAACACCAGTGTGATACGCTGCTGATCGACACAGCCGGCCGACTGCACATCGATTCCGAGCTCATGGCGGAGCTCGGTCGGCTCAAGCAAACCTTGACCCCCTCTGAAATCCTCCTGGTTGCGGACTCCATGACGGGTCAGGATGCCGTGCAGGCCGCGAGTGCGTTCCATGAGGCTCTGACACTGACAGGGGTGGTCCTCACCAAGTTGGATGGCGACGCGCGCGGGGGGGCGGCCCTGTCGATCCGCTCGGTTACCGGGTGTCCCATCAAGCTGATCGGTATCGGGGAAAAGCTGGATGCCCTCGAGGTGTTCCATCCGGATCGGATGAGCTCGCGCATCCTCGGCATGGGGGATGTGCTCTCGATCATCGAGAAGGCTCAGGAGGCTTTCGATGAAAAGGAAGCCGTTGAGCTGGCTCGGAAGTTCCGCGAGGATACGTTCTCGCTCGAGGATTTTCGGGATCAGCTGCGCCAGGTGAAGAAGCTCGGCTCCATCCAGCAGATTCTGGGGATGCTTCCCGGGATGGGCATGCTCAAAGACCTCAAGAAGATGCAGGTGGACGAGCGGGAATTCGTCCGGATGGAGGCCATCATCAATTCGATGACCCGGCCCGAGCGTCGGAACGTGGATATCATCAACGGAAGCCGGCGTCGCAGGATCGCCAATGGTAGTGGGACGACGGTGGCCGATGTGAACCGCTTGCTCAAGAGCTACGAGGAAGCCCGTCGGATGATGCGACAGGTGGTGGGGGGCGGCGCTACGAAGAAAAAGAAAGGGAAATCGAAGCGAAAGAAGGCATTTTTCCCTTTCTAAAATCATGCCAGTGGAGTATATGGGAGCTTTTCAGGGAGACTCGCCAGCGGTGAAGGATTTACGCTGGCACGTGGAATGAAGAAGTTGCTGGTTAGCAGGAGGTTTGGAGCACGTTATGGCGGTTCGCATTCGTTTGGCCCGTCGGGGCAGGAAGAAAAGGCCGGTTTACAAGATCGTTGTGGCAAACTCGGAATCGCCACGGGATGGTCGTTTCATCGAGAGCATCGGCCTCTACAACCCGTTGCCTGAGGCTGCCGATGTCACCATCAACTCGGAGAGGCTTCAGTACTGGCTTCAGCAGGGTGCAAAGCCCACTGATACCGTGCGTAACCTGATTCGCAAGTACGCGGTTGGGAGTGGTAGTCAGACTTCGTGAGTGAGTTCATTGCGGCGCATGCAATCCGGAGGTCACCATGTTGAAGGAATTGATCGAGTTTATGGCACGGGCATTGGTAGACAATCCTGAGAAAGTGAAGGTCTCCGAGATCGAAGGTGAGCAGACTTCTGTGATCGAATTACGAGTAGCCAAAGAGGATTTGGGCAAAGTGATTGGGAAACAGGGTCGCACCGCCCGGGCCATGCGAACAATTCTTAGCGCCGCCTCCACGAAAATCCGGAAACGGGCCGTTTTGGAAATCATTGAATAGACCATGGGAGAGGCTCGCCTGGTGGCCGTGGGGAAAATCGTACGAGCCCACGGGGTTCGGGGAGCCGTCAAGGTCTTCGCCTATGGGGAAACGCTGCGGGGTCTAAGCCCAGGGGCGGAGCTTTCGGTGCGCCACCCGTCCGGGAGGCCGGCATCGAAGCTGACCATGGTCGAGGTCAAGCCTCAGGGGAGACATCTCCTGATTCGCTTCGAGGGGATCCTCGGCATGGAGCCGGCGCAAGATCTGGCTGGGGCGGATCTTCTGATCACCGAGGACCGGTTGCCACCCCTTGATGAAGGCGAGTTTTACCACTACCAGCTCATCGGGCTGGATGTCATCACCACTCAGGGAAAGCCCGTTGGAACCATCCGCTCCATCATGGAAACGGGCAGCCACGACGTCTATGTTGTCGGGCGTCAGGGCGGAGAGGCCTTGATTCCCGCCGTGGAAGAGATCATCCGGGAGATCGATCTCAAGGAGCGCCGGATGGTGATCGATCCCCCGGAAGGGCTGATCGATGATCTTTGACATCTTGACGATTTTCCCCGAAATGTTTGAGTCTCCGCTTCGGGCCAGCATTCTCGGCAAGGCGTCCGAAAGAGGGCTCATCCAGATCCACCTGCGTAACATCCGTGACTATGCGGTTGATAAGCACCAGATGACCGACGATCGGCCTTTTGGAGGCGGCGAAGGCATGGTGATGAAGCCGGAGCCCATCGTTGCGGCGTTGGATGATTTGAAACGGAGTGGCCCGGCTCCCTGGGTGGCACTCATGAGTCCCCAGGGTCGGTTGTTTACCCAGGAAACCGCCTGGAAGCTCAGCAGACTGCCCCGGGTGGTCTTGATCTGCGGCCGCTACGAGGGGGTGGACGAGCGGATCGCCCAGCATTTCGTCGACGAGCAGCTCTCGATCGGTGACTTCGTGCTCACCGGGGGTGAAATGGCCGCCATGGTCGTCGTCGATGCCGTAACCCGACTGATCCCTGGGGTTCTGGGCAATCAGGCCTCGGCTTCGATCGAGTCGTTCACGGGCTCCCTGCTGGAGTACCCGCATTATACGCGGCCGCAGGAATTCATGGGGCACCGGGTTCCCGAGATCCTGCTTTCGGGCAACCACCTGGCCATCGAGCAGTGGCGTAGGGGGATGGCTCTTGTGAGGACACGGGAGCGGAGGCCGGACCTGTTTGCGCGGTTGCAGCTGAGCGATTCGGATCGCAAGCTGCTTGATCAAGCTGAGCGGGAGCTCCAGCGCGCCCGCTCTGATGCCTTGACGGCGGCTGGGTGAGCCCATGGGACTCCTCTATCTGGCCTTGGTGCATCACCCCGTCGTGAATCGCAAGGGCGAGGTCGTGGCATCGGCCGTGACCAACCTGGATCTGCATGATCTGGCGCGGACTGCGCGTACGTATGACCTTCCCGCCTGCTTCATCGTGACCCCCTTGGAAGACCAGCAAGCGCTGATCTGCGAGCTGATCAGCCACTGGTGCGAGGGGGTGGGTAGGGAGATGCACCCGGACCGAGCCCAGGCGCTGGATTTGCTCCGCATCGAGGCGAGTATCGAGGGAGCCTGCCGCGCGATCGAAAGGGAAACGGGAACGAAGCCTCAGCTTTGGGCTACTTCGGCGCGCCAATCGACGAGAGGATTGGGAGTGTCGGACGCCAGAGGACAGCTGGCAAAATCGGAGGCTCCGGTCCTGCTGCTTTTCGGGACGGCCTGGGGCTTGGCCCCGTCGGTTCTGCAAGGTGCGGATGGCCTTTTGGAGCCGATTCGAGGCAAGGGAGACTACAATCACCTCTCCGTCCGGTGTGCGGCGGCTATTTTGCTCGATCGTCTCCTGGGCCAGGCGGGGTAGATAGCCCGAGCGGCAGGCCTTTGCGATGAGGGCGATAAGGGCGACGGGAGCGAGAGCGAACGCCTCGCCTGATGAGTATGCAGGCAAGGATTCTTGGAGTGTCTTAAGCAATTTAGGGACTGTTGAAGGAGCAGAAAATGGGCATGACCGTAACCGAGCTGATTGATCGTGAAAATATGCGGATGGATATTCCCGGCTTCCGGGTGGGGGATTCCGTTAAAGTCCACGTTAAGATTCGAGAGGGTGAAAAAGAGCGCATCCAGATTTTCGAGGGCGTCGTGATTCGACATCACAGGGGCAGAATGGGTGCCACCGTGACGGTTCGCAAGGTGTCTTACGGTGTCGGTGTTGAGCGCATCTTCCCCGTCCACTCGCCTCAGATCGATAAGATCGAGGTCCTCCGCCGCGGTCGTGTCCGCCGTTCCCGCTTGTATTACCTGCGCCAGCGCGTTGGAAAGGCGGCTCGTATCCAAGAAAAGCGCTAAGTACGGGGCCACACAAATGGGTGTCCGATAACCAACTGTCATGCCCGCGAAGGCGGGCATGACAGGATTTTCTGTTGGATTCCCGCCAAAAACTTGCGGGAATGCCGACCCCGGGCAATGGTCACTTTATTTTGGGGAGCTGTACTAAGCGTGTCCAAAGCCGTTAAAACCCTGTCTGCTGCGGACATGAGGATCCATGAAGAGGACGCACGCAGGCAGGGTTTTTCCGTCATTGTGGGTCTCGATGAGGCGGGAAGAGGGCCTCTGGCCGGTCCCGTGGTTGCAGCGGCAGTGCTGCTGCCCTCCGACATCGAGCTCCCAGGGGTGTGCGACTCGAAGCAGCTGACTGCCCGACAGCGTGAAGCGCTCTGTGCGACGCTCTTTTCAACCGCGAGGGCGATTGGGATCGGCAGCATCGAGCCTGCGGAGATCGACCGGATCAACATCTTGCAGGCGACATTTCAGGCGATGCTTCTCGCCGTGCAAAGCCTCCCCCTCCCTCCAGATCTTCTGCTGATCGACGGACCTTACCGTCTTCCGCTCCCCATCGCTCAATCCGGAATTCCCGGTGGAGACCGGAAAAGCGTCTCCATCGCGGCCGCGTCCATCGTGGCCAAAGTGCATCGGGACAGGCTGATGCAGGCCTATCATGCTCTCTATCCCGCCTACGGTTTCGATCGGCACAAGGGGTATGGCACTGCCGCGCATCTTGAAGCGATCCAACGGTTCGGCCCGTGCTCCCTCCATCGGAAGACCTTCAGGGGCGTGTGCGGAGCATCCTGACGGAGGAAGGCCAACCGCATGAGATCGCGCATCGACAAAGGCAGAAGAGGGGAGGACATCGCTGCCGCCTTCCTCAAGGAGCAGGGTCTCCAGCTTCTGGAACAGAACGTGCGCTGCGCGTTCGGAGAGATCGATCTCGTGGCCAGAGACGGGAGAACCATGGTTTTCGTGGAAGTGAGGTCCCGCAGCGGCAGCAGGTTCGGTCTTCCGCAGGAATCCGTTTCTTCCGCGAAGCAACGCCGCCTCACCCAGTTGGCCAAGTGGTATCTGCAGCGCCATCGCCTGGAAAGCCAGCCGGCCCGCTTCGATGTGATCGCCATTCGCTGGGCTGCTGAAAATCCTGACATCACGTGGATTCCAAATGCATTCGAAGCACGGGAATGATCCGGATGTCGCGACGGCCGACGGGCGAGGAGCGCTCCACCTGGTCTCGACTCCCATCGGCAATCTGCGGGACATCACGCTGCGAGCACTCGACGTGCTGCGCTCGGTCGATCTGATCGCGGCCGAAGACACCCGCCACACCCGCAAGCTTCTCAGCCACTATGACATTCACAAGCCCCTTGTAAGCTACCACAGCCACAACATGGAGCAGCGCGGCCAAGATCTGCTGGCTCGCCTAGCCCAGGGGACGCACGTTGCCGTCGTGACCGATGCCGGGACTCCAGGGATTTCGGACCCGGGAGCGCTCCTGTCTCGCCAAGCGATCGATGCCGGGCTCCGGGTGGAAGCGATTCCCGGCCCGACCGCTCTCATCACGGCCTTGGTCTTGTCAGGGCTTTCGACGCACCCCTTCGCCTTTCTCGGGTTCCCCCCTGCTCGGGGATCCAACAGGCGACGGTTCTTCACCGAGTATTCCCGACTCCCCATGACCTGCATCCTCTATGAAGCGGCTTCGCGCTTGCAGCGAACCCTATGTGACCTGCAAGCCGCATGGGGGAACCGTTCCGTCGCCGTGGCACGAGAGCTCACGAAACGCTACGAGGAGGTCTTCCGAGGGAGCCTCGAGGACGCTGCCATCCATTTTGCGGGGGAGATCAAAGGCGAGCTCACCCTCGTGGTGAGCGGCGCGGTGCCTGAAGAGGATCTTCCCGAGACTGAAAAAGACTGGCGGGAAGCGCTGCGCTATCTGGTCCTCGAAGAAGGATTCCGGGTCAGAGAGGCCGTGGAAAGGATCGCGGGAAAGTATACTGTGTCGCGAAAGACGGTTTATGACGAGGCTTTGAGGATTCGAGACGAGAGGAAGCCTTAGCAAAGGAAGCTGCCGGCTCCTCGGCACGCAGCAAGGATATGCGGGAGCCGGCAGACGTCTATTCGCGATGAAGCTTATGGGCGAATGTCCCGGAGCATTCGGGTACGGGTGACGGTTCCGTCGCTTCGCCAAAGCTCTCGGCCATGGACGCCGTCGTCAGCGGAAAAATAGACAAACGCCCCGATGGCCAGCAGATTCTGAGGCTCCGAGCGTGCTAGTCCCGGGTTGATGTCTCGGACCATTTTGGTCAGCGTCGGGGTTCCGTTGCTTCGCCAGAGCTCAACCCCATGGGCTCCGTCGTCGGCCGTGAACATTAGAATACTGCCCATGGCTGTCAGGTTGTCCGGATTCGAGCCAAGGGGGCCCTTCACGATATCTCTAACCAGAGTCGTTCCCGCCAACGTGCCGTTGCTTTTCCAGAGCTCTCTCCCCTCGGCGGGTCGTTCAGCGGAGAAAAAGAGCGTACCGTTCACGTTGACGAGGGACTTGGGCGTCGACGAGCACGGGCCTTCGCAGATATCCATGACACGCGCAACGATAAGGCCTAACGTCGCATCACGCCGACACACCCAAAGCTCGGATCCCTCGGAAGGGGTGGTTGCCGTGAAATACAGCGCATCTACCAGGGCCCCGTTGTTATTGAGCTTGCCGGCTGTGAGCGCCTGAGGGTTGGCAAACGCGTCTGTGACAACGGCTCCGGTTGCTCCGCTGTAAATCCAGAGCCGTCGTATCCCTGCGCTCCTGGCCGTGAAAAAGAGATCGCTTCCCACGAGCGTAAATTCTTTCGGGTCCGAAATGGTAGAATCCGGATGCCCCTCTTCCTCCACCGTCTCGGTGCCGAATGCGTCGTTTCTCCAGAGCACCCGTCCGCCGATCCCGTCGCCGGCCGAAAAGAGCAGTGTCGCGTTGGCGTCACCGACAGCGGTCAACTGCGTGGGATTGTCGTCGGCAGGAAAGGATCTCACCTTCTGGGTGCCGAGTGCGGTTCCATCGGTTTTCCAGAGCCCACTGACACGGAGAGAAGCTTCTTCATCGAGCGCGGAAAAGTAAACGGATGTCCCGACCGAGGTGAATCCCGAGGGCGAGGAATCCGAGGCACCGGGGTAGATGTCTTCAACCAGTTGGGTGCCGGCATTGGTGCCGTCACTTCTCCAAAGCTCCCTGCCGGTGTTTGGGGTCACCGCAGCGAAGAAGAGGGTCCCGGTGGAGCTGACCGCTATTGAGGTCGGATCAGCGCTCGGCGCCAGTCTGAAAATGTCACGGACCAGCTTCGTGGAAGTCAGGGAGCCGTCGGTTCTCCAGAGCTCTCTCCCGACCGTGCCGTTGTTTGCGGAGAAGAACAAGGTCCCCTGCCTCGCGGCGAACTGGGACGGATTCGAGCTGTTGGTGCCGACGGTCGATTCGCTGACCCGGATGGTCCCCGCGGATGACCCGTCGCTAATCCACAGCTCATTGACTCCTCCGCCGTCGGCGATAAAGAACAGCTGGCCGTTGACAGCCGTGAGGAGGTCGGGATTGGAGCTTGGCAGGCCCTCTGCTATATCCTTGACGAGGGTCGTTCCTCCTTCCAGACCATTGGTGATCCAAAGCTCAAACCCATGATCTTCTTCCGGGGGAATGGGAATTTCCTTGCCAACGAAGAACAGGGACGTTCCCATGATGGTGGGCTTCGGCGGGCTCTTCACGATCACCCGTCGCAACAGTCTGGTGTTCGCGGTTGTTCCGTCGCTCGTCCACAGACCTTGCCCGACGAAATCGTTGGCGGACACAAGGAGAGCCCCTCCAAAACGGGTCAGGTTGCTCGGCGTAGAAAGCACGACGTGATTGTTGCCCTCATTGATGCCCTCGACGGGGACCGTGGTTGCGCTCGTGCCGTCACTCCTCCAAAGCGCCTCTCCTGAGCCGTCATTTGACGAAAAAAACAACCGGTTTCCCACGACGGTCAATTGGTTGGGATTGGACGGATCCGAGGGGTTGGCTTCCGAAGGAGGATCGCCGGGGTTGAGCCTCGTCGTGTTGATGTCGCTGACCAAGAGTGTGCCGGCGTTGGTGCCGTTGGTTTTCCAAAGCTCTCTTCCATGCACCACGTCGTCTGCCGTAAAATAGAGAGTCGATCCGAGCACACTGAGCTCTTGCGGATCCGAAGACTCGGTTGTCGAAGGAACGATGGATTGCGTGTTGATATCTCGGACCAGGATCGTTGAGGTGTTGGTGCCGTTGGTTTTCCAAAGCTCCTTTCCGTGCACGGCATCATCGGCAACAAAATAGAGGGTGCCGCCGATCGCCGTGAGGTGGGTCGGATTGGAAGACTCGGTTGTCGACGGTACGAGGGACTCCGTGTTGATATCCTTGACCAGGATGGTGCCGAGGTTGGTTCCGTTGGATTTCCAGAGCTCCACTCCGCGCGCTCCGTCAGTGGCCGTGAAGTACAGCGTACTGCCCACGGCGGTCAGTTGGGTCGGTGTGGAGTCTCCAGCCAGCGGGTTGATGTCCTTCACCAGGAGGGTGCCCGCAGACGTGCCGTTGGATTTCCAGAGCTCTCTTCCATGGGTTGCGTCAACGGCCGAAAAGTAGAGCGTCTTCCCGAGCACGGTCAGTTGTTCCGGCGTTGAGTCTCCAGCCAGCGGGTTGATGTCCTTGACCATGACAGTGCCGGCAGACGTGCCATTGGATTTCCAGAGCTCTCTTCCGTGGCTCCCGTCGACCGCAGTGAAGAAAAGAACGCCATTGACGTTGATGAGGGATTGCGGGTCGGAAGGATCGCTTGGATTCGTATCCGATACGGGAAGAGCTGGATTGGCCCTCGTGGTGTTGATGTCCTTGACCATGAAGGTTCCGGCTTCCGTGCCGTCGCTTCGCCACAATTCAAACCCATGGGCTGTGTCTTTGGCGACGAAAAAGAACAGGTTGCCGACCGCAACAGGCTGGACCGCGGGGTCAATGGAGTCAATCAAGGCGCTTAAGATCTCTCTTGGAGCTTCAACCGTGCTTGGGATGTCAGCGGCATGCGCAGAGGAGTTGGCTGGTGAGAAGGGAGCAACGGATACACATGATGTCCCGAGTGCCAGCGCCAGTGAAAGCAGTAATCGGAATAACGCAGGGTTGATTCTATCTTTCACGTCCAACTCCTATTTGCAGGGTCTGCCGAATGAATCAGGGCCAAGTACATGCAAGGTATCCCAGGATATCTGTAATCCCAATCACACCGTGACACATGAGCTGGCCAAACCTTAATGTAGCCTAACGCAATCATTGTATGGGGTCAAACCAGTTCTGAACGTGAATGCAAACAATTGGGCATGTATCACAGCATGAGCCGTCGGGTTTTCATGTGTCATCCCGGCAGCCTTTCAGCCGGGATCCAGGCCGTTTCGGGGATGACGGGTGACGCGGATGGAGTCACCAGGCTTCAGATCCAGGCTTCGAGCGCAGTGGCCCCTATTGACGGCAAGCTCGAGGTGATCGCTGCTTCCGATCAACGCCAAGACGCTGCCTGGCTGTCGATCACCGTACGTCCGGGAAAGAGGCCCGACGCTCAGATCCCTCGCATGCACACACAAGGCAACGGCTTCACCGGCAAAGCGTTGGAGGTCTTCCGCGGTGATGTTGGTGATGGCGTTGCCGAAACGATCGATGTGGATCACCTCTCCCCGCAGTGTCTCCGCTTCCAGACTCGGGGCGCTCCATTCGGCGACCAACGGCGAGCAGGGCGGCCCGAGCAGTTCGAAAGCAACGCCGCTTGCGAGGTGGGCCGCGGCCGGGGCGAAGATGTCTCGACCGTGGAACGTGGCGCTGACCGAGGCCCGCTGGAACTGGGCGTTTTCGAGGGACCTGGCCTCAAGCGCGGAGCCATTCCGCAGAGCCCACGAAAACACGCCGTTGTCCGGACCGACGAGCGTGCAACCGGGGGATTGGATCGCGATGCCCTTTCTTTCGGTCCCGACACCGGGATCGACCACGACGACGTGAATGGTTCCCCGGGGGAAGCTGGAAAGAACCGTGTGAAGCACGAACGCCGCGCTCCGAATGTTCTGAGGCGGAATCTCATGGGTGATGTCGATGATGGCTGCCTGCGGGCAGATCGTGAGGATCACCCCTTTCATGCTTGCCACGTAGCCGTCTTGGAGGCCGAAATCCGTGAGAAGGGTGATGATGGGGGAGGCCATGAGCCTTCAGCTCGCTCCAGGGGTTTGTGTCGCGCGACTCCGGATGAGGGCCGGCGTTGCGTTGTCGTATTCCTTGCGGATCTGAAGGAGAACGATCGAGCCGATTACCAGAGCCCCGCCCAGCAGTTGGAACGCTTCAAGGGACTCGCCCAGGAACAGGTAGGAAATCACGCCGGCTGTGATGGGTTCGAGGGTTGCCGTGACACTCGCCCGCGTCGACCGGATCAGGCTCACTCCATCGAGGTAGAGTCCGAAGGGCACCATGGTCCCGAAAACCACCACGTAGAGAATGAGCAGCCATTGGAAGGACGAATACGGGCGGAGCAACGATTCAAACGGCTTCGGGAATCCCGCCCACAAAAGGTGGGCCACGTTCCAAAAAAGGGCGGCCGCCATGATGGAATAGAAAAGAACCGTCCACGGGGGATAACGACGCATGCCCCGCTCCCCAAAAACGGAATACCAGGCGAACGCCATCGCGGAAGCCAGGCCGAACAGGACGCCTTCCCGATTCAGCGAGAGCAGATCCAGGTTGTAGCCTCCGACCATGAGATAGCAGCCGATGATCGCACCAAGAATGGCTGTGGCGGTCATGGGCTTCAACCGCTCCCTGAGGTAAAGCAGTGCGTACAGGGCGATGAAGACGGGGGCCAGGTATTCGAGCAGGATCGCGGCAGCCACCTTGATCTTGGCGATGGCCAGCATGTACGTGCAATTCACCATGGCCAGGCCGAAGATCCCCAGGGCCATGAAGTAGGGGAGGTCGGTCCAGGCGATGCGAAGCAGACTTCGATGGCGCACGGAAAGCCAAACAGCCAGGAACAGCACGCCGAGCGTTACGCGCAGCTGGACCAGCTCAAGCGGTGTCATGCCGTTCTGAAAGAGGTACTTCGCCGAGGTTCCGGACACGGCCCACATGACCGCGGCCAGAACAACGAACAGGTAGCCGCGTCGCGGTACGACCGCATGCGAAGGCGGGATAGGAGGAGGATTGGATTCAGCGCTCAACGATCGCTCCCAAAGACGGTGAGACCGGTTTTCTCTTCAGATGACCCCATCATTGCGACCCAACCGGCGATCCATTTCAAAACGGGCTGAAGAGCAGGCTCCCACGGAGGGCTCCGGGTACAGAGCTTTTAACACAATAGAAGTGCATCTGGAAGCCGCACAGGGCGAGAAGAGCGGCCCGCGAGCCGGGAAGCAGCCGTGCAGGGTTGAGGTCGGCATGCAGGGGAGGGATCGAGGGGATCCCCCAATCACGTTCTCACCATTTCAGGGAATTGGTTTTACGCTGCGGGTCTTGTTTGCTAACATGCGGCACTCGTGCTCCGTCAAAGAAGTTTTGCCGGGCAAGAGAACACCCCCCACCCCCCCCTTGAGGTGAGAATCAAAGGGGGGGGTAGCTTGCGAAACAAAGTTGACGGAGCACTAGCGGGAAAACTTTTCCGGATTGGGCCACACGTCAGGCAGTACGGGACACGGGAGGCTGTGCTTTGTGGAGGCCCGACCTTATATAGAAAAGGATGCAAGAGTATGGACGATCACGTCTTCCGAGTCGGGCAGGACCGCCGGAGGACATATGGACGCTGTCTTTCATCGCATGGAGGGAAAGGTGCTCTCAGACAATCCTGAAATCGGTCATTTGGCGCAGTTTGCAATGGACACGGTGCGGCAGGCCGGCAAGAAAGCCCTTGAATACTACGGCAAGGGCAGCACCAAGATGAAATTCGACAATGACCTCGTCACAGAGGCAGAATTGAGCCTGGTGGATTTCTTCAGGGGCGAGCTGCGTGAGAAGTTCCCCGAGCACGAGGTCTTCGGGGACGGTCTCCGCAAGCGTGACTACGTGCACGGTGGGAAGGGGTATTTGTGGGTCTACGATGCCCTGGACGGCATCGCCAATTTCCAGGCGGGGATCCCCATCTGGGGGATCTCGCTGGCGCTTTTTGAGAACTACTGGCCGGTATTCGGGGTCTTCTACATGCCGGTCACGGACGACATTTACTACGCGCAGGCGGGGCAGAAGGCGTACTGGGGCAATCTGCCCATCAACATTCCCAAACAGGATGAAATGAGCAACGAGAGTGTTCTGCTGACCTATTCACGGTTTCACAACCACTACCGATCCACGTTCCCCGGGAAAATCCGCAATCTCGGCTCGACGGGTGCCCACATTTGCTACGTCGCGCGAGGTCGGGCCGAGGCGGCGCTGCTGGCTCATGTATCCTTCCAGGATCTCGCGGCGGCCCAAATCATCCTGACCGCCGCGGGAGGAGAGATCTGCAAGCTCGACGGCTCGGATTTTCACCTGAGTGACTACCTGGAAGGAGACAAGATCGAAGACCACCTGCTGGCTGCGCCCAAGGGCGCCCACTCCTCGATCCTCATGTATTTGAAGTCCTCCGCATGAAAATGGTCCGGCCCCTGACCGTAGCCAGGGGCCGGATTCCTTTTGACAAACGCTATTCTTTCAGATCACAGGCCGCTTGTCGCCAGCCCGAAGCTATTTGGGCGTTGCGAGGAAACCCTTGTCGAGCCCATTGGCATCCGTGCCATAGCCCACTACCGCGCCGTTGTCGTTCATGGTGACGGGCATTGCCCAGATCCAGTCGGGAGGATGGATTTCGACGAGTTGATCTCCGTAGCGCACGAAATAAGTATATCCGTTCGTATCATCATACGCCTCGAGGAGTATTTGCCCCTTGCTGTTGATCTTCAACGCCTGCACGCTGGTCTTCCCATCAATGGCCAATTCGGTGAATTGCCCTCCGGAATACAGATAGCTCGTGAAATTCATGGCGTCGTCAATGGACGTTACAATGAAATCTCCATTGTCGCTGATCATGATGTAATCCAAACTGGTTGCTGGAGAGGGTATCTCAGTGTAGTCCCCATTTGAATATACAAAGATCGAGTAGACTCCAAGCTCATCATAGGTGATGAAGGCTACAGCCCCATTGTTGTTAATGGAAGCGGAAGGTTGAGGTAGGTTCTCGGATCCTGTAGGCCTAATTTCAGTATAGGTTCCTAAAGAGTCAGAGTAAATATATAACCTGTCAATGCCATCACTGTCTGTTCCATATCCCAGGACTTGATTGTTGTTGTTGATCTCTAGGACGTCTGCATAACTCCATCCAGAAGGAAGCAATGTCTTATATTTTTTTGTTGATAACAAATATAAGTAAGAACTGTCATAGCCATTCTCATCGATCCCATAGCCAATGACATTTGACTTGCTGTTAATCGCCCAAGCTTCTGAATAATTCCACCCAGGAGGAATCAATTGGGTCTTGGTCGTTAGAGTAGTTCCAGAAAAGAGATAGTCTTTCCACTCTCCATATTGATCCGTCCCTGTCAGGAGAAGCGCGCCGCTGTCAGCAATGTTGACAGAGACGATGTCCAGGAGCGGTGTGATGGAAGGGATGAGATATGGGGTGTAGGTGAATACCTTGCTGTTGTAGGCGCTGTCAAAGCCTGTCCCGACCACTTTGTTGCTGTTGTTGATGCCACTGGTCTCGGCGTACGTCCACCCGCTCGGAAGCAATGGAGTGTAGGTGTAGCCGAGCTCCTTTATCAGGAAGTTGTCCCCCGTATTTGTATTCTGGCCCTTGACGATGCTGACGGCAGGAATGGTCAGGGGTACGTAACCGGTCTTGGTGAATGTGAGGTCGTAATTGCCAGGGTCAATGCCGGTCAGCGTGAAGGTGCCTGTCGTTGATGTTGTGGCTGTCTTCCCGCCGCAGCTTACGTTCGCGCCGGCGAGAGCCTTGGCTTTATCGGGTCCGTCGTAGAGCTTCCCGGTCACTCCCCCGGTCAGGAGCTCGTTCAAGGTGATGGTATCAAACACTTGCGGGCTTTCTCCGACATCATTGCGGACCTTCATGTAAACGATCTTCGTCCCGTTGCCTTCGCTTAGAGTGAAGGGCGGAGCTAAAGCGTAGGGTTGCCAAGAGGCTTCCGTAAAACTCGATGACTCACTCGCAATATATTCTGTCGGGGTGCCCGTTGTGACATTGTTGAGCGTTGTATTTAGGGTAGTGGTCGAAGCGGCGGCGTTGTTGATCTTCAGGGTCACCGTGGG
>CAZIEW010000048.1:0-41611 GCA_964538515.1 uncultured Syntrophobacteraceae bacterium
GTGATGATGCCCGGAATGGATGGATTCGAGGTCTGCCGTCGGCTCAAACAGAACGAATCCACGCGTCTGATCCCGGTCGTACTGCTGACCGGAAACGATAGCATGGATGCAAGACTGGCCGGTATCGAATCGGGGGCAGACGATTTTCTCGCAAAACCGCCGAACAGCGCCGAGCTTCTTGCCCGAACACGCTCACTGGTTCGGGTGAAGTCCTTGAACGACAAGCTCACCAGTATCGAAAATGTACTTTTTTCTCTGGCAAACACGATTGAAGCCAAAGACAGCTATACTGAAGGCCACGTTCAGCGAGTCGCGAGCATGGCAAAATCGCTCGGCAGAATGATGGGCCTTAGCGAAAAGGATCTGAAGGCTCTCATGCTCGGAGGCATTCTTCATGACATCGGAAAGATTAAAGTGGCCGATTCAATTCTGAACAAACCCGGCGCACTTCTCCCCGACGAATGGGAGATCATGAAGGAGCACTCCGAAATCGGTTACCAAATCTGCTATCCCCTGAAGAAGAGCCTCGGATCGGCCCTCGATGTCATCCGGTACCACCACGAGAAGCTGGATGGAACGGGGTACCCCTTCGGACTCAAGGACGACGAGATCCCCATGGTGGCACGCATCATGGCAGTCGTTGACATCTACGATGCCTTGGTTACCGACCGCCCCTACCGCAAAGGGATGAGCACCCAGGAAGGACTCAAAATCCTTAACGAAATGGTTGAGGAAGGGAAGCTCGACGGAACAGTCGTGAACTGCTTCGCTGAAATGATCTTGCGGCGAGCGCGAGATCCCCACTCGGCCGGCCTCACTTTCCTCTAACCCAGTCCCTTACCTGGAGCCTCAGATCGATTGGAGCCTGTTCTTCCAAGAATGGGCCCGCCTCCGATCAAGTTACCGTTCCTATCTGGCATCCCACAAGACTGATGCCTGAGCCTCTTCGTGGGGAATTCTCCTCGAAGAGGCTCAGCAAAACTTCGGTCGGCTCATGTTGGACCTATCGTTCGCTTCTTGTCTTTGTCCTCATGGATTCCATGGCAACGTTGAAATGGGAGCCCTTGGCATGAGTGTCCATTCTGCCTTCCCCTACGAGTCGCTTGCAGAAACCCCGGCATTGTGCTAATGGTTTTCCAGGAGGAGCGCAAAGCGACAACGCAAGGGTGGATGAGGGTATGCAGCCCACCGAGGCGTTCAGAGCGGATCCTCCCCCATCGCCATGCCTATCAATCCGGAGAGATGGCCGAGTCGGCTGAAGGCGCTCGCCTGCTAAGCGAGTGTAGGACGTAGAGTTCTACCGAGGGTTCGAATCCCTCTCTCTCCGCCACCATGAACGATTGAGCCCGCTCTAGAGAGTGGGCTCTTTTGTTTCATTGCCAACGACACATTCGGCACTCACCTTCCCCACCCTATGGGCAGATGATCCACAGATTTCAATGATTCGACAGGCTTGGATGTCCCTTTCGAGCGAGCGCACCACCTGTTAAGCGCCCGTGCCCATCGGACCGACGGTGCAAGACTGGCCCCATTGGCTCTGATGCATCCTGTGCTTCACGGCGAGAGTTGCCAGGGCGCTGGTCGTTGTTCTTGACATGGCTCAGTTGGCAGAATATATGTATTAATGAAAAGATTCTCAAGGTGAGGAGGTGCTGTCGTGCATGCACCTTTTCTGGCGAAGAGGGAATGCTGCTTTGTTTTTGGGTCCTCATCTGAAATGAAGGCGGTTTTCCCCTCTGGGAGACCATCTATAAACAGACGTTCGAGGAGTGGCTTGAGATGGCAGATTATTACGTCAATATTCACCTGGATGAAGAGAAGCTGAAGAAGATTGAGGCCGCTGGTCTTGCTGGCGAGATCAAGGACATCAACGGGAAGAAGACGATTCAGGTCGGTATGGCCAAGATGGATCAGAAAAAGCTGGTTAAAGGAATCCCGGATCTCACCTTTGATGCATCCAATGCCTGCGTACTTCCTGAGGCATCAGAGAACATCCTTCTGGGCTTTATTGTGGATCTGAAAACAGTGGATGTGATGAAATATGCGATCATGAAGCTGTTTAACCCGCTGGCCGGCAAACCTTTGCGCTCGGCAACCTCCGCCTGAGTGCTCTGCTGCAGGCTCACTTCCACGGACTGTGCCGGCTGAACGTTAGTCACCCGCCTCTTGTCCCGCACAGAATTTTCCCGGTTGGCTCGTGTCCTGCTCGAAAATGTCTCGGATCACAGTGCTTTGCCCGGGGTTGTGAGCCCTCGTCACCTGAGAAATGAAGATGGATGTATTTTTGGGGGGTATTTGCCCCCCAAAAAATGAACCTCGCCCCAAATGCACAACTACCAAACCACATCCGAGGCTTCAGCCCGTCGTCGATTTCTATACTTTGGACGCGACCCCAGCTCCTTGAGCAATAGATCGAGGAGCTCCGTTGCGCTCTGTCTCTCCATCTCATTGGGGGGGGCTCCTCCCGCATGACCCGTGGTGATTCCGGCCCGCTTAGCATGGACTCACCGACGCCACTCGCCTAGAACAGAAGCTCAAGAAGCGGGGACAAATTAGCATTTCATATAAGTATCGGAGAGTTAATTGCCGAACGCGGAGCCAGCATGTCTCCACCTCCCAACGATCCCGCCTCAGCCAACTTGACATTTCGTTGCTGTTTCCCCTAGAGATGATAGCATTCATAGATTAGTGCAAACGCTCCAATGGACATGGATCGACAGGAGGACAGGATGAGCTTGGTGGGGCGGAGGTCGGCGACGGTCGTTGGTGCTTTACTAATATTTGGAGCGCTTTTTCTGGGCAGCAGCTTCCTGACCATAGACTACCTGGTAGACTTCTGGTGGTTTGACGCCTTGGGATACGCCTTCTACTTCTGGCAGCGTCTGTTATACCGTTACTTGGTGTTTGCTGGCGTCATGGGGCTCTTCTTCTTCATCTTTTTTCTGAACTTCTGGATAGCCTCGCGGTTTCTGGGCACAAGCACCGAACCGCCAGAATCGACAACCGTACAATCGAAAGAAGCGCATCGAAATCTATTAAAGATGTTCCGAACTGGCTCGATGCGCGTCTATACGCCGCTGTCGCTCGTTCTGGGTATCGTCATCGCCTTGCCGCTCTTCGATCGCTGGGAGGCCTTTCTTCTGTTTGTGTTCGGACCTGAATCATCGGTAATGGACCCAGCCTACGGAAAAGACATCAGCTACTACCTCTTCTCCCTACCGATCTATATACTGCTCCAGAGACGGATATTCATTACGTTCGCTATCTTGCTTGTTGGTGTGCTCTTTCTTTACTGGCTGGAGCACCGCCTTTTGAAAGCAAAAGAGCAGGTGCTTCCAAGAGGAGCTCGAACCCATGTCTGCTTTCTGTTGCTGTGTGTGTTCGCCATAGAAATTTGGAATTTTTTCCTTCAGCGGTATGAACTACTATACACATCTACCTATGAGCCATTATTTTTAGGACCCGGCTACGCTGAAATGCTCGTAATTGTGCCATTTATTTATGCATGTATTGTTTTGCTGACAATTACGGCAATATTTTCTTCCTATTTTGTAATGACAGGAAAAGGCATTAAACGTGCTGGAGCTGCCGCTTTCTTATTTGCTCTCGTGTTAGGTGGTCGTTATTCTGAATTCATTCCAAAACTTGTCAATGATTACATGGTAACTCCAAATGCTATTTCTAAACAGTCTCCATATATTGCCAATAATATCGATGCGACATTATCCGCCTTCAAGCTCAAACAAGTAGAGACACGAAACGTAACACCCGTATTCGCTCCTGACGGGATTAACGAGGAAAAAGTCCGCGGCATATTTAGAAATATTCCCGTCTGGGACGGAGAGCTGTTAAACGACGTTTATGAGCAACTGCAGGAGCTCCGTACCTATTATGATTTTGCCAGGGTTGACGTCAGCCACTACAACGTCAAAGGCAACAATCAGCAGGTTTTCTTGGCTGCCCGGGAGATGAACACTGCGGAACTGCCCAAAGGCGCCCGCAATTGGGTCAATGACCATCTCGTCTACACGCACGGTTACGGGGCAGTCATGACTCCCGCCGAGCAAGGCGGTGATGAGCCCATGACGTGGTTTCTAAAAGGAATTCCTCTCGAATCGGATTACGGCTTCCAAGTCCAGCAACCCGGCGTCTATTTTGGCCTCCTGGAGAATTATCCCTATGTTATCGCTCCGAACGATGCCGGAGAATTCGGCTACCCCAAGGGTGATTCCAACGTGACGTTGAACTACGAGGGCACTGGTGGTGTGCCCATTAATTCTGCCTTTAGAAAATTGATGTTTGCGTATTACATGAAAGATTGGGATGTTTTCTTCACAACAAAAACCAATGAAAAAAGCAGGATCTTGTTCCGGCGCAACATCCAGGAGAGGGTTCGTACCCTGACACCGTACATAACGTTAGATCATGATCCTTATCTTGTCGTCACTAGTGACCGGCTGTACTGGATACAGGATGCCTTCACGACCTCTCAATATTACCCATACTCTGCCTACTACGGGACCGGAGCGGAAAAAATCAACTATATTCGCGATTCGCTTAAAGTTGTCATTGATGCCTATAATGGTAGCGTGAACTATTATGTTTTCGATACAAAAGATCCAATTGTTAAGGCTTACACTAGAATGTACCCAGGCCTTTTCAAAGACCAGAGCGAGATGCCTGCCGAGCTCCGCTCACAGGTGCGTTATCCGCAGGATATGTTTGATATCCAAATGTTTATGTACGCAACATATCACCAAACAGACCCAGAGGTGTTCTACCAGCAAGAAGATGTGTGGGATGTCGGAATATCCGGAGCCATACCCGAAAAGCAACGTCCTACTCGATCGTACTACCTGACATTGGACATGATCGAGCCCAACCGATTTGATTTTGTGCTCATCTCACCCGTTACACCAAGGGGGCGAGCGAACTTGAGGGCAATGGCCCTTGCCGGATCTGATCACTCGAGCTACGGGAAGCTAATTGTTTACAACTTTCCCAAAGGAGAGCTTGTCTACGGGCCGGCCCAAATCCATTCCCTCATCAACCAGGATACCACGGTGGCGCAGCAGTTCACCTTGTGGGATCAGGTGGGCTCACAGGTCGCCCGCGGCAAGATGATCATCTTCCCCGTCGGGAAAATGCTGATCTACATTCAGCCGGTCTACCTGAAATCGTCCACGACTTTGAAGATCCCCGAGCTGAAACGGCTGATCATGACCCAGGGTCAGGTGGTTGTGATGGAGAAGTCCTTGGAGGAAGCTTATTCAAAGATGATTGAGCGGCTGAAGGTGGACACGGGGAGGATCGATCAGCGGTTTGCGCCTTTAAATCGCGTGCCTCAACCGGTGCTGTCGCCACCTGCGGCACCCAAGGTGGAGGAGCCCGCGGCTACCGCTCAGCCCGCTCCACCTCAACCAACAGAGCCCAAGCCTCAAGAGCCCTCACAGGCGGAGCCTCATCAGCCGGAGCCCGAGTCGTCGCCCCAAGTAAAACCGCAGGAATCCTGATCGCTGGGAGCCGGCTTCAATCCTCAGGACTTGGGCTTTTTCGTCGGGGCGACTTTGGCCAGCACCCGGTCGTAATAGACCTGGTTGTGCTCCAAGGCGACCGAACGGCTTCGCGACAAATTGAGCTTCATGATAAGGTAATTGAGCTTCTGCATCTGGCGATATTTTTCCTGCGTGTCCTGGATCCCCGCAAGCAGCTCCTGGGTTGAGAGTATTTCCTTCCGGAGCTCAAGCTCGGGGGGCAGACAATCGGCATTCTTGAGGATCTTGTAGGACATACGCAGATCCGCCGGGAGGTGGCTGTCGTCTTCGATCTCGAGGGGTTTTCCTTTTCCCGGCAGATCGTCGAACTCGCCATGCTCCATGGCTTGTCGAATCCGCTCCTCGGCGATCTTCTCGAAGATTGCAAAGAGATTGCTCATGCCGTTCTTTCCAATGCTCTGCAAAATCAAGTATAGTAGCTAACTGAGCTGGCGACCACTCGTTCAACAGAAGCTTCGTGCAGGCTTTCTTACGCCGAGCTCCGCCGGGACGAGCACTAGGACGGAGCATAAACCATCTGGATCGTCCGTGAAAAGAGTCAATTGCACAGACACCCAGCTCCAGGGAGGCCTTAGGGATCATGGCGAAAGAACACCCTCCTCAATCGTCAACGCCCATTTCACCTTCAAGCCCCATCTGGGTGCTTGGAGCGGGTCGATTCGGGGAGCTGGCCGTGAAACGGCTGACGCGGCGCCTGCCGGACACCGACATCACGGTGATCGACGTCCGCCTGGACAAGCTCGACCGGCTCCGATGCGAACATGGATCGCCCCACATGAGCATCTTCCAAGGGGATGGGCTCGAATGTATGAATCGGGACGATCTCCCCGAGGGGCTATGGATCGTTCCTGCCGTTCCCAAGCATGTCGCTTTCGCGTGGTTTGTAAATCGCCTCAACGTGGTCGGGAAGGCGACTGTCCTGCCGGTGCCCACCGAGCTGGACGGCCAGGTGCCGAATCCTTACCGTGTGGAGGACGGGACCGTCTATGCCAGTCATGCGACCTTTCTCTGCCCGGATTCCTGCAGCGAGCCGGAGGACATTTGTACGTACACCAAACGGCCGCGGGCGACGAACCTTTTTGAGGTCATCAGCCGCGTCCAGGTACCAGGATATCGGGTTCTTGTCGTGAGGAGCCGCCAACTGGCTCCCGGCGTTGGCGGCTATCCAATCGTCCAGCTCAGAAAGACCCTGGATCAAATCAGCGCTCACGAAGGGCGGTTTGTCATTGCCACGAGCTGCCGTTGCCACGGTGTTATCAATGCCATGACCTGGGAGCCTCGATCAACGGGTTGATTCTCTGCCGCTGGCTGCGCATTCGCCACAGGAGTGTCAATGTGAAAGGCAGGCCACACCGAAAAGACAAAAGTACGGGGGCTCAGGCGGAGATCACCAAAGGAACGGCTTGCCCAGTGGGACACCCTGCGTGCGACCTCGTCGAGGAAGTAAAACGACTGCGCCGGGACTGCCGGCGTCTCATGCAGCTCTCCATCACGGATCCGATGACGGGCTTCTACAATTTCCGTTACCTGATCCAAACCATGGAGCGGGAGATGGAGCGCACTCGTCGAACGGGACTCCCCATGGCGCTCATCATGATCGATCTCGACCACTTCAAGCGCGTCAATGACGAATACGGACATCCGGTCGGCGATGCGGCGCTCCAGTGGGCTTGCCACATCTGGCGGGAGAACATCCGGAGAATCGACATTCCCTGCCGCTATGGCGGGGAGGAGTTCGTCATCGTTCTCCCCGGAACGACCCTCATGCAGGCAAAGATGTTGGCGGAGAGGCTACGCCGCAAACTGGCCGCGCTCCCTTTGCACGTGGAAGGCACCTCAGTCCCCTTGACGGCGAGCTTCGGAGTGAGCGGATACCATGGCCAGGAGCCGTGCAGCCCGGAGATGGTGATCGAAGCTGCTGACAAGATGCTTCTGCGAGCCAAGGCAGAAGGGCGAAACCGCGTGTGCGTCGAAATGGAGTCCGCTCGCGCCCCCATCGACGAAGTCACTGCGGACGAGCGAGCGGCGTTGTTTGCGGATCCGGATTCAACGAAGCCTTTCTGAGCCTCCATCCGAGGCGTAACCGGTTGACGGGAGCATCATGCCAGTGCGGTTTCCACACGCTTCCCTCTCTTTGGGCAGAGCCGGCCTTGCAGCCATAATCGCTTTGACCGTTGCGCTGTGCACGGGCTGCATCAAGCCCAAGATAACGCTTTTCGGCGACGGGTCCGAGCCCCTGGAAGAGTACACGCTGGAAGGAAAAGGGGACGACAAGATCCTCCTCCTTTCCATCAAGGGATTCATCGGCGAAGGATCCAAGGGCGGACTCCTGACCTCGAAGAAGAGCATGGTTCAAGAGGTGGCGGCGCAGCTCAAAAAGGCCAGAGAGGATAAGGCCATAAAGGGGCTGCTCCTGAAAGTCGACTCGCCCGGTGGCTCGGTCACGGCGAGCGACCTGCTCTATCACGAAATCTTGCGCTTCAAGGATGAGAAGAAGCTCAAAGTCGTGGCCGTCCTCATGGGCACGGCCGCAAGCGGCGGCTATTACGTTTCCTTGCCTGCGGACCATATCGTCGCTCACCCGACGACGGTAACGGGCTCGGTTGGCGTCATTTCAGTCATTCCGAAGGTCTCCGGGATGATGGAAAAGCTCGGACTGGAAGTCGAGGTGGACAAGCATGGCAGGAATAAGGACATGGGATCGCCCTTCCGACGGAGCACCCCCGACGAGCGACGGATCCTCGAAGGGCTCGTAAACGGATTAGGGGATCGATTCGTGCAGTTGGTCAGCCAGCACCGCAAGCTGACTCCCGATTCCCTCAGCGATGTGGCCACGGCTCGCATCTACCTGGCAGAGGAGGCCGTGCAGGTCGGCCTTGTCGACGAAATCGGGTACCTCGACGACGCGCTCAAGCAGGTCAAACGACTCGCGAAAATCGACAAAGAGGCCAAGCTCGTTGTCTATCGCCGCCATGAGAATCCGGAGGACACGATCTACCATGCGGGAGCCGCAGACCTTCCAGCGAGCGCCCGCCTGCTCGACCTGGGCATCATCGAGCCTCTCTCTTCCTTGAGAAGCGGCCTGTATTACCTCTGGCTGCCCGGCTACGAAAGTGATTGACGAGCTTCCCAAACGGGGTCCCCAAGGCAACAGCCCTTTGGAGCGGAATCTCCAAGGACATCGTCAGTCTCTTCAATAAGGAGCGGCCCCATGAAACGAATGCTCCGTTTATTCTGCCAACACGATTTCCATCTGTTCGCCTTTGTCGTCGGATTCCTCGCACTGAACTGGCCGTTTCTCAGCATCTTCGAAGGAAAAGGGCCGGAGGTGCTTATCCTTTATCTCTACGCCCTATGGACCCTGGTCATCGTGTTGTTGTTCTGCGTAGCTCGAAGTCTGAGCTCCCCATCAGGGAAAGGGCCATGATTGACCCGCGCACCGTCCTGTTGGCGTTTTGCCTTTACGTGAGCAGCTTGTTTCTCGTTGCCCTGTGGGTTGAGAAGCGTTCTGCCACCGGGCGGAGCCCTGCCAACCATCCTCTTGTCTATTCGCTTTCCCTGGCGGTCTACTGCACCGCGTGGACTTACTACGGGAGCGTCGGCAAAGCGGCGACTTCCGGAATATTGTTTCTGCCAATCTATCTGGGCCCCACCATCGTGGTGCTGACCTGGTGTACCCTCCTGCGCAAGCTGGTTCGTCTCAAGACGATTCATCGAATCACCAGCATCGCAGATTTCTTGTCGGCCCGGTATGACAAATCCCAGCTCCTGGCCGCGCTGGTCACGGTCATAGCCATCATCGGAATCATGCCCTACATCGCCCTCCAGCTGAAGGCGATCATCTCTACGTTCATTCTCATCACAACGCCCATGACCATCGGCCCATCCTCCGGAGAGCTGCCGGTCAGCTGGATTACCCAGAACATCCCCGCGATCGTTGTGGTGCTGATGATTCTATTCAGCATCGTGATTGGGGTCCGGCATCTGGATCCCACGGAGCGCCATGAAGGGATGATCATGGCGCTGGCCGTGGAATGTCTCGTGAAGCTGATGGCGTTTCTGATCGTCGGGATCTTCGTGACCTACTTCCTCTTCGGCGGTTTCGGGGATATGTTCGAGAAAGCCCTGAACAGCAGTCACCGAAATCTCGTGAGCTTCTGGGGAATGAGCGGCACCTACTATGCCACCTGGGCAAGTTACCTGGTACTCTCCATGTCCGCGATCATCTGCCTGCCGAGACAGTTCCACGTGTCGGTTGTGGAAAACCCCGATGAAAAGCACATTCTCACCGCCATGTGGTGCTTTCCCCTCTACATGATTCTCATCAATCTGTTCGTGCTCCCCATTGCCCTGGGTGGAATCCTGGAGGGGTGGCCCGTCGAGAGAGCCGACAACTTCGTTCTCATGATGCCGCTGCAGCACGGCAAGCTGTGGCTGGCACTGCTGGTGTTCATGGGGGGAGTTTCGGCCGCCGCAGGGATGATCATGGTCAGCTCGGTGACTTTGGCCACCATGACGACCAACCACCTGCTGCTTCCCTGCGTCGAATGGGTCCCGCTTCTCGGGGGCCTCAAGCGCCATCTCCTGAAGTGCCGCTGGGTGGTGGTCGCCGTGGTGATCAGTGTCGGTTTCTATCTGGAGGAGCGGATCTTCAGACCCGTGATGCTGGTCAACATCGGCTTGATCTCGTTTGCGGCATTTCTCCAGTTTGCCCCGGCACTGGTCGGTGGCCTCTTCTGGCGCAAGGCGAACAAGACCGGAGCCCTATGGGGGCTCAGCGCGGGATTCCTCATCTGGTCCTACACGCAGTTTCTGCCCTCTTTCGCTCGTAACGGCTGGCTGCCGGAATCCTTTATCGAGGATGGGCCCTTCGGTCTTCAGTTCCTGCGTCCCGAAACCCTGTTTGGATTATCCGGTCTCGATCCTCTCACCGTGACGGTCGTGTGGAGCATGGCTTTCAACGTTAGTCTTTTTGTCCTGGGCTCCCTGCTTTTCGAACAGACCGCCTCAGAACAGAGTACCGCCGAAGAATTCGTCGGCGTCTTGAGCGAGACTCCTCCCTTGCGCCCGGCTGTGGGACGGGAAGCCTACATTGTCCTGGAAAAGACGATCCGCGAGATTCGAGATTTGTTTGAGCAGTATTTCCCGGAAGCGGAGGCGCTTGCCATGATCGATCGGTGTATCGACGAAGCGGGTGTCCGGGGCATGGCGACCATCACCATCGTCCAACTGGTGGAGCTACACAGTCGCGTCGAGAAACTGCTTGCGGGGGCCATCGGCTCCGCGGCCGCCTACAAGGCCGTGCGCCAACGGATGGTCCTTGGCGCGCGGGAATCCCGGGAGCTCTCGGAAATCTACGGGGAAATCCTGGCCAACTTGAAGCTCACCCCCACCGAGCTCAAGGCAAAGATAGACTTCTACCAGGAGCGCGAGCACCTGCTGATCCGACAGGCTGCGGAGCTTGAAGAAAAGGTCATGGAGCTCGAACGGGAGATCTACGAGAGGAAGCGGGTACAGAAAGCCCTGCTGGAGAGTGAGCGTCGGTTCCGGGGTCTGGTGGAGACCATGAAGGAGGGCCTTGAAGTCGAGGATCGGGACGGGTTGATCACCTATGTCAATGATACCCTGTGCCGCATGTGGGGCTGCTCGCGGCAGAGCATCATCGGCAAGCCTTCGTCCCAGTTCCTGGGGGGGCTCCCCGCGTGCGCGGACAGGCCGGGCGTTTCCCCCGGTCTCCCTTCAAGCGCGGAAACTTATGAGACAACCTGGACCCGAAAGGACGGAACCCAGACCACGTCGGTCGTGTCGTCCGTCCCACTGTTCGACGCGGAGGGTCGCTATGAGGGCAGGTTTTCGGTGCTCACGGACATCTCGCACATCAAGACCATCGAGCGTGAAAAGGCGAACCTCATTTCGATGTTCGCCCACGACATGCGGTCGTCCCTGACCGGCATCCACGGACTGGGGCTCCGTCTGTTAACCAAGGGCGAGCAGATGGATGAGGCGCGCAAGACCGAATACCTGCGCATCATCAATCGGGAAGCCGCAAAACTCGAGGCGCTCGTGGACGACTTCCTGGAGTTTTCCCGACTGGAAACCGGAAGGTTGAAGCTCAACTTCAGGGCGCTGTCCTTGGACAAGGAGTTGATGGAGCTCTTTGAGATCTACGAGCAGCGGGCCTCCCAAAAGGACATGTCCTTGCGCCTCGAGATGGATGAGACTCTGCCGATCATCGAAGCGGATGTGAACCGATTGCGTCGGGTCTTCACCAACCTCCTCGATAACGCACTGAAGTTTTCCACTCCCAAGGGCGTCATCACCCTCTCCGCCGAGGACACACCCGATGAGGTGGTGGTCCGGGTGAAGGATGAAGGCATCGGGATCGACCCGACTGAGCTTCCATACATTTTCGACATCTTTCACCGCGCTCAGGGGGCTGAAAAGCGGGAAGGATACGGGATTGGGCTCGCCACGGTAAAAGCCATCGTTGAAGGGCACGGGGGGCGCGTCCGGGTTGAAAGCGAGCTCGGAGGAGGCTCGGTCTTTTCGGTGCATCTGCCAAAAGCGAGCAAGGAAGAGGAAACCGATCTTGAGTGACGCCGATTGGAGCTCCACCCTTTTCGGGCGTTGTGGCCCGGCTGCCAGGGACTCACGCCACAGCTCACCCCGAGGGGTGGAGCCGTGGAACGTTGACGGACTTTACAGTTTCGTAAGCTCGTAGTCCCTACGCCCGAGTCCAACCTGTTCCGCATAACGGAGCTGGTGCTCCCAGTCGATGTGCGGGTACACAGCCTTGACCTTATCGACGTTCGCCATCGGGTTGCCTTTGAGGCAGGAAGTCTCCAGGGCGGGCTGCCCGTTCACCAGGTCCATGCACGCCTGATCGATGGCCACCGGATCTCTGGACGCAAGAATTCCGATGTCTGGCACGATCGGGGCATCGGCGAAGGGATAGCAGTCGCAGGCCGGGGACACCTGGGTCACGAAGTTGACGTACAAAGCCCGGCCTTCCTTGTCTTTCACGGCCGCCACCGTGTATTCCACCATCTTTTCCATGAATTGCACCAGGTCTTCCGCCCAGTCGATCCCCAATGCCCCATGAGGACAGGCATGAATACAGCGGGCACACCCAACACAGCGCCTCTGGTCGATCACGGCCATTCGAGTGACCTCCGGCGCGGGCCTGGGGCTGTCCGCTGGACGGTCTACCAGGTGGATGGCGCCATGCGCGCATTGGTCCCGGCATAAACCGCATCCGACGCATTTTTCGAGGAGAAGAGTCGGCGCCACATCCGAATGCTGCGCCATCTTGCCGCGCCTTGATGCAGCCCCCATCCCGACGTTCTTGATGGCCCCCCCAAACCCCGAAGCTTCATGAAGCTTGAAATGAGCCACCGAAACCAGGGCAGCCGCATGCGCGACCGCCGAACCAATATAAGCGGTCTCAAAGTGCTTGAGGGCCACGGGAACGGCAACCTCCTCCCGACCGTCGATCCCATCGGCAATGATCAGCGGCGCACCCACGACGGAATAAGCAAACCCGTTCGAAACCGCCGTCCGGAGATGGTCCACCGCGTTTCCGCGGGTGCCCACATACAGGGTGGATGCATCGGTAAGAAACGGCTTGCCGCCGGCCTCCCGAACGGCGTCGATGATAGGCTGCACGAAGAGGGGGCGAACAAAGGCCGTGTTCCCCCGCTCACCGAAATGAATCTTGACGGCGGTCAGCCCGTTTTTCTTGGTGGCTTTCCGGATGCCTGCAGCCAGGACCAACTCCCCGATTCTCGTGAGCAGGCTCTGATTCTGCACTCTCAAATCAATAAAGAACACCTTGCTTGCCATCGATCGTGCGTCCTATCGTTGTAGGTTCAACATTAGTACTCTCCCTCTCCCGGAGTGCTGGCCATTCTACTGCCATCCACCCTGAAATGACAGGGAACATCCTGCGGGTTAAGGGGGTGTGCTCCCGACTCTGACCTCTCCCGTGTCCAAGGCACGCCGAACGGCCTCGGCCATGGAGCGGATGACGAACGGTTTCATCAGGTATTCTCGAACGCCCAGGGACTTGGCTTTGTCCGCGTCGATGAGCTCACTGAACCCCGTGCACAAGATGATCGGCAAATTCGGCCTTATGGCGAGGAGCTCACGGGTCAGCCCGGCACCCGTCAGTTGGGGCATGGTCATGTCCGTGACGACAAGGTCGAAACGATCAGGATCGGCCCGGAAAAGCTCGAGGGCCCCCAGGCTGCTGGTCTTGGTTGTGACCCGATAGCCAAGGCTCTCCAGCATCTGTCGACCCAGATTGACCAAGGCGGGCTCGTCATCCACCAGGAGTATGCTTTCGTGCCCTCTGGGAAGCGGATGCTCATCGGACCGGAGCTCCTCGACCACGGTGTACTCGAGTTGGGGTAGCAGGACCTCAAACACGCTGCCTTTGCCGGGCTCGCTTGAAACGGTGATGGCCCCGTTATGGTTTCTCACAATGCCGTGCACCACAGCCAGCCCCATCCCGGTCCCTTTCCCCAACCCTTTGGTCGTAAAAAAAGGCTCAAAAATATGCTCCATGACATCAGACTCCATTCCGTATCCCGTATCCTTCACACACAAACGCACATAGCGGCCGGGATGAAGGCCGGGATAGCGCCTCACCTGTCCCTCGTCCACGTCGTGCTGATCGAGCGTCACCTCCAGAATACCCCCGGAATCCCGCATGGCGTCCGCAGCGTTGGAGCACAAATTCATCAGGACCTGATGGATCTGCGTCGGATCGGCAAGAACACGGTCTTCCCCGCTGCGCAGAGCAATATCCTGCCTAATCTCGATCGTGCTCGGCAGGGAAGCCCGAAGCAGTTTGAGAGCCTCTTTGATGATCGGCCTCAGCTCCACCGGCTTTCGCTCCTGCTCTCCCTGACGGCTGAAGGTCAGAATCTGACGCACAAGATCCCTGGCACGGTTACAAGCCGTGAGAACCTGCTCGAGATCGCGACGCACTCTGCTGTCCTCCTGCGTCTTGTAGCGCGCCATCTCCGCATACCCGTAGATGGCTGTCAGGATGTTATTGAAATCATGGGCGATACCGCCGGCCAAGGTCCCGATGGCTTCCATCTTCTGAGCCTGCCTCAGCTGCATCTCCCATTTGACTTCGTCCGTCACATCTCGCTTGACGGCCACGTAGCTCACGATCTGCCCTTGAGCGTTGCGCACCGGAGAGATGGTCGCTTCCTCCTCGTAGAGGTCACCGTTCTTGTGCCGGTTGATGAAATGGCCGGCCCAGACTTCCCCGCGACCGAGAGTCTCCCACATCTGCCGGTAGAACGCCTTGTCATGCTTGCCGCTCTTGAGCAGGCGCGGCGTCCGACCAATGGCTTCATTGCGGGAATAGCCGGTGATGCGCTCGAAGGTGGGATTCACGTATTGGATCACCCCGTCGGGGTCCGTGATGATGATGGTCTCCGTGGCTTGCTCCACGGCCGTCACCAGACCCAAGCGTGCATCTTCGGCCTGCCGTCTTTCGGTGATGTCATTGCCGATCCACAGGAGCTCCACCAGCCGCCCCTCGTCATCGGTAATGGCTCTATTGGTCCAGCTGATCCAGACACGCTCCCCGTTGTGACGCATGCTTTCATGACTGCTTGTGACGTAGCGCTCCGGATGAGCGCACAGATCTTCGATCTTTGCCTCCAGGTTGTACCCCGTGGAATCGATTTTCGGGATGATGGTCCCCACGACATGACGTCCCAGAAGCTCTTGCTCCGTATATCCGAAAAACTTCTGGCCGAACTCGTTGAGAAAAGAAATGTGGCCGCGGGTATCCATGCGGAGGATGATGCTGTTGGCGCTCTGAACCAGCTCCCGATACTCGGACTCACTCTTGCGCAGCTCGTCTTGAGCGAGCTGCAGCTCGGCCACCCGCTCATTGAGCGCCGCGATGACCTCGCGAAGCCGACGTGTCATGGCATTGAACGCGGTCGCGAGCCTGCCGATCTCGTCTATGGCGGTGATTTCCGCCGCAGCCGAGAGATCCCCGGCAATCACCTTTTCCGCAACGGCAGTCAGCTGATTGATCGGCGTCGACACCTTCCTCACGATAACGAGGGACGCAACCAGGACACCGCACACGCACAGCAGCAAAACGGCCATGGCATTGAGGTTCTGAATGGTCACCGTAGCGAGGAAATCACGACGTGGAGAGGAAAAGACGAGCCACCACGGCTGACTGCTCAGCTTCACGACCGCATTTAGGGAATCGTCGGGATCATTCGGGTGCAATCGCGCAATGAACACGGGCTCCACTTCCGCACGACGGAGCCCGTGAGCAAGGTCCATCAAGTGACCTCCCGAACCTTCCCCGGGCTCCCCTCCGAGCCGACCGCTCGCGCGGAGGGTGGCCTCTTTGTCCGGGCTCAGCGTGGTTACCGGCTCGAAAATGGTCTGGGGCAGGCTGCCGTCGGCCAGCCGGATGAAGTTCTCGTCGAAAAGGCTGGCATACGTGCTCCGGCCAAGACGACCGGTCTCCTTGAAAACGATCTCCTGGATGACCGCCGCGCGGTATCGGGCACGCAGGACCCCCAACATTCGGCCCTTCTTGTCCTGAACCGGACTGCTGAAATAGATGGATGGCTGCCCGGTAACGGGAGAGATGGCCACGGGCGACACATGGGGAAGCCCCGTTTCCGCGGGGACGGCAAAGTAGTCCCGGCCCGACTTGTCGCTGCCCGCATCGGAGCCGTAGGTGTCGACAACGCTGATGCCCTTGAGATCCAGCAGCGCATAGGAGGAGATGTTGACACTGTCACGGCGTCGAAACGCATCCAGGGTACCGGCGACTTCCACCTGCTCGGCGCTTCCCCGGCGTCCCTCAGGCGGCAGAGCCAAGAAGTCCGCCAGAATTGGAACCAGAGACTCCGTACGAATCGTGTCGAGTGAGGTGCTGATGAATGTATCGATGCTCGAAGCCGTTTGGGAGGCGGCCCCCACCAACGCACGTCGGGTATTCTGAGTCAGGGCCTCGTACGCCACCCGCTGGTCCAACGCAGCCAGGAAGGTGATCGGGACGCTTGCCACCATGATGAATCCGACGGTGAGCTTAACCCTCAGGGTTCGGTGAACGAAGTCGGAGAACGCCAGGTAGAAAAGGATCGCGATGATTACCGCCGCGGCGATGTGGTGCGGGTAACGAAGGGCTTCGGGCAGTTGGGAGTCCGAAAACAGAAAGTACTGCCCCGCCAGCACACCGAGAGCTATACTCGTCAGCAATAAGAAGTGCGAGGCATTCCACAGAACACCCGCCTTCGAGCTGCCGGGGCCGGTCTCCGGACTCGCCTCCTCACGGCGTCGTTGTTCTTTTTCACTCATTCTCTCTACCTCCCCGTTTGCATCAGACAACGCCGGAGCAGGATGTCCGGGGGGGAAGCCCCGACCGCAGAGACTGGGAATTCGGCCGATTGGCTTCTGGATCAGGCTGGTTGATCATCGAACACGGATCACTATAACCCGCCCACCATCTAGACGTCATCGAAAAGAGGCTCCTTCACCGGCCCCCATGACGAGGGTTTTCATCTGGCATGGTGAGAGATCAACAAAATCCCTTGACTTTGGCTTTAACATTGTCCTATTTTACATTTTCTTATTTTTCCTGGAATTTCAGAGGATTGCCTTCATCCATCAAACGATCCCATCGGCAGGGGCCAACAGGCTGTGCCGATCCCAGAAAGGAAAAGAGATGAAAGAGGATGTCGCAAAGGTTCGTACATTCGCAATCATCGCCCATGGCGGCGCGGGCAAGACGTCTTTGGCTGAGGCCATGCTTTTCGACGCGGGAAGCACGACACGTTTGGGGAAGGTGGATGAAAACACCTCGGTGATGGACTATGAGCCGGAGGAAGTGAAGCGCAAGCTGACCATCAGCACGGCCTTTAACACCTTTTTGTGGAATAAGCAGCCCCTGACGGTCATCGACACTCCCGGGGACTTCAACTTCATTGCGGAGACGAAAACCTCCATGCAGGGCGCCGATGCGGTTCTGGTGCTGGCCGATGCCGTGGACGGCGTACGCGTACAGACGGAAAAGGTCTGGGAGTTCGCCGATGAGTTTGGACAACCGCGACTGATTTTTGTGAGCAAGATGGACCGGGAGCGCGCCGACTACTTCGCGCGCGTCGATGAGATTCAAAACGCGTTCGGCAAGCAGTGCATACCGCTCACGATCCCCATAGGAGCTGCGGAAGACTTCAAGGGTGTAGTCAACGTCTTGACGGGAAGCGCGTGCCTCTACTCCCAGGGAGACAGCGGCAAGTTCGAGACCGCCGACGCGCCTGCCGAGCTGCTGGATCGCATCAAGAAGTATCGAGAGGAACTGGTCGAGAAAGTCGCCGAGTCCAAAGACGAGCTTCTGGAGAAGTATCTCGAAGAAGGGGAGCTCACCGAGGAAGAGCTTCTCACTGGGCTGAGGCATGCGGTCGTCTCCCGCAAACTGGTCCCGATCACCTGTGGCTCAGGGACACAGAACATCGGGGTTCAGCCCCTTTTGGACATCATCGCCGACTATTTTCCTTCGCCTCTTGATCGCGGCACGATCAAGGGTCGAAACCCAGCTGGAGACGCCGAGGTATCGCGGGAGCCCGATCCCACGGCACCCTTCAGTGCCCTGGTCATCAAGACCGTCAGCGATCCTTATGCAGGCCGCCTTTCGGTGATGCGCATCTACTCCGGCAGCCTCGCTCCCGACGCCAACATCTACAATTCGACCAAAGGCGCCAAAGAGCGTTTCGGACAACTGCTTCGGCTGAAAGGCAAAAACCAGGAGCCCGTGCAAAGCGCGGGACCCGGGGATATCGTCGCGGTCGCCAAGCTCAAGGAAACCACGACACAAGACTCGCTCTGCACTGAAAAGGATGTGATCGTTTTCCCGGCTGTGGAGCTTCCGCCTGCGGTCTATTCTCTCGCCGTGGAGCCCAAGAGCAAGGGCGACGAGGACAAGATCTTCTCTTCCCTGTCCCGACTGATGGAAGAAGACCTCACGCTCAAGCTGGAACGAAACGACGAAACCAAGGAAATGATCCTCTCCGGCATGGGAGAAATCCACATCGAGGCGACCGTCGAGAAGCTGAAGCGGAAGTTCGGTGTTGAGGTCAACCTGCGTTTGCCCAAGGTGGCTTACAAGGAAACGATCAAGGGGAAGGCGCGCATCCAAGGCAAATACAAGAAGCAGTCCGGAGGACGTGGCCAATACGGGGACTGCTGGATCGAAATGGAGCCGCTGCCCCGCGGCTCCGGGTTCCAGTTCTTCGACAAGATTGTCGGCGGTGTCATTCCCAAGCAATACATCCCCGCCGTTGAGAAGGGCATCGCTGAAGCCTCACTGGAAGGTGCGGTCGCCGGCTTCCAAGTCGTCGACTTCAAGGTGGACTTGGTCGACGGCTCGTTTCACACGGTCGATTCGTCTGAAATGGCCTTCAAGATTGCCGGATCGATGGCCTTCAAGAAGGCGGTTCTCGAAGCAAAGCCAACCCTTCTCGAGCCGATCATGGTCATGGAGATCACCGTCCCGGACGACTGCATGGGAGACGTTATCGGGGACCTGAACTCCAGGCGGGGACGGGTGCTGGGCATGGACTCGAAAGGCAGAAAACAGATCGTTCGGGCCAATGTTCCTCAGGCCGAGGTGCTCAAGTACGCCCCCGAGCTGCGAGCCATGACCGCCGGACGTGGCATGTTCACGATGAAGTTCTCTCATTTCGAGGAAGTACCGGCACAGCTTCAGGAGAAGATCATCGAGGCGGCGAAGCAGGAAGAGAAGTAGGGTATTCCGGCAATCCAGTGCGTTCGGAAGGGGAAGCGACTTGGCTTGCTTCCCCTTCTTTTATAGGTCGATCCCATGATGCTAGGAAGCCAACCGGCACAAGGCGGTTTTGAGGGCACGGTCGAAAAGGCGCCCCTGGAGTATCTCATCCAATTGGCTTGTCTTGCCAAGACGGACCTCCTCATCAAGGTCATCTCAGGACAGAATGAGGGCAGCATCATTGTCAGGGGTGGCACGGTCATTCATGCAGTCTTGGGGGACACCACCGGAGAGCAGGCAATCCTCGCGATTCTCCAGTGGGAAAAGGGGAGCTTTGATTTTGACGCCACACCCCTTTCCAGCGATGAGGACTTCCCCGTGACGGTCAATCGGCCGTGGGAGTTCTTGCTCATCGAGGCCATCCGACTCGGCGATCTCGCTCAAGCCGCCGGCTCACCCAAAGCGGTACAGGAGGGAGAGACACAACCTGACACCGGAGAAAGCCAGGCCGAGGGCTTCGGAGGGCGTATCGCTGCCATCTTGGTTACAGACCTCATCCAATTTGTCTGCTCGAGCGGCCTGGATTACCTGGTTCGATTCGAGTCCGATCTCGGCAATGGACTGCTCGCGGTATCCTCCGGGCGCATCATCCACGCGGAAACGGAGTCACTTCAGGGCGAGGAGGCCTTTCTGGCCCTGGTCGACTGGGTTCGTGGGTCGTTCAAAGCGACCGTAGGGACCTACGATGGAGCACCAACCATCGACAAGCCCACGGAAATCCTGCTCACGGACGCCATGAGGATGCGAGACGAGCGCGCGGGAGGTCCCGATGAGGAGGATGAGGATGGTAGGAAGGACTCCCTTGCCGTCGCCATCATGAAGATGAAGATGGTCGAAAAGGTGAAGCTGGCGATGAAGGGCGACAAAGAGGCCCGTGCGGTCCTCATCAGAGATCCGAGCAAGATCATCCAGTACGCCATTATCAGCAATCCGCGCATTTCCGAAGGCGAGGTCACGCTCATGGCCTCGTCGCGGAGCATCGACGAAGAGATACTGCGCCGAATCGCCAACAGCCGTGAGTGGATGAAGCTCTACCAAATTCGGTTTGCGCTGGCCAGCAACCCCAAAACTCCCGTCCCGATCTCGGCAAGGCTCGTTCCAACCCTGATGGCAAAAGACCTGAAGACCTTGGCAAAGAGCAAGACGGTTCCAACGGCGGTTGCTCAAGCAGCCATGCGAGAATCCAAAAAGCACCATTGAGGGCGTCCGATCATGGCCGATTCTGCTTCACCTGCACCGTCTTTCAACAGGACCGTGGCTATCGTCACGGTCAGTGACCGCGGCTCCCGTGGGGAGCGGGAAGACAGCTCGGGGAGGGCTCTTGCCGAGCGGATGGAGGCCTTGGGGTACGAAGTGGTCTATCGGATCGTGGTCGCCGATGAAATCCCCGAAGTCACTGCCGCCCTTCGGCATTGCGCCGACAAACGGAAGGTTGCCCTGATCCTGACAACGGGTGGCACGGGAGTAAGCCCTCGCGACGTGACCCCCGACGCGACAATGGCCGTGCTGGACCGTCTCATCCCGGGCATGGCGGAGGCCATGCGGGCTGCAAGTCTGCAGAAGACTCCCCATGCCATGATTTCGAGGGCGATTGCGGGAATACGCGGATCAACGCTGGTGGTTAACCTTCCGGGGAGCCCCAAAGGGGCCATCGAGAACTTGGAAGCGATCGTACCGGCGCTCCCCCATGCGATCGAAAAGATCCAGGGAGACCCGTCCGAATGCGCTCAACGGTAACACTGCGGTGGACCGGTTAGGAAAAACGACGACCCGGGACAAGCCCGGGTCGGAGGACAATCAGTCTTCTTGCTCTTCGACCATAAGTCGGGCGCGCTTTTCCGTGTAGAGCTCTTTCAGCTCTTCTTTTTTCCGCTTGAAAGCCGAATCGATCTCCTCAATCACCTGATCCACGCGAAAGATCCCCGATTCGACCTCCTCCACCCGCCTGAGCTGCTGCTGGACAGCCGGCATGTTTTGCCAGTCGCCGGCGCCCTGTTTGTGGAGGGCATAGATCTCCGCACCGAGTCCGCTGTAGGCTTTGTGAACCCGCTTCTGCACACCGCACTTCTTCCAATGCTGCATCTGCACCTTGAAGAAGCGCAGGACACAGTGGAGACTGGTGTAGCCATATTGAAGTCCGTAATATCCAAGACCTTTTACCATTCTAAGCATCTTCCCCACGATCCCCTTCATTGCATCCTCCTGTCTTTGATGATGAGCCCCACCATCATCTCGCCCCAGTCGAGCCGTCTGTATCCCAGGTGCCTCTCAGTGCGTCCAAGCACACGTCAGGCGCAAAGGCCGGTCGTGGTGCCCGGATTTTCATTCACGAGCCTACATCAGCTCTTTCTCGCCACCGACCCGCGGGACCCACCCTTCGAACCGGGTTCCCTCGACGACCCCCAGGAACCGCTCGATCATCCGCGCCGGATGAGTCCCTCGCCAGTACACTCTGCCGCAGCCGCTGCAGCGGGAGAAGGCTTCGTTCGTCGCGAATACATAGTCCGGGACAAGACCCTGGCACACATCCTTGGGAACCTCCTCCAGCTCCTCATTGCAGACGACGCACCGGCTCAAGAATCGAGCCTCCGAAGGCTCGATTTCCAGCCTGAGCAGCAGTTCCCTCAGCTGCGCCGGGGTCTCGTTGGCGGCAAGGCAGACAACCCCCTTGCGACCGCACCAACGTTGGCTGCGCGTGACGGGAACGCGCCTTTCAGCTTCGCAGGCATCGAGATCCCTGGAGCCACTCACGCGACGACACACCGTGTCAAAGCCCAACAATCGCAGCCATCTGGCCAGTTTCCCGAGCATCGCGTCCACGAGGAAACGACGCGCTAGGGGTCCTTTCCCTTCCATGTTCCGTGGCCCAGATCGATTCGCCGCACGCTTGACGGAAGCGTCACCTGAAAAGCGGCTTCCTGCAGTGAAGGAGCGCTCTTGATTTGATCGACCTTCACATCAATCTGCCCTTCCGCCGTCACCACGCTGATTCGCTTCGGCACCGCACTGACCTCTGCGTCAACCGGAGGGTCATAGGTGATCAAGTACTCGCGCTCGGCGCCTCGTACCGTCAGCTTCTTGAGGGCGAGCGAACCGTTCACGAACTGCCACGAGAATGACCAGCCATGCCGAGGCTCCTCAGTCTGAAGCACCAATCCCTCCTTTTGCTCTTCGACGACAGCCCCTTTCAACTGGTCGGGGGGGATGGCCGCAGCGAGGCAATACGCAAACGGCGCCACCGGCAAAGGAATGCCGATCGCTTGTTTGAGCAAGAGCTCGGCATGCTCCGCCGTCAACAGCGCTTGCTCCGAAGGAAGCCACAAGCTGGCCCCGGAAGGCTCTACGAGGAGAAGAGCAACCGTACTGCCGAACGGGCTCATAGCCTCCATTCGAAACCTGTCCGGGGGAACCGCCAAGACAAGCGTCTTAAGCCGCTGCACCCGGCCCTTTTCGGTTTCTGCGGTCACATGCAGGGTCGCCTGATAGCTTCTCCAAAAATCAGAACGCTCCTGAATCTTCGAACGCTGCGTCTCGGACCAACTGGGCGCAATCCCTTTCCTCGCCGCCGGACCGGCGCAGGCGGACAGCGCGAGCAGGACGAACCCGAGCGCGAGCAGCTTTGAGCGGCAGGGCTTCATCAGAGCATCTCGATTTTCGCTCGGATTTTGTCCGGCTCCGTGTGCTGGTATTCGATCGCCTTCCGATAGGCATCCAATGCCTTGCTCTTTCTTCCCAAGGCCTTGTAGATGTCGCCGAGGTGCTCGTGGATGATCGGATCCCTGGGGACGAGCTTGATGGCCTCCTGAATGATTTCAAGAGCTTTTTTGTATTGGCCCTGCTTGTAGTGCACCCAGGCCAGACTGTCCATGATATAGCCGTCTTCGGGCTCCACCTCCAAAGCAGCCTTGATGAGCTGCTTCGCTTCGGCCAGGTTGATCCCCATCTCCGCGTAAGTGTAGCCGATGAAGTTGAGCGCGTTGGCATTCTTGGGCTCAACGGCCAGGATTTTTCGCATCGCTTCGACCGCCTCCTTCTTGCGGTCGAGCTTGTCCAGAATGACACCTCTCCGAAAGAGGAGATCCGGGTCCTGAGGGACCAGCTCGAGCCCTTTGTCGAGCATTCTCAAAGCCTCATCATAGCGCTTCTGCTCCTCGTACATGGCGGCGAGGTAAAGATAGGGGTCGGAGGCGTCGGGCTGCTTGGCGGCAGCTTCCTGAAGCACCCGCACCCCGTTTTCATAATCCTTCATCTTTGAAAAGATCAGGGCTAGGCGAATCTGCGCCGTCATCCAAAGCGGACTGCTCGGAGCGATAAGACGAAAGCTCAAAATCGCCTGATCTTCTTCCTCTTTGTCGTCGTAGGTGGAAGCTAGGTAATAGAGGGCCTGGTCGTACTGCGGCTGCTCCTGAAGGAGGTGCCTGAATGCATTGATGGCTTCTTCGTAATTCTTCTGCTGCAAATGAATGATGCCAATTTTCAGCCGACTCTCCATATCCTTGCGATTCATATGCAGCAACTGCTCAAAATCTTGGAGAGCTGCTTCGGATTTCCCCTCCCGCATGTGCAGATTGCCCAACCGGGTCCTCGCCTGCACATTTCCGGAATTGAAAGCAAGGATCCGCTGGTAGGTCTTCTCGGCTTCCCTGTTCCGGTCCGTCACCTCGTAAATATAGGCAAGATCCAACAGCGCGTTCTCAAACGAAGGGTCCAACGCAAGGACCTCCCTGTAAATCTTCTCCGCCTGATCGTAAAACTTGATGTCGAGAAACACCCGCGCTTTGTAGTAAAGGGCAACAGGGTTATCCGGGAGCAGCTTCCGGAGACCTTCGAAAACCTCCATTGCTTTCCCAAATCGTCCTTCCTGAGCGTACAGTGCCCCGAGCAGAAGGTACGCGTTTTCATTTTCGGGATCGATGGCGATAACCCGCTCGTAGGCGTCGATGGCCTGCCCAATTTGACCCGTCCCGGCATAAATTTGCCCTAGGAGCATGAATCCCTGCTCGTTCTCCGGATCCGCAGCCGTGGCGTCGAGCACCAAGCGGCGCGCATTCTCGATCTTGCCCTGGCGTACATAAAGCGAAGCAAGCTCGGTGAGCAGCACGGGATTGTGAGGATCCCGCTTCAGGGCGCGATTGTAAGCCTCTACCGCCGATCCGACTTGGTTGGCCCTGAGATCGATCTGAGCGCTCAAGTAATCATAGTAGGCTTCGGAACGGCCAAGCGAAACGCTCTTGGGCGACATGAGCGCATACTCTCGGAAACCATCCGGGTGGACACCGAGGCTCGCGCAACTGGAAAGAAAGATCACAAGACCAATGGAAAGGCGCGGAAAACTCATGGAGGCGATGATCATCCTTAGAAGCGTAAGGAAAACAGAAAATGCCATGATAACAACATTATAGATCTACCAAACCCGTATCATATGATGAATGGTCAGTCAACCTTTTCCCACCGAATGGGTGTACAGTCAAGCACAATCCCTCGTGCAGCCCTCGATTGAGAGTCATGCCCCGCGAGATGCCGGATGGTTGAGAGCCGAGCCACTCGCGCATTGCAGACGCCCCACGAACGGCATTCCTCCCTGTTCGACATGATCAGGATGTATCAGGTGACTTCTCCATAACCGTGGGCAAGCGTGCGTATCGTCGCGTAGCGGTAGGTCGGGTTTTCAGCCCGACGTCCCTGCCCCGAAGCCAGTCGGGAAAAAATCCCGACCTGCGCCTCTTGAGAAGTTACTGTTTCAGTACCTATGAGCGTGAATTATATTGTAGAAAAGCGTAACACTAAAATCTACCGAAAGGGAGAGGCTCCCCCCATGGAATATCCCAAACTGCGCTACGGGCTTGAGGCGGTACCTTTCGAGCATGAGAATCAAGAAATGTTCCTGTTGCGTGACAGAACGGGCTTCTGCGACGCGCCTCTGGTCATTTCCAAGCCCCTGCTCCTGCTCCTGACGCGGATGGATGGTCAGCACTCTCTTCGCGACCTTCAGGAGCTTTTTTTGCGCGCGACGGGCGAGATCCTGTACACAGAGAAGCTCCAGGAGATCGTCGACACCCTGGATAAGGCCTTGCTCCTGGACGGTCAGCGATTCGAGGAGCATGCGCGCATCGTGATAGAAGCCTTCCTGGAAGACCCGATTCGCCGCATGCAGTTGAAGGGGAGGAGCTATCCAGAAGAGCCCGATCAGCTGCGCCGTCAGCTGAGCGGGTTCTTTGCCGAAGAGCTCGGTGGTCCAGGACCCATTGGCCCATCGTCCGCCACCCACCCAAACGGCCTCGTGGGCATTGTTGCACCGCATATTGACCTGCAAGCCGGCGGTCCCTGCTTCGCCCACGCCTACAAGACCATCGCCGAATCGCGCGCCCCCGACACGTGGGTCATTCTTGGGACCGGCCATGAGCCGATTGTCAATCTCTTCAGCCTGACGGCCAAGGATTTCGAAACCCCATTGGGCACGGTGACGTGCGATCGCACCTTTGCCGAAGCCCTGACCCGAGGAATGAGGCGAGATCTCCATGCGAGCGAGTTCAACCATGCGCGAGAGCATTCCATCGAATTCCAGGCGATCTTTCTCGCATGCTATCAGCCCCACGCACGCATTGTCCCGGTCCTGTGCGCCTTCTCTCATGAGGAATGGCTTGAGGAGCAGGCGTTTATTGACGAAACAGCAGAGCTGCTCCGGCAGCTGGCAGCAGAGCCCGGGCGATCCGTGGGGTTCATGGCGAGTGTGGACCTGGCCCATGTCGGCCCCCGTTACGGGGACCCCTTTGAGCCCGATATGAGCACGGTCACCGAGCATTTGGCCGCAGATCGACTGCTCATCGAGGATCTCGAACGCTGCGATGCGGTCGGGTTCATGCACCGCATCGCGAGGGAGCACAATCGCCGGAAAGTCTGTGGTGTGGGCCCGCTGTACATGCTGGCAAAGATCCTTGCGGGCCGAGCGACCGGCAAGATGCTTCACCACACCCATGCGACGGTGGATTCGCAGCGATCGTTCGTCACCTTCGCCAGCATGGCGTACTTTGACCGTTCAACGGCAGAACCTGACACCTGACACCAAGGGTCTTGGATGGTACGCCGTTCGGACTCGGCTCTCGCCCCGTCTACCACCGATCCGAGGGGCTTGGCCCTTCCGAGGAGGGTGGAAAAGCGACAACACGGTCGAGATGGCTCTCGCCGGCGAGGATGAGCACCAGCCGGTCGATGCCGAGCGCGATGCCCGCGCAGGGCGAAAGCCGGTTGAGAGATTCCAGGAAAACTTCAGGCATGGGATAGGGCGAGCGACCGGCGTCACGGCGCAGCGTCAACGTCTTCTCAAACCGCTCCCGCTGCTCGTCCATGTCCGTGAGCTCGCTGAATCCGTTGGCCAGCTCGATTCCCGCCCAATAGAGCTCAAACCGCTCGGCTACTGCAGGATCACCCGGTTTCAGACGTGCGAGAGCTGCCTGATCGGCCGGATAGTCACACAGGATGGTCGGCGAAGGAAAGCCCAAACGAGGCTCGACCTTCTCGACCAGGTCCACATCGAAGCGATCCTGGCTGACCTCCGATCCGGGCTCCCAGCCAGCATAGCGTGAAAAGGCTTCCCGAACGGTGAGCCGCTCCCACGGACCGTTCACCCAGAGCTCTCTTCCAGCATACTGGAAGGCAGAGGATCGCCCGACCGCATCACAGACCTGCCGCAGAAGTGATCGAGAATCCGATTGGAGCTGCTCGTAATCGGAGCCCAGTCGATACCACTCGAGCAGGGTGAACTCGGGATGATGAAGGCGCCCCAGCTCGCCGGCCCGAAACACGGGGGTGATCTGGAAGATTCGCTCGAGCCCCGATGCCAGCAGGCGCTTCATGTAGAGCTCGGGGCTGGTGACAAGAAACCCGCCGTCGGCTGTGGCCACCGCGTCGATATGGGCCTCAGGCGCCGGGCACCGCGTGAGAATCGGAGTCTGAACCTCGAGGAACCCCTCCCCCTCAAAATAGGCGCGAACCGCTCGAATGACCCGACTTCGCAGCTCGAGGTTCGAGCGCAGGCCTTCGAGCCGCTGCTGGTCCCTCATGCGGTCTAGCCTTTTACCCGCTCAACGTAGGCGCCGGTACGCGTGTCGAGCTTCAAAAGCTCGCCTTCCTCGATGAAGAGCGGCACTTGCACGGAGTAGCCGGTTTCCATGATCGCGGGCTTAGTAGCCCCTGCGGCCGTATCGCCCTTGATGCCGGGATCGGATTGGACCACCCTGAGCTCAACGAAATTAGGGAGCGTGATGCCAATCGGCTTTCCTTGGAACAGCAGCATGCTGACGATCAGATTCTCAGTGAGAAAATTCTTCGCGTCACCAACCTGATCGGCGCTCAGCTCAAACTGCTCATAGTTGGTCGTATTCATGAAATGGTAGCTGTCGCCCTGGTTGTACAGGTACTGCATCGTCTGCTCTTCCAGGTCGGCCGACATGAACTTGTCACCGGAGCGATACGTGCGGTCGAATTGAGATCCGCTGATCATGTTTCTCAATCGGCAGCGATAAAGAGCCTGCCCCTTGCCGGGCTTCGAGAATTCAAAGTCTACGATGATGTAAGGGTCGCCATCGATCTCCAGTTTCAGTCCTTTGCGCAGATCTCCTGCCGTCAGCGTCGTTCCCATATCCTATCCTTTCTTTCTGTTGATTAGCTGCGTAGAACCCCGTAATGTAGTAGCAACCGGTCGGTCGGGTCAACACAGACTTTAAGCGGTTGCATCGATCGATACGCACTTCCAGGACAGATCCAGGTCACAGCTACCCTAACCCATAGATTGGAGGGAAAACGATGGGCGAAATCATCGATGTCATCGCCAGGGAGATTTTGGATTCACGCGGAAATCCAACCGTCGAAGCCGAGGTCTTTCTCGACTCGGGGTATTCGGGCATGGCCGCGGTCCCATCCGGGGCATCCACGGGCTCGCGGGAGGCTCTGGAGCTGCGTGACGGCGAAGCCAAACGCTACCTTGGAAAGGGCGTTATGAAGGCCGTGGAGCACGTGAACGACGAAATCGGTCCAAAGCTCCTCGGCTTCGACGCTCAAGACCAAGTGGGCCTGGATCGCACCATGATCGAGCTGGACGGGACGGACAACAAGGCAAAGCTGGGCGCCAACGCCATCCTGGCCGTGAGCATGGCCGTTGCGAAAGCCGCAGCGGCCGAGGCCGAGCTTCCCCTGTATCGCTACCTGGGAGGCGTCGCGGCCTGCACGCTCCCGGTTCCCCTGATGAATGTCCTCAATGGCGGTGCCCATGCCGACAACAACCTGGACATCCAGGAGTTCATGATCGTCCCGGCCGGCGCCCCCACGTTTCGGGAAGCCTTGCGCATGGGGGCGGAAGTCTTTCACAACCTGAAGAAGGTCCTCAAGTCCAAAGGGCTGAGCACGTCCGTCGGGGACGAGGGTGGGTTTGCACCCTACCTCAAGTCCAACGAGGAGGCCATGGAAGTCCTCATGAAGGCCATCAAGGCGGCGGGATACAAGCCGGGAGAGGACATTTTCATCGCTCTCGACGCAGCGGCGAGCGAATTTTACAAAGACGGCTCCTACCAGCTCGCCGCTGAAAAAAAGCCCCAGAAGACATCCAAAGAGCTCATCCAATATTTCGAAGCCTGGGCGAAGCGCTACCCCCTCATCTCCTTGGAAGACGGCATGGCCGAAGGCGACTGGGAGGGCTGGCAGGCCCTCACGAAGAAGCTCGGGGACAAGCTGCAGATCGTCGGAGACGACATCTTCGTGACCAACACCAAGATCCTCGCCGAAGGCATCTCAAAGGGGGTCGCCAATTCCATCCTCATCAAGCTGAACCAGATCGGCACCGTGACGGAAACCATCGACGCCGTCAACATGGCACTCCGGGCCGGCTACACGGCGGTCATCTCCCACCGCTCGGGCGAGACGGAGGACACCTTCATCGCCGACTTGGCCGTTGCAGTCAATGCAGGCCAGATCAAAACGGGCTCCCTTTCCCGAACGGACCGCATCGCCAAGTACAACCAGCTGCTGCGCATCGAGGAGGAGCTGGGGAGCGCGGCACGGTATGCGGGGCTTTCGGCGTTCAAGCGATAGACGTTTTCTCCCTGAAACGATGACCGGCCTGGTTTGGAGAGCCCATCGAGGTCGCCTTCCATCTCCGACCACCCCGGGAACTTCTCCTTGACAAGGGGGGAGGAATTCAATATGTAGTGAGCACTTCCGAGAGGGGCGGCATACCCAAGTGGTAAGGGAGCGGTCTGCAAAACCGTTATTCACCAGTTCGAGTCTGGTTGCCGCCTCCAAGAAAATTAAGGGGTTATGGCTTATCGCCGTAGCCCCTTTTCCGTTTTGGCACCTTCGGCGAGGCCGCTGGATCCCTGCACATCGGCCAATGGGCGAAATCCTGCTCTCAACGGGACACGGACCCAAGCTCCCCCTTCAACTGGGGAAAATAGGAAACGCGTGCTCGGGGGCTCAGGTAGGCAACGATCTGAGGGTCCAGCTTGGCAGGATGAATGCTCTCCACGATCGTGAGATCCGGTTCTTCTTCCATGTCGACGATCAGGGCTTCGTTCCTGGGAATATCCGGGTCGTAGAGGAGGACACTGGGTCGCAGCGTGTTTCTGGGGTTAGCGCCGACCACCATCCCGATGCTTTCGTTGGACAGGTGAACGACCGTGCCTGGCGGATAAACGCCAAGACAGCGAACAAAAACGGCCATCAGGGATCGATCCAGCTGGGCCGCTTGTTTCCTGAACATGAAAGACAGGGCCTGGGACGGGGTGAGGGAGGTCGCAGGGTCAAGCTTGTTGCAGTGGTTGTCAAAAACATTTGCAATCGAGGCGAGCCTGACCAGCAGGGGGATCTTCCCACCGGCCAGCCCCGACGGATATCCGCTGCCATCGAGCGCCTCATGGTGCCCGACGACGATGGTCATCGCTTCGGGAGGAAAATCGGGAACCCGTGAGGCGATCATCTCTTGCCCATACTTGGGATGAAGCTGAATCAACTTCGTTTCCGGAGGGGTCAGCGCGGTCTGCTTGCGCAGCACCTTTTTGGGAATCCGCTGCTTCCCGATGTCATGGAAGATCAATCCCAACCCCAGCTTCTGCAAGGCGTCCGCATCGAGTCCGCATTCGCGTCCGAGGAGCAGACCAAGCACCACGGCATTCAGGGAATGGTAGAAGATGTCTTCGCCGCCCGGCTTGGTATTCATGAGCTGAATGACCACGCTCGTGTCGGCAAGCAGCGAGCCGACCATGTCCTTGACGACCGTGTCCGCATCGCCAACCAGCTCCCTGGAGGCCATCCCGACATTGGTGATGATGTCCTTGACACGGGTTAGGGTCTGCTCAAACTCCCGCTCGCAACGATTCAGTCTTTCCCGCTGAGCCTTCAGCCGGACAATCCGCTCGTTCTTGATGTTCCAGAGAGCCTGCTGGGAGGAGGTCTCGGACTCGCTCCGCCCCCCACCGGCATCTTTTGCGACCGCGTCCAGGTCCGACGGAGCCATGGGCTGCTGGTCGCTTTTTTCCGGAATGCAGATGACCGTGGAGAGACCGAGCTCCTTCAGAGCCCGGATCTGATCCGGACTTTTGATTTTAAAACTCCCCAGCAGAAACGGATGCTTATACCACGGCAGCTCCAGTCGGATAAAAACCCCCACACGAAGGTGACTGATCGGAACTCTCTGCTCTTCCATGGTCGAAACGACCGCTCCTTCGCCCTAATGTGTCAGAAACCTGCGCTCGCCCCCCAGCATAGCAGCCGGTCGAAACACTGGCCGGCTCCCAACATGGAGAAATTTCATGCCCTTCCTTAAAGGGCCCTCGCCGCGTCTTATGCTGCGATTTGCAAGGCTGACGCCAATTTCAGGCTCATCCTGCTGCAACGGTCCGCGCACCGACACCCGGATTGGGCTCGGCTTTTGCATCTCGTAAGGCAACCGACACGACCTCATGTCGAACGGCCTTGAAGACACAGTCAGAATCTTTATTGCAGCTAATCCGGTCTTTCCCGAGAAGCGAGGCCCCATGATCGCACAAGACATTGCCGCATCCCCGTGTCCTCCATTTTACACCAAGCAGCCCATCCTTGACTCGAAGCGCAGCATTTGGGGATACGATCTCCTGGGGGGAGAGGCCAGCGAAGGCATCTGCGACATCCTCCTTCGAACCGAGAGCGCGGCCAGCCTGTCCTCGAGCACCTACGTCAGACTTCAGGAAGCCATGGAGCGCGGCAAGAAGATCGTCGTCGGCTTCGATGCGGCGAGCATCCTCTCCGGAATGGCGCATGCCCTGCCGCCTTCATCGGGTGTTGTGCGTCTGCTGCCCGGCGAAGGCGACGCCCAAGCCCTAACGGCCTCCCTGCAGTCCTTGCGGGCGGAAGGCTACTGCACCTGCATGGAGGTCATTCCTGACGCCCCACTGCCCGACGCGGTCCGCAGCCAGGCAGACATCCTTGCGCTTGACCTCGGGGCGGGGCATCCGGATCGCGGAGCGGAAGAACTGCTGCAACGAAACGGCGCCCTGCTGCTGGCACGAGGCGTCGGAACGATGGAGCAATTCCACGCCGCCAGAGATGCGGGATTTTCCCTCTTCCAAGGCCCCTTTTTCAAGGAAGCCGAGCACGTTCCCGATCGAACACTGGCCTCCAACGAGGTTTCACGCTTGAACTTGCTTCGTCTCATCGAGGCGGAAGACCCGGACTTCAAGGAGCTGGCCTTGGCGATTCGCTCGGATGTGGCCATCAGCTTCCGCTTGCTGTCCTATCTGAACAGCGCCTATTTCGGTTTCCGACACACGATTCAGTCCATCGACCAGGCCATCATGCTGCTCGGTTGGAACAAGCTCAAAAGCTGGATCCGCGCGGTGATCCTCGTGGATATGGCAGGCAAAGGGGAAGTCCCACAAGAGCTGGCCGAGCTTTCCCTGCAGCGCGGCAAGTTCTTCGAACTGCTCACAGAGGCATACGATTACTGGGGCTTCAACCCGAGTACCCTTTTTCTGGTAGGGCTGTTTTCTCTGATGGATGCGCTTCTTGGGATGCCCATGGACACCCTCGTCGAACTGCTGCCTCTGGATGCCAAGATTAAGGCCGCGCTCAGGCGCAACCCCAACAGCGAATATGCGCCGCTTTGGGGACTGCGCGATGCCATGGAAGACGGGGACTGGTCACAACTGGATAGCCTGACTCGGAAGCTCTGCCTGGACCCCTTTCGGGTCAAGGAGCTCTTTGCCGCTGCCAGGGACTGGGCCGGAGGATTCTTCCTCACCACAGACCGGGCTCATGGGTAGACCCAAGCACGCACCCCCCAGGCCCTTTTCCCCATCGCGAGCGTTCGTGCAAACACTTGTCTATCCGCCAAGGGGCACAACCTGCCAGATCGTCCGGGCGTATTCCATGATCGCCCGGTCGCTGGAAAACCGAGCCATCCTGGCGGTGTTCAAGATCGCTTTCCGCGTCCACTGCTCTTTGTCTCTAAAGAGCGCCTCCACTCGTCCTTGCGCATCGACATAACTCCTGTAGTCAGCCAGAGCCATGAAGTAGTCGCCACCGCGCAGGAGCGAATCCACGATGGGCGCGAACAGCCCCGGCTCATTGGGAGAAAACTGGCCTGACGCAATCTGATCGATGGCTCGTTTGAGCTCAGGATCGCTTTCGTAGATCGCATACGGATGGTACCCGGTGGCTCGCAGCTGGCCCACCTCCTCGGCTGTCAGCCCGAAGAGAAAGAAGTTCTCATGTCCGACCTCATCCCGAATCTCGACATTGGCACCGTCCAGCGTCCCGATGGTCAGCGCGCCGTTCAGGGCGAACTTCATGTTGCCTGTCCCCGATGCCTCCATGCCCGCCGTGGAGATCTGCTGCGACAGGTCGGCGGCCGGGACGACCTTTTCCGCCTGGGAAATGCAGTAGTTGGGGAGAAAGAGCATTCGGAGGAGTCCTCGCAGGTCGGCATCGTTGTTGACGACCTCGGCGACTGCGTTGAAGAGCTTAATGATGAGCTTGGCCTGGTAATAGCCGGGGGCGGCCTTGCCTCCGATCAGCACCGTGCGCGGAACGAACTGACCGTTCGGGTCTTCCTTGATTCGGTTGTAGAGCGTGATGGCATGCAGAACATTCAGCAGTTGGCGCTTGTATTCGTGCATGCGCTTGAACTGGCAGTCGAAGAGGGAGTGGGGGTTGATGCCCATTCCCATCTTGCGCAGCACATAACGGGCCAGTCGTTTCTTGTTCTCGAGCTTAGCCCCTGCAAAGGCTTGGCGAAACGAAGCGTCTTCCGCGAGCGGGACCAGGGCTTTCAATCGGTCGAGATCGCAGACCCAATCCGGCCCGACGACCGAGGTGATGAGGCCGGCCAGCGCCGGGTTAGCCTGAAGGAGCCAGCGGCGCGGGGTCACCCCGTTCGTGATGTTCTTGAGCTTGTCCGGATAGAACTGGTGGAAATCCTTAAAAAGATCGTTCTTCAGGATTTCCGTGTGCAACGCGGCAACGCCGTTCACCGAGTGGCTGCCCACGATGGCCAAGTGGGCCATGCGCACGCGCCGCTCACCACCTTCCGCAATGATGGACATGCGCGTCAGGCGGTCTGAATCACCGGGGTAGCGCACGGCCACTTCCTGCAGGAAGCGTCGGTTGATCTCGTAAATGATCTCGAGATGCCGGGGCAACAGCCGCCCGATGAGGTCGACGGGCCACGTTTCGAGTGCTTCCGGAAGAACGGTGTGATTCGTGTATGCGAAAGTCCTGGTGCAGATGTCCCAGGCCTGCTCCCAGGTCAGCAGTTCCACATCCAGCAGCAGACGCATGAGCTCCGCAACGGCAATCGATGGGTGCGTGTCGTTCAACTGCACGGCGACATAGTCGGCAAAGCCCGCAAGGCTGTTGTGCTGTTTCTTGTGGCGGCGCATGATGTCCTGAAAGGTGGCGGCCACCAGAAAGTATTGCTGCCTCAAGCGAAGCTCCTTGCCCTGCTCTTCCTTATCGTTCGGATAAAGCACCTTGGTGATGGTTTCGGTCATCACCTTGTCGTGCATGGCCCCCGCATAATCCCCCCGGTTGAAGATGCTGAGGTTGAGCTCGCGGCTCGACTGGGCGGCCCACAATCGCATGTTGGTGACATGCTTGCCGCCGTAGCCGGGAATCAAGATGTCGCACGGCATAGCCATGACGTTTTCCGTATCAACCCATCGGTAGCGCTGCTGGCCGTTCGCGTCCAGGTAGGGCTCGCTTCTGCCGTAGAACTTGACTTCGTAGAGGTGCTCCCGCCTCACAATCTCCCACGGGCTGCCCTGCCGACGCCAGTTGTCGCAGCTTTCCTCCTGATAGCCGTCCACGATATTCTGGTAGAAGATTCCGTAGTTGTAGAGAATTCCATATCCGTAGCCTGGGATCTTGAGACTCGCCATGGAATCCATGTAGCACGAAGCCAACCGCCCTAGACCGCCGTTGCCGAGCCCTGCGTCCCATTCGACCTCCTCGAGGTCCTCCAGGACGATACCCTGCCGTTCCAGCACCTCCCTGCACCCGTTTTCGATGCGCATGCTGGTCAGATAGTTCATGAGAAACCGACCGGGAAGAAACTCCATCGACAGGTAATAGACCCGCTTGACCATCCCGTCGTAATAGTCTTTCTGGGTGCTCAGCCAGCCGCGAATCAGCCGGTCTCGGATACTGTAGGCCAGGCCATTGAAATAGCGGTACTTGTTCCGCCCGATGACTTCATTCCCCAGGGTCGTAACGATGTGGCGCTCGATGTCCTCCGCCAGCGTGTCAAGGCTGTGCAACTGTTCGGGAGACAGGGCGTCGTTGGCCGTCAGCGGCTCTTTGGCATCGGACATGGCAGTATCCTCGGGATTTGGGAGTTTATCAAGCCCACAGGAGATCACACCGGGCACAGGGGGAGTCCGTCGATGTTTCTCCTGGAGCGCAGCTCACGACGCCGCAATTTCCTTTTCGATTCCAGGAAGCATGGAGCCGTGCTGCAGCAGGTTCTGATGCAGCTCGAACGCAGTCCCTAGGTCATGCGGAATGTGGCCGGGCCGCGCTCTGGCAACGTAACGATGGAGGTAGTCCCGGTAGGCCGGGTGAGCGCATTTCTCGATGATGAGCTTGGCGCGCTGAACTGGTCCGAGACCGCGCAAGTCCGCCAGCCCCTGCTCGGTCACCAGAACCTGGACCGAGTGCTCGTTGTTGTCGATGTGAGGGCACATGGGCACGATGGCCGATATCTTGCCCCCTTTGGCGATGGAAGGGCACATCATGATCGCCAGGTAACTGTTTCGTGTGAACTCGCCGGCCCCTCCCACACCGTTCATGATGTCCATCCCGTAGAGGTGAGACGAATTGGAGTTTCCGTAGATGTCCGCTTCGATGGCCGTGTTCATGGCAATGACGCCCAGCCGGCGAATCACACCGGGATGGTTTGAAATCTCTTGGGGACGAAGGACGATTCTGGGCGCAAAGAAATCCATGTTGTCGTAGATCCGCCTCAGGGCTTCCGTGGTAACCGTGAGCGCCGTCGCGCTCGCGGCAGTGAGGCGCCCCTTTTCCATCAAGTCGACCAGTGCGTCCTGGTAGACCTCGGAATACATCATGAACGGAGGAATGTCCGGATGCGCTCCCAGGACAGACATAACGCCGTTTGCCACATTGCCCACACCGGCCTGCAGGGGCAGGAATTCGGAAGGAATGCGACCGGCTTTCACTTCATCCACAAGAAAGCGCACGAGATGCTCGGCAATCTGGAAGCTCGGAGTATCGGGCGCATCAAAAGGCACGACGTGATCCGGCTCGTAGTTCTCCACGACTCCGATCACCTTCTTGGGATCGACCTGGGCGTAGGGCCAGCCGATCCGTGTCGTCGGATCGTAGATGGGAATGGCGTTCCGATGCGGCGGAGGCGGCATGATGAAAATATCGGCCATCTCGCGCAGGCGATGGGAATGGCCGCGATTGAGCTCGATCACCACGCGATCCGCATATCGCAGGTAAGTCGGCGAAGCCCCGATGGACGTCGTCAGGTACACGCGGCCGTCAGGGGTGATCTCCGTGGCTTCGACCACCGCGAAATCGAGCTTCCCGAAGAAGCCGAACAGGACGGTCTGCGGCACATGCGACAGGTGCATGTCCACGTATTCGACTTCTTGCCGATTGATCTGCTTCCTGAGAGAGGAGCCGCTCTGGTAAGGCGCTCGCCAGGAAATGGCTTCGGCCTTCGCCAGCTCATCGTCGATACTCTCGCCGCTCGATGCTCCCGTGAGCACACGAACCCTGAAGGGCTCTCCACGCTCATGGAGAGCCCTGGCTCGCGCAGCAAGGGCTCTGGGAATAATCTTGGCCGCTCCCGCGGGGCTGAATCCGCTGAATGAAACCGTCGCCCCGTTCGGGATGCGCTCGACGACTTCCTGGGGGGTGAGAATTGGGAATCCGGAAACGGTTGCCATGAACGTTCTCCTGTTGCCTGATTGAATTGAAAGCCTCCGCGAGGCCGCGCCCGACCTCACCTGGTTCCCTGTCGACCTCAGCATGCCAATTGCCCGCCTGGAGTCTCGCGACCCATTCACGCGACCTGAGTCGGCCTCCCCTGTCCAACCATGGCTCCTCCGAGTACGACGGCGGCCGCGACGTACTGAGTTGAGGTCAGAGCCTCTCCGAGGACCAACCACCCCAGAGCCAGGGAAAAGACCGGGATGAGGTTGACAAAGGGCGAGACCTGGCTGGCCGGAATGCGGCCCAAGGCGAAGTTGTAAAGGAAATAAGCCAGCACGTTGATCGCTGCTCCCAGGTAAAGGACAGCCATTGCGGGCTGCCATCCTCCGCCCGACGGAAGCGCGGTCCCCGGCAGAAGCAGGGCCGCCGTGAAAAAGACACTGCCCGCAAAGGCCTGGACCGCCGTGAGAAAGAAGGGAGAGTAGCGAGCCCCCAGATGACGACTGGTCAACGTATATCCCGTCGCGAAGACCATGGCGCCCAGCTCCAGGGAATTTCCGAGCCACGAACAGGGCGCATGCTCAGACGGACGACCGAGCCCCGTGAGAGCCAAAGCTCCGAGCAACGCGGCAAGCAATCCAAGAGCACTCCTGATCGTGATTCTTTCAGACAGAAACAACCGCGCTCCGACGACCGTCAACAGGGGAAGGAGAGCCGTGATCATGGCTGCTTCGGACGCGCTGGTCCACCTCAGGGCGTGCGTTTCAAAACAGAAATACAGGCACGGCTCGCAGAAAGCCATGAACGCCAAGAGCTTCCAGTCTCCCGAGCGGTATTCGATCTTGCCAAAGCGTTTGCTGAACAGGAGAAAAATCAAAGCCGCCACGGTCATGCGACCGCACATGACCACAATCGGGTCATAGAATTGCAAAGCGACCTTCATGACGATGAACGAGCTCCCCCATAGCACCATGGCCACCACAAGCCCAAGGGCAGGGAGACAGCTGGATGAGCGGCTATCAAGCATCATGGGGCAACCAACCCTTCTTCTGTTCCGTTGAATGCGATATCCTAGCAAATCGACTTTAAAAAAAGTATAGTGTTGATAACGAGCGATAGTCCTTCTTGCGCGACCTTGCAGCAATCCTTGATCCCAGCCATAATGGATCGAAGACCATGTGACCGTTCGACCTATTGAGAAATGCGAGCTCTCATGAACCGGCTTGACGACATGAATCAGAGCTTTTCACCGCCGGGCACCCCCCTCGCGCGGAGCGAATCGATGTTCTCCCAGGGAGAGCGTCTCAAGCAAGCCTTCCTGGATCCTTTTTTCGTGGGCCGTCTGGTCTTCGGCTCCATCTTCGTCGCCGCAAGCGCGGACAAGATCCTTCATCCCGGTGCCTTCGCTCAAGTGGTTTACAATTATCAGATTCTCCCCGATTCCGCCGTCAACCTCGTCGCGATTTTGCTCCCCTGGCTCGAGCTGGTCCTTGGACTCCTGATGCTGCTCGGACTTTGGCTCCCCGGAGCCTTGATCTTGGCCAACCTGCTGCTGATCAGCTTTTCTGCCAGCCTCGCCTTCAACCTAATCCGCGGGCTCGATGTCCATTGCGGCTGTTTCAGCAGCTCGGCCACATCCCACGCGTCGGTCTGGATCTATGTCTTGCGAGACGTCGCCTTCTTGATCTTGGGAGGATACCTCTTCAGACGGGTCTTTCGCTGAATCGCTTTCGTCCCTGTCACGGCAAGGAGCCCAGGATGTATGTCTCGAAAACCCCGACGGCTCAGGACCCTCTCAAGGCCGTTTTGAGCGCTCGGCAGCTTGAGTCTCTGCTGACCCGGATTCAATGCGAGGGGTTTACCGTCGTGGGGCCCACGAATCGCTCGGACGCGATCGACTATGCCGTTCTCCGGTCCGCCGGCGATTTGCCTTACGGCTGGACCGAGCAGCATGCCCCCGGATCCTGCCGCCTGGTACCGTCGGATGCGATGCAGGCGTTTCGTCATTCAGTCGGTCCTACCCCCTGGAAGCGATTTCTCATCCCGGATCATTACGTCTGCTGGAGAGCCACCCGGACGGATGCGGGGCTCAGCATCGACTGTCCACCTTCTGCCGGCGAGAAGCTTGCTTTCTGGGGCATTCGCTCATGCGATCTTCACGCCCTCGCGGCTTTGGACCGGCTATTCCTCGGGAGCACAGTACCCCATCCTTCTAACGCACTCTATGGCACGGAAGGAGCTTCCCCTGATCCCATCTACAAACGGCGTCGTGAGTCGCTCCTCATTGTCGCGTTCCACTGTGGATGGCCCAGCCGATCCTGCTTCTGCACCTCCATGGGAACCGGGCCGAGAGCCACCGTTGGCTTTGACCTGGCCTTTTTGGAGCTCGCCGTCAACGATGCGATCCTCTATGTCGGCGAAGCGGGCTCCAAACGAGGAGAACGGCTGCTTTCCGGCCTCGATGCCGAGGCTCCGTCAGCGCTCGTGATCCAAGCGGCGGAGCAGGCACATGCAAGGGCCGCCCAGGCCGTGCAGCGTACCCTGGAAACGAACGGGCTCAAGGATCTCCTTTACCGGCGACTGGACGATCCGCGATGGCAAGAGACAGCGAAGCGCTGCTTCACGTGCGGCAACTGCACCCTGGTCTGCCCGACTTGCTTCTGCTCGACCTTTGTCGACACCACGGATCTTTCCGGGCAGGAAGTCGAGCGAAAACGGCGCTGGGATACCTGTTTTTCCATCGAGCTTTCTTACCTGCACGGGGGAGGCAGCGTTCGAACATCCCCTGCGTCGCGCTATCGCCATTGGCTCATGCACAAGCTGGCCACCTGGTGGGATCAGTTCGGGATTTCCGGCTGCGTCGGCTGCGGACGTTGCATCACCTGGTGCCCAGCCGGGATCGACATCACGGAGGAAGCCCAAATCCTCAGCGAGAGCGAGCGCCGACAAGCACCAGACTCCGAGGAGGCCTGTCATGCACCCCTTTGAATCTTCCCTGGCGGCTCATCCTTTCTTCCATGGGCTCGAGCCCGCTTACCTTCGCCTGATTTGCGACTGCGCGAAGGAGGCGTGCTTTGCGGCCGGCGAGGTCATCTTTCATCAGGGAGATGAGGCCGATCGCTTCTATCTGGTGGAAGCGGGCAAGGTAGCGCTCGAGGTCCATACCCCCGAGCGCGGCGCGGTAACCATACAAACCATCGGCGCGGGCGAGGTGTTAGGGGCATCCTGGCTGCTTCCTCCTTACACCTGGACCTATGAGGCGGTGGCAACGGAAGAAGCCCGCACCATCGCCTTCAACGCGATCTGCCTGCGCGGCACTTGTGAAGACGACCATGATCTCGGCTATGAGCTGATGAAGCGGTTCGCCCGTGTCCTTGTCCAACGCCTCACCGCGGCACGTCTTCAATTGCTGGATGTGTATGCCAATCCGGAGGCTGACCAGAGAATGAGTGCGTCTCCCCAAGGTGCGATTTCTCCCTTATGACAGGATCCTCTCATGACAGACGATGCTCCGCTGACGCTCTTCGATCCGATGGTCCCAGACCTTTACCGGGTCCGGCGAGTCGTGCGCGAAACGGCGGACACATTCACGATCCATCTGGTGCAACCTGAGGGGAACCCGATTCCCTGCTTTGAGCCCGGACAGTTCAACATGCTGACCGTATTCGGTATGGGGGAGGTGCCCATCTCGATCAGCGGCGACCCGACCGAAAACCACGTGCTGACGCACACGGTTCGAGAGGTCGGGCCGGTCACGCGAGCCATCTGCGCCTTGAAGCAAGGCGACATGATCGGAGTTAGGGGGCCGTTTGGCACGGGATGGCCCGTCGGGGAAGCGATGGGACAGGATGTGGTCCTTGCAGCAGGGGGACTGGGCATGGCTCCCCTGAAACCGGCTGTTCTCCACCTGCTGGCCCATCGGAATGACTACGGACGAGTGGCTCTTGTTTATGGCGCGAGAAGTCCGAGCGATCTGCTTTTCCGTCACGAGCTGGAAAAATGGCGCGCTCGTCTCGACGTCGATGTGGCGGTCACGGTCGACCGCGCCCCTTCGGGCTGGCACGGCAACATCGGTGTTGTGACCAGCCTGATCGCGAAGGCTCAATTCGACCCGGAGAAGACGACCGCTATGGTCTGCGGCCCCGAGGTCATGATGCGGTTCACCATGATGGAGCTCTTGCGACAGAACGTTTACGCCGAGCGGATCTTCGTGTCCATGGAGCGAAACATGAACTGCGGGATCGGGATATGCGGTCATTGCCAATTCGGCCCATTTTTTGTCTGTCGGGAAGGTCCAGTCTTCCCCTTGCCTCGGATCAGGAACTGGCTGGGACGGCGAGAGATATGAGGTCACCCGATCCTGCAAATAGGGATGAGACGTCCTCAAGAATCAGGAAGACACCCGGACCGTGAGGTGGTCATGGCTCACGAGCACATCACACAATCGCGCAGAAAGCCGCGGCTGGCCGTCTGGAAGTTCGCATCCTGCGACGGGTGCCAGTTGAGCCTCCTCAACTGTGAGGATCAATTGCTTGCGATTCCGGACCATGTCGAGATCGCCTACTTCCCCGAAGCCTCCAGCTTGATGGGCACCCCCCCGTACGACTTGTCGCTGGTGGAAGGCGCTATCAGTACGCCCGAGGACGAGAAGCGCATTCGGGAGGTGAGGCGCATGTCCAAGGTGCTGGCAGCCATCGGGGCCTGTGCGACTGCCGGCGGCATCCAAGCGCTGCGGAACTTCAGCGGTGGTGAAGCCTTTGCCTCCATGGTCTACCCCCAGCCAGGGCTCATT
>CAZIEW010000049.1:0-41016 GCA_964538515.1 uncultured Syntrophobacteraceae bacterium
CCGGGCAATGGTCACTTTATTCTGGGGAGCTGTACTAAGCGTGTCCCGGCCTGCCGTGCTCGAATGTTACGCCCCCCTTGCGTCCTTTGCGGGCAAGCATCACTTCTTCGTTGTCCATGGAGGTATGACCCGGTCTCCCATGCTCAAACTTCACGCCCCCTTTCTTGCCCTTGCGGGCAGATAGGCTTACCTCGCCCGTCGAAACAGGACTCGCGACGGCCGTCATTTCAAAACCGCTCCCCACCGAGAGCCACGTCGAAAAAGGCGGCTCCCACCCCTTGCCGCTGCTCGTCTCCGCCGCGGCGGACGCACCGTTGACGCCAACGAGTGTCGCCATGGTCACGACGGACGCCGTGATTAACGACAGCTTCCAGGCACTGACACTATGATGTCTGTTCATGGCTTTTCCTCACCCATGTGGATGCGTTGATGATCATGCATATTCAAACGGCTCGCACTTCCATACTCGCTTCTTTGCCCTTATTCTAAGGGGCAACAGGGGGAGCGGAAATTGGCAATGGACCTTATTTGAAGATTGCATCTCCTACGGTCTCCCCCCATACGGCCCTCAGGGGAACGACGGATGGATGTCCCATCGGTAAGGAGTCGATCATGTGCCTCTTCTCGGATAAGCGGAGATGGCACCAGACGATAGGCTGGATGGGCTTGGTATTCGGTGTTGTCTACTGGATACTCGAAGCTTTCATGGACGCCTACGTCTATGACCTAGGGCCTTTCGTGCAGCGCCTCTTCCATCCCGATCTCAACGAGCTGGAGATGCGGCTGCTCGCCGTTGGACTCATCGGCGCTCTCGGTCTCTACGCTCAAGTCATGCTGGATCGCTTGAGCAGGATTCAGAAACGGTTTGCCAGGATGAATGAATGCTTTCTCAACTTCGGTCCGGACCCGGTTGCCAACATCGACCTCCTGACCGGGCTGTGCGGGGAAATGCTTGGGGCGGACGCCGCCCACTACAATCGCCTGGACCAGGGCAAGTTTTGCTCCTGGGGTCAATGGCACTGGCCTTACGAATGCGACCAGGGCCAGAATCCGGACGATACGATTTGCTCGAAGATGATCGAGCAGGCGCGCAAGGAGCCCCTTCTCATCCGGCACCTTTCCGCGTCAGGCTACGCTGCAGGCGAGCCCGGTCTGGTTCAGCTTGGCTTCCAGACCTACCTTGGAAAAGCCGTCCAGCTCGGCGACAAGAGTGTCGGGACGCTCTGCGTCGTGTACCGGAAGGATTTCGTTCCCACGGAGGAGGATCGTGGCATCCTTGGCATCCTTGCTTCGGCCATCGGTGTGGAAGAAGTGAGACGCCAGGCCGAGACGGCACTACGGGTGTCGGAAAGCCGCATGAAGGAGCTCTCGGCTCAGCTGCTGGTGGCTCAGGAAACCGAGCGAAAGCGCATCGCCCTGCAGATGCACGACAGCATCGGCCAGTCCCTCAGCGCCATCAAGTTCAGCATTGAGGAAACCATTGAGAAAGCACGCCAGGTTTTGCCGCCGGAGACGCTGCGCCCCCTCGAGACCGCAGTCCCGCTGATTCAAGGGGTGGTCAACGAGGTGCGCCGCATTCAGCGCAACCTGCGCCCGGCTATGCTTGATGACCTGGGAATCCTTGCGACCCTTGCCTGGTTCTGCAGGGATTTCCAGTCGATTTACACGGGAATCGAAGTGGAGCTGAACGCCCGCATCGAAGAAAGCGACGTCCCGGAAGCGCTCAAGATCGTTCTCTTCCGCATCGTTCAGGAGGCTTTCAACAACGTGGCCAAGCACAGCCAGGCGAGCCGCGTCGGGATCTCTCTATCCCGCTCCGTCTCAGGAGACATCCACCTGGTCATCGAGGACAACGGGCGTGGCTTCGACGTGGCCGAATGTCTTTCCTCGGCCGACCTCAGGGGGCTGGGACTTTCAAGCATGCGTGAGCGCGCGGAGCTGTCGGGGGGGGTGCTGCAGATCGAATCGGGCCCGGGTACGGGCACGACGATCAAAGCGGTCTGGGAGCGTGGATCCGTGACATGGGACAACCAGGAGACCGAGGCCGAGGATGACGGGGACACGGCGGCGGGAACGTCATGAGATCACGATCTGCCGAGGAGCCCGCGCTCGAGAGCGTAGGCGGTGAGGGCCTGGGGGGTGTGGAGATTGAGCTTGGCCATCAGGTTCGCGCGGTGCTTTTCCACGGTTTTGACGCTGATGAAAAGCCGCTGTCCGATCACCTTGTTCGTATGACCGCCGGCGATGAGGGTCAGCACCTCCGTCTCGCGCTGGGTCAAAACCGAATCGGCTTGCGGCAGATGGTCTTCACGGCGCTCCGCCTGCAATTGCACCACACCCCGCAGAAACCCTTTGATCACTCGGTCGGAAATGGCCGGTGAGAGGTAGGTCTTTCCGGAGAGAACGGCTTCGATGGCATTCATGATTTCCTGGCGACTGGCGTCCTTGGCCACATACCCGTCGGCACCCGCCTGGAAGGCGGCCTGGATGTATTCTTCGTCCACATGCACGGTTAAAGCCAGTATCCTGACCTCGGGCTGCTCCTTCTTGATGGCTCGAATCACCTCGATCCCGCTCATGCCGGGAAGCGAAAGATCCATCACGATGAGGTCGGGCGAAAGCTCCCCTGAAATCCGGATGGCGGTCACCCCGTCTTCGGCCTCGCCGACGACGTGGAAATCCCCGCTGGAATTGACCAGGGACTGGAGCCCATCTCGAAAGACCGGATGGTCTTCGACAAGAAGCACACGACGTTTTTCGTCCATCTTCGTCACCTGCTCGACCTTTCGGGTGCCAAGTCGGCCGTCTGCTCACGGCCTTTGCGATCTCCGCTCAAGCCCGTCTCCCTCGATTCCACGATTTCGGGCATTTATTTTGCGGACTTGGCTCTCATATGAAACATGATCATGACGCTCGTCAAGAGCCAGAAAAACGAGCCAGGAAAACGTACGCCACGATGACCGCTCATCTGAGCAGAGAACCATCCGGCGACCTTACAAGGGGACCTGCATGAAAGACGGCCCCAACACACACTCACAAGGAGGGCTCCCGTGGACCAGCACCGTGTCATTGACGCCCACGCCCACTGCGGCATCCAGGATCGATTCCCGCCCCAGTCCCTGGATGACTACCTCTACCACGCGCGGGGCACCCCCATTCGTGGCGCGGTCCTGTTCGCACCGGTCATGGAGATTTACGACCGACACGATCCCGATTTTGGAGATTCCGATGAATGGCGCACCAGACGCCAGGCGGCCAATCATTACCTCACAACCATCGGCGGCCCCGACTTCGAGGTCTTTCCCTACTTCTTCATCTGGAATGATTTTGCCGTGGAGCAGATCGCCCCCTCCCATCGCGGCATCAAGTGGCATCGGCATGCCGACGAGCCCCAATACCACTACGACGATCCACGGTGCCGGAGTGCCATCGCGGAGATTCGAAAGCGCAACATGCCGGTGGTGCTTGAGGAGGAATGGCGCTACACGGAGCGTTTCGTGAACGAGCTCGCCCCGAACGTTCGCGTCGTTATCCCTCATTGCGGCTTGTTGAACGGCGGTTATGAACTGCTCCGCCGGCATCGCCTCTGGGAAAATCCCAATGTCTACACCGATACGGCCCTTGCCCCCGAAGGGATTATCCGGGACTATCTCGACCGATACGGCTCGGAGAGGATCCTTTTCGGATCGGATTTCCCGTTTGGAGACCCTGGAAACGAGCTGAAAAAGATCCTCAGGCTGGGGCTCGGCTCCGACGCTCGGGAGGCCGTAACGGGACGAAATATCCTTGACCTGCTCGCCGACAGCAATATCTGATTGCTGTTTACACCCCGAATCGGTAATGTTCGACATACCTGGAAGGGCCACGCCCAGCCAGGATGCGGGGGCTTCGACCCGGGCTCCCGGGAGACCGTGACTGAAAGGACAAGGAGTGTGACGTTGGTTACCAAGGAAATCTTCGACCTGATCATCGTGGGCGGTGGCCCCGCCGGCCTCACAGCAGGGATTTACGGCATGCGCGCCGCGCTCAACACCGTGATTGTGGAAAAAGGGCTTTACGGCGGCCAAGTGAGCAAGACCGAGAGTGTTGAGAACTACCCCGGCTTTGAATCGATCACCGGCTTCGACCTGTGTCAGAAGCTCCACGACCATGCCAAATCCTACGGCATGCAGATGATCCAGCGCGAGATCGTGTCCATCGAGCCGGGTCTCGATTACCATGAAGTACGACTGGACAATGGGGACGTGCTGCGCGGACACGCCATCATCATGGCACAGGGAGGATCTCCCCGAAAGCTGGAGGTTCCCGGCGAAGACGAGTACTATGGCAAGGGGGTCTCCTACTGCGCGACCTGCGATGGATTCTTCTTTCGAGGCAAAACGGTTCTCGTGGTGGGCGGCGGCGACACCGCCATGGAAGAGGCGCTTTATCTTGCCAAGCTCTGCAAGCGTGTGTACCTGGCCCATCGGAGGGACGCCTTCCGCGCGAGTCGGATTCTGCAGCAGCGGGTCTTCGCGGAGTGCAAAATCGAGGTCCTGTGGAACACCGTCGTCACCGAGATCAAAGCCAACGACGAGGGCGTGTGCGGGGTCGCGCTCAAAGACACGCAAACGGGCGCGCCAAGGGAGCTTGCAACGGACGGCGTGTTTGTGTTCGTCGGTTTCCTGCCCAATAACGCGTTGGTCCCGGCCGGAGTCCAAATGAACGTCGAAGGGTACGTCATCACGGATTCAAAATGTGAAACCAAGATCCCCGGCATCTACGCGGTGGGCGACTTGCGGGAAAAGTATGCGCGCCAAGTCGTGGTCGCGGCGGCCGACGGCTGCACAGCGGCTCTGGCGGCCGCGCACTATGTCGAAGCCAAGAAGGCACAATCCGCTACCTGTGTATTGCCCGAAGAATGAGCGCTGTCCGGCCACGAAGACGGAAGGAACCGCCCGTCGGGATCGACGGTGAGCAGTGTGGCACGGCAGCCCAAGCACAAAGAAAGGACGCACGGATGAGAGTAAGGTTCAAAGCCAGCATTTCCGCTTTCGCTTTGTCGGCACTGGTCTTGATTTGCTCCCAGGACCTGGCGTTGGCACATGAGGACGAGCACCATGGCAGAAAAGGCCCACGCCCCGACTTGGGCCACCACTCGGACCAGGTCGAAAGACCGGTGCCGCCTGCGCCCTCGGACCAAATGCAGATTGCCAAGAGCGCCATGAGCCCGGTTTCCAACCCCGTTTATCAAGAGCAATGCGGCGCCTGTCACTTCGCCTATCAACCCGAGCTCCTTCCTTCCGGCTCCTGGCTGAAGATTCTGGCAAAGCTGGATGACCACTTTGGTGAGGTGCTCCCTCTGGCCCCCGAGACGATCGACCAGATCGCATCTTATCTGGACGCCAACGCGGCGGAACGGTCGAGAGAAAAGCGTGCCGTCAAAATCGTGAACAGCCTCCAGGGGGCCACGCCGCTTCGCATCACCGAGGTCCCCTATATCGTCCATAAGCACAGGAAGATCTCCAGCGACATTCTGCGCCGCCCTTCTATCGGATCGCTGTCCAACTGCATTGCCTGCCACCGAACGGCAGCCAATGGAGTATACAACGACGATTCGGTATCGATCCCCAAATAGCGTTTCGATCCTCACCGGATAACGGCCCACCGAGGTCCGAGCCGGACTCGGGAACGATCTCTGATGCACCTTCTCGCAGACGGGATCCGACGCAGACCAAGGCCCCGGGGATGATGGGCATGGCGAGCGATCGACAAGCGAAACCCAAACAGGAAGGAGAGGACGGACATGAGAAAATGGTCATTGCTCTTTGCCGTGCTGGCCTGCTGCGCTCTCGTCACCGCCAACGCGCTTGCCGCGGATTACGAGCAGACGATCGAGAAGTTCATCGCGATGCTCAAAGCGGGACAGGCCGAAGAAGCGGTCGACTTCCTTTATGGGACCAACCCGTGGATGTCCCGAAAATCGGATGCCGTCCAGAATGTCCGCAGCCGCCTGGGCTCCATCGGCCAGATGGTCGGCGCCCTCAAGAACCACGAGAAGCTGCAGGAGCTGACCCTGGGAGCCCGCTTTGTCTACCTGAGCTACCTGGCGGCGTATGAAAGGCAGCCCATTCGCTTCGAATTTGAATTCTACAAACCCTCCGACACATGGATCATCTTCAGCTTCTCGTTTGATGACAAGCTGGATGACGACATCGAGCAGCAGGCCAAGGCGAAGCTGATCAAATGAGATGCTCCGCCGGTTTGAATGGAAGCGCAGCCCGGACAGGGCAGGCTCGTATCCAGAAGAGAAGATCCGCTCCATTTGCACAACGAGGAGACAGACCCATGCTGACGCATTCTCGAGCGCTCTTTCGCGCCTTCTCGACACTCCTTGCCATCGCTGCGGTCATGTGGATGGCGTCAACCGGAGCGGGTCACGCCCAGGTCCCACCGCCTGACCCGAAGTCGCCCCCTTCTGAGGCCAAGCCCACCCATCCTGTCGTCGTCCTCCAGACCTCGGAAGGCACGATCAAGGTGGAGCTTTGGGAAGACAAGGCTCCTCTGACCGTGAAGAATTTCCTCCGCTACGCGGACGAAGGATTTTATGACGGGACGATTTTCCATCGCGTCATAAACGGGTTCATGATCCAGGGTGGTGGGTTCACGGCGGATATGAAGCAGAAGGAGGCGCACGAGCCCATCAAGAACGAGGCGGCCGCCGGCTTGAGAAACGAGCGCGGAACCATTGCGATGGCTCGAACGAGCATTGTGGACAGCGCCACGGCTCAATTTTTCATCAATGTGAATGACAACGAGAATCTGAACCACAAGGACGAAACTCAGAGGGGTTTTGGATACGCGGTCTTCGGGAAGGTGATCGAGGGCATGGACGTCGTGGACCGGATCAAGGCGGTTCCGACGTCCACCGTCGGTCCCTTCCAGAACGTCCCCACCAAGCCCGTGATGATTCAAAAGGTCCTCCGTACCCAATAGCCCCCAGGTTCCCGGGACCGATGGCGTGCCGATGACGGCCGGTGAAGCCCGCTGGTGGGATCTGAGCGCCTGAGTACGTAAGCACCGAATCAGCTGGCCCATTGCCAGGTCGTCGTCCCGGCCTGCGCCGGGATGCCGACCGCTTTGAGGACGGACCACTCATGGTGTGACGGTGCGCCAGGCCAAGTGGCAACCGTGATCTGCACTCCGGCTGCTTTCCGATTGTACGGAATCGTTTCCATCCTCTTCTTGCCCGCCCGTCTTGCGACTTCCCTCACCTTCCCCAGAATCGTATTTTGACCTATTGCCTATTTACGTATTTATACCTAATATTAATCCGTGAACGGCCTTACTTGCGGACACGGCGCGAGGGGAGTCTACATGCACCTCCCGGGCGTGCCGCACATGCATCGATTAAATCAAAGCATCACCTGATTGGAAGGGTAAGGGCTGGTTTTTCTTTAAGGAGGATAAACCATGAACAGGCGAGAATTCCTCAAGTATGGAGTGGCAGGACTCACGGGTCTGGCCGTTGGAAGGGGGCTGCCCTGGATATTCGAGCACGAGGCCTACTCCCAGATCCTTCCGGTCCAGTCCCTCAACTTCACGATCACGGACGCCATCAAGGGCATGGTGACTGACAACGCGACGAACCTGGCAGAATGCTATTTTTGGATCTTCAAAGAAGCCAACATCCCCGAGGACTGCCCCGGACCCAACATTTTTGCGACTGCGGGCGACATCATTCAAATCACCGTAACGAACGCCCTGGATGAGCCTCACGCCTTCTTCATTCCTGGCGTCAGCACGAATCCGCGCGTGAGAATCCCACCCAGACCCGTATTCAACAGCGGCCCCATCGCTCCGGGACAATCTCGCACCTTTCGTTTCAGAGCGCCCAATCCCGGCACCTACATGTACTTCGACAACCTCAACGCACCGGTCAATCGCGTGATGGGGCTTCACGGCGCCTTCGTCGTCATGCCCAAAATTCCCAGGGTCATTCCGGGTCGGCCGGTTCGAAACCGCATCACCCCTTACCTCAGACCGACAGCGAGCGTCCAGAGGCTGTTCAACGATCTGGGAAACAGCGCTCATTTCCCCGGTCTGGCGTGGGATCAGGGAGATCCCGCAACCGACACGCCCCCTTTTCGTCAGTATGTTTGGGTGCTGCATCAGTCGAGCCCCAACCTTTTCGAGGAGGTGGGCCGGTCCGCTCCGGGCGCTGCCATCCGCAAAGCGGAGAACTTCATCAATGCCTTCCTGAAGGATCCCTTCATCCCCACGGGGAAAGGCACGGAGGCTTCCAACCGGAAGGCCCAGTACTTCACGATCAGCGGCCAGTCCGGGCATTTCGCCCACAACAACCCCTTCATCTGCCCCATGAATCGGGTGGGCGAGCCCGCCTTGGTCCGGGTCCTCAACCCAGGACTGTGGATGCATTCCCTGCACATGCACGCCAACCATGTTTACGTCGTCGCAGTCAACGGCGTGGTCGAAGACAATCCCATCTGGGTAGACACCTACACCTCTCAGCCGATGCAAACCTTTGACTGGCTGATTCCCTACACCCGGCCGCCCGATGTGCCGAACTCGAGGGGCATTGGGCTCCCGGACCCCCCGATGATCTCTCTCAGGGGTCAGCCAGTATGGCCACCGATGGAGGAGCTGGGCTTATGGATTCCAGAAGCGGCCGACAGCCTCGGAGCCCGGCTCTCCCCGATGTGCTATCCGATGCACGACCATTCCGAGGCGACTCAGACCGCCCAGGGTGGCAACTACAACCTGGGGCTGATTTCCGGCATCAACTTCACGGGTGATCGGACCACCCCCGGAGGCGTCACGACTTTCCCGCAGGCTCCAACGATCCACGGGCCGGATCGAACAGGACCCGCGGGGGGACACGAGGATTGAAATCTCGTTTGAGTCGAGGGATGGAGCTGCACCGAGTCTCACGAAGAGATTCGAGAGCATAGGAGTACGATCATGGCATTCACAAACCCCCAATATAGAATTTCGAGACGGTCGGTGGTGAGCAAGGAATCCGAATGGGTGAAGATGTTCGACCCTCCGACAGCCAGTCCACCCACTCCCGAGCGTCTTGAGCCGACCAACCCGGTTCCCGAGGTGCTGGCGGCGGCGGGCATTCAGGACCGGGTCAGAAGAGCCCACACGGTGCAGCGAGAATTGCTGATCGGCTTGGATATCACCGCGTTCGACGGACGTAGGCTGAGAACCTTCGCCATCGGCGACGACGACAATCCGAGCCTTAAAAGCGGCACGTTTCCGGCATCCACCATCCGCATGCCCCGGGGAATCATCTTCCACTGCGAGACCAAAGGGAAAGGACCGCCTCCCCACACGATCCACTGGCACGGGCTGGAGCCCACGCCCATGAACGACGGAGTCGGGCATTGCTCCATGGAGATCGGGGAATATATCTACCAGTTTCAGCCCAACGCCATGGGAACCTATTTTTACCATTGCCACCGCAACACGGTGCAGCACTTCGAGTTCGGTCTCTACGGGATGCTGATCGTCGACCCCCCCGACTCCTACTTTGCGTCGCTCAGCCCAAACGGAACGCTCACCGGCGTCCCGATCGGAGCGTGCCTGGACGAAAAGCGACGAGTCGCGGCCAACACGACGGCCTTTCGCCAGTTCCCGGGCTTCAACAACAAGCCCCTGACGAGTGGGGACCCCCACGCCTTTACCGTGCCCTACGACGTGGAAGCGATCTGGGTGCTGGGCGCTTTGGATTCCAACTGGAATTTCTTTGCCGACAACGCCAAGGACTTTTTCCCGTCTCATGGCAGCACACCGGGTGTAGACGACACCTTTCCTCACGGCTTCTTCAACGATTACAACCCCGATTACTTCTTCGTGACCGGGGTCAACGCCCCCGGCAGGTCCGGCACCGTTGAGCTCCCACCGCGTCTGATCATCCCTCCCGAGCTGAACAGCGGCGTTTCGGGGACCCAGATCTCCATCAACGCGCAGCTGGGGCAGACGGTTCTGTTGCGCTATTTGAATGCCCAGTACGGGGGATCCACAGTGACCTTCCCCGTGGATGTGGTTCTCATTGCCTGGGATGGCCGGGCACTGGGAGTCCCCCCGTATGGCTCTTACAATCGTGCCGTTCTCGTACGGGCTGGCCAGCCGATCCAAAGCAGCACCGCAAGGCGTTTCGATGCCCTGATTCGACCGACCAAGGCGGTCGATTCGTTCGCTTCGGTGAACATCCTTCAGCAACGCGGCGGCACGGATGTGATGGTGACGATGAAGATCCCGTTCACGATCAAGTGAGCTTGCATCGAGGAGAGGAGGCCTGAGCATGATGGCAAACAAGGTTCTGTCTTCTATCGGTCTGCTTCTTGCCGTCTTCTTGGGCTCGTTTGGAGCGGAGATCGTGCACGAGGAGGTCACCTCCCGAAGGAGCGCCGTCAAGGTGCATCAACAGGAGCCTTATCCGTCAGCGGCACCTGCTCCGTCGCCTGCGATCGGCTCCGGGGCCGATACGTCCCATCAACCGGCCCAGCACGATGCGGGCTCCGCGGGGTTGGAGGGAGGGCATGCCCCCTCGTCCTCGCGTGAGCCTTCGCACATCCCGGGAACCGTACAGGTCAGCACGGAAAAACAGCAGCTCATCGGGGTTCAAGTCGGCACGGTTACCATGGCGCCTCACACCCAGTCTTTCAGGACCCTGGGCCGCGTCGTTCCGGACGAGAACCGTCTCCATCGTCTGGTCACCATGGTTGATGGCTGGATTCGAGAAATCCACGGGAGCACAACCGGCAGTCTCGTGCAGAAGAACCAGCTCCTGGCGACCTATTTCACGATCGAATTCCTCAACAAGCAACAGCAGTATTTCTACGCACTCGATCTGGCTGAGCGCCAGAAGCGAAACGAGGTCGAAAGGGCGGCTGCAGCCTCCGGCGACCCCAAGCACGGTGCGGGGCAGCAGTTCTTTCAAAACGCGCCTTACTCGAAGAGCGCTGCTCTGGAATACGTGGCCATTCTGACAAACCCGGTCGAGCTGTCTCGGGTTGAGCTGCGCTTGATGGGTGTTGGCGAGCCGCAGCTCGAGCAAATCACCCATTCCCGGCAGTACGCTTCCACCATCGAGCTGCGATCGCCCGTGACGGGACTGGTCCTCGGGCGCAACGTTTCCCCCGACTTGCGAATCCATCGGGGCTCCGAGCTGTTCGCCATCGCTGACCTCAGTCGCGTGTGGGTGCTCGCATCCATTCACGAGCGGGAATCCAGGCTCATTCGCCCGGGCCTCAGGGCCAAAATCAGCCTCCCCCGGCAGGGGGACGCTCTGGACGCGGTCGTAAGCGACGTCCCGCCACGCTACGACACAGCGACCCGTACGTACCAGGTCCGCATGGAGGTGGACAATCCCGGTTTCGCTCTCCGGCCCGACATGGTCGTGGATGTGGAGATGCTCATCCAGCATCCAACGACCGTAACCGTTCCGGTGGACGCCGTCCTGGATTCGGGACTCAAGAAGACGGTCTTTGTGGACATGGGGAATGGTCGGTTTTCGCCCGTCCATGTCGAGACGGGGTGGCGGTCGGAAGACAAGATCCAGGTCACGGCCGGGCTATTGCCGGGCGAGCGGATTGTCGTTTCCGGAAACTTCCTCCTCCACTCGGAAAGCCGAATCCAGCAGGGCGGCGGTGGGGGTCATGACCACCACTCCTCCCACCACGAGCCCGCCATGAAGACGGAAGACGCGTCACCAAAGCTTATCCCTGAGCGAGGTAACGCCGGAGCCTCCACCGATCTGACCCCCACACGAGGCCCCGACCACGCCGGACACGGAGGATGACCCCCCGATCGCGTCGCCAAGCTTTCAATCGGGCGGAAATGGGTTATCCTCCTCTTCACGACCGACTCATGAACGGCATCCCTATGCCCAGCCCCATGAGATCGACGGTTAAATATGCTCAAGTATAGGAAGATGATAGCCGCTAAGTGAGTAGCGGCTTCAACCGCCGGGGTCCGGTCGTATGCCGTGCATTATTGTTCTCACGCCTTCTGAGCTTATTTCCGACACAAACAAGGAAGCGTTGACGAGGGAAAGACCGTTCACGGAGAAGGTATGCGGAATTTGTTCGAGGAAGAGCGTCCTGATCAGACGCTCAACGACGGCGAGACTCACAACGAGATCGTTGCTCTGCTGGCTCATCGGCGCCCGCAGGAAGAAGCACGCCGATACCCCAGATTTCCTTCCTCCGAAGCACTGAGCGGGGAGTATTCACTCAATACGCCCTTCGGGGTCTTCCTCTGCCATGGCAAGCCATCCCTGGAAGAGCCGAGCCCCAATGAACCGGTAGAGCCCCCCGCCCATGAAGTCATCAGTGGCTTTCAGGTCATCGACTTCTCGGAAGAGGGACTGCAGATCCAATTCATCTGTTCCAACCCACTGAAATACGCAATGAAACAGCTCTCCATCCGGATCGGACCCTCTACCATCCCCGTCGGGATGCAATGGCTGACGCAGCACAACGGACATATCAGGGCAGGCCTTTCCTTTCAGGAAGACATCGAGCAGAGCTCCGGGACCTGCGCCATCCTCCTTGAGCTCAGTGACAGGCTCATTCACTTTTTGACTCACCGCCACATCCCGCAGAACATGGTCCACTATCAAGAAGCAGCCGTGTTCTCCTACTTTTGCATCTTGCACAACCTGCGGCTTCAGTACATTCTCGCACTCGCGTCGCACAAGGAAGCCGAGAACACCTTGATATCCATGATGCGAAGCGCTATGGCCAGAAAGCCAATTTTAGACAAAGTCAATGAGAATAATTGGTCAAAATACATTCAGCTGCAGCAGGCACGCACTATCATAGAAACTGCAGATTATAGGGATAATTTTAGAATATTCATGAATCCATATTATGAGTTTGGATGCAATGTGACTGGAGCGGAAGGACGGATTACCTTCCTTGAAAAGGAAGTCGTGGATATTTTGTTAAACACATTGTTATTCCATAGTACTAAATTACATTACTCAAACGATATCCTGAGCCAACTTCAGCCTGTCTATGAAGATTTCAAAATCTTGAGAGAGCTCCTTCCAGAGCTTTTTCATAGTGAGAAGTTCATTGATCAGTTTAAGTTTTACAGCAGTCTGATATCCTCGGTGATGCTCTCCAGGGATGTCCTGATCGACGAGATATCCAACCATCGCATGTCGTGAAGCGCTTGTCCCGGAATCCCTCCCCAATGGTGTTGATTCAAGCGTCGAGCATCAAGACGGGGTGACAGGGAGACAAGGTGATGGGGAGATGGGGAGAATGGACAGACAAGCATCTCCTGGCCTAGAGGCAGCCGCTTTCACCTTTGGCATTTCAGGCATCTCCCCCTCTCCAACTCCCATCTTCCCTAAGTCAATCGTGGCCCCCGCGACGAAGCCGGTCGACTCCCATGCACGACCGGTCAAAGCCTATTGCACTCGGTAGCACGGAGTGGTATCTGTGATCACCTGGTGAAAGCGCGAACCGCCTTAATGGGCTCGTACCCTGCCGCGGCCTTGGAATCGTGGATCCGTCGACCTGATTTGCAGCCCTCTTGACAGGATTGAAGCAGTCCTTCCCGGGAGAATCGCCATGGATTGGCTTGCCGATCCACAATCGTGGATCGCTCTCGTCACGCTGACGGCCCTTGAGATTGTTCTTGGCATTGACAACATCATCTTCATTTCCATCCTCGTGGCAAAGGTCCCCCCCAAGAAGCAGGCCCGAGCCAGGATCACGGGACTTGGGCTCGCCATGATCTCACGCATCCTTCTGCTCTTTTCTTTGACGTGGATCATGAGGCTGACACGACCGTTTTTCACAGTTTTCGGCAACGAGATTTCGGGAAGGGACCTCATCTTGATCGCCGGCGGACTGTTCCTGCTGGTGAAAAGCACCCTGGAGATCCACGACAAGCTCGAGGGGCAAGAAGGCCATGCGTCCAATCGGGCAGCCTCATCCAGCTATGTCGGCATTCTTATCCAGATCATGCTCATCGATGTTGTCTTCTCGCTCGACTCGGTGATCACGGCGGTCGGCATGGCAAGCGAGCTGGCGATCATGGTTGCGGCTGTTGTGCTGGCGGTCTTTTTCATGATGATGGCATCGGGGAGCATCAGCCAATTTGTGGAGCAGCACCCCACGGTCAAGGTCCTGGCCTTGAGCTTCCTGCTCCTGATCGGCATGGCACTGATCGCTGACGGGTTCGACCTCCATATTCCCAAAGGCTACATCTACTTTGCGATGGCGTTCTCGGTATTCGTCGAAATGATCAACCTCCGTATCCGCGGCAAGGAGGTCTCACCCGTAAAGCTCCGTAGCGCGTTCTCCTCTCCGGACGGAGAGGAGAAGCACCGCAGCACGGGCAACCGCTGACGCCCTCGAGCCAGGGAACGGACCGCGTGCAATTCAAGAGAGCTCGTTTCAGGGTTCGGTGCTCAGGTGTCGGTCTTACTGGGACTCGTTCATATCGTGCCTCTGCCTGACACCCGAAGGCAGACACCGGAGCCCTTGGTTGCAGGAGGCTTCCGTCGCTCCAAGGCGAGCGCTCACAGGACCAAGGAGAAGCGATGATCATCGGGCTCGATGTCGGCGGCACCCACACGGACGTGGTTCTCATTGGGGAAGGATGCATTCTGAAGGAGGCGAAAGTCCCCACGGATCCCGCCAACTTGTTCGACTGTGTGTGCCGGGGTCTGGATGAAGTGACCCGGGAGGCGCCGCGTGAGGCCATCAGCCGCGTCGTCCTCAGCACCACCCTCACCACCAATGCCATTGTTGAAAACAAGATCGCCCCGACGGGGATGATTGTCTCGAGCGGGCCAGGGATCGACCCCGAAGCGCTCCGCACCCACGGATACTATTATGCCGTCTCGGGGTCCATCAACCATCGCGGAAGGGAAATTCAGGCGATCGATTCCCTGGAGATTGAAGCGATCGCCTCCCGGCTTCGCGCGGAGTCCATCCAGCAGGTCGGCATCGTCGGCAAATTCTCGGCCCGCAATCCCAAGCACGAGATCCAGATCAAAAAGATCCTCGGCGAGGATTTCGACTATATCGTGATGGGACATCAGTTTTCGGGCAACTTGAGCTTCCCGAGGCGCATTGCGACCGCGTATCTTCATGCGGCGGTCTACCCCCTGTACAAGCGATTCTTCAGCGCCGTCCGGGAGTCGCTTGAGCAGCGAGGGTTGAATGTTCCCATCTACGTCCTGAAGGCTGACGGGGGCACCATGAGCCTCGAGGCCTCGCTGGACTCGCCCGGGCAGACCATCCTGTCGGGACCGGCCGCAAGTGTCATGGGATCCCTCCCCTTTGCGCCGAAAGACCGGGAAACGCTCGTCCTCGATATCGGAGGCACCACGACCGACATGGCGGTCCTGGTCAACGGGACACCGCTTCTGGACCCGCTCGGGATCGAAATGGGGGGTTACAAGACGCTCATTCGGGCCTTGAAGACACGGTCCATCGGACTGGGGGGTGACAGCGCCGTACGGCTTACGGAGACCGGCGAGATTGAGGTCGGCCCGGAACGGGAGGGACCCGCCATGGCCTTCGGAGGTCATGTCCCGACGCCGACGGATGCCCTCGTCGCTTTGGGAAAGATAACCGGCGGCGACGGCAAAGCGTCCCGCGAAGGACTCCGCCCCATCGCCACACGGTTGGGACTGACGATCGAGGAGGCGGCTTCGGCCGTTTTCGATCGCGCCTGCCGCCAGATCCTGGATGCAGCGGCCGCGATGATCTCGGACATCAACAGCAAGCCGGTCTACACGGTTCATGAGCTCCTCGAGGGATACCAGGTGAAGCCCACCGAAATTCTCATCCTGGGGGGGCCGGCGCCCTTCTTCGCGTTTCGACTTGCGTCCCTTACCGAGCACCAGGTCCATGTGGTACCCCGCTGGCACGTGGCCAACGCCATCGGGGCCGCCCTCGCCCGATCGACCTCCGAGATCACCGTCTTCGCCGATACGGAGCGCGGGATCTGTGCCGCTCCGGAAGAGGGCTTCCACCAGCCGGTTGACCGCGATTTCGACATGGACGCCGCGGTTGAGCTCGCATGCCGTCTGCTGCGGCAGCGACTGCAACGGGAAGGCGCCCCGGAGAGCGACCCGCAAATGGAGGTGGTCGAGCAGGCGCAGTTCAACATGGTGCGCGACTTCTACAAGACGGGACGGAACATTCGGGTCAAGGTGCAGGTGAAGCCAGGCTTGATTCCGGAGTTTGAAGCCGTTGCCCGGTCGATCTTCAACACATGCCCGCTCCCGGCTTCGTTCTCCACACAAGCATGACGTGATGGCGGGCACGCCTCCACCAGGGGAAGCACATGATTCGAGCACAGCACAAAACCGGCCTGGTCTTCTTCCCGGCATTCGATTGGGCGATCAGTCCCACCCATCCCGAGCGGGAAGAGCGGCTCTTGTACACCCAGGATCAGGTTCTGGAAGAGGGTCTGCTGGATATCGAGGGTATCGTTGAGCTCAAGCCGGACCTTGCGACGATCCAGGATCTGCGGCGCGTGCATTTCTGTGCTCCCGACGAATGGAGCGTCGTCACGGAGTCCCACCTTATCAGTGCGGGTGGCGCGAAGACCATCGCCATTCAACTGATGGAGAAGAACATCGAGCGGGGGTTCGCTCTCGTCCGCCCTCCCGGCCACCACGCCATGCGCGTCGTCCACGGGGCTCGCGGGTTTTGCAACATCAACATCGAGGCCATCATGGTGGAATATGTGCGCGAAGCCTACGGCATCGACCGGGTGGCTATCGTCGACACGGACTGCCATCATGGCGACGGAACCCAGAACATCTACTGGCACGATCCCGACACCCTGTTCATTTCGCTCCACCAGGACGGACGAACGCTCTATCCCGGCTCGGGGTTCCAGCACGAAATGGGCGGCCCCACGGCCCTCGGCGCCACCGTGAACATTCCGCTTCCGCCCAGAACTTCGGAGGAAGGGTTTCTTCATGCTCTCGACGCCGTTGTTCTGCCGCTCCTCGACGAATTCAAGCCGGAGCTTGTCATCAATTCCGCCGGACAGGACAACCATTACACGGACCCCATCACCAACATGTGCTTCTCGGCCCAAGGGTACGCGGAGCTCACGCGCCGATTGAAGCCCGACATTGCGGTTCTGGAAGGCGGCTATTCCATCGAAGGGGCGCTGCCGTACGTGAACGTCGGCATCATCATGGCCATGGCGGGCCTGGACACCCGCCAGGTGCGGGAGCCCGATTACCAGCCCGAAAGGATCCGCCAGTCCGAAGACACGACTCGGTATATTGAGCGGACGGCCAGGGAGATCCTGGAATGGCGCAAGCAGCTGCCGGATCTGCGCGAGAAGGCTTACGGGAAAGGGGAGCTGCACGAGCGTGAGCTCAAGATCTTCTATGACACGGACAACATTATGGAGCTCCAAACCGAGCGCATTCGCCTCTGCAGGGAATGCAGCGGTGTACTGCGGATTGATTCCAGGACCGATAAGCGCTACCATATCCTGGCAATTCACATTCCAAGGAAGGCGTGCAAGACATGTCAGGAGATGGGCTACCGCTGGTTTGATACGGCCAACCCTCAAGAATTCCACAAGATTTTTCTCCAGGATCGCACCCACGACCAGTACCTGATTCGAAAGGTTTGATTGTATTCACCGTGAAAAGAGTGTTTGTCAAAGATTTTACCCTGCCCCAATTGGAGGGATGGGTGGAGAGCATCGGGGAGCGACGGTTCCGCGCGCGGCAGCTGTTTCGTAACGTTTACGTCAGGCGCGTCCGGTCCTATGATGAGTGCTCCGACCTCAGCCGCATGTTCCGCGTTCAGCTGGAGCACGGAACGCACCTGCACGCCATGGAGCTGGTGGAGCGGCTGGAATCAAGCGACGGGACGCGGAAGTATCTCTTTCAGCTTCACGACGGCCGGCGGATCGAATCCGTTTGGATCCCGGATCCTCCCCGATTCACCCTCTGCATCTCGAGTCAGGTGGGATGCGCTCTGGGATGTCGGTTCTGCCTGACGGGATCCCTGGGTCTCAAGCGCAATCTGAGCGCTGCGGAGATCGTGGACCAGGTGTGCCAGGTCCTCGCGGATCCCGACGGACACGCGAGGGTCACAAACCTCGTCTTCATGGGCATGGGGGAGCCGCTCGCCAACTATGACGCGGTGCTCCGGGCCATCCAGATCCTGAACGATCCCAACGGACTGGCATTTTCACATCGACGCATCACCTTGTCCACGGCCGGCGTGGTGCCAAGGCTGGTCCAGCTGGGACGGGAGAGCCCCGTGAATCTGGCCGTGAGCCTCCATGCGGCAGACGACGCCCTGCGAAGCGAGCTCATGCCGATCAATCGGACGTATCCCGTTGACAGCCTGATCCAGGCCTGTCGCTCCTATCCGCTTGCCCCCCGGAAACGGATCACGTTCGAAATGGTGCTGCTCCGCGACGTGAACGACAGTCCGAAGCACGCCAAGCAGCTGGTCAGACTGCTCCAAGGTGTGCGCGCCAAGGTGAACCTGATCCCATTCAATCCGTACGAGGGCGCCCACTATGGTCGACCTCCGGACGAGCGCGTTCTGGAATTCCAGGAGGTACTCCAAAAGGCGCAGCTGACCGCCATGATCCGCCAGAGCCGTGGAGCCGATATCAGCGCCGCATGCGGCCAGCTGGCGGGAAGGGCGAACGAGAGGAACGTTGACATTGAAACCTGACTTTAGTAAACAAAACGGCTTACTACCTGCGATAGCTCAAAGCGCCGCCGACGGCAAGGTGCTCATGCTCGCGTACATGAATGAGCTGGCCTGGGACAAGACGATCGAAACCGGCAAGGCCCATTACTGGAGCCGCTCCCGCGGGAAGCTCTGGTGTAAGGGGGAAGAATCCGGCAACGTTCAGCTCGTTCGAGAAATCTGGATCGACTGCGATCTGGATACCATCTTGCTCCGCGTGGAGCAGGTGGGTGGGGCCGCGTGCCACACGGGTCATGAAAGCTGCTTCTACAGGCGCTGCCGCAACGGAGAGTTTGAAACCGTCGGCCAACCCATTTTCGATCCCAAGGAGGTTTACAAGAAGTGAATCAGCTTGTGCTGGGCATCCCCAAGGGGAGCCTTCAGGAATCCACGATCCGCTTGTTCGGACTGTCCGGCTGGAGGATATCCCTCTCCAGCCGCAACTATTTTCCAGAGGTCAATGATCAGGAGATCAGCTGCTCCATTTGTCGCGCTCAGGAAATGTCACGCTATGTGGCAAACGGCACCTTTGACGCGGGGCTCACGGGCAAAGATTGGATCATGGAAAACGACTCGGACGTCGTGGTCGTGGCCGACCTCATTTATTCCAAGGTCAGTCAGCGCCCCGCCCGGTGGGTGCTGGCCGTACCCGTCGACTCGCCGGTTCACGACGTGAAAGACCTCGAGGGCAAGAAGATCTCCACGGAGCTCGTCAATTTCACCAAGCGCTACTTCGCCGCGGAGGGCGTGAACGTCCAGGTGGAGTTCTCCTGGGGGGCCACCGAAGCGAAGGTCATCTCTGGGCTCTGCGACGCCATCGTGGAAGTCACCGAAACGGGCACCACCATGCGTGCGAACGGGCTGCGCATCGTCAAAGAGCTGATGCAGTCCAACACGCAGCTGATCATGAATCGCCAATCCTGGGCGGACCCGTGGAAGCGGGAAAAGGTCGAGCAGATGGCGCTCCTGCTGCAAGGGGCCCTCCGCGCCGAAGACCTTGTCGTCCTCAAGATGAATGTTTCAGAGCCCAGCCTCAACGGTGTCATGGAAATATTGCCCAGCCTGAATGCCCCCACCGTCGCTCATCTGTATCAGAGCAACTGGCTTTCGGTTGAGACGGTGGTGAGCAAACGAGTCGTTCGAGATTTGATCCCGCAGCTCATCAAGCGCGGGGCGGAAGGAATCATCGAGTACTCTTTGAACAAGGTGATCTGATGTCGAGCTCAAAGCGCATTCCTCTCTTTTGGATGGCGGTCGTCCTTCTGACGGCGTCCTGTGCTACGACCGGTCAAAACCCGGAATCCAGGTATGGCGCGGATCAACTGCTATCCATCAGCGAGAAGTATCTGGCCGCCAACGATGTGGCTCAAGCCATCAGGTACTTGGGCATGGCCGAGAAGAAGCGTCCCAAGGACCCCCAGGTCCAATATTACCTGGGGCTGGCCTACGAGGTTCGCGGGCTTCCGGAGGAAGCGCTGAGCCATTATCAGAATGCCATTGCGCTCAAGCCCGACTACGCTGAAGTCTACAATAACCTGGGCACCTTCTATGCCGCCAAGAATGACCTCGCCAAGGCGGAGGAGAACTATCGCAAGGCTCTGGCAATCCCTACCTATGAGACTCCGTTCTTCGGCTTCTTCAACCTGGGTCGCGTCGCCGAGAAGCGGGGCGACCTGGAAGGCGCGCTCAAGGAATACGACCAGGCCATCCGGCTGCTCCCCAGCTACGGGGCCGCCTATTATCGAAAAGGGGTGGTTTTGGAGAGCCTCAAGCGAACCGACGAGGCCAAGGAGGCGCTCAGCCAGGCCGTGCTCTATTCCCCGGACATCGCCGACGCCCACTTGCGGTTTGGCATCCTTTGCTACGCAGCAGGTGAAATTGAGAATTCGCTCTACTCATTCAGCAAAGTCATCAAGCTGGCCCCGCACTCCCCGGCTGCGGCCGAGGCCAAACGTTATCTGGAGCGAATGCAGGGGATCATGATCGCGGATGACTCCATTGGCGCCACGCCCCTCACCGGAGATCGCTTGTCGCAAGTCGAAGTGGTTTCCGACCGGGAAAGCCTGGAAGCGGCTCAGACATCAAGCAACGGCTCGGCCGCGCGCGCTTCCTCGTTGGCCTCCAAGGAAACCCTGGCGAAAGCCCAGAGGAACCTGAAGGCTGCCGGCGTGGGGGTGGAGATCAAGGAAACAGCCAAGGGCATGGGAGTGGAGGGATCGGCGAAATACATCGTCCAGGTCGGCTCGTTTCTCGAAAAGGAGAATGCGGAGAAACTTCGCAGAAAGCTCGCATCCGAGGGCTATGACGCTTTGGTCCGCCCCTTCAATCACCAGTCCCTGGGGAAGATTTTCGTCGTTCAGCTGAAGGCCGTCGAGGAGGCCGCCAAGGCAAACACTCTGATGGCCGAGGTCGAAAAGGTGGCTCAAATCAAACCGATCGTCATCAAGGTCCCGGTTAATCCGTAGCCTTGCAGAGACCCGCATGATTTGCAGACGAGTCCAAGAAATCAAGTCCTTCATTGTCATGGACGTGCTGGAGCGGGCCCAGGAGATGGAGGCGGCGGGCGAGCACATTGTCCATCTCGAAATCGGCGAGCCTGATTTCGACACGCCCGAGGCCATCAAGGACGCTGCCATCGAGGCCCTCCACCGGGGAGAAACCCGCTACACCCACAGCCTGGGAGCCCGACCTCTTCGGGAGGCGATCTGCCACCATTACGAAGCCACGTATGGCATCCGAGACCTCGATCCAGACCAGGTCCTGGTCACGTCCGGCACCTCGCCGGCCTTTCTGCTGGCTCTCGCCGCAATCCTGGAGTGTGGGGAGGAGGTCATTCTTTCCGATCCCCATTATGCCTGCTATCCCAACTTCATCCGCTTCCTGGAGGGAGAGCCCCGATTCATTCCCGTCTATGAAGAGGACGGATTCCAATACCGCCCCGAAGCCATCCGCCGTGCCCTCCGCGGGAGCACAAAAGCCATCCTCGTCAATTCGCCGTCCAATCCGACCGGCAACATTCTTGAGCCCTCCCGGATGCAAGAAATCGCAGACATGGGGCGGTGGGTTCTGAGTGACGAGATCTACCACGGGCTGGTTTACGAGGGCAAAGCCCATTCCATGCTGGAATTCACCCGTCAATGCATCGTCTTCAACGGCTTTTCCAAGCTCTACGCCATGACAGGCTGGCGACTGGGATATCTCATCGTTCCGCCGGACCTGGTGCGCACCATCCAGCGCCTGCTTCAAAATTTTTTCATCTCCGCCAATTCCCTTGCCCAGGCCGCCGGATGCGCGGCCCTAGTCCACCCGGACGTTCAGCGGGACGTGGCGCTCATGAAGGCGACCTACAACGAGCGGCGCGTGCACATGATCCGCCGTTTGCGCGAAATCGGGTTCGGGATCACCGTCGAGCCGACAGGGGCCTTCTACGTTTTCGCCAATGCCGGCCGGTTCACAAAGGATTCCTACGCGTTTGCCTTTGAGGTCCTCGAAAACGCCAAAGTCGGTCTCACTCCCGGCATCGATTTCGGCCCCCACGGGGAGGGCTACGTGCGATTCAGCTACGCCAACTCCATGGAGAATATCGAGGAAGGGCTCCAGCGGCTGGAACGCTATCTCAAGACCCGCAACTAGGATTGCAGCCCATGAGCCCCCCCATCGCGATCCAATCGGCCGAGTTCGTGACCTCGGCCGTCCGCCCCAGCCAATACCCGACTCTGGGCCTTCCGGAAATCGCGTTCGCCGGTCGATCCAACGTGGGCAAGTCCTCGCTCATCAACTGCCTGGCTCAACGCCGAAAACTGGTACGCACGAGCCGCACGCCCGGCCAGACGCAAATGCTCAACTTCTTCAACGTGAACGGGGAATTCCTGCTGGTGGATCTTCCCGGGTACGGGTTCGCCCGGGTTCCCGAAAAAGTCCGCGCACAGTGGGGGCCGATGGTCGAAAGCTACCTCAGCAACAGGCCCTCCTTGCTCGGGGTCGTCCAAATCATGGACCTTCGGCACCCGCCCACCGCCGACGACCTCCAGTTGTGGCAGTGGCTCAGGGATCGGTCCATTCCCGCGCTGGCCGTCCTCACCAAAGCGGACAAGGTTCCGCAGAGCAAGCGAATCCAGCATGCCAAGCAAGCCTCCGTCATCCTGGGGATCCCCGTGGACGCGCTCATCCTCTTCTCCGCGGAAACCCGTCTCGGCCGCGAGTCGCTGCTGGCTCGCCTGTATCGCTGGATCAATCCGACATCACCCCCTGTGCCTGCTTCCATCGAGTAGGCCGTCGCCCACAAGGAACCGCACGCAGAGCCCATGTCATCCATGCGTCCCCTCCCACCCGAGAACGTTGACCTGCTCCTCCTGAACGGACTGGTTCTGACCCTCGATGACGAGGATCGCCGCTTCCAGCCGGGAGGCGTCGCCGTTCGATCGTCCGAGATCGTTGCGGTCGGCCCATCCGATGTCATCAAGGCCGGATACCGTGCACCCAAAACGCTCGATGTGAGCGGCTGTGTCGTGATGCCCGGCCTCGTGAACAGCCATACGCACGGGGCCATGACGCTTTTTCGCGGACTCGCCGACGACTTGCCCTTGATGGAGTGGCTCAACGAGCACATCTTTCCCGCCGAGGCGAAGCTCACGGAAGAATGGGTCTATTGGGGGTCCCTCCTCGCGTGCGCCGAGATGATCCTGTCCGGTACGACCACGTTCTGCGACATGTACCTGTTCGCGCACAAGGTGGCGGAAGCGGCCAAGGCAGCCGGAATTCGGGCGGTGGTGGGCGAAGTTCTCTACGACTTCCCGTCCCCCAATTATGGGCCCGTCGAAAACGGTCTCCGATTCACGGAATCCCTGATCGAGGCGTATGCGGGGGACCCGCTCGTACGGATCGCCGTCGAGCCGCACGCGCTTTACACGTGCTCACCCGACCTGCTGGCGCGATGCCATGAGCTGGCCACTAAGCACCGGGTGCCCCTGATCGTGCATTTGTCCGAAAACGAGCCCGAGGTGCGGCAGGTCGTCGACCGATACGGGGCGAGGCCCGTCCAGCATCTGGAGCGGCTTGGCATCCTGGGCCCCCATCTCGTGGCGGACCATTGTGTGGTCCTCGACGAGCGTGACATGGAGCTCCTGGCCTCTCGGCACGTGCACGTGGTCCACAACCCCGAGAGCAACATGAAACTGGCGTCCGGAGTAGCGCCCGTCCCCCGCCTGCTCGATCTCGGGGTCAATGTGGCCCTCGGAACGGACGGCTGTGCGAGCAACAACGACCTGGATCTGTTCACCGAAATGGACACCTGCGCCAAGCTCCACAAGGTGGCCACCCTCGATCCCACGGTCACACCGGCCAGGTCCGTGCTCGAGATGGCCACGCGAAACGGGGCCAGGGCGCTGGGCCTGGGAAGCCGGATTGGAGTATTGTCCCCGGGCGGATTCGCGGACGTGATCGTTCTCGATTTCGATCAGGTGCACCTCACCCCCCTCTACCGACCCGTGAGCCATCTCGTCTACGCGGCTCGGGGAGCCGACGTCCGTCACAACGTCATCCATGGCAGGCTGGTCATGGAAAACCGGCAGATCCTCACCTTTGACGTGAACGAGGTCATGGAACGTGCTCGCGCCATTGCCCGCACCCTCCGACCCTGAGCCGTCTCGCGTCCCGGCTCAAACGGTTGACCAGGTTCTTTACGGAGCCCAATGGCTGGTCACCTGTGACCACGCGATGCGATGCATCCGCGACGGGGCCGTGGCCATCGACCGGGGCCTCCTTGTGAGCGTGGACCGGACGGCGACCGTGCGGAGCCGCTTCAGGGGGCGCCGGGAGATGGACCTTCGGGGGCATCTCCTGATGCCCGGTCTGGTCAACGCGCACACGCACGCAGCCATGAGCGTCTTTCGAGGCCTGGCCGACGACCTGCCCCTGGACCGATGGCTCTACGACGTCATCTTTCCGGCCGAGGCGGCCCTCGTGGGGCCGGAAATGGTTTACTGGGGAACGATGCTTTCCTGCGCCGAAATGTTGCGGAACGGCATCACAACGTTCTGCGACGGGTATTTTTTCGAGGAGCGGGCGGCTCAGGCCGCGCTCGATGCCGGAATGCGGGCCATTCTCGGCCAGGGGATCTTGGATTTCCCCTCCCCCGACCAGCCCGATCCGTCCAAAGCCCGAGACCGGGCGTTGCGCTTCCTGAGCTCCTTTCCGACAAGCGACCGCATCCGTCCATCGCTGTTCTGCCATGCCCCCTACACGTGCGGACAAGACACCCTTCAATGGACCAAGGCGCTGTGCCGCGAGCGAGGCATCCTGTTTCAGATCCACCTGTCCGAGACGGCCTCCGAGGTGGATACCCTTCTGGGGAGAACCGGCTTGCGCCCGGCCCTCTACCTGGACTCGCTGGGGCTTTTCGACAGCGGCACCCTCTGTGCTCATGGGGTCTGGCTCGATCAGGAGGAGATGACGAGGATGGCCGCCCGCGGCACGCGGCTTGTGCACAACCCGGAGAGCAACATGAAGCTCGCCTCCGGGATTGCCCCTCTTCCCGAGCTTCTCGCATGCGGCGTCTGTGTCGGCCTGGGGACGGACAGCTGTGCCAGCAACAACGACCTGGATCTCTTCACGGAAATGGACCGGACCGCCAAAATGAGCAAGGTGTTCCGGCGAGACCCCACCGTCGCGTCCGCTAAAGAAGTCCTTGCCATGGCGACGCGGGAGGGTGCGCGCGCCATCGGCTGGGGAGACGCCATCGGCAGTCTTGAGGTCGGGAAGCTCGCGGACCTGATCGCTCTCGACCTTCAGCAGCCGCACCTCACGCCTCTCTATGACCCCATCTCCACGCTTGTCTACTGCGCCAAGGGAAGCGATGTTCGCCACGCCTGGGTGGCGGGTCACGTGGTGCTCGACAACCGGCGGCCGGTCTCAGCCCAAGCGGAAGCGATTCCGATGCAAATCAGGAGGATCCTCGCAGGACTCCCTCGCGGCGCGCTCGGCACAAATGATTGGTAACGATTCAACAAAAAAGCCACCCGGGAAGTCTTCAACCCCCGGATGGCTCTCCCTTGGGAACCCAGCCGACCAAGCCTGAGCCAAGGCAAGCCGGCCCTTGTACTGGCGGATCGGCTCAGCCTTCCATGTCGATGATCATGTCCGCTTCATTGCCGCAAACCGTGCATTTCCTTGTCTCATGCTGCTTTTTGACAATCTTGCCCGGAGACTCTTCGACGTCCACGAGCTCGCAAGTCACGATGGTCTCGGCTTCGTTGCCGCAGTTCGTGCACGTGCAGATTTCCTTCTTTGCTACCATCTCGTGCTCCTCCTCGTCCAACCCACTCAGCGTGCCGGAAGTGTCAATCCTGGGAATATCGGTGACCGGCACAATAAAAGATTCTCCCCCTCCGCGCAAGACAGTATTCGATGCAACGAGCCGGAAGAGGTCGGCTCCTCCGGCTCGTTGCCGTTATAACCTCGAGGTCACGGGGCCAGAATGCCCGAGCGCTTTGCGGGAAAAAGCCCGTCCGCTTCACACCATTTGCCGTCGCAGCAGATCATGCAGCTTTCCTTCGTGCAAAGCTCGGCATCATCTGCGTAATACCGCCCCTCGTACAAACAGCCGGATCGTTCGTTTCTTTCCATGTCCGTCTCCTTCAACCGGGGATCGTATCCCGGGATCGTGTGTCAGATCATGCAGCCGCCCTTGAGGTGGCTTCACCATATTCAATATAATGCTCGGACATGCGGATTTCTAAGGGGTCCGTCATGTTGCACCCCTCCCATCAAGGACTGGAGAGCTTTCAGAAGTCTCATGAGAGGCCGGGCCGCCCGGATGGTGCGAGACATGGTGCGCTTTCCAGACAGTGGTTATGATAGTATAAACCTCAAAAAAACAGGAGGGAGCCATGAGCACCCGATCAAAGACCAAGCGATTTGCCATCCTCGCAACAGCGGGAGCATGGATCGCTTTGAGCATTGCAGCATGCGCGTCGGCGACGATGACAACGCTGCCGCAGACCGGCGGAGGGTCACGGGCGGCCCCCGTTTCATCGAGCCCTCCGGTTCTTGAGGACTCGTTCGCCGTTTCGTCGTTGCCCACGGGAGCGGTCTGGAACGTGTTCGTTCAGGGGTCTGACCCGGATGGAGACATGTCCCATTTATGGGTCGTGATCACGCAGCTCGGCAAGCGCATCCAAACGGAAACCGTGCCGCTCGTGGGGCCGGACCAGAGGGCTTTCTCCGGCTACTTCACGATCTACCCCCGAGGGAGCTTGTTCTCGCCCTGGGAGAATCTGAGAGTGGAGATCCGGATTCGGGACCGGGCGGGCAACCTCAGCGCGAAGGCGGAGCATGAAGCCCAGATTGGCTTTCAGACGCGGGAAATGGCTCCCGCCAAATGGGCCGGTGCGACCCATCACAAGCTCGGGACGATCCTTTTTGATCTCGAGAACGATGGGGGCAACAATTTTGACACGAGGGGCAGATAGAGGAGGCCCAGTACTGCGCGGCGAAAGTCCTAAACTGGTTGACCCGTCAATTCCCCCCTTCAGGGGGGAATGAAAACATTCGCCACTAGGTCATCCCCCTTACCCATGCAACAGGTGAATCCCAATGCCATTGTGCCAATGCGGCAACATCTCCCTTTACTACGAAACGGTCGGCAACGGGCACGCTCTCTTGCTCCTGAGCGGCCTAAGCGGCGGGACATGGTCCTGGTTCGGGCAGGTTCCTTACCTCAGCAAGCACTATCAGGTCGTGACCTTCGACAACCGGGGAGCCGGCCGGTCCAGTCAGCCCGCCGGCCCCTACAGGATGGTCGACCTGGCGGAGGATGCCCTCTGCCTCCTCGACCATCTCAACATCGACCGGGCTTTTGTGATGGGGCTGTCCATGGGGGGCATGATCGCCCAAGAACTGGCGATCCTGTCTTCGGAGCGGGTTCGGGCCTTGGTCTTGGGGTGCACCCACAGCGGAGGGCCGACGCGCTTCCCTCCCCCAGCCTATGCGCTGAACATTCTCATGAGCAACGACGGACTCTCTCAGTCGGAGATCGTCGACAAGAATATGCCGCTCTTTCTGAGCCAGGAGTGCATGAAGACCAGGCCGGACGTGGTCGCGGCCTACCGTGAGGCTCAATTGAGCCCGCCGCTCCAGCCCGATCATGCGTTTCGAGCCCAGCTCTCGGCCATCGCGGGATTCGACTGCTCCCAACGCCTGGACAGGATCAAGGCGCCGACCCTCGTTGTCACGGGCAGTCGTGATGTGCTCGTCCCCCGGGAAAACGCCTACTTCCTGGCTCAAAACATTGCCGGCGCCCGGCTGGTCGAAATACAGGGAGCGGGCCACGCGCTCCACGTCGAGTGCCGCGACCGGCTCAACGAGCTGGCTCATGGCTTCTTCCAGGAGACCCTCAGGCAGGCAGATCCCGGACAAATGCACTGACCTGTTGTTGCAGCTGGTCTTCGAAGCCCCCGTAGAAATGATCGCAACCCGGGACAATGGCGAGTCGCGGCACGATTGCCGGGGAAGGCTGCCCCTCCAGCCACCGGTGGAGCGACTGGACCGCGCAAAAGGAATCGCCATCTCCAAGGATGATCAGCGTCGGCCCCCCCGACAGCTCCAGGGGCTGGAAGTCCATGAAATCCAACGGCGGAGAAGCCAGGATCGTGGAAGCTGCTCGGAGCCCTCGTTTCAATCCGGCCAGCACGACCCAGGCCCCGAACGAATAGCCCACCAGGTGCACTCGGCGGGCACCCCGTTTCTCCATATACGAAATGACCGAGGCGAGGTCATCCGCTTCCGCGGCTCCCTCCCCATAAGTGCCCGTGCTGCTTCCAACACCCCTGAAGTTGAACCGCACCGTCGACCAGCCAGCCTTCAACAGACACGCATCGAGGGCCACCACGACGCTGTTGTCCATGTCGCCCCCGTATAACGGGTGAGGATGGCACACAACGGCGACATCGGGTCCCCCCGTTTCGGTTACCACCGCCTCCAGAAGGAGATTCCGGCAGGGAATCATGACTCTGCTCGTTGACACAATCGGGCTCCTTTCCGCTCAATCCACGGCTCGCGATGCAGTGAGAACCGTTGGAAACAACTTTACTCGTACCAACCGGCACAGTAATGATAAAGGGCCGTCAGGGCGAGCCCGACGGTGAGTCCACTGGCCGATGGAGGAACCATGGTTGGGAGTCGCTTCAAAACCGCGCTCGTCCTCAGTGGAGGCTCCGCTCGGGCCTTGACCCATCTGGGGGCCTTGGATGAGCTGCTGGAAAATGGGATCGTCCCGGACGTGATCGTGGGAACCAGCATGGGAGCGATCATCGGGGCACTGTACGTTTACTACCGAGACATGCACAAGGTGAAAACGGCTGTCCATGGACTCGTGGAAAGCGATCTTTTCCTGAGGACCATCAGCGCCGCATCGGAGGAGCGAGCCGACAATGATCACGACGGATTTTTCAACCGCTTTCTCGGGCTCTTCCGCAAAGGAGTCTACTACACGCACTCCCTGACCCGCTCCGCGCTCGTACCCGAAGAGACGTATCTTGAGATCATCACCGACCTCATCCCGGATTGCAGCATCCAAGAGCTCCCCTGCAAGTTCGCCGCGATCGCCATGGACCCCGCGACGGGCGAGGAGATCGTTATGACACGCGGATCCCTGGTCAACGCGGTTTCGGCCAGCGCGGCCATTCCCGGAATCCTGCCCCAGGTGGAGTATCAGGGCCGCATGCTGGTGGACGGAGGGTGGCTCGACAACGTTCCCGTTGCGCCCGCCATTGCCCTGGGGGCCCACTTCGTGCTCGCCCTGGATGCCTCCCTGGATGTTCCGGGGCTGGGGCCCATGCCGACGGCCGCGATCGAGCATGTCTTCCGCTGCAACGAGATCACGCGCATTCGACTGATGCAGCACCGGAAACGACATGCGGACGCTCTCGTGACGCCTTGGATCGGGGAAACCAACTGGTCGCATTTCAGCTGCATCGACCGCTGCTCGACCGCCGGCCGGGATGCCGTGCGGAAAGCCCTTCCCCAGATTCGCACTCAAATCTTTCGCCGCAGATTGCGTACGTTGGGGGGAAGAATTCATCCGGGCCGCCGAGGAGGCTGGAAGCATCCGTTCACCGTCTACTAGGCGCACAGCCACAAAAGAGGGTGCTCCTTGAGCGAGCAAATCCCGAGAAACGTCATTCCGGCAATTGTCAAGCCAGAATCCACACCAATCTTGGAACTGCCTGGATCCCGGCTGAAATACTGCCGGGATGACGAACGTGGGAATTTCGGGCGGCCTTCCGTGCCCGTTGTGCCGCCCGATCATGGCGGTTCGCCGGAATGACGCTCACGGTGTTTACGGTTACCCTATTGCGTGGCTGTGTACTAAGGCCCACCCGATTCACGGCCCCCCGGGAAATCCTGACCGGCGGAGGAGCGCAAGTGCAGCGCGGTGAAAATGCCGCACCTTCAGCAGAGCGATGCCGGATGCCACATTCCGGATTCCGGATGAGACGCATGCAAAGCCGAAAAGGTCTTTATCCACCATCCGGCATCGCGTCCGCATGGGTGGCGACTTCCGCCGCCCCGTCCCACCCTTTCAGCGAAATTCATAGGGTGTGTCGCGATAGAGGGCGTGAAAGTGATGCACCGGGCCATGCCCGTGCCCAATGGCCAGCCCCTCCCGGATGGCACCCGTAATGTAGTCTTTCGCCCCCTTGACGGCATCGACGACCTCCAGCCCCCTCGCCAGTCCGGCCGCAATCGCCGACGCAAACGTGCATCCCGTCCCGTGTGTGTGCGGCGTGTGATGACGCACGTTGCTCATTTCGACAAAATCCCGACCGTCATAGAGCAGGTCCATCGGCTTTCCGGGGAGATGCCCGCCCTTCACGATCACAAACCGCGGGCCGAGCGCATGGATCTTTTTCGCAGCCGTCCTCATGGACGCGGGATCTTCGACGGGAAGCCGCGCCAACTCCGATGCTTCGTGCAGGTTGGGGGTCACGACCAGGGCAAGAGGCAGCAGCTCGCGGGCCAGGGACTGGACGGCGTCACGCCTCAAGAGAGGGTCCCCGCTCTTGGCGACCATGACGGGATCCACCACGAGCGACCCGATCCCCAATTTCCGAATGTCGTCGGCCACCCGTTCGATGATCGGGGAGCTGGCAAGCATGCCCGTCTTGACGGCGTCCACCCCGATGTCGCTGACAACGGCATGGATTTGAGCCGAAATGAAATCGGGGTCGATTTCAAAGACCCCCTGAACCCCAACCGTGTTTTGGGCCGTGAGCGCCGTAACGGCGCTCATCCCATAGACTCCGAGAGCCGCAAAGGTCTTTAAATCCGCCTGGATGCCCGCCCCGCCCCCGGAATCGGAGCCGGCAATCGTGAGGGCTTTCGGAATCTTCATCACACGACCTCCCTTGAACGAAAAACGAGTCACTCCAGGCCACGATCAGGCTTCCCGCCCGCCGAAATGATCCCATCCCGACACACGCCAGAAGCTCCCCGAACGGGCCTCGCCGTTCGCCGTGACCACCACGACCTCAGGAGGGCCATCCACGATCTCACCGATGATCGTGCAATCGGTGTCGGCTTCTTCACGCACAAGCCGCAGGAGCCGTTCCGCGTCTCGAGGGGCGGCGAGAAGCACAAGCTCGTAATCCTCTCCTCCACCGAGCGCCCACTCCATCGGGTCGATCCCCAAAACTGCGGCCGCCTCGAGGCATCCCTCACCCACGGGGATGGCGTCCGCTCGAATCCGGGCCTTCACCCCGCTTGCCCCGCAGAGGTGCCGGACATCCGCCAGGAGCCCGTCGCTCACATCCGCCATGGCGTGCACAGCCCCCGACTTTCCCAGGACCCGGCCGGCCTTCCAGCGCGGCTGAGGCGTCAGGTGCCGTGCCAGCACCCGTTCCCGCGAAGGTCCGCTCAGGGTCAACTCGGGATGGCTCAGCAGCTCGTATCCAGCCCGTGAATCGCCAAGGCTCCCCGTGACGAAAACGAGATCCCCCGGCTTTCCACCTTTCCGCAGGACCAGGTGGTCCGGCTCAACCTTGCCCATCAGAGTGAAGTCCACGATGACATCCAACGGGTGGCGACTGATGTTTCCTCCCACCACGCAACCGCCCACCTCGCCCAGCTGGTCCCGAAGCCCCCGGTAAAGCCCGTCGATGAAGGCCACTTCCAGGTCGTCGGGCAGCGCGAGCGAAACCAGTCCCCACGCGGGATAGCCCCCCATGGCCGCGATGTCGCTCACATTCACGGCCCCCACCCGCCGGCCCAGCTGATAGGGACTGATCCAATCCCGACGGAAGTGGACGTTTTCGACCTGAATGTCACAGGTGGCGAGCAGGAGCTCCGAGCCCCCGCAGCGCAGCACCGCCACATCGTCCCCGATGCCGACCACAACATCGGATGCGGGCGCCGGGAGGAGCCGTCCAATCCGGTCGATCAATCCAAATTCACCCAAGTCCCGCACCCGCATCATCGCTTCCCCAAGTCCAAGTCCCTTCTCGCATGAGACCACGAGTATAAAACAAAAAGGGCAGGCCCGAAAGCCTGCCCCCACAAAGTTCTTGAACGCTGTCACCGAATTCCGAGACAGCGCTCAGCATACGCGGCGCTGGTAGTCCTGGTCCATCCTGAGCCCGTCGATATCGGTGGTCTTTTCTCCGCGCGTCGCCTTGGTCTGATCGACCATGCGCTTGACCACGGCCTTCTTGGTCGCATACGCCAGAGCGGTCTCTTCCGTGATGTGCCCCTCGTCGTAGAGCTCGTAGATGTATTCGTCGAAGGTGGTCCACCCGAAGGGGCGCGCCTGCTGCATCATTTCATAGTAGGTCTTTCCCTCGGACTCGCCGTTGATGATGCATTCCTTGACGCGGAGGTTGTTGCCCATAATCTCCATGGCGGCCACACGTCCGCCGCCGACCCTTGGCAGGAGGCGCTGAGAGACCACCCACCGCAGCGTTTCCGCGAGGCGAATCCGAACCAGACGCTCTTCTTCGAGCTCGAACATGCCCACGACGCGGTTGATGGCTTGAGCCGCATCGATCGTGTGCAAGGTGGTCAGCACGAGGTGACCCGTTTCGGCAGCACTGAGACCAATTTCGACAGTCTCACGGTCGCGCATTTCACCGACCAGGATCACTTTGGGGGCCTGGCGCAGGGCCGCGCGAAGGCCATTGGCGAAATTGTCGAAATCCAAGCCCAGCTCCCGCTGATTGAACGTCGATTTCAGCTGCGGATGCACGAACTCGACGGGGTCTTCGAGCGTCACCACATGCACGGGGTTGCGCTGGTTGATTTCGTTCAAGACGGCCGCAAGGGTCGTCGACTTACCGCTTCCCGTCGCACCGGTCACGATCACGATCCCGAACTTCTCGTCGGCGATCTGCTTCAGGACTTGGGGGAGCTTGAGCTCGTCCACGGTCGGGACCTTGGTCGGCAGCTGGCGCATGACGACCGAGTAGGTTCCGCGCTGCGAAAAGATGTTCACGCGGAAGCGTGCCCGCCCCGGCAAGTGATAGGACAGGTCACAGGAGCCATGGCCCAACAGGTGCTGGATGTTTCGGCGATCGCCTGAAAGCAGGTTCATGGCGATGCTTTCGGTTTGGAACGGAATCAACCGCGTGATGCCCATGTCCTGACAGACCGGCCGCAGCTTCCCATCGAGCTCCACCTGGGGAGGCTTTCCAACGGTAAAATTCAAGTCGGATGCCCTGGGAACTTCGTCCAAAATACGCGTCAGGAAAAGATCCAGCTCTCGTCGTCTCATGGCTCGTCCTCTTCATCTCGATTGATCACCGATTCATCGGGCCTGGGAGGCCCGCCGCCGGTGTTGTCTCATCACGGGCTCGATGTCAGACTTCCGTGAAATCTTGCGGGGTTTCCGTGAGATACGGTTTGAATTTCTCCTTATCCACGCACTTCATGTAGGCCTCGTCTGGGCTGATCTTTCCCGCTTTCAGGAAGGTCATGATGCCGTCGTCCAGGGTCTGCATGCCGTACTTTTTACCGGTCTGCAGAGCCGAGGGGATCTGGTGCGTCTTCGATTCGCGAATCATGGCCCGAACCGCGTGCGTGGCGATGAGGATCTCCAGGACGGCGCACCGGCCTTTGACATCCACGCGCTTGAACAGGGACTGGGCCACCACGGCGCGCAGGCCGTCCGCGAGCGTGGAGCGGATCTGCGCCTGCTCACCCGTCGGAAACACTTCGATCACGCGGTCAACGGTCTTGGCGGCGCTGGTGGTGTGCAGGGTCGAGAACACCAGGTGGCCTGTCGCCGCCGCTTCGATCGCCAGCCGGATGGTTTCGAGATCGCGCATTTCGCCGACCAGAATGATGTCCGGATCCTCGCGGAGAGCGGCTCTCAACGCCGCCGAAAACGACTGGGTGTGGGTGTGCACTTCGCGGTGGTTCACCACGCAGCTCTTGCTCTGGTGCACGAATTCGATGGGATCCTCGACGGTGATGATATGGTCTTTGCGCTTGCGGTTGCACTCATCGACGACCGCGGCCAGGGTCGTGGACTTGCCGCTTCCGGTGGGCCCCGTCACGAGGACCAGGCCACGGGGCAGCATGGCCAGCCGACTCACAACCGCCGGGAGCCCGAGCTGCTCCACGGACAGGATTTCGCTTGGGATCTCCCGGAAAACCGCTCCAATCCCGTTCTTTTGCATGAAATAGTTGGCGCGGTAACGGGCTAATCCGGGAATTTCATAGGCAAAGTCCAAGTCGCCCGTTTCTTCGAAGATCTTGATCTTGTCCTCCGGTGTGATTTCGTAGAGCATCGAACGGAGCTCATCATCATCCAGCACTTTGTATTTTACGCGCTCAAGATCACCGCGGATCCGCAAGACGGGCTGCTGCCCCGACACCAGGTGGAGGTCGGAGGCTTTTTGATCGTTCATCAACTTGAAGAAAGCATCGATTCTGGCCATACAAGCTCTCCAATGGGGTTGACGCAAGACGACGGTCCCGGAAGAATCGGGTGCCACCCCCGGTCGAAAGCAAGAATCGCGCTAAACTCGAATTTTCAAGGGAGAAAAAAGGCAGGCTGCGGGTGGGGGAATTAGAGCTCCAGCAGGAGCCAGTGCTTGTGGCGATCGTCCAACCGGGTTAGGCCCTCCTTTTCCGCGAGCTCCAACGCCTCCCTGAATTCACGGGAGGTGATGGCGCGGCCGATATCGGGCTGCCCGACGGCGTCCCCGCACGGGTGATATTGACGCATCACGTTCACGTAGGTGCTCCTGGAGATCTCCGTGGCGATGAAGTGCATGACCGATGCCGTTCCGGCCAGCCCTGCAGGCATCACGAGATGGCGCACGAGCAGACCGCGGGTCGCGACGCCCTGATCGTCCCACTGGAGATCCCCCACCTGTCGGTGCATTTCGCGGATGGCCTCGCGGGCCCGCTCGGGATAATCTTCGGCCGCCGCCAAGCGCTTGGACACGAGGGGATCCCAAAACTTGAAATCGGGCATGTAGATGTCCACGATCCCATCCAGAAGCCTCAAGGCCGTCACGCGGTCATATCCCCCCGTGTTGTAGACCAGAGGCACGTGAAGGCCCCGTTCGACGGCCAGGGGCAGTGCCTCCAGGATGGGCGCGATCACGTGGCTGGGGGTGACGAAATTGATGTTGTGGCACCCATCGGACTGGAGGGACACCATGAGGTCGGCGAGGGTTTCAGCCGAAACGGGAATGCCCTCGCCGCCATGGCTGATGTCGACGTTCTGACAGAAGCTGCAAAAGAGATTGCAGTGGGAAAAAAAGATCGTCCCCGATCCCTTCTGCCCCACCAACGGCCGCTCCTCGCCGAAATGCGGGCCGTAGCTCGCCACGACGGCGTGGCTGCCGGTCCGGCAATATCCCGTTTCGCCCGCCAATCGATTGACTCGGCAGAGCCTCGGACACAGCGTGCATTTGGCCATCCACCGACGGCTGCGACGAACGGCCTCCTGCAGCCTGCCCGTCCGGTAGGATTCCAGGTAGGCGGCCCCCATGCCCTCTCCTCGGTTACTCTTTTTTCAGGATGGCGACCTCGATCTCACCCTCCAGAGCCTTCTTGAACCGAATCGCGTCGTCCTCGCTTCCAACGATGGAGCCATAATGCATGGGGACGGCCACCTTGGGCTTGATGGTCCGGGCCGCCTCGACCGCTTCCTCCGCGGTCATGACATAGGTCCCGGAGACCGCCAGAAAAGCGACATCCACGTTGAGCCCCTTCATTTCCGGAATCACGTCCGTGTCGCCGCAATGGTAAAAGCGCGCTCCGTCCAGGGTCACGATGAAGGCCAGCATGCCCGCCTTCTTGGGATGGAATTCCTTGTTCGTGTTGTAGGCGGGGTAAACCTCGATCTCGACCCCCTTGACGCTCAACCGGTCACCCGGCGCCACCACCCGCACATCCCCCTTGAGCTTCTTGGCGGAGGTGGCATCGGTCACCACAACCGAATCGGCCTTGCGGACTTTCTCCAGGTCCTCCGGGGAGCAATGGTCGAAGTGCTCATGGGTGATGAGAATGAGGTCTGCGGGCTTGCTGCTCGTGATCTGATAAGGATCGATGCAGACCACGACACTCCCGTCCAGTCGAATGGTATCGTGACCGAGCCAGTGAACCATTTTCAGGGCTTCTGTACCACTCATATCCTTCTCCTCCTTGGATTCCCCCGATGTGACGACCATAGCGTCCGCATGAGAGCTGAGCTCCGCCGCGCTGTACTAGGCCTTGCGGGATCTCGTCCCAATGGGTTAATGGTATGCGTACACCCTTTGACGCGGAATTTCCGGAATACTTGAGAATACCACCGAGCTTGCCTGTTTGGGCGACAAGGACTTGCCATCCCGTGATTCAACGATTTCTTTATGCCCTCTTGAACCAGAAATGGCAAGACTTCCAAGTGATTCACCACGAAGTTCTCGCCGCCCAGCGCCCCCGCTACGGCCGATTGGAACGCCCGCTTCCGGAGCCACTCACCAACCTTCTGCACCACATGGGGATCTCCAAGATCTACAGCCACCAGGCCAGCGGCATTGAAAGCATCCGCACGGGAAAGCATGTGGTCGTGGCCACCCCGACTTCGAGCGGCAAGTCCCTGGTTTACAATCTGGCCGTTACCGAAGCCCTGCTTGCCGACCCGGCCCTCCACGCCCTCTATCTCTTTCCCATCAAGGCCTTGACGCGCGATCAGCTCGACACCCTGAACGGCTTCTTCGCGGGTCTTGAGAGCCCCGTCGCCTTTCAGGCCGGGGTCTACGACGGCGATACCCCTCCTTATCAGCGCTCGAAAATCCGTCACCATCCGCCTCACATTCTGCTCACCAACCCGGACATGCTCCATTACGCCCTGCTCCCCTACCATGCCAAGTGGGAGTCTTTCTGGAAGCGCCTTCGTTTCGTGGTCATCGACGAGCTCCACACCTACCGGGGGGTCTTCGGAAGTCACGTGGCCCAGATTCTGAGGCGCCTCCAGCGCATCTGTCGCCACTACGGGAGCCAGCCGCAGTTCATCATGCTTTCGGCGACCATCGCCAACCCCCTCGAGCTCGCCTCCCAGGTGACCGGCCAGCCCCAGGACCGAATCGACGTCATCACGGAAAGCGGAGCGCCCCAGGCCAAGCGCAACTTCGTCTTCCTCGAAGCCGACGCATCCCAGGCCGGTCCGGCTTCGGGGCTGGCGGCGCGACTCATCGTGCGTGCCGCGGAATCGGGCCTCAAGACCATCGCCTTCACCCAGTCGCGGAAGATGACCGAGCTCGTTCACATGAGCGTCTCCCGCATGAAGCCGTCGCTTGCCAAACGCGTGAGCTCCTACCGGGCGGGGTATCTCCCGGAAGAGCGCCGCGAGATCGAGCAGCGGCTTGCGGACGGGTCCCTCCTGGCGGTCATTTCAACGAGCGCCCTGGAGCTGGGCATCGACATCGGGGGCCTCGATCTCTGTGTTCTCGTCGGGTACCCCGGGACCGTGATGACGACCTGGCAGCGCGGGGGCCGGGTCGGCAGAGGGGGCCAGGAGTCGGCGATCGTCTTGATTCCCTACCCGGATGCCCTCGACCAGTACATCGTTCAGCACCCGAGAGAATTCCTCAGCAGCGGCTTCGAGCTGGCCGTGACCGATCCCCTGAACGTCGAAATCCTGAAGGCGCACCTGCCCTGTGCCGCGGCGGAGCTGCCCCTCGATCGCCTCGAGGTTGAAAGCGAAAAGGCTGTGCTCGACACGGTTTCGTCCCTCACCCACGAGGGAAAGCTCCTGGCCACGGGCGACGGGCGCCAGTGGCTCGCGCGGGGCCTCGTCCCCCACCGCGACGTTGACATTCGGTCCGTTGGGGCCTCCTACGTCATTGAGCTCGCGCGGGACGGTCAGAAAGCGATCCCCATCGGCAAAAACGACGGCCTTCGGGCCCTCAAGGAATGCCATCCCGGGGCCATCTACCTCCATCGCGGCGAGTCCTACCACGTCGAGCGGCTTGACCTCGAAAAGCGGCTGATCCGCGTGGTCGCCAGCCAGGCGTCTTTTTTCACCCGCGTCAAGAGTGAAAAGGAAACCGAAATCCTGGAAGTCTTCGCCTCGAAGCCCGTCGGCAACTTCATCGCCCGCATGGGGCGGTTGCGGGTCACGGAATTCATCCTGAGCTTCGAGCAGCGGCAGCTGTTCAGCCAGGAGCTCATCAGCACGAGCCCGCTCGAACTGCCCCCCCAGACGTTCGAGACGGTGGGCTTCTGGATCGAGATCGAAAACGTGGTCGCCAAGCACGTCCAGGATGCGAAGCTGCATTTCATGGGGGGCATTCACGCGCTCGAGCACGCGCTCATCAGCATGTTCCCGCTCTTTGCCCTGTGCGATCGAAACGACATCGGGGGCATTTCCATCCCGTTGCACCCGCAGCTGGGCAAGGGCGCCGTCTTCATCTACGACGGCACCCCCGGCGGGATCGGTCTGGCCGCCCGAGGCTATGACGTCATCGAATCGCTCCTCATCAAGACCCGGGAGCTGATCGCCGCGTGCTCCTGCTCGGACGGATGCCCCGCGTGCATTCATTCCCCCAAGTGCGGGTCGGGCAACAAGCCGCTCGACAAGCAGGCCGCCCTGGCCGTTGCCCGGTATTTGCTCGGAGAAGCCAGCCTCGGCGACGAGCTGCAGGCGGGCGCGGAGGCGGAGAGCCCCGACGTGGCAGCGCCCCCTCCCCCGCCGGAGCCCGAGGAGCCGCGCTACCGGATCGGCTTTTTCGACCTTGAAACCCAGCGGTTGGCCCAGGAGGTTGGCGGCTGGCAGAACACGCACCTCATGCGGGTCTCCGTGGCCGTCCTGTACGAAGCGCTCACCGACGAATTCCATGTGTACCGCGAAAACGACCTGCCGGAGCTGTTCAAGCGGCTCCAGGAGCTGGACCTGGTCGTGGGCTTCAACATCTCACGGTTCGACTACAAGGTGCTGCAGGCCTACACGCCCGTCGATCTCTCCAAGCTGCCGACACTCGACATGCTCCAGACCGTCCATGAAAAGCTGGGCTTCCGGCTGAGCCTCGATCACCTGGCGGAGCACACGCTCAACGCCAAGAAGAGCGGGGACGGTCTCCAGGCGGTCCAGTGGTTTCGCGACGGGCAGTGGGAGCCGCTCATCGCTTACTGCAGGCAGGACGTCGCGATCACCCGCGACCTTTTCGAGCACGCTCAAAAGGAAGGCTTTTTGCTTTACAAGGACAAGAAGGGGAAGACCTTGCGCCTTCCCATCCAGTGGGACCTCAAGCTATTCGCGCGCAGCTCCTGAAACGCATCCCCCGCCCAGCAAGGAGCCTCGGAGACTCCCTCGCCCCCATCGGGGCAGGGGGCTGAGTACGGCATCACGCCACAAGCTGCCGCAAACAAGATGAACGTTATCGCGGTAAAAACACACTGGCATCAACGCTGGGGGTTACCTATTGACATCGGTGACCTATAAGAACGGAGGACCCTCGTATCGTCCTCCCGGCACGCTTCCAGCGCTTCGCCAGCGCAGATGCGCCGGGCAAGAGGCCCCCCCTCAAGATGCGACGGAATGAAACCCGCTCATGGCAAGGCTAATAGCCCCTCGTGCGGGGAATGACCTCGTTGAGCTCATCCAGCACCTCATCGAATTTCTCGCGATCCCTGGGGCTGAGCCCCTCGTGCTTCATCTTGTCGTACTTGTAGCGAATCTTGTCGAGCTTGTGCTGGAGCCGGTACCTCTGGTATCGAGAAAGCAGTCCGGCCGCATTCGCACGATCAATCCGCTCCTGGGTCTCGTGGATCCGGTGCCCGATCTCGCCTCTCGACGCAGGAGCAGCACCAGCCAGGGGACCGCCCAGGAGCATGAGCCCGCATGCAAGGGCGATCACGACTTCTCTCAAGCGCATCTGCCATCCTTTCCTTGACGTTGCAAAGCTCCATGTGGAGTGACTGTCCATTGACGATCTACCTTCCCGTTTCACCGTTCGCGAAAACGCAGGCATGATAGCCTCTCTCACTTCAATACGCCAGCTCTGAAACAGGAGGGAAAGCGCCTGACCGGAGTTCTTGGAACGATATCAAGCAAGTGAGATAGTAGCCCGGTATTGTGCTCTCCACTCACTTGATGTATCGTCACGAATGAGCGTCAGCTCTTCACTCATGTGCGTGCTATGCGCTCCAGAGCTCGAGCCGCACGCGTCAAATCAAACGGCCGTTCATCCACGACGGAATCCGCAAGATATGACGCTCTTGCATGACCTTGGGCTTGTATTGGGCCCAACGACAATCACCAGGGTCAAACTTCTTGCATCCCGCACCAGACTTTGACTGAAAGATACTTGCCAATCATCTTTTTTTGTTGACATTGAGCCTCGTTCAAGTAGATAAGAGCCCATGCTGGTATAGCTCGGAGTCTTAGGATAAGGGATAGCCCAAAACCGTACATCAGTGACAGGTTATGGGCTTTCGTCTCACCTACGCACGGAGCACCGGCTGTTGGCATAAACCTGGCTAAGAGAGAACCTGGAATCTCTCGCCGGGTTTGGCAACGACGATCCAGGGTGGTTTGGAGACGGGGCAGGGGATGCATGCAAACGTTCACATCCTGGCCCTGCCGGGGCGGACCGCATCCAATTGGGGCTGATGCGGTTCATGCGAAGTGACTCTAACCGAGCAAGTCCTGTGTTCTAGGTTGGTGTCTCACGTTTCATTGACAACTAAGGAGGAAGGAAATGAGAAAAAGTCTTTTGGTTATTTTCCTTGTTGCAGCCGCGGTTTTCGCCATGGGCGTGTCCAATGGCCAGGCCGGCACGATTACGGCCGTGGAAAAGTTCGT
>CAZIEW010000050.1:0-11633 GCA_964538515.1 uncultured Syntrophobacteraceae bacterium
CATGTAGTCGAACACCCCGATCGTCCACGCGGTTTCGGCGTCCTTCTCGGACCCGTGCCCCGTCAGCATGATGACTTGAATCTCGGGACGCACTCGCTTCACATGCCTCAGGACTTCCATCCCATCCATGCCCGGCATCTTGAGGTCCAACACCATGAGATCGGGCGGATCGGTCTCGATGGCTGTGACAGCCGCCTCGCCGCTCAAAGCATACCCCACCTCAAACCCGCGCAGCTCCAACCGCTCAGCGAGCGCCTGCACCAGCTCTTCTTCATCATCCACGAGAAGGACTTTAACAGCCATCATGACCCCCGCTTTCTTACCCCAGAGCGCTGAGCGCCCGGGGCCGATTGGCCCCCCGACCGGGACGGTCGCTCGTCGACATCCCCACTCCTCAACGTTTTCGCCTCACAGGCGCTCTTCCGCCGGCAAGCTTCCTCAATCCGCTTGAGCAGGGTGTCGATGTTGAAGGGCACCAACAGCTCATCAAACGCTCCCAGCTTCATCCCCTCGATGCTTGCAGCCAAGGAATGGTCATCGGCAAAGGTGAGCAGGATGACTTCCAGGCAGGGATGCACCTGCTTGATGGACCGGAGCAGAGAGAGCCCACGCTGCTTGTCTCCCGCGAACCCGAGCAGCACCACGTCGATGCTCTTTTTCTCGATGACACTCCGCGCCTCGGCCTCCCGGCACGCCTCATAAACCTTGTACCCCTCCAGGCGGACCCGCTCGGCCAGGTGCCGCCGGTAGACTTCGTCTGTCTCGATGACCAGAATCCTGATGCCCGTAGATCGAGGCAAACCTACATCCTCACACGGGGCCCCGATCGGCTTGCGCCAACGATCGGCCCCCCAAGCGGGAATCCCGGAGGGGACTCCTCGGATTATTCATGACACTGAACATCGACACGGAAACAAGAAGACCGGCAGTCCGCCCCGTGGTCAGCACCCATCATGCAGACCAAAACGGCAAGGATTGTGCCATATAGCACGATGAGACAATGTGCAGGTTTACAAGCGAGCCAGCGAGGAGGGGTTAAAGATCAAGACACAATAAAACAATATGAACACATTCGATTAAACCATAATGAAACATAATAAGACAATTAGCCAGCGTCCAAGGCGCCAGGAAAGCACACGGTGAACAGGAAGCCGGCGTCATCCCGGCGAATGGTGGCCCGGATGTCTCTTGCGGCCTCCTCGAGCTCCGGCCAATGGGCCGATTCACCCAGCCGATTCACCAGCGCCTCGGCTCCCTCCAAACCACCGGCGCAACGGAAAGACACCTCGGCAGGCGGTCCGGTCAGCACATGGACCTCCAAGGTGCTCCCCGACTCCACACAAGTCCAGCAGCACTCCATGGCCTTGAACAGCGTCAACTGGATGCCCACGGGAGAGCTCACCAGGTTCACCGCTTCGGGCGCGGGTACCGCCTGAATGCTGACCCCTTTGATCCGAGCGAGCCGTTCGGCCAGCAGGGTTACCTGCACAACGGTTTCGTTGAGCTCCACCGAGGCAACGGCATGATCCGGGGCGTGGGCGAACCGATTCATCCGCGTGGCGAGCTCGACGCCGCGTCCGACCTGAGCCAGCATGGTGGCCACTGCCCGGGAAAACCGCTCCTTGTGAGGAAAGGTTTCCTCACGCGTTATGGAAAGAATATCTTCCATCAAGCCGGATGTCTCCTTCACGATGGCCAGGACGTTCTTCAATTCGTGTGTGAAGCTGGCCGCAATCCGACCGAAGAAGATGAGCTCTTTTGAATGCATCGGGTTCCCTTTCCTATGTGAGACGGGAAGACGATGTGGGTGCCTCCCTATCTCCCAGCTCTCCCCGTCTTCCCCTCCCCGTCCCTACTCTCCCTTGCGATCTTTGAGTCTTTTGTAGGCTTCCTGCATTTTTTGGGTCAGCGTATCCATATCCACGGGCTTTTCGAGGTACGCGCAGGCCCCGAGCTCCATGCACTCTTTTTCGATCTCTTTGGAGCCGTGTCCGGTGAGGACAATGACCTCGACATTCGGATGCTCCTGTTTGACGCGTCGAAGCACCTCAAGACCGTCCACTCCCGGCATCTTGAGGTCTAAGACCATCACCTCGGGCTCGTCTTCGGCCACGAGAGACAGCGCCTCAGCCCCGTCATAAACGACGGCGGAGCCGTATTCACGCATCTGAAGACGCTCGGACAGTGTTTGAGCGAACTCCCGCTCATCGTCCACCAGAAGGACTTTGGAGGGCTTGGGGAGGTCAAAGTCGTACTTGCGGTAAATATCCGTCTGGTAGTACCCGGCACCAACCTTGGTCTCCACGGATTTGACGCCGGGAACGGTCATGGCGATCCGCCTGAGGTCCTCTTCCAAGCTCGAAAGCATCAGGACGTGCTTGTTGATGCGGATCTGAACATTTCCCGCGGTTACGGAGACCGCCACATTGTGTCCTTCCTTGGCGAGCTTGAGCTCGACCTGCGACGCGAGGACAAAGTCCTCCACCGCCGCCTGCGAGGCTGTCGACCTCTGCAGCACCCCCTTGGCGACGTTCTCCCGAATCAGGGAAACGGCCTCGTCCACGGTCACCTTCCCCATGGGAATGAGCAGGTCATAGAGCTCGGCAGCCCAAGGGTCCTTGGCCCCGAACAGGTGATCCACCCAGAGCAGGCAGGCCTCATCGTGTCGCTGCAGTCGTTTCAGGGCCTCTTTCTCGCCGACCCCTTCCTGCTTGCCCAGTTGCGCTAGCCGGTACTTCACATCGCCAATGAGACACGTTTTCAGCACATGGCCGATTTCCCGGGGAATCAGATGCGACGCGAACCCGTGAATCACCAGGTTGTCCTCTTTCAGAGCATCTGCAAGCGTCGCTTTGAGACAGGCCAGGGCCCGCTCTTTTTCATGCGTGAATTTATTGAAGACGGAGGGCTTCGCCGTCATCGCACGGTGAAGCTTCTCGGCCTCCAACTGGAAGCGTTCGGCGGCTTGCGCGATCAGCGCCCCATCATCGACCAATCGGTACCCCAACGCCTCCACAGTCTTTGAGGCGACTTCCACGCCGTGGCAATACGACCCGCTAAAGATGGCGACTACAGACATGGCTTTTCCCTTCGCATTACTGGTCCCCCCCCGGTCTCACCGCTTCGCTAAGCCTTTCGAGCATCGGAGGAGAACGGTTTCAGGACTTGATGAAGCAAACGGACAGCAGCGGGCATACCCCTTCCCCACATTGGGTGTGCGCCCGGCCATGGATGACTTCGACCGCTTTCTGAGTCGTCGGAAAGATGTTCTCTTCACCGATCTTCTCCAACAGGTGGGTGCGCTTCATGACCGATAGCACGTTTTCATTGACGCCGCAAAAGGAGATGTCGTAGCCGGCGCTTCTGACCCGGTCGACGATCAGGGAGAGCATTTCCTCGCCGGACGCATCCATGTCGTTGATTCCGTTGGACACAATGAGGAAATGCTTGAGCTCCGGCATCGACATGATGATGTTGTTGATCTGGTCTTCCAGGAATCCCGCGTTGGCATAAAAGAGCTGGCCGTCAAAGCGCAGCAGGGCGATGTGCCTGCACTCCTTGAGACCGAAATCCCTGGCGCTCTGGTAGGACTGATCCGGGTACATGGCCAACGTCGTCACTTTGGGGCGCATGCTCTTGTAGAGGAACATCCCGAGGGACAGCAGCACACCGATCATGATTCCCTTGTCCAAGTGGGGTGCAAAGACCAGGGTCATCACAAAGGTGATCACCGAAAACACTCCGTCATACCACTGGGCTTTCCAGGCATGGATGAAGCCGGACACGTTCAGAAGCCCGATAACGGCCATCATGATGACGGCCGCCAGAACGGACTGGGGTAGGTGGTACAGCAGCGGCGTCAGGAAGAGCAGAACAAGGCCGACCGTGAGGCTGGTGAAAACGCTCGAAAGGCCCGTCACGGCCCCCGACTGGAGGTTGACGGCGGACCGCGAAAACGAGCCGGAAACGGGAAAGGCCTTCCCAAAGGCACCGAGGATGTTTGCAATCCCCTGTCCGATCAATTCCTGGTTGGGATCCAGACGCTGCCCCGTCTTGGCGGCCATAGCCTTGGCGATGGAGATGGCTTCCATGAAGCCGAGCAAGGAGATGATCGCCGCAATGGGCAGGAGTGAGGCCATGACTTTGAGATCGACCTGAGGAAAGCTCATTGCCGGAAGTCCCTTGGGCACGACGCCGACAACGGAGCCGCCCCCCATCATGGCGAGCGCATTCTCATCGACGGGCGTGTTGCCAAGGCGGAGGCGCCAGACACGACCGTCCGTGGTCTTTCCCTGGGGAACCTCCTTCTGAGGATAAAAGACCAGCTTCCCTTCGCCCTCCTGGACGCCTGCAAACATGTATTCCCTCAGGGCCGTCCGAAGCCTGCTGCTCTCCTCCTTGAGTTGACCCATCTTGGTGCTCATGATGAGCGTTTGGTGCTTGAGATCCAGAACCTCGGTGGAAAAGCGTCCGTGGCTGGCCTCAGCTTCGCTGATCTTGGGCGCGAGAGAGGCCCTCTCGTTTCCCAGCCGGTCGATCTCTTTGACCGCCGCGTTGAATTCCTGCACGAGGCGCTGCACCTCCTGCGACATGACTGCCTGAAGAGGCGCTTTCGTGTTCTTTTCATAACCGGTGGCCCAGGAGATGAGCGTGGTCACCACTACGGCCACCAGCACGTAAGGGATCCGTCGGTCGATCCGCCGCAGGCCGTACATGAGCGCAAAGGCAAGCGCCCCGAGTGCGAAGGTCGGCCAGTGGGTGTACTGAATGGCGGCCTTGATGACCCGGTAGACGGTCTCGTAGTGGTGCTCCGCCTCGTCCACATACACGTTGAACATCTTGGAAAGCTGGGAGGTGGCGATGATCAGCGCACCGGCATTGGTGAAACCATTCACGACCGGATGCGAAAGAAAATTCACGACCAGCCCCAACCGCAGCACGCCGAGGGTCAGCTGAAACAGACCGACGATCAAGGCCAGCAGGATGGCATAGCCGATGAACGCCTCACTCCCCGTCGTCGCCATCGGTCCAAGAGCCGCCGATGTCATCAGAGACACGATGGCCACGGGACCCGTCGCCAACTGCCGACTGGAGCCGAAGAGTGCCGCGAGCATCGGCGGCAGAAGCGACGCATAGAGCCCGTACTGGACCGGCATGCCGGCAAGCTGCGCGTAGGCCATGGACTGAGGGACCAGGATCAACGCAACGGTCAAGCCCGAAATGAAGTCCATCCGCAGTGTCGTGGCGTTGAGCTCTTTGACCCAGGCCAAAAAAGGAAACACAATCCGAATCATGCTGCCGTTCCTTCCCAGATTCCTTTTGGGTTAAAGGTTACAGGTTGTTGCCCTGCCCACCGTCGGGCATTCGCTACTCCCCTCTCATTGCCTTCTTCATCTTGTCAATCAGCTCGTCGATGTTGATCGGCTTCATCAAGTAGTCGTCCGCTCCCAGCCGCATCCCCTCGATCCCCTCCCGCGTCGACCCATGCCCCGTCAGCAGCAGGACGCGGGTCTCCGGGTACAGGCTCTTGATCTGCTGGAGAACCTCGACGCCGCTCATCCCCGGCATCATCAGATCCAGAACGACGACTTGGGGACGTATGTCGTCCACCATGCGCAAGGCCTCTTCCCCGTCCGACGCGACGGCCGCGTCGATTCCTCGGAGACCCAAGCGCTCGGCGAGCGTGGACACAAATTCCTGCTCGTCGTCCACCAGCAGCACCTTCCAGTTTTCCATCCCGCTACCCCCCTGATTCTTCGCTGGCCCGCAGAGGCAGGGTTATCGTGAAGGTCGTTCCCACGCCTTCCTCGCTCTGCACCTCGATGTTACCACCCAGTTTCTTCACGATCCCGTAGGTGATCGGAAGTCCCAAACCCGTCCCGGTTCCTTTTTTCGTGGTGAAAAACGGCTCGAAAATGTGCTGCAAGACGGCTTCCGGCATCCCGCAGCCGTTGTCCTGAATGGTGACCTCATTCGTGTCGTCGTCGACCGGTCTGGACACGACCGTGATCTGTCCTCCGTCTGCTACCGCGGCCAGGGCATTGTTGAGGATGTTCAGGAAAACCTGCTGCAGTTGACCACGGTCGGAGGCTATTCTTGGGAGGGTGGAATCGAGCTCGAGCTTGATCTGAACTTTGCGGTAGAGGGCCTCCTTTTCAAGAAAAGCTGCTGTCTCTCGAATCACTTCATTCAAGTCCAGGACCTCGACCTGCACTTCCATGCGGCGCGCAAATCCCAGGAGACGGTGGGTGATGGACCGGCAGCGGTGTACGGACTGGAGCACCGCCCCCACCAGACCGAGAAACTTCTCTTTATCGGGAAAGTCCGGCTTGAATTCGATGAGGTCTTTCATGAGACCGGCTTTCTCGTTGATGATAGCCATGGGGTTGTTGATCTCATGAGCCACCCCGGCTGCCAGCCGCCCGATGGAGGAAAGCTTATGCGTGTGCTCAACCTCCCGAAAGGCAACCTCCCGCCGCTCGTCGCATTCCTGCATCCGATGAACCATGAGATCCGTGAGCTTGAACACAACCAAGAAAATGATCGCCACGCTGACGAGGAACAGGAAGAAGAGCTCGCTCTTGAGAGTGTACCAGGAGCGCAGCACCTCCCCGCGGGGCTTCACCACGACCAGGATATAGGGCGCATGGGCGAAATAGTTGTAGGCCATAAACAAATCACGGCCGGCTGGATCCTTGACTTCCACGACATTGGCTTCGTAGCTCGGGGGAGGAAGGTCGAAGGGGAATCGCTCCAGAACGCCGCCGTACCACTTGGAGGGCGTCTGGAAGACACCGCTCTTGTTGATGAGAAAGGCATCCGTCTTGGGATCGAGCCCCATGGAAGTAATCAGGTCTTGAAAGCGATCGGTATCGACGGTCGCACGCAGGACCCACCCTTTCAAGGACTCCGAATTGTTCAAGACGGCCATGACCAGGTGTGGAAACCCCCGAAATCCCATGAAAACGTCGCTCACGTAACCGCCGCGCACCTGGGTCTCATGAAGCCAGCTTTGCTCGGAATAGTTCTTCCCTTTGAGATCGTAAGGACCGACATAGCTCACCTGCACTCCGAGCTCGTCGATCAGACCGAGGTCCACAAAGCCCCCGAATTCCCGCTTCATGACCCGGAAGATGCGGTTGAGCTCGGCTTCATTGGACAGCTTCTCGTAGGAATAGGCGGATGCGACAAAGCTCACGGCGGAGAGGCGCTCGGCAAGAAAAAGCTCGAAGGAGTGCTTCGTCTTGTTCACGAGCACCCGCATGGGATTGACAATCTCATCGCGGAGGGTCGTCTGGTACTGGTAGTAGTTGAGGAGCGCCATGAAGAAGAGCGGCACGATCGTCACCAGGATCATCAGAATGATCATGTTGCGCCGCAGGAGGCTATAGCGCTTCTGCGTCGAGCCCTCCTCAGGAAAATTAAACAGGGACTGAAGCGAAAATCGGTCTCGCCAGGTCATGATCCATCCCTACCGCGGCTTCCAGAGGATCTCACCAGCCGTCAACGCCCCCGAGGCCAATCGCTCGAGCACACGGCCGTGAGGCCCAATGACGGAATCCAGAACACGCACGCGCTTCCATGTCAGGTATTGGTAGTACTCCTCCTCGATCCCCCCACAGACAACGGTCTTCACATCCTCCGTCAGGATCATGTGGCACAGCTTCTCGGGCGAAGCCTGGGGCAAGACCAGGTTTCGCTCCTCCTCGATCCCACCGTCAGCCCCGAAGGACACGATCAGGACTTCCGTCGTCAGATCGAACCGAGGAGCAATGTCGTCCCCATACAGGCAAATCAGAGTCTTGTTTCCCACCGGAGCACCTGCTTCGTATCAGTCTGTTTCAGGATTGCCGAGCCCTGTCACTCGTCGATCCCATACTGCTTCATTTTCCTCCAAAGCGTGCTTCGGCCCCACCCCAGAATCGCGGCTGCCTTGCCTCGGCGCCCTTTGGCCTTCAGCATCGCCTCCAAGATCATCTTGCGCTCCAGCGCCGACCAGTCCATGCCGTCGTCCCCACTTGCATGGGGGGCCAGGGTTACCGTCGGCTCCGCTGACTCGGCCCCTGCGACTTCAACCTCTCGCGCCTTCGGGTCCGTCAGGTAAGCGGGCAAATGTTGAGGCTGGATTTGATCTTCCTGACAGATGGTGAGGCCGTACTCGACGATGTTGCGAAGCTCCCGAACGTTGCCGGGATATGAATAATCCAGCAGAATGCGCAGCGCCTTCGCCGAGAACCCCTTGATGGGCTTTCGCAGCTTCGCGGCATAGTCCTGAAGAAAACGGTTCAGCAGGAGCTGGACGTCGTCCCCACGCTCACGAAGGGGCGGCAACCGGAGCCGGACGACGTTCAGCCGGAACAGCAGATCCTCCCGGAACCGCCCTTCCCGCACCATTTGCTCCAGATTGCGGTGCGTCGCCGCGATAACCCGCACATCCACATGGAATCCTTTGGTGCTGCCGAGAGGGAAGACCACTCTATCATCCAGGAAAGTCAGCAGCTTGACTTGCAGCGAAAGCGGCAGGTCCCCAATCTCCGTCAGGTAGAGCGTTCCATTGTGAGCCAGACGAAACCGGCCCGGCTTGTTTTCAATCGCTCCAGTAAACGCCCCCTTCTGATGTCCGAACAGCTCCGACTCCAGCAACGTTTCCGGGAGCGCCCCACAGTTGACCTTGATGAAGGGGTCCTTGGCGCGAGGTGAGGCCTGATGGATGAGCTCGGCCACAAAATCCTTACCCGACCCCGTCTCGCCGGTGAGAAGCACCGAAGAGTCCGACTGCGCGATGACGGGGAGCACCTCGTAAATGCGCTCCATTTGAGGGCTGCGCCCAATGATCTGCCCAAACCCGAAGGGGGGACCACTCTTGCCGTTGAGGCGATTGATCACGCGAATGTCCTGGACGGCCTCCAGGGTGCCCACGGCCTTTCCGTCCAGGTCGAGAATGGGAGCAAACGTAATGCGCACGGGAATCTTCTGACGCTCCCGATTGATGATGTCCCCCTCCACGACGAGAGGCTCCGAAATGGGCCTCTTGGTCCGCACCGGACAGCTCTCGATGCAAACGTTGCTTCGCAGGACAAACACACAGGGAATGCCGATCACGTCCTTGCACTCAAACCCGGTCAATCCCTCGAGAAAACGATTGATGAACACGACGCGCCCGCCCGCGTCGACCACCGCCACCCCGAGGGGGATCGAGTCCAGCAAGCCCGGGAAAGAGACCGGGGCGTCAAAGAGCCCGTCCACCTTTAAGGGACCCTGCGAAAGCATGCTCCAAACTTCTCCCTTGTTTCGAACCGAACGCTCCTGGACAGCAGGAGACCCTCTCGAATGTCGCTCTTGGCCGCACACCCCCTCGACGGCATCGAGGGCTCCATGCTAATGCCAGTTCCAGAAAGTGTCAAATGGAAACATTTCAATATGGATCACGGAGCAACACGGTCGACGACACGATCGCGGAATGAGCCCAGGCACTACAAGGCGAGGAATGCGGACGTCGCTTTGATCTTTGGAGTGTTGAACGGTCTGATCGACGGTTGACGCACCCGGCTCCTACACGTCGAATACACGTGCGAGGAGGTGTGATATGCAGAAGAAGCTGACCATAACCATCGATGAAGAGGTTTATGAAGGGCTGCAGAGAGTGATTGGCCCCCGTAAGATAAGTCGGTTTATCCAAGAATTGGTCCGCCCGCACGTCGTGCGTCCCAAGCTGGAATCAGCCTACGCCGAGATGGCAAGAGACAAAGAAAGGGAAAAGGAGGCCCTGGAGTGGGCTGAAGTCACATTTAAGGATGTTGCTCATGAAACGGTCTGAAGTGTGGTGGGTTAACTTCGATCCTTCGATCGGCGGTGAAATGAGAACGAAACGGCCTGCCGTGGTTGTGAGCAATGACGCATCAAACAAGTTTCTCAATCGAGCTCAGGTTGTTCCTTTGACCGGCAACACCGAACGCCTCTACCCAAGCGAGGCGGTAGTCATCCTTGAGGGTAAAGAGAGCAAAGCTATGGCAGATCAGCCGGCGACTGTGAGCAAGGAGAGACTATTCCGGCGAGCAGGCATTCTTAGCAAGGATGACATGCACAAAGTAGAGCAGGCCATCAAAGTCCAGCTGGATATCCCGTAAGAGCCTGTTTGAGAAATCGTCAAGTCAGGCCGCTGCAACCCGAGGCGGACGTCTTCTTTCCTGACCGGGCTCGCGCTCCCTGCACCACGGCTGAAGAGATTTCGACGAGGGACTATGGTGCTGTACTACATCGTCAGTCGAAGAACGCGCCTTGCAAATCACGGCTCTGCCACCGGGTCGAGCGGTCCCCCTATCGAGTTTCCAGATGGGCTCGGAGGGAGGTGCCGCCGGGAGCCCATGGAGTCCCACTGACGGCACTCACAAGACGGCATTGCATTTGGAGGATGGGGCAGCTGAAACGTACCCGCACACCGCTCAACTGACCACCCAAACGGTAAGACCCTTCGCCATCTGGATGACTTTGCTGCTTACCCGCCCCATGAAGAACTCCTGGATTCGTGAAAGACCCCGCCGCCCCACAACGATCGTCTCATAACCACCGTCACGAGCTTCCTGGATGATGGCGCCGGCACGACTGCTCACCCCTTTCACTATTTTGGCCGCCACGCGATCCTCGTCCAGCCCGGCTTCCACGAGCACCCGGCGAGCCCGGTCGAAGGACTGCTCCATCTCCTTTTCCGCCTCCACCAGCTCCTGGTCTACCCTTGCAAGCCAGTCTCTGTCGTGAGAGAGGACGAAGGACTCCCCAAACCCTTGCATGAAGACATCCAGCCCGCGCATGGCGTGAAACAGGGTGACATTGACCCCTTGGGAGCCTTGCAGCATCCTGCCTACATAACGAACAGCCTGGAGAGCCCCTTCGGAAGCATCGATCGGAATGAGCACCCTGCGCGCACACCCGACTCCCGCAACCACCCAGACGGGCACATGAGTGAGCTTCCCAACCAGCTTATCGGCCACGCTGCCGAGTACCAGATCCTTGAGCTGACTCAGCCCGTGGCGCCCGACCACCACCGCGTCGTAGTTGTTGTACGATTCGGCGATGATGTCTCTCGCAATCCCCTCCTTACGCGCCTGCACGTTGACCACAATGGCATCTTCCGGCACTCCGGCATCGAGGAGGGCGCGCTTGGCTTCCCTCATGAACCCTTCGATGAGGTTTTCCTGCTGCTTTTCCCATGCTTCGATATTCGCAATGCGGTACTGAAAAGCGGGCTCCTTTTCGAGGTCCCAGAACGATTCCGGAATCCTTGTCATGACGTGAAAGAGGACGACTTCCAAGCAGTCCCCTGGCAGACTCCTTCCCACGTACCGCACGGTCTCCAGAGCGGCTTCCGACCCATCAACAGCGACAAGCAGTCTCTTCCGGCTCAGCGTTCCCATCTTTTCCCCTCTCTTTGCGATGCGCACCCGAGAAAATCCCCAGGCTCACAGCTGGATTCTCAATTCGAACTGCCCGGTCTCGGGATCGCGATTGACCTTGAAGCCCAACCTTCTCCCAAGCTCAAGCATGGTCGTATTCTCCGCGAGGACCTTCCCCCAGAGGGTGCGGATCCCCCGTTCCCGAGCAATGTCGATGCACTTTTCAAGCAAGGCCGCCCCGAC
>CAZIEW010000050.1:11733-40819 GCA_964538515.1 uncultured Syntrophobacteraceae bacterium
GCGACGATGCGGGAGACAGCGTCAGCAAAACCCGGGCGTCCAGAGCACAGGCGCCGTCTCCGACCGTGATGAGCGGATTGATGTCGAGCTCCGTGATCTCCGGGAAGTCGATCACCAACTGGGCCAGCCGGATGAGAATTTCTTCGAGAAGGACCAGGTTGGCCGGCGGACGATTGCGGTATCCCTTGAGCAGCCGGAAGACCCGGGTTTCTTCCATCAGCCGCCTCGCCAGCAGCCGATTCAGCGGGGGAAGCGCAATGGCTCTGTCTTTCAGAATTTCCGTCAGGATGCCGCCCATGCCGAAGAGGAGCACCGGCCCAAAGTCCGGGTCCTTCTTCGCCCCCAGGATCAGCTCGAAGTCCGGACGCGCAAGCATGGGCTGAATGGTGACTCCGAGGAGATCCGCGTCGGGCTTGTAAGCCGCGGCCCTTTCCACAACTTGTGCGAAGGAGCGGCGCACGGCCTCGTCATCCCGCAAGTCCAGAACCACCCCCTGCGCTTCCGACTTGTGGGTGATCGCTCGGGAATGGATCTTCATCACGACAGGATACCCGACCCGATTCGCCGAGGCCACGGCTTCCTCAGCCGAGCCGGCCACTTCCGTCGGATTCACGGGGATCCCGTAATACCTGAGCAAGGCTTTGGATTCAACCTCGGTGAGGATTGCGTGTCGGCCTGCCCGAGCGGCATCGACGAGCTGCCGGGCCGCCTCATGGTCGAATGTGAGGTCGCGGGGCAGCTTGGGGGGCGCCTGCTGGAGCAGTTCCAGGTTGCGCGTGTAGGTCACCATGCTCATGAAGGCCCCGATCGCCCGCTCCGGCGTCTCGTAGGTGGGAATTCCGGCATTGTTAAAGATCTCGCGCCCTCTCTCCACATCCGACGCCCCGAGCCAGACGGTGAAGATCGAAAGGCGCCTCTTGCGGAACAGACTCACCAGGGTCTCGGCCACGGCCGTGGGATCGCTCAAGGCCTGAGGGCACATCATGATCAGAAGCGCGTTGACCTCCGGGGCGTCCACACAGATTTCCACCGCTCGGTAATACCGCTCGGCAGAGGCGTCTCCGAGGATATCGATCGGGTTCCCATGGCTCCAAAACGGAGGCAGGACCTCATTCAGACGCGACAGAGTCGTATCGCTCAGGGGCGCCGGGTCCATCCCAAAGCTCGCTAGGGCATCCGCCGCCATGACCCCTGGCCCCCCTGAATTCGTGATGATCGCGAGCCCGGGTCCTGCGGGGCGGGGCTGCTTCGCCATGAGCTCCGCGCAGTCAAAAAGCTCCTCGATGGTCTGCACGCGAAGGATGCCGGCCCGGCGAAACGCCGTGTCGTAGACTTCGTCGGAGCCTGCGAGCGCCCCCGTGTGGGACGCCGCCGCCTTGGCGCCGGCGGGAGACCGTCCCGATTTGAGCACGACGATGGGCTTGATCCGGGAAACGGCACGCGCCGCGCTCATGAACTTGCGAAACGAGGTGAGACTCTCCACGTAGAGCACAATGCTGCTCACCTCGGGATCCTGCCCCAGATAGTTCAAAAGGTCGCCAAAGTCGACGTCGAGCATACTTCCCACACTCACGAAGTACCTGAAGCCGATCTTCTCCTTGATCGAAACATCCAAAATGGCGGTGCAGATGGCTCCGCTCTGAGAAACGAAGGCGAGCTTCCCGGGCAGGGGCATGTGATGAGCGAAGCTCGCATTCAGGCCGGATTCAGCGGCGACGATCCCCAGGCAATTGGGCCCGATGAGTCGCACATTCCCTTTCCGCGCCGCCTCCAGGATCCGGTGCTCCATCTCGCGACCCTTTTCTCCCGTTTCCTTCCCCCCTGCGGAAATAATGACCGCACCGCCGACAGATGCGTCCGCGCATTCCTCGATCGCCTCGGGAACGCTCGTGATGGGAATGGCGATGACCGCCAGGTCGACGGGACCGTCCACGGCCCCCAGCGACTCAAAGCTCCTGAGCCCGAACAGCTCCCGATAGCGGGGATTGACCGGATAAAGCGCTCCTTTGTAGCCGGCCGTTACCATGTTCTCCATCAAGGCACGGCCTATGCTCCCCTGCTTTTCGCTTGCCCCGACGACCGCAACCGCGGCGGGTCGAAAGATTCTATCCAGATTGTGAATGGTCATGGGATCCAGCTCCTGCAGCGTCTTCCCGATCACCCATCGGACAAGTCCTGGAATGCAGTGCAGAATGGGGTGTGACTGAAGCGAGGCGATCTACTCCGAAGAGATTGCCGCGATGACGTTCACCGTGATGACGGGCAGCTTAAGGGGTGACGGCGTGCTAAGGGAGCCCACGGCCCCAGTCACAGGCCGACACAACGGATCGACTCACCTCACCTTCTTGAGCTTCTTGGAGATGGAGACGCAGAACGTGGTCCCCTTCTCGCCTTTCGGATCCAGCCAGACCGCTCCCTGATGACGCTCCGCAATCTCCTTCACCGTCGCCAGGCCAAGACCGGTTCCTTCAACACCTTTGGAGGTCTCGGCGCGGCGGAATAATTGGAACAGGCGCTCCGGATCCTCAACCGACAGGCTAACCCCATCGTCGCTCACCGAGAAGACGTGACGGTCCGCCTCATCCAAGTACACGATGCGAATGCGCGTGAGCCCCATTCCCCCGTATTTCAAGGCGTTGTCGACCAAGTTGCGAAAAATGCGCATCAAGAGGATTTTGTCGCCCACGATGACAGGCAGCGCCTCGGGCTCCTCCCACCGGACCCTTCTCAGGGTCAACGCATCCGCAAATTCGTTGCGGATGGTTTCGAGCACTTCCTTCATCCGGACGTCTTCCAACCGCATCCTCGCTTCTTTGGCCATGATGTAGGCGTTGATGCGATCAACGAGCCGGACCACCTGCTCGGCCCCTTTGAGGATCTGATCGCAATATTGACGCCCTTTGTCGTTCAGGCAGCTGGCATATCCCTTCTTGAGTCTGCGGGTCAGGCCATGGATGCCGATGGCCGGACTTTTGAGGTCGTGGCTGACCGAATAAGCGAAGAATTCGATGGCTTCCTTCTGACGTGTCAGCTCGGCCGCCTTCTCCCTCAGGGCTTCATACAGACGAGCGTTGTTGACCGCAACGGCCAGCTGATTGCCGATCACGATCAGCAGGTCCATGGTGCGGCTATCCAGCTCGATCTCCCGGCGGCTCGCGAGGTTCATCACCCCGAGCACCTCTCCCATGGCAATGAGCGGAACGCAAAGAATGATTCGAAGCCCCTTGCTCGTCAGGAACGTGGCCCGTGCCGAATCATCCAGATCCGTGACGTGCTGGGCGATGAAGGAGCCGGTCCGAGCGGCCTTGCCCGTGAATCCCTCGGAGATCTTGACGCGCTCCAGGCCGCCGGTTTCCACACCTTCGCAGGCGACAAGATCGAGGAATTCTCCCGAATCGTCCAACAGGTAGATCCGGCCGGCGTCCAAGCCGAACCAATGCAGCACCTTCGTGAGAACCCCCCGAAGGACGTCCGCCGGATGAAGGGAGAGGGAGAGAAAATTGCTGAGCTCCATCAGAATGGACAGCTCGCGATTGCTTTCCACCGGCTGCCCTTCCCCAAGCTTAACGGAGATGTATTGCCTCTCAACTCGCATGGCACTCGTTTCCACGAGGGATCGTGCGCTCCAGAATGGATCCGATATCCGCGAGCATCTTGCACCGATGATGGTTGTAAGCCGACTCGTTACCCATGATCATGTCGAGCTGACGTGTGTGCATGAGCAGGTAGCCGAGAATGCGCAGCTTTTCTTTCATGAAGGCTTCGTCATACCCCTCGAGGCGGGCGAAGACTCCGTCCTCCTTGATTTCAACCCGGAAACCGAGCTCCTCCAAAATGCTCCCCACGAACTGGGCTCGCCTGAGGCGCCGATTGTAGTCTGCCGCACCGCCTTTGAACTGGAAGCTGATATAGTTCTCGCTCGGCCTGTCGCCCACCAGGGTTTCAATCGTCGAGAAATGGAAGCCGAAGCGGGAGCTCAAGCTGCAGAAATTTTTCGAGATCATGAAGTAGTTGCGATTGGTGTAATGCGACGGCATGGACGGATCCAAGGCCGGGTTGGCACTGGCCTCAAGAAGCACGGACATGAAGCCGCGCGTGTCGACCGGCGGAGGCCCTTCCCACGGGATGGCATTGATTCCTTCCCAAAGCGCCAGAACGGGAATCGAAACGATGTTGTCCAACTTAACGAATTTGCCGGGAACATCGCCCTTGAACCCGTCATCCAGGTTGATAAACCACCACTGCATCGGAACGTCGCACCAGAGCTGCTTGCTGGCTCGCTCCGAAAAATGGTGCTCCTTACCGAAGTTGAACATCTCCTTCACCGACTTTTCGTGGCAAAAGCGGGTGATGTCGTGGAAGGTTCGGCAGTTCATGGGCCGAAAATCGGTTGAATCGGGATCCAGCAAGTAGAGAGGAATAATGTATTGAGACACTTCCTTCAGGACTTCGTAAACCGGGCTCCCCTCCATGAGGTTCTTCCTGGGCTCGGTCTGAGCAAGAAGCTCTTCGATCCGACCCCGATAAACGCAACGCCCATCAGCGTCCACCGTCACTTCCGCCCCCTGCGGAAGCAGCTCGGTCGCACCCTCGAGGCCGAACAGAGCCGGCACGCTGAACTCCCGAGCCACATTGGCCAAATGTCCCGCCACACTCCCCTGCTCCGTGATCACCGCGGACGCGCGACTCAGCAGCGCAGCCCAGCGGGGAAGCGCCTGGGCCGTCACAAGAACACCTCCCGCCGGGAATGACAAGGCATCGCTGTTCTTGCGGACCACAAAAACGGATCCCACGGCAACCCCCGAGCTGGCAGTCGAGCCTCCCTTCATCAGCACGGCATCGGGTGCGATCTCGACTCCTTTCGCCTGCTGTCGTTTGCTCGCTGCGTCCATTTGCTTGAGGGGTCGGCACTGCAAAATGTAGATGTCCCCGCTCTGGGCAATGGCCCACTCGACGTCCTGGGGGGTGCCGTAATAATCTTCAAGCCGCAGGGCGATGCGAGAAAGCTCCAAGATTTGCTCGTCGTCCAGGGAAGGAAGGTCGCTGCGATCACCGGTTTCCTCGAGGCGGCACACCCCTTCGTCCGGATAACAGACAAAGCGCTGGTGCTTCGGCTTCACATGCCGCTCCCGAATCGTTAAGGGCTCTTGACGCGACACGACGAACTCGTCCGGGGCCACACTGCCGTCCACAACGGATTTCGGGAGTCCCCACACGGAATTGATGATGACCGAGTCATCCCGGATGTTCAGGGGATTGCGCGAGTAAGTCACCCCACCAGCCACGGCATCCACCATCACCATGCAGCCCACACACATGGAAATGTCTTCATCCAGGATGCCGCGGTTCTGGCGATAGCTGATCGCCTGTAGACTGTATTTGCTCGCAACGATCTCTCGATAGGACTCGATCAGATAGTCACTGCTGACGTTCAGCTCCGAGCGGTACTGGCCCGCAAAGGACGTATCCGCGGCGTCCTCCCCGAGGGCACTGCTCCGCATGGAAACCTTCACCCCTTCACCGTGAGCCTTTTCCAGCTCCGCGTATTCTTGCATGATGGCCTGCTGCAAGTCGTCCGGCACCTTGGAGCGAATGATCAACTGCTGGATGTCGGCGCTCAAGGCATAGAGCTCATCCAGGTTTTCCGCTTCCGTGGACTGCAGCCGGCGATCGATTTCATGCTGGAGGTCGTTGTGCTCGAAAAAACGTCGGTAGGCCTGGGCGGTGATCACGAAGCCCGGCGGGACGCGCAGATTCAAATGGTTGTAGACCTCCCCCACGTTGGCCATCTTGCTGCCCGTTTGGTCGGCCAGGTTCTTGTCGATTTTGGAGAAAGGCAGCACGAGGTGCTCCCCTTTGGGGGCCGTGCGCTGGGAGAGAACCCTATTGATCTGCTCCTGAATATGCCGGAACCGCTCGTATAGGGCTTCGTATTTGTTGGGAGCCAGCTCATCGAGGTTCTTGATGATCCTAAAGACGTTGACCCCGACGGCGGTAGAGTTGGCCCGCACGAACGACATGCCGAACGGGCGGCTGCCGCGCAGGGCCTGCTCCATTTCGGACATGATCTCCAAGGCCTTGTTGTTCGCGGCGAGAAGGAGCTTGAAGTTGTGGTAGCGAGCCTTGAACGCCGCCCTGAGCTCTTCGACCGCCTCGGCGGAGAGCTCGTCCTTGTGCTTCCGAAACCGTTTGAAGAAGTCGAGCAGCTTGGACATGGGTTATCCTGGCGATCAAGAGGGTCCGTTGAGCCTCGTTTCTTACTTCCTCACGAGGAGACACAAAATCCTGCTAGGCGGCAGGGAAGGCCTCTGGCTGGAGAGAACCCTGGCAATCCGGCGCCAAGCCTGGCTATGAGGAGGATTTCGGGGTTGCCGGCTCGGCGCCCCGCTCCCGAAGCTGCTTCTTCTGGAAGGCGTCCTGGAGCTTGTAAAGCAGCTCGTCGATGTCCATGGGCTTCATGAGATAATCAAAGGCGCCGAGCTCCATTCCCTGGATGGCCACTTCCATGTTGGCGTGCCCTGTCAGCATGATCACTTCGACCATCGGGTTGCAGCGTTTGATCTCTCGCAGAGCCTCCAGACCATCCATGCCGGGCATCTTGACATCCAGGACAACCACGTCTACAGGGTTCTCCTTGAGGAACGCGATGGCGTCCTGAGCATTGTTCCTTCCGGCAACCGTCAACTTCCGTTTGGTGAGCCGTTTGACAAGTGTCTCCAGGAATTCTTCCTCATCGTCAACCAACAGAACACGGAATGCATCCACTAGACTCGCCTCCCCTGATTCGTCCACCCACCTGGCCTGGAGCCAAGATTTGATCGCCCATAAGTCTCCAAAGCGCGGAGTCGCACTCGATCCCTCTCTCACGAATGGGAAAGTCAGAATACTCCAAAAGGTGGAACAGAACAACAAACTTGGGTGAACGGAAGACGCCGAACGAACGAGAGTCAAGACTCCTCCTCATCAATCGTTTTGTCGGCCCCTCGATACTGCGGACCACCAGGCGGGCGATTTCCATGGCGCTGCGTCAGGACATCTCTCACTACACGCTTGAGAACATCGGTGTTCTCGGTTTTCTCCACGAAAGCCGCTCCCGTGGTCAGCGGGACAGCACCCGCGGGGTATTCACTCGAATAGCCGTGGATCACCACCGGGATCGAGCACACCCCTTCCCGCAGTCGTTTCTGAACTGCGAGCCCTCCAGCATCCTGCAGCTCGGGGTCCAGGACGACCAGGTCCGGCGGAGCCTCTCCTCTCAAATAAGCCACCAGCTCCTTTCCATCTCTCGCCACCCAAACATCATAGCCCTCCGAGGTCAGCTCGCGCCGCAAAAGGTCTCGCACATGGCGATTCGTGTCGGTTACGAGGATGGTGAACGAGCCAAGCATGGAGGTCCTGTCGGTCTGGAGGTTGCCACGGCAAGCAATCCGAAAGGCCGGAGAAAAGACGAGGGCGAGGGGCGGCTGGCCCCTCGCCCTCGAGAGCCGTCGCTCAGGATCGAGCCGGCAAAGTCGTCACATCACGCGTCTTTCATTTTGACGAGGTGGACCGAGCAAGGGCTGTACTTGGCCACCTGCGACGCCACGCTCCCGAGCTTGAAGCGGGCTGACGGACTCATGCCGCGGCTTCCCATCACGATCAAGTCCATGCCTTCCTTCTCGGCAAAATCGATGATGGCGTCGGGCACGGAAGACGGCGCAAGCAGGGACTGGCTGCCGGCACAGGTGACGCCGGCGCCCGAGAGAACCTCACAGGCTTTCTTCACGGCGTCATCGGCGACCTTCCCAAACGCTTCCACGTGGCGATCCCGACGCGCGGGGGAGATCTCATGCTCTTCCATCCCCCCGATGTAAGGAATCACACTGATGACATAGACTTCGGCCCCTTTCATTTGTACGAAGTCCAGAGCTACCTTGACCGCTTCCAGCGAGTAGACGGAGCCGTCTACGGGCACCAATATCTTCATTCGCGTCCCTCCCTACACCTCTTTTTTAACTTTGGCCTTCTTCATGCTCAGCCCAATGCCGTCAAACAGGTAGTAAATGGCATACCCCCACCACATGGTGTAGAGGACATAGAAAACGAGCAATCCCACCACCGTTCCAGCCTTGCCCAGAATGTCTTCAGCCGGGATTTTGTAATAGTTGTACGCAGGCTCAACGCCCTTTTTCAACACATCGTTAATGATGTTTGCTTCATCAATCATCTTCTGCTTCTGAAGCTCTTTGATAGACTTATTGAGAATGTCCCATTGAAGCTTCACAACCGGCTTTTCTTCCATCCCCGGGTACCTGGAAACGATTTCCTCACCTTTGTTGTGGTACATGGAATCTGCGTCTTTCAGCACTACCGCGAGCAGCTTCCCAAGATCAGCGGTAACCTTGATTTCACCCTGGGGCGTGCCCACCTGAGCTCCCATCGCCATGAATACCTTGGCAGCCGCATCCGCCTTGTCAGTCTTGACGGTGAACGAGACTTCCTTTCCAGCGTACTTCTCGACCTTCTTACTGATGTCGGGGATGAAATAGGACGAGCCTTTGGAAAGTTTATTGAAAAGATCGTCCGAATACTCCAAGCCGTTCTTTCCACCACCGAATACGGGAGAAAAGATCAGGATGAGCACGCCGAAAAACGATATGGCAAGCAAGATCCCGGTGTTAAACGGTCCTTTGTGTCGTACCAACATGCTTAATCCTCCTCTCTCAATTGCCCCACGTTGCCAAAAAACTTGGCGAAGATCCAACCACCGAAGATAGCCACCACGATCCAGAAGATGTAGTTGCCAACGGTTTCCACCGTGTTCACGAATGCCGGAGAAAAGTTCACCACTTCAAGCTCGGTAAACTTCTTGGGGAGCGTTGCCACGCGATTGATGAAACCGGCAATGATGGAGACCGCATAAAAGCCACGGATATGGATGCCTTTGACCACCTTCGTCGTGAGGGCGCCGACCTGGATGCCGAGGAGCGAGCCGATCAGCATCCCCATGGCCAGCGTGTAGAAGACGTAGCCGTAAATGGCGTACTGGCCGATGGCGGCAAGGCCCGCCGTAAAGATGATCTGGAGAATGTCGGTTCCCACCGTCGTCATGGAGGAAACGCCAAAGATGTACACGAACATGGGGAAAGTGATGAATCCGCCGCCGACGCCCATGATGGCCGCCATGATGCCGACCACCACGCCGCCCATGGCGATGATCACGCCCGAGAGCTTCTTGCCGCCCGGAACGAAGTCTTCGTCAAACGTGACCATGGGGGGGATGTTCAGATTCTGCAGCTTCGTCGCCAGTGCGGGCGTACCGGTGGCCGGCCCCCCGTGGGCATCTCCGCCACCACCGCCCTTGCTGGACTTGAAGTAATCGATCAACGCATAGAATCCCAGGAAACCCAATAGAACACCGTAAACCGTGCTGATGAATGCCTCGCTCAGGAGAGGATCTTTGTTGTATAGCGCCTTGTTAATGTAGCCGCCGATGAATGTGCCTCCGCCCGAGCCCACGAGAAAGGCAATGGCCAGGGGTACGGACACGTTCCCGAGCTTCTTGTGAACCGTCGTGCCCATGATGGCCTTGGCGAAGATGTGAAACAGGTCGGTACCCACCGCGAGAATGCCCTTCACGCCAGCCGCCATGAGGGCCGGCGTGATGATGAAGCCGCCGCCCGCCCCGATACAGCCCGTGATCAGGCCGGCAGCCAATCCAACGGCCATGGATACGAGGAAGATGGTCGTCGTGTAGAAAGCCGGGGCATACGCCGTCTTGCTTCCCACCATGTCCGCTGCTTCCAGGAACGAGACCGCGATGATGGGAAGCGACATCAGAAGCAGAACCAGCAGCTTCTTCCGGTTCCTGATGATCGACATGGAGACCTCAATGTCCCATTGCGCGTGCGCCACCGAAGCCGCTTTGAGGAATTCAAACACCTGCCTTGGACCACTCATTGAATCAACCTCCTTCAGTCATTCACCTCGTCCAATCACCCACCGCCGCAACACCGTAAACGCTCTCCCGATGCAGCCCCGCCGTACCTCCCTTCAGCGCGCCGCGATTGAGTGAGCGTTTACACAATCAGGACCCACGGATCCCGGAACAGCCGCGTGGATGTTCCGCTTCCGTCACCAGATCGCGAAGCATCGAACGTGGCCGCCTATGGACCCACTTTCACAAAACGACCCAACCCATTGGCAATGGTCATGCCAGCTCGTGTGCGCCCGACGGCTCACTGCTCGTTTGAGGAATGACAACGGAATTTCTAGTGCAGGGAAGATGGCTGAAGCGTAAAGGAAGGCACTGAGGTGTCAGGTTTTTTTACAGCCTGTAAAGAAGCTTGTTGGAAAGTCTGCGACCGGTCTTGTGAGGTCCCCCCACAAACAGCGAGAGCGCATGAACGGGTGAAAGGCAGCGGTTGGAACGGGCTGAGCCACGGCCCCCCTCAACCCCGTACCAATCAGGATCTCATCCGTGCCCATCCATGGGCTCATCCGTGGGCATCCGCGTGCCGCTCTGAATCGCAACGTGCGAGTCACCCGATCCCCCGAGGCGACTCAGGATGAGTGAGGAAAAATCCACGAGCGGTTCAACGGGCTTGAAACCGTCGAGGCAGCAGGCGGCTAAATCGAGCCAAGCGTGCGCCCCGTCGATCACGGCCCCGTCGCTGCTGGCCAGAATGCAGCCCGATGCAGCCAGCTCGCGCTCGGGAACCGGGACCGCGCTCGCCTCGCCAGCCAATCCCGTCGCCCTCAGCCGGTCCCTGTAGAGGGCTGCAAGCTCTCCGCTGCGGCTCATGGGCGCATCGAAGAAAAACAGCACCCGCACCGGCCGATGCAGCTCGAAAAAGCGAACGATCAGGTCCACGGCCATGGCGGTGACTTCCGTCATTCGGAACCGGGCGGACAAACCGGCCAAGTCCCGCAAGGCCCCGTCGTTGGCCTTGATCAAGGGGCGTCCGAGGAGGCCGCTTTCGACGGTGATCTGAACATTGTGCCCGTCCACGGCAACACAGGCGCCAAGCCAGTCCGCCCCGCCGCGCCGGCTGGCCTTTCGGCTCAGGGCAACCTTTTGTGCGAAGACGCCCCGGTTGAGCAGCTCCCGCTCGATCTGCGCGAGCGCATAGCGGTTTCCGACCCAGTCACGGGCGGACGCCCGGGGATACCCTCGATTCTGGAAGTGGTAGAAGTCCAGGGCGGCCTCTTGCAACAGAAGCATGCGGGACGCCCGCCAGAAAGCCGCGGTTTGCATGTCTGGCCGCCCACTCAAGATTCCTTCTTGCCTTTCAGGACTTCCTCCCGCAACTGCCGGCGCAGCACCTTGCCGACGATCGTCTTCGGGAGCGAATCACGAAACTCAACCTGCTTCGGAACCTTGTAGGCCGCCAGGCGCGACTTGCAGAACTCGATCATTTCCTCCTCGGTCAGCGTCGCCCCTGGCTTGACCACGATAAAGGCCTTCACCGTCTCCCCCCGATACGGATCGGGCACACCCACCGACACGGCGTCGAGGACCTTCGGATGCTCATAGAGGACCTCGTCGATCTCTCTTGGATAGACGTTGTATCCTCCGGCCAGGATGCAATCCTTCTTGCGATCGATGATGGTCACGTACCCCTCGGCGTCCATCTCGGCGATATCCCCCGTGAAGAGCCAGCCGTCTTTCACCACCTTTTGCGTCTCCTCCGGGTTCTTCCAGTACCCCTTCATGACTTGGGGACCGCGCACCACCAGCTCCCCCGCTTCCCCCGGCCCCAATTCGCGCTCTCCAAATTCCAAGTCCATGATCTTGGCTTCGGTATCGGGCAGTGGAATCCCGATCGACCCCGTCTTGCGCGCCCCGGTGAGCGGGTTGGCGTGGGTCACGGGACTCGTCTCCGAGAGGCCGTAGCCTTCGATGATGGTGCCGCCCGTAAGGGATTCGAAGGTCTTGAGAACCTCAAGCGGCATGGGGGCCGAGCCCGTGATGCAATAGCGGATGGAGTGGAGCTCAAACGATTTGATCTGCGGATGATTCACAAGCGCGACATAGATGGTCGGAACGCCCGGGAAGATCGTGGGCTTGCTCTTCTGGAGCGTTTTCAGGAACTGGTTGACTTCGAATCGCGGGACGAGGATCACGGCCGCTCCGATGTACAGGCCCAGATTCATGACAACCGTCATGCCAAAGACGTGGAAGAACGGAAGAATCGCCAGCATCCGCTCCTCACCCCAGCGAAGATCGGGAATCCACGCGACCAGCTGGACCACGTTCGCCAGGATGTTCCGGTGCGTGAGCATGACTCCCTTGGCCAGTCCGGTCGTCCCACCGGTGTACTGGAGCAGCGCGATGTCGTCCAGCTCCGCGGGACACGTCGCGCTCGTCGGCGTGGCCTGCTTCAACGCCTGCTTGAGATTGAGGACGTCCTTGCCGTACGGAACGGCGGTGAAGAGCTTATCCTTGCGGGCTTTCAGCGGATAGAGCAAGCTCAAGGGAAACGGGAGGGCCTCCTTCAGGCTCGTCACCAGGACCTTTCGAATCCGCGTCCGGGAGAGAACCGGCTCGACCTTGGGAAACAGGTGATCCAGCACGACGAGGAATTCCGCTTCCGAATCCTCCCATTGGTGCTCGATCTCGCGCTCCACGTACATCGGGTTCGTCATGACCACGATCCCGCCAAGCCACATCGTCGCGTAGTACGCGATAATCGTTTGGGGGCAGTTGGGCAGCATGATGGCCACCTTGGCTCCCCTCCCGACCCCGAGGCCGCTCAGCACGGTCGCGCATCGCAGGATCTGGTCCCACAGCTCCCCATAGCGGATCTTGGCGCCAAAAAACTCGGTGGCGACGTGCGACGCGTATTGCTTGGCGTTGGCTTCGAGAATCTTGGGAAGGCACTCAGGGGGGTATTCGAGAGTCTTCGGGATGCGGAAGCCCTGATGATCCAACCGGGGTTGATCCATGCGACGCTCCGAGAATCGTGTAGGGGTTGATCGGGTCCAGGAGGAGAAGCTCGGGGTGTGGGGGCGCTCCCCCACGATTCCCGGACGGCGATCGCTCGCCGCCCGGGTGCAGACCGTCTGTCACGCTCTGACGGCCTTTAAGAGCATGTGGCCTTCAGCTTGCGCACTTCTTCCGTGAAAGCGGGGATGAAATTGAACAGGTCCTCCACCACGCCGAAATCCGCCTTGCTGAAGATGGGGGCCTCTCCGTCCTTGTTGATGGCCACGATGAACTTCGAGGATCCCATGCCGGCCAGGTGCTGGATGGCCCCTGAAATCCCGGCCGCGATGTACAGGTTCGGGTTGACCACCTTGCCCGTCTGGCCAACCTGGTCCGAATGGGGACGCCACCCGGAATCGACGGCCGCGCGCGAAGCACCCACCGCCGCACCGAGAATCTTGGCAAGCTCTTCAAGCATGGCATAATTTTCGGGCCCCTTCATGCCGCGACCGCCGGAGACGATGATTTCCGCCTCGGTGAGCTCGACCTTGCCGGAGGTATCCAGGTCGATTCCCTTCACACGGGAGCGCAGCGCAGGCACCGGCAAGCTCAGCTTGACCACCTCGGCCTGATCCCCTTCGCTGGGAAGGAGGCAATCCATCACGTTCGGTCGGCAGGAAATAACCGGGAGCGCCCCTTCTGCCCACTCACACCAGGCGAAGCACTTGCCGGCGAAAACCGGGCGTTTGGCCTTGATCTTGCCCCCGTCACAGGTGATTTGGGTGCAGTCCTGGGCCAGGGCAGCCCCCAGAGCGGCCGACAACCGGGCACCGAGGTCTTTGCCGTCCACCGAGGCCGGGAGAATGACCGCGGCGGGATCGCACTGCTTCACCGCATCGGCAACAAAGGGCACATAGGCTTCGGCCAAGTAAGACTCGAGCGCGGGATCATCGGCAACGTACACCGTCTTGACTCCGTAGCGGCCCAGCTCGGCGGCCTTGGCGGCCACACCCGAGCCCACCGCGACGGCGCAGAGCGTCGTTCCCAGTGCATCGGCGACCCGCTTGCCTTCGCTCGCGACTTCAAAAGACACGCGGCGGAAATTTCCGCCACGAAATTCGGCTACGATCAACACGCATTTTGCCATCTTCGTTCTCCTTATCCCCGCACTTACATGACCTTGGCTTCTTCGTGAAGCGCACGAACGAGCTCCCTCGCCTTGGCAGCCGTATCCTCTCCCTCAATGATCCGTCCCGCGGCGCGCTGGGGCGGCATTTCAAAGGCGGTAACCTGGATCTTGGCAGCCTGGGCCGAACAGTCGGCCGGGTCGAGCCCCAGGTCGGCGAGCTTCTTGGTTGCGAGTGGCTTCTTCTTGGCTTTCATGATACCGGGGAGTGAGGCGTAACGAGGATTCCAGACGGCATGCGAGCCGCCCATGGTGACAAGAGCGGGCAGATCCGCTTCGAGCGTCACTTTGCCGCCTTCGATGGGCCTTTCGATCACCACGTGGCTGCCGTCGGATTCCATGCTCACGGCCAAGGCCAGGTGAGGCCAGCCGAGGAATTCCGCCACCATGGCGCCTCGTTGGCCCAGGTCATAGTCGACGGCGCGGGAACCGCACACGACGACATCGGCGTTCAGCTCCTTCACCGCAGCGGCCAGAGCTTTGGCAACGGAGAGGCTGTCCGCACCTTCTAAAGCGGGATCGTCGATCAGGACACCGGTGTCCGCACCCATGGCCAGTGCCGTGCGCACCGATTCCACCACACGCTGGGGCCCCCAGCTCACTATGGTTACTGTTCCGCCGTGCTTTTCCTTCAATCGAAGAGCCGCTTCCACTGCGAATTCGTCATAGGGATTGATGATCCACTTCAGGTCATCGGTTGCGATCGACTTGCCATCGCCTGCGATTCGAATGACCGATTCTGTATCCGGGGTCTGTTTGAGTAGCACAACAACATTCACGGCATTTCCTCCTTCCTAATGTGAGCTTCTGAGAGCTTCGTCCCGTGATTCCAAACTGGCCATTTGAAATCATGGAGCTCCTGTGCATCCCGCCAAAAGAACCCCTTAGCACATCCGCCAATCGACATTCAAGCACAAACGCAGCGAACGAAAGTGAGAAAAATACAATTCGATCCAACAGGTTACCATGAGCCGAACGTGCGGAAAGCCAAGCGGAATGCTGAGCGTGGCAAACAGGAGACAGGAATTACGGGTGGCATGCCGGACCGATCGATACAAAAGTGAGAGCCTCTCCCTCGAACGAAGCGAGAGGCCACGAGCGGGCAGGGCTAAGACTCAGTCCTTTCGACAATGGGGGCAAAGCCCCTGTACAACGACTTGTCGCTGAAGGACCTGGAAACCGTTGTCGATGGGTACCTGGATCTTCTCTTCCAGGGTGGGATCGTCCAAGTCCACGATGGTCTGACATTCGAGACAGATAAAGTGGTGATGCGCGGTTGTCTTGGCTTCATAACGCGCTACATCGGTCATGGGACTGACCCTCTGGATGAGCTTCACCTCATGGAACCGCTCCAGAGTCTTGTATACCGTTCCCAGAGAAATCATCGGGAATCGTCTGCGCACCTGCTGGTAGATCTCCTCGGCGCTCGGATGGTCTTTCGAGTCCAGTAAGGCCTGATAGATCGCCAGGCGCTGATATGTCACTTGCAAACCATGGTCCCTCAAAACGGTGATACAATCCCTGTCATTGCCTTCCTGCATGGACAGCCCCCCCTTTATCCAGATGGATTCCGCTTGCAAGCGGCTCAGAGAAAAGAATTGGTTGCGACTTCACACCATGTTGGCCATTATATAAATATTTCGCGGACTGGCAAGCATGAAGATCCAACTGTCAGGTGACTTTTTCACTTCATTTGTCAGATGCTACGCGGAACCGCTTTAAGTAGACGAGGAGGATCGAAATGGCAGCCGGGGTAATCCCCGCGATGCGTGAAGCCTGCCCCAAGGACCTGGGCCGGATGTCCGCAAGCTTCTGTCTGATCTCGTTGGAGAGCCCGGGAACGGTCTGGATCGGAAACCCCTCTGGGATAAGCATCTCCTCGAGATGCTTAAATTTCTTTACTTCTGTTTCTTGCCTGCGCAGGTACCCTTCGTACTTGCACTCAATCTCCACCTGCTCTTTGTTGCGCTCGGATAGCTCCGAGCGAGCCTCTTCCATGAGCTCGACGTCCCGGTAGGTGAGCTCTGGGCGTTTGAGGAGCTTATGAAGGGAGACGGGCTCGTCGATCGGCGGGGAATTGCGCTCGACGAGCAACGCACTCACTCGCGCGGAAGGCCGCACAACGGTCTTTCGCAGCCGGTCGAGCTCTCCTTCGATGGCCTCGCGCCGCTCTTGCAGCTCCCGCCGGACGGATTCCGGATGCAAACCGAGATCGCATCCCTTTTCCAGCAGCCTCAGGTCGGCATTGTCCTCTCGAAGAAGCAGTCGGTATTCAGCCCGGGAGGTAAGCATCCGGTAAGGCTCGTTGGTTCCCCGCGTCACCAGGTCGTCGACCAGGACTCCCATGTACGCTTGGGATCGATCCAGCACGAACGGCGGCCGTTTCTGAACCTGCAGGGCCGCATTCACGCCCGCCCAAAGCCCCTGGGCCGCCGCCTCTTCGTAGCCGGACGTCCCATTGATCTGCCCCGCGAGGAAGAGGCCCCCCACCCGCTTCGTCTCCAAGGTCGGCAGCAGTTGGGTGGGTTGGATGAAATCGTATTCGATGGCGTAGGCCGGCCGCATCACCTCCGCTTCTTCGAGTCCAGGAATCGTATGAATCAGGGCCAGCTGGATGTCGTAAGGAAGCGAATTGCCCGTTCCGCTCGCGTAGACCTCTTCGGTTTCGATTCCTTCCGGCTGCAGGATGATCTGGTGGAATTCCTTGTGGGGAAATTTCATCACCTTGTCTTCTAGGGAAGGACAATAACGGGCGGATACTCCTTGGATCGTCCCGTTGTAAAGCGGCGACAGATGGATGTGATTTCGAACGATCTCGTGGGTCCGGGCGTGCGTCCTTCCCAGGAAGCACGGATGAGGAACGTGGCTCACGCCCTCCGAAAACAGGGAAAACGGGCGCGGGCTGGCGTCCCCTTCCTGGCAGGCGAACCGAGAAAAGTCGATGCTGCGCCTGGCGATCCGCGCCGGAGTCCCCGTCTTCATCCTCCCTAGGGTAAAGCCGAGCGCCAGAAGTTGATCGGCCAGGTGGTTCGACGGAAATTCCCCGGCCCGGCCCGCCGGAATCCGAGCTCTGCCAATGTGAACCAGACCGTGAAGAAAGGTTCCCGTAGCCAGCACAACGGCGGACGCCCCGTAGCAGACTCCCAGTTGATCGAGAATGCCCCTCACCCGGCCGTCCTCGACGACCAGGGATTCCACCTCCGACTGCTTCAGATCGAGGTTGCGCTGCAGCTCGAGGGCCTGTTTCATGAGCGTCCGGTAGCGCACCTTGTCGTTTTGGGTCCTCGTTCCCTGAACGGCCGGGCCTTTTTTGGTATTCAGCACCCGGTACTGAAGGGCGGTTTTGTCCGAGATCTTGCCCATTTCCCCGCCCAAGGCGTCTATCTCCTTGACGAGATGCCCCTTGCCGATGCCGCCGATCGAAGGCGAGCACGGCATATGAGCCACCGTGTCGAGGGTGATGGAAAGCAGCAACGTTTTGCAGCCCATGCGGGCCGCCGCCAAAGCCGCCTCGCATCCGGCATGCCCGGCACCGACCACGACCACATCGTAGGTGCTCACATTCATGAATCGACTCGACCCCCACGCCCCGAGACGACTGGAACTCCTCTCGGGATTCTGTTACCTTTCACGGCGAATACCCATTAACACTCCGCCAACACTCCCCACGCCCTATCCGGCGTGCCTCGTTCCGGGCAGCGACCATGGGTCCTTTCGAAACCCACAAACCTTATCGCGACTTCAATTCTTATCTGCGCGAGCAGTTCGGGTGCCGCGTGCAGAAGATCTCCCTCGACGCTGGCCTCACCTGCCCCAACCGGGACGGGGCGCTCGGCACGGGAGGGTGCGTTTACTGCAACGCACGCGGATCGGGAACCGGCGCCGCCGAGCGCCGCATCTCCATCAGCAGACAGATTCAAGACGCCAAATCCTATCTTTCCCGCCGCTATAAGGCAAAGGCCTTCTTGGCCTACTTCCAATCCTTCACCAACACCTACGGCCCCCTGCCGCTGCTGCGGTCCCTTTACGAGGAGGCTCTCTCCGATCCGGAGATCGTCGGGCTGAGCATCGGAACGCGTCCCGACTGTGCTCCGGAAGACACCCTGGAGCTTCTGGCCGAGTTGGCGCGCAAGCGGCTCATTTGGCTCGAGTTTGGGCTCCAGTCGGCCTGCGACGCGACCCTCGAGCGCATCCGTCGCGGCCACACCGTCGCGGATTTTGAGGATGCCCTGGCTAGAGCCCGCGGACGCGGGCTCCCCGTATGCGTGCACGTGATCCTCGGGCTGCCGGGCGAATCACGCGAGGACATGCTCGGCACAGCCCGATTCCTGTCACGGATGGACATCCAGGCGGTGAAGATCCACCTGCTTTACGTCGTCCGCGGAACCCCGCTGGAAGCCTGGCTCCGGTCGGGGTCGTACACCTGCATGACGCGGGCGGACTACGTCGAGACCGTATCGGAATTTCTCGCCCTCCTTCCGCCTTCCGTGATCATCCAGCGCCTCACCGGGGACCCCCATCCGGATGAGCTTGTTGAACCGCAGTGGGCTCTCGACAAACAGCACAACCTCAATGCCATCCTCCAGTACATGCGGGATCACGACCTGTACCAGGGAAAAGCGCTCGCCCCCGACGACAACATAGGCTAGACTCGCCTTCCGAAAACCGCCTGAACGAATTCCTTGCGCTCGGTCTGAGCACGAACTATACAGCATCGCATCGTGATTCCGGACGGTTATCCGGAATGGCCTTACCCCCTTGACGGGAATTCCAGGGAGACACCGCCATGCTGCAGTTTGGTCTAAATGAGCACGGGCAGGAGGTCGCTCACTGCTATCTGTCCGACCTCCTGGAGAAAAAGGTCTTCGGCGCACGGGGTGAGCTGCTGGGAAAGTTCAGCGACATTGTCGTTAGTCTGGGAGACCGCTACCCTCAGATCGACGGGATCGTCCTCAGCAAGCGTGGCTCAAAGATCTGCATCTCGATCGAGAACATTGACCTTGCGGAATCTGCCGTTGCGAGACGACTGCGTCTGTCTACCGACCAGGTCCGTATCCTGGAGCCCACCGAAAGGCAGTTTTTCGTGCGTGAGATCTTGTACGACCGCCAAATCGTGGACGTCAACGGGGCGAAAGTCGAGCGTGTCAACGACATCCGTCTGCTTTTCGCCGGCGAGAAAGCGTTCGTGGCACAGATGGACGTTGGCTTTACGGGGCTTGCGCGCAGGCTTGGGTTTGAAAGAGGGGTTCGATGGATAGCGGGCGTTTTTGACCGACCGCTTCGGGATGAGCTCGTCGACTGGAAATACGTCCAACCGCTCCCCGAAGGCTTTATCAGTCCTATCTCCCTCTCTTTGCGACAGGAGGAGCTCAAGCAGCTGCATGCCGGTGAGCTTGCGGACATCATCGAAGAGCTCGATCGCGATCAGCGCCTTTCCCTCGTCCAGTCGATCGGAGCGGAAGAAGCCGCGGACGCTCTCGAGGAAACGGATATCCGGGTTCAGACGTCGATCCTGCGCGACCTCGAAACCGAGCTCGCCGCCGATATCCTCGAGGAGATGGAGCCGGCGGTGGCCGCTGACGTCATGGACAAGCTCCCCGAAGAGACGCAGCAATCCATCCTTGAGGCCATGGAGGAGGAAGACCGGGCGCTCATCGAGATCCTCATTCACGCCAAGGAGGACAGCGCAGCCTCTCTCATGACCGTGGATTTCATCTCCTGCTCCGAAGACTATAACGTCGCCCAGGCCATGAAAGTGGTCAAGGAAGTCGCAGGAGACGTCGAATCCATCACCTATGTCTTTTGTACAGACGAGGAGTCCCGACTGCACGGCGTGGTGTCGATCCGAAGCCTGATCCTATCCGAGCCAACGACTCCGCTTGCCGACATCATGAACCGACGCCTCGTGACGTTGAGTCTCGAAGACGACTGGGAGACGGTGGCAAGCCTGTTCCTCAAACTAAAATTCAGGGCTTTGCCGGTCGTTGATCGAGGCGGACACCTGCTGGGCATCGTGACCTTTTTCCACTCCTTTGAAGAGCTCCTCCCCTATTACCACAAGCAGGCAGCTTAAGCGATGGACGAAAAGAGCCCGAGCACCCGAAAGCCAGTCTCGTTGAGGGCACGCTTCGCCCTGCTCCTTTCCATCATTGGGCCGGGGATTATCACCGCCAACGTGGACAACGACGCCGGAGGACTCACGACCTACAGCCAGGCGGGCGCCCAATTCGGCCTGGACATCCTCTGGATCCTGCTGCCCACCGCCGTGCTTCTGATCATGGTCCAAGAAATGGTCAACCGAATGGGGGTCGTGACCGGTCAGGGGCTCTCGGACTTGGTGCGCGAGCGCTTCGGGGTGAAACTGACATTCTACCTGATGGCGCTTGTCCTCCTGACCAATTTTGGCAACGTGATGGCTGAATTTGCTGGAATTGCCTCATCGGGTGAGCTTTTCGGACTGTCCAAGATCCTCACCGTCCCCCTCAGTGGACTCTTCGTATGGCTGCTCGTCCTTAAAGGAAGCTATAAATCGGTCGAGAAGGTCTTTTTGGGAGCCTGTCTGTTTTACGCAGCCTATCCGCTTACGCTCGCCATTCTCAAACCGAATCTCAAGGACGTTGGTGAAGCGATGCTTCATCCCAGGATGCACTTCACCGGGCCTTACCTGGCCATGCTCATCGGTGTTGTCGGCACGACCATCGCCCCCTGGATGCAATTCTATCAACAGTCCTCCGTGGCTGAAAAAGCAATCCACATCCGCGACTATTTCTACTCGCGGATCGATACGGTTTTCGGCTGTATCGTGGTCAATGCCGTAGCCGCCAGCATCATCGTTGTGTGTGCGCTCACCTTGAATCGCGCCGGGGTCCAGGTCGACTCCGCGGCCGACGCGGCGCGGGCCTTGGCACCCCTTGCCGGACCCGGCAGTGCTTACCTGTTTGCGATCGGGCTGATGAACGCGTCGCTTTTCGCCGCCAGCATCCTTCCCCTATCCACCGCCTACACCATTTGCGAAGCCCTGGGGTGGGAGTCGGGCGTGGACAAAAGCTTCGAGACGGCCCCGCAGTTCTATACCCTTTACACCTTGATCATCATCCTGGGGGCCGCCGCGATCCTGATTCCTGGGATCTCACTCGTCCAGGTCATGTTTTGGTCGCAAGTGATCAACGGCCTTCTCCTGCCGGTCGTGCTCGTCGTCATCCTGTTGCTTGTGAATGACAGGCGCATCATGGGCGAGTACGTCAACGGCCGGTTTTACAATGGGGTCTGTTGGACCTCGGTCGTGCTTTTGTCCGCGATCAGCATCGCCTATGTGCTTGCCCTGTTTTTCATAGGCTAAAGAAGGCCCAAACACCCGGAGGCTCAACCGCCCAGATCATCCCCCGGCTGCTTCTTCCTCGTCGGGAAAGACGGTCCCGCCATGAAGGAGGCGCCTGTCTCCCGAGAAAAAGAAAAGGGCTCCGGCACGAAACCCGGGGCCCTTCAAACAAGCGAAGCTCGCAGCTGAAACCACTAAAACATATAACCCAGCTGCCCGCCGACTCGGAAGTTGCTGGCACTCACGTCCGTGTCGATGTCGTGCAAAGAGATATCGTCGGTGAGCTGGTACTTGATGTTGGCGCCAAAAAGCCAGGGGCCCGCCTTGTAATTCAGATCCATAAAGAACTGGCCGCCGAAAAGCCAGTCGGAGTCACCATTCAAGTGCGTCTTGGAGCCCGTGATGTCCGCGGATGAATCGACGCTGAAGTAATTGGCGGATACGCCGCCTCCGAGGTCCAATGCCCAACAGTGACTGAGATCGAAAACGTATTTCGCGTTCAGCTCGATGGGCACATAATCCACATCGAGGTCGACATTGACGTTAATCGGATTCTGGTTCAGTAAGAGAAAAGTGTACGTTCTGTCCCCCGAGCTCCACGCATATCCCGCTTCAAGACCAAGATAGAGATTGGGGATGAAGATGGGGAAATAGAACTCGGCGCCAATATAAGGGGCATTGGCAAGCCCGAGGTCGTCCATTTCGCTGCCGGTGAATCTCAGATAATCAACCTTGACGGCGAAATTACCATAACCAAGGGGATACTTCTGCTGGGCCTCGGCCGATCCGGCCATTAAGGCCACAGCCACAACCATCAGTATGAATACACGCTTTCTCATGGCCCTTCCTCCTCTCTTCGGATGACTGTCTGCACGACTTGCCCCGATAAAAGCTGCGTCGTCATGCCCTTGTAACCGGTTCCAACATTGTAACGGAATAAAATAGACATACAAGTAGAATTAATAGGACACCATCCGAAGCAATTCAAGCAAATTTTTTCCATGAGCCTCATACTCAGTCAACCTTGTTTTAACCTGAATGTATTCCAGCTATTGAAATGTTGAAAAGCGACCTTCATCTGGATTAAAGATCAACCGTCGATCAGCTTATAAAAAGCGTCGCCTTCAAGAACTTCCGTTTTGAGAAGCTCCCGGGTCACAGCATCGAGAATGCCGCGTTTTTCCGCCAGGAGACTTCTGACATGCTGAGCACGCTCCTCGATGATGCTTTTCACTTCCTCGTCCAGCTTGGCTGCCGTGCTTTCGCTGTATTCGTGCCCCATGACCGGGGCCTGTTGCTGGGTCAGAAACATCGGGCTCCGCTTCGGGTAGGTGGAAAGGCCGAGCGTGGTGCCCATGCCATATTCGGAAACCATCGCCCGGGCGATATCGGTCGCGCGCTGCAGGTCATTGTGGGCACCCGTCGAAACATCTCCGTAAATGATCTCCTCCGCCATCCGCCCACCAAGAAGCACATCGATCTTTCCCAGCAGCTCCTGACGCGTCATCAGGTAACGGTCCTCCGTGGGAAGCTGCTGCGTGTACCCGAGGGCAGCCAGACCGCGTGGGATGATGGAGATTTTGGACACCTTGTCGACCCCCGGAGTGAAAGCCGCCACCAGCGCATGTCCCGTTTCGTGGGTGGCGACGATTTCTTTCTCCTTCGGGTTGATAACCCGGTTCTTCTTCTCCAGCCCTGCGATCGTTCGGTCCACGGCTTCGCTCAGATCTTCCATTTCAACGGCTTCACGATTCTTGCGCGCGGCGAGCAAGGCGGCTTCGTTGACCAGGTTCGCCAGATCCGCTCCAGAGAAACCGGAGGTCTTCTGAGCAATGACCTTGAGATCAACCCTTTCCGAGAGCTTCACTTTCTTGCTGTGGATCTTCAAGATGGCTTCGCGGCCGTTGACATCCGGCCGGTCCACGAGCACCTGCCGGTCGAAACGGCCGGGACGGAGCAGGGCTGGGTCCAGTGTTTCCGGTCGGTTGGTCGCCGCGAGGATCACGACGCCGCCCCGCGGATCAAACCCGTCCATTTCCACGAGCAACTGATTGAGCGTCTGCTCCCGCTCATCATGCCCGCCGACCATCATGCCCCCGCGCGCTTTCCCGATGGCATCCAGCTCGTCGATAAAAATGATGCAGGGGGCCTTCTCCCGGGCCTGGCTGAACAGCTCACGAACGCGTGCCGCCCCCACACCCACGAACATCTCCACGAATTCCGACCCGCTGATGGTAAAGAACGGAACTCCCGCTTCGCCCGCGACAGCGCGAGCAATCAAAGTCTTCCCGGTACCCGGAGGGCCAACCAAGAGAACCCCTTTGGGCATCCTGCCTCCCAGGTTTTGAAGCCTGATCGGATTGGTCAGATACTCGACGATCTCCTGGAGCTCCTCCTTGGCCTCATCCGCACCCGCAACATCCTCGAACCGTGTGGGGACTTCCTTTTCCGCGTAGACCTTGGCCCGGTTTTTCCCAAACGACATCATACCCGCGCCGGGGGACATCTTGCGCATCATCAGATACCAGATTCCGAAAAAGACGAAGATGGGAAACACCCAGGAAAAGAGATCCCTAAGAAAAGTGTTTTCTTCCTGTCCTCGAAAGACCACGTTGTGCTTGGAAAGCTCCTCGGAGAGATCCGGGTCCACGCGGACCGTCACGAAACGGATTTCCTTCTCCTCATTGTCCTCCGTGATCTTCATCTTCCCGGCAATCCGCCCTTGGGAGATCACCACCTCGGAGACCTTGTCCGCTCTGAGAGCGGTCAGAAATTGACTGTAGGGAACGGTCCGCGGGCGATACTGCGCAGCAATGAAATCCTGCAGAAGGAGGACCCCCCAGATGGCCGCGACGACATACCAGATCGAAAATTTGGTCTTTGATTCCATTTGCTCCATCCTCGAGACGTTGTGTCTGGCTTCTCCAGAGCCTATGTTTCTTGCGGGCTGTCAAGTCCAAGTGAAGTTAGCGCCTGAACGCTGGAACTGTCAAACCGGAATGAGACCTGCTCATCGATTGGGCTCGTGCCACCGGATCGAACCTCAAGACAGGAATGTTCTATGATACCACTGAAAGAGGCTGTTTGGCACCACATGGAAGGGGAAGACGTGCTGCGGGAGCTGCGAACGGACTCGGATCGCGGTCTGGACGCCACGGAAGCCGAGGCGCGCCTTCAGCAGGTTGGCCTCAACCGACTCACCCCCAGAAAAGGAAAGGGACCGATCCTCAGGTTCCTCCTGCAGTTTCACCAGCCATTGGTGTACATCCTGATCGCTGCCGGTGTCACAACGGGGATGATCGCGGACTGGACCGACGCCACGGCAATCTTCGGAGTCGTGCTCGTGAACGCGGTGATCGGATTCGTTCAGGAAGCCAAGGCATTGGGCGCCATCGAAGCCCTGGCTCGCCGAATGACCACTTCCGCCAACGTTCTGCGATCGGGGCAGACCCGGCTGATTTCTTCAGAAGAGCTGGTGCCCGGGGATATCGTTTCTCTGCAAGCCGGGGACAAGGTTCCCGCCGATCTTCGATTGCTCCGGGTAAAGGACCTGAAGGTCGACGAATCCGCTCTGACCGGCGAGTCGATCGCCGTGGAGAAGGCCACGGCAAGCCTGGATCCCGACATCGTGCTGGCGGATCGGACCAACATGGCCTATGCATCCAGTCTGGTGACCTACGGGCAGGGAACAGGCGTCGTCATCGCCACCGGGGACCACACCGAGATGGGCCGCATCTCCCAGCTCATCTCGGAAGTGCAAAGTCTCGAGACGCCGCTCACACGCAAAATCGCCCGTTTCAGCCAGATTCTTCTTGTCGCGATTCTGGCTTTCGGCGCCGTCACGTTCGCCGCCGGCCTCCTCCACGGCCAGTCGGTGGTCGATATGTTCATGGCCTCTGTCGCACTGACGGTCGGTGCCATCCCGGAAGGCCTTCCCGCCGCCGTGACAATCATTCTGGCCGTAGGTGTCGCGCGCATGGCATCGCGCCGGGCAATCATCCGAAGACTCCCCGCCGTTGAAACCCTTGGAAGCACCACGGTGATCTGTTCGGACAAGACCGGCACACTCACCGAAAACCAGATGACCGTGCAGCACGTTTTCGCCGGCAACCGGTCGTACTCGGTGACCGGGATCGGTTACGAGCCGACCGGTGCTTTCAATGTCCAGTGTGCGCCCGACGAGGAGACAGCACCGTGCGGTCCCCTCAACGAATGTTTGCGCGCGGGGCTGCTTTGCAACGATTCCCGGCTGATTCTGGAAGACGGGCGCTGGAAAATTGAGGGAGACCCCACCGAGGCGGCTCTCCTGGTCTCGGCCAGAAAAGGGGGTCTTGACGAGCAGAGTGAAGGGGCGTCATTCCCACGCCTGGATGTCATCCCCTTTGAATCCGAGCACCAATACATGGCGACCCTTCATGGAGCACCAAACGGGCTCGGTGCGCGCATTTACGTAAAGGGTTCCCTGGAGCGGATTCTGCCGCGCTGTACGACCATGCTGGATACCGCCGACCGTGCGGCCCCCATCGACCCCATGCCCATTCAAAGAGAGGCTGAAAAGCTCGCGGGCATGGGACTGCGCGTTCTGGCGTTTGCCCGTATGGACGTACCTACCCCCCTCCAGGGACTGAGCCACGACCATATCGCCTCGGATCTCACGTTCATCGGTCTCCAGGGAATGATCGACCCGCCCCGGGAAGAGGCCATCCAGGCGGTCCATGCCTCCAGGCGTGCCGGCATCCAGGTGAAGATGATCACGGGCGACCACGCGCTGACGGCCTCCGTGATCGCGGAAAAGATCGGGATTGTCACCCAGCCCGCATGCATGCCGGCCTGCGCGCCCGTGCTCACCGGCAAGCAAATGGCCCAGCTGTCGCCAGAAGAACTGGGAAACGCCGCCGAGCAGACCAACGTCTTCGCCCGCGTGGCCCCCGAGCAGAAGCTCAACCTCGTTCGCGCTCTCCAGTCGCGGGGGCATGTCGTCGCCATGACCGGCGACGGCGTCAACGACGCGCCCGCCCTCAAACAGGCGGACATCGGCGTCGCCATGGGCATCACGGGAACCGAAGTCTCCAAGGAAGCCGCGGACATGGTCCTGACCGACGACAATTTCGCCTCCATCGAAGCCGCCGTCGAAGAAGGGCGGTGTGTGTTCGACAACCTGGTCAAGTTCCTGGTCTGGGCGCTGCCCACGAACCTCGGACAGGGTCTCGTGATCGTGGCGGCCGTCTTCGCGGGAGTCCCCCTGCCGATCCTTCCCGTCCAGAGCCTCTGGATCAACATGACCACGGCCGGGTCCCTTGGGCTGATGCTTGCCTTTGAGCCGAAAGAGCCGGGTCTCATGGAGCGCCCCCCCCGCCATCCTTCGAGCCCCATCCTGTCAAGGGACCTGGTCTGGCGCATCATGATGGTCGGCGCCATCCTCATGGCATCCGCGTTCCTCCTCTTCGAATGGGAGGAGTGGAGTGGGGCGGGCGATGCCCAGGCAAGAACCGTCACGGTCAATGTTTTTTCCGTGATTTCAAGCTTCTATCTGCTCAATTGCCGCTCGCTGCACCAATCTTTCCTCAAGGTCGGTTTCTTCTCCAACAAATGGATCCTTGCCGGGATCGTGCTCATGGCCGTGATGCAGCTCCTCTTCACATATCTGCCCCTGCTGAATCGCCTCTTCCACACGGTCCCCATCGGTCTCGATTCTTGGCTGAGGATCCTCGGGGTCGGAATCCTCTCCCACTGGCTGATCAGTCTTGAAAAGTGGTCGACCCGGCGCAGAGCCTCACGGCCAGGCGATGCCGCCCCAGAGATCGTGGATGGAAGCGCGTGAGACATGATTCGGATTGGCTTCCCATACATTGAGATCAGCAGGAGCGTCCCAGGACCGTGTCATCGAGTCTGGGACCTCCTGGTCGATACGGAGCGATGGAAGGAATGGGGGCCCTCCGTTGCCGCCGTCTCTTGCTCGAACCGGCGCATCCGCAACGGTTCAACCGGCTGGGTGGAAACCCCATTGGGGCTGAGGGTCCCGTTCCGAATCACCGCGTACGAAGAAGGGCGATTCTGGGCCTGGGCGGTTTGGGGAATCCCGGCCACGGGGCATCGAGTGGACGATTTGGGGGGAGGACGGTGCCGCCTCACGTTCGCCATCCCGACGGTGGCGGCACCCTATGCCTTGATCTGCTGGATTGCGGCAGCGCGGATCGATGCGATACCGCAATGATCTACGATTGCGATTTCTTCAGATGGTCCAGCACCTCCTGCGCATGCCCCCTGCTCTTGGCCTTGGGCCACACATGGCGCACAATCCCGTCGGCATCCACGAGAACGCTCGACCGGATGACGCCCGCCGATTCCCTGCCATACATTTTTTTGATTCCCCAAGCCCCGTACGCCTCGATCATGGCGTGCTCCGGATCGCTCAACAGCTCCACGGTGAGGTTGTGCTTCTCGTGAAACGTCTTGTGCGAGGCAACGGAATCCGGACTGACGCCAAAGACCCGGACACCGAATGCGTGGAATTGGGGCTGCAGCTCTGAAAACTCCAGAGCCTCAGCCGTTCAGCCGCTGGTGTTGTCCTTGGAGTAGAAGAAGAACAGGGTCTGTTTCCCGCGCAGGTCGTCGAGGGACACCTCTTTTTCGGGGTGAGCGGACAGACGAAAGGGTGGGGCCTTCTTACCGATCTCGAGCATGGTTTTCTCCTCCGCAACGATGCATGGAATCCAGTTCAGCGCAGCAGGCAGGATTGGACCGACGGCAGCTTTCCGGGTCCTGCCTGGACCTCGGCGAGCGCCGTACAGATGGCTTCGCTCATGGCAATGAGCCGAACAGGGATCAGCTCGCGAATCCGATGCTCGCGGCACACCACCTCGTTCTTTAGCCCTTCCACCAGCGGCATCACCACTCCCGCGGGAACCGGCGTCATGAGGTTGATCCAGTAAGACGACAGATGCGGCGTGAGCACGGGGACAGAAATGATGAGGCGTCGCAGACCCCGGACTCGCGCATAGATCATCATCAGCTCCCGGTACGTGATGATGTCCGGGCCGCCGATGTCGAAGTCATGGCCGGCCGTCTCGGGCACGCTGAGGCAGCCGACGAGATATTGGATAACGTTTTGAACGGCGATGGGCTGGCATCGGGTGTCGATCCAGCGAGGGCAGACCATCACGGGAAGGCGCTCGGTCATATAGCGCAGCATCTCGAAGGGAGCCCCGCCCGCTCCGATGATGTTGGCGGCTCGAAGAGCCGTGGTCTGGGCCTTGCCGGAGTGCAAGATCTCCCCGACCTTGTGGCGGCTTGCAAGGTGCTCCGAAAGCCCCTCCCCGGTTTCCCCGAGTCCCCCAAGATACACGATGCGCCGGACTCCCATCTCGTCGGCTGCCCGGACGAAGTTCTCCGCGGCCCGGAAATCCCGGTCGATGAACTTTTTGTACTCCGAGATGCTGCGCCCACCCATCGAGTGAACCAGATAATAGGCAAGATCGATTCCCTCCAACGCGCGACGCACGGCATCACGGTCAAGGAGGTCTCCTTCCACCAATTCCACCCTGCCGCCTTCTGTGAGCTCCTTGGGAAACCTCCCCACCGAACGAACCAGGCAGCGGCATCCAATCCCGGCTTCATCGAGCTGACGAACCAGCCGACCGCCGACGAAGCCCGTCGCTCCGGTAAGCAGGACCTT
>CAZIEW010000051.1:0-40760 GCA_964538515.1 uncultured Syntrophobacteraceae bacterium
GTGCTCAGCTTCTTCTCCACGACGGCTCGCGGTATCTCGAGGATGGAAGCAAGCTTGCCGGCAAGCTGCCTGATCTTCTCTTTTTCGATCTGCGCGGGGTCGGCGAAGAGGGAGTACTGGGGCACCGAGAAGGAAAGCAGGCGCCCATGTCGATCGTAGATCGAGCCGCGGTAAGCGGGCACCTTGAAGGTCGTTTCCGCCTGGTCTCGAGCTTTTTCCAGCCACTTGTCGTGGTTGAGCACCTGAAGGTAAAAGGCCCGGCCAGCAACAGCGCACATGCTGCAGATGACTACCACGTACGCCATGGTGTGGCAGAACCAGAAACGGGTGTTCAGGTGGTTCCTCGACTTGCGGCCGTCCATCGCTGGATTCCCCTCTATTGCACTGCCTTTAACGGACGATAACCTTCTGATCCGGACGGGGCGGCGCCAGACCGAATTGATTGCGCCCCTGTTCTTCCAACTGAAATGGATCCTGGAATTGACAGCATTCCAGGCGGAGCTTCCGCTCGAACGCAAGAAGCTCCTCCTGCTGCTGGTAGAGCTTGGCCAGCCGATAACCGTTCTGGATCTGTCTCATGTACAGCCAAACGTAAAAAATCGAAGCAACCGCGAAGAACGCGCCCAAGACGATGTTCAGCAAAATCCATCCCCTCAGGCTGGACGCCCCTCGCTGCGTCGTGGGGCTCTGCGATTCGCTGGCCGCACTCAAACCGTCACATCCTTTTCGAAACCGGCGCTGAGGTCACCCTCTTGCGCTTGGGCACACTTCTGAATAGCCCTGAGCTTTGCGCTTCTCGCCCGAGGATTGAGCTCGATCTCTTGCTCCGTGGGTGTCACGACCTTCCTCGTGAGCAATCGAGCCCGTTGTTGACGCGAGCACGTGCAGCGAAGCGCCTGGGGAGAACATTGGCATCGGGCTGCCCACGATTTGAAAGCACGCTTGACAAGCCTATCCTCCAGAGAATGAAACGAAACGATGCTCAAACGGCCATTCTCTTCGAGGAGGTCTAGGGCGAAGCTCAAGAATTTTTCCAGACTCTCCAATTCGAGATTCACGGCCAGGCGCAGTGCCTGAAAGGTCCGCGTTGCCGGGTGAATGCGACGACTGTCCGCCGAATGGGGCACCACACGCCTGATGAGGTCGGCCAGATCCATCGTGGTTCGAAACGGAGTCACGGCCCGGTGAGCCACAATGGCCCTCGCGATCCGGCGCGCCCACCGCTCCTCACCAAGCTCATGAATCACGTCGGCAAGATCCTTTTCCGACCAGTGATTGACGAGGTCCGCTGCGGTTCGGGGGGCGCTTCGGTCCATCCGCATGTCGAGGGGGCCGTCCCGCATCAGGCTGAAGCCCCGATCAGGCTCGTCCAACTGCACACTGGAAACACCAAGATCCAGGACCATACCGTCCACCTTGCTCCACCCAATCTCGCTGAGCACACGCGGGAGATCCGCATAGCTCGCATGAGCCAGACAAACCCGGTCCCCGTAAGCAGCGAGCCTGGGGGCGGCCCGCTCGATCGCGGACGCATCCCAATCCATTCCAAGCACCCGCCCATCAGGCGCCGAGCACTTCAGGATGCGCTCCGTGTATCCGCCCCCTCCCAGAGTGCCATCCACATATCGGCCGCCGGGGCGACAAGAAAGCATGCCGACGGCCTCTTCAAGCAAAACGGGGATATGACTCGGCTCTGGGTTGCAGCTCATGGCATTAGAGCCCGAGACCCGTTACGCTTCCCGCAAGCTCCGAATAGTGCTCTTGACTCCACTCCATCCGCTTTTCCCATCGCCCGGTATCCCAGATTTCAAAGCAGTTGAGCATGCCCGCCAGCAGCACTTCCTGCTCCAACCCGGCATGTTTCTTGAGAACCGACGGGATGAGGATTCTGCCCTGGTTGTCAAAGGTGCAATCCTCGGCACTGGATATGAAGAACCGTTGGAAATTGCGCTGGTTGGGATCAACCTGGGAGAAGCTCATGACCTTGGCTTCGATCTGCTCCCAGATCTCAGGTGGGTATGCGACGAGACATTCGTCGAACCGGGTGATGACGAGTGCATCCTGGTAGTGCTTCTGGAGAACATCCCGGTATTTCGTGGGAACTCGCAGGCGTCCTTTCCCGTCGAGACGGACGACAGACTGCCCACGGAAGTGCGGCTTGGTCAAAATAGCCACTTATCTCCTCCAATTTCCACTTTTTCCCACTAAAAGGTATCTATCATCCACCAATTTGCTTTGTCAAACGCAAATCAGGATTTCCGTTAAAGGCTCTCCACATTTTTTGCCGCGGGGCCATCAAGACGCTTCCCTCGCCACCGATCGCATCTCGACGGCATTTGGGCAGCGCTCCTCGCTTCCTCGAGCGCAACTGATTTTCCATTGAAGAGTGGGGCCGCTTCCGTTATGGTGAAAGCGGGTATCGAGATGCCTTCCGGGGTATTTCAACTCACCCAAAAAGCCTCTGCTCCAGCCGTTTCGGCCACCCCCAACCGGCAGAGGCTTTTTCACATCGACAAGACGGATCGGGGTAACGTATGAATGCCGACGACGAGAAGATCCTGCGCCTCACCAAAGAGGTCATCATCAAGTTCATTGAACTGGGCCGTGTATCTCCCAGCAATTTCGACCAGCAGTTCAGGAATGTCTTTTGGACCATCAAGAGCACGATGATAAATGCTCAAGCTCCGGATTTTCGTGCAGAAATGCTTGCGGTGAAAGAACCGGAAATGGAGAAAGACTGATTTGCACAGGACACCTTATGAACAGAGCCGGCTTGCCCGATTGCGGTTCGTCCTCCCTCGATAACCCCCTGCGTGATGCTCGCCAAACGTGACGACCTCGGATCAACGCGCTTCTATGCTCCGCGTGCCGTTCCTGATATAGTGACATTCAAGCCATTTTGACTGGATGGAGGGATCCATGGGAAGCACGGGACGTTTCGGAAAATACGGTGATTTGAAGCGAAAAGAGAAGATTCGGCAAAACCTGGTCCAACCGGCGCACCCTGCAGGTCAGCCCCTCAAACAGGACGCACGGAGGACCCACCAACAGCCCGAAAGGCTGTCCAGGAAAACACCAAAGTAGCGTGTATGGACCAACCGGATAACATTGAGCAGAAGAGAAGACGGCCTGTCGTCTCGCTCCGCGAAATGGACATCGACGATCTGGCTGCGGTTTTTCACCTCGGCGAACGGCTCTTCACGGCAAGAGAGGCACCGAACCTCTATCGGACCTGGGACGAGTACGAGGTCATCTCACTTTTTCAATCCGATGCGGAGTTCTGTCTGGTGGCGGAAGACGAAGATCAGATCGTCGGGTTCGCGCTGGGGACAACTGTCACGAAGAGTCACTCCGCCTGGAAATACGGCTACCTGGTGTGGCTGGGAATCGATCCTGCGTACCATGGCCACGGGATCGCATCGAAGCTCTTTCATCGCTTCCGCGACCTCATGCTGGCCGCGGGAGCCCGTATCCTTCTCGTGGACACCGAGGCCGATAACCTTCCCGCGCTCTATTTCTTCAGGAAGATGGGATTCGTGAATCCGCAGGAGCACATCTACCTGTCTCTCAATCTGGATCCTCAGCTCAAGCAGATGAAGGTCAAAAAGGTAAACGGTCGCAGTGGTTCCCGATACCGACTGAGAGACGATGACTGACTCCTCCACCTCGCCGGCCATCCGCCCCCGTCGACTGGGACAGCTACTCAGACGACTCCTCGACATTTACAGTCCCAGCGGGAAAGAGGAGGCGATTCTGGATTACCTGAGGAGCTATCTCCGACGCCATGGCCTCCCAACCATCGAACAGCCCCTTGAGGGCCATCGATACAACCTGCTGGTCCTGCCGCCCGACTCCGAAATCCGCCTCCTGCTCGTGGGGCACGTGGATACGGTGACCGCCCACGACTTGGACGACTTCGGGTACGAGGAGCAGGGAGACCGCATCCTTGGGTTGGGGGCTGCCGACATGAAGGGCGGATGCGCGGCCATGGTTGAGGCTTTCATCAGCTTGTGGGAAAGCGGATGTCATACCCCGCCGGTCGGACTAGCCTTGGTGGTTGGCGAGGAAGAGGACGGAGACGGCACGCGTCGGCTGGTTCGAGATTACCACTTCCCCTGGGCCCTCATTGGGGAGCCGACCAACCTTCAGCCATGTCTGAGTCACTATGGCTATGTCGAGATCGAGCTGACCACTCGAGGCCAGCGCATGCATGCCTCTCTGGCCAACTTGGCGCCCAATCCGATCGAGAGCATGTTGCACCTCCTGCTCAAGATTTCACAGTTCCTGCGATGCGAGCACCCGGAGATCGTTTACAACATTCGCGAGTGCGCGAGCTCCCCATCCGGATTCGCTGTCCCTGAGCGCTGCAGTGCGTGGCTCGATCTGCATCTGCCGCCGCAAGCCCGCTTGGGGGAGATCACGCTCGAAATTGACGAGATTGTCTCCTGTGAGCGTCACATGAAACCGGATTTCGAAGGCAGCATCCGCTTCACGACCATACACGCCGGTTACGAGCTCCCAGAAAAGGGCGCGATTATTGATTCGCTCAAGGCAGTTTTTGCGCAGCATTCCATGAAGTGGGTGCCTCAGCCATTTCGCAGTCATTCGGACGCCAACCTGTTCTGGGCTGCAGGGGTCAAGCCCGTCCTGCTCGGGTGCGGGGCTTTGGAGCAGGCCCATGCCCCGGAGGAATCCGTGTCGTTCGAGCAGGTCCTTCTCGCGGCCGGGTTGTACCTGAATACCATGCTGCACCTTATCAAACATTGAGATCGGCTCAGCGCCGAGCATAGCACGCATCATTGAAGGAGACCCAATGCGCGACCCTCGGATGACCTCTCTGGCGGAACTGCTCGTCACCTATTCGTGCGGGATCAACGAGGGTGAAAAGGTCCTGGTGGAAGCCCTGGACACCCCTGAGAGCTTCACCATTGAGCTGATCGCCGCCATACGTCGGGCAGGAGGACTTCCATTCGTTAGCCTTCGCCAGAACCGAGTCATCAAGCACCTTTATCAACAATGCACCGAAGCACAGATGCAGGAATACGGCGATATCGAGCTCTACCGCATGAAAAAGATGAACGCCTATATCGGCGTTCGCGGGACCTCTAACTTTGCCGAGCTCTCCGATGTGCAACAGGAGCGTCTCAGGCTTGTCAACCGCCTTTACTTCAAGCCCGTTCACTTGGAACAGCGCGTGCGCCACACCAAATGGGTTGTCCTCCGATGGCCATCCCCGTCGATGGCCCAACAGGCCAATATGAGCACCGATGCCTTTGAGGACTTCTTTTTCAGCGTCTGCGACCTGGACTATTCCCGGCTGTCTCGAGCGATGGACGCCTTGGTCTCTCGCCTCGAAAACACCGACCGTATCCAGCTCATAGCCCCTTCCACCGACCTCTCCTTTTCGATCAAATCCATAGCGGTCAAGAAATGCGACGGACGATTCAACATTCCCGACGGGGAAGTCTTCACGGCGCCCGTCAAGGAATCCGTGCAAGGGTTCATCCAGTTCAATGCTCCCACACTCCACCAGGGATTTTCGTTCAACCGTATTTCCCTCAGGTTCGCAGACGGCAAGGTGGTCGAAGCAACGGCGTCCAGCACGGAGGAAACCGAGCGGCTCAATGCGATCCTGGATTCCGACCCGGGTGCCCGCTACCTCGGCGAGTTTGCTCTGGGGCTCAATCCACGGATCACCAGGCCCATCCGGGACATCTTGTTCGACGAGAAGATCGCAGGGTCGGTCCATGTTGCACTCGGCCAGGCCTATGAAGAAGCCGACAACGGGAATCGATCCGAGATCCACTGGGATCTGGTGCGGATCTTGACGGGGAAGCATGGCGGAGGGGAAGTTCTTTTCGATGGAACGGTGATCCAGCGCGACGGGATCTTCGTGGTCCCCGATCTGGAGGGATTGAACCCTGAGCGGTTGCTCTAGACAGCCATGGCGCAACCGTCTCAGGGATGTCTAAAATCGGAAAGGACGGGACTGGATCAGGGAAGCTGCTTGAGCTTTTTCTCCGCCGCCTGAGCCTGGGGCGTGCCTGGATATTTCTCCACCAGCCGCTCAAAGATGATGTGGGCGGCCGTCATGTCTCCCAACTGCTGGAAGGCCGATCCCTGCTTGAGGAGGGCGTGAGGGATCTTGTTCCCCCCAGGGTAGCGGTCCAAGACCTTCTGGTAGGCCTCAATGGCTTCCTGATATTTTCGCTCTGAGAAGTAGCACTCCCCGATTGAAAACTGCGCGTTGTCCGCCATTTCGGCCTTAGGGTATTTTGACAAAAAGCCTTGAAATTCCTTTCGAGCACTGTCGTACTGGCCTTGCTGCATCAGCTGCGCGGCCCGGTCAAACTGAGCCTTCTCAGGGTTCTCCCTTTCCGGGGCGGCAACTCTGGGATCCGTGCCAGGGGCGGGACGGTTTGAAGTCGTGGGCGCCGACACCAGGGGGGGAATCTGCTGCGACGCTGAAGGCGGCGGATACGGCTGCACCATGGCCTCGGCACCCGTGCCGGCCGGCGCCAGTTGCGATTTCTCCATCCGATGCTGCAGCTCCTCCAAACGACCGTTCAGGGCGCCCATCCTCATCTGGAGCTCTTCCAGCTTCGAATAGAGATCGGCACTCCTCTGACCTTGCCCTTCCGACGACTGAAGTCGCCGCTCCAGAGTGTTGACGCGCTCATAGAGCATGCTGATGCTCTGCTGCAGCGTTGCTGTCTCCTGGGTCGAAGCACATCCCCAGCTCATGCCCACCAGAACAATGGCCAGAAACCAACCCGTCGCCTTCCTTCCGGCTTCGTCCATCATAGGCTTCCTCTCCAAAGACCGTAAGCCCCTATGAAAACACGGAGTCCCCCAGCTGACTTGAGCACGCCAGCGGGGGACTTCGACACATTCCTCAGCAGCTCGGCAAGACCCAATCAAAACGGTCAGTAGTTGATCACGAAGTGAGCGCGACGGTTCTTGGCCCAGGACGCCTCATCGTGCCCCGTGGCCAGGGGACGCTCTTCCCCGTAGCTGACCGTCGAGAGGTTCGCGTTGCCGAGCCCCGTGTTTTTGAGGTACTGCAACGCCGCATTCGCACGCCTCTCTCCAAGCGCCAAGTTGTACTCATTGGTCCCGCGCTCATCGCAATGGCCTTCCACGGTCACCTTGACCTTCGCGTATTTCTTCAGGAACGCAATCTTGTCGTCCAGCACCTTCTTAGCGGGAGCGGACAAGACATACGAATCATAGTCGAAGTAGACGTCCTCATTTTCAAACCCTTTTGCCCGGTCCTGGAACTCGCGCCGTTCGGCTTCCGTGTTGAGACCAAGCTCTTTCCACTTGGCATCGTCCCCAAACGCTCCACCGGAAGGCCCCCCCATCGAGCCCATGTCCGCACCACCCATAGAGGCTCCGCCCATTCCATCCGACGCGGGCACTTTCTTCTTGGAGCATCCTACGGCGAACGACAACGAAAAGACCATCAGCATCACTCCCAAAATCCTGCAGAATCGTGCGGCCATACGCATTTCCTCCTTTGTCCCACTCCATGTCGATGGGGCACATGGCGGATCCGCCGTCCCCCGAAAGCCACTCGAATGCTACCTCCCACCCAGTCTTGGGGACCAACGCGGCATCTCCTGGCCCCCACCCCGTGAGATCTTCCGAGCACCCGTCCCGTTGATGGGGATGACCCAAATCGCTGAGCCGCCCTGACGGGTGGAGCTGAAAGCGATCAGACGACCGTCGGGCGAAAACGACGGGGACTCGTTGTCGCCTTCCCCTCGGGTCAGCTGGCGTGCGTCCGACCCATCGGGCTTGATGATAAAGATGTTGTGACGCCCCCCCGCCAATCCACTATAGGCAATCCAGTCGCCTTTGGGCGACCAACTGGGGGAGGTGTTGTAATTGCCACTGAAGGTGATGCGCTTCTTCCCACCTCCTCCCGCGTCAGCGATGTAAATCTGGGGATTGCCCGACTCACTGGAAACGTAAGCCAGCCTTCTACCATCCGGGGACCAGCTCGGTGACACGTTGATGCTCCAGCTTTGGACTAGCTTCTGGAGCACGTCTCCCGAGGACGAAATGAGGTAAATATCGGGATTGCCTCCCCGCGTGAGGGTCGCCGCTAGCTGGCCCGTCCCCGGGCGCCACGAGGGAGACAGATTCTCACCCGGTTGCCCGCAGAGCAACCGCTGGGCTCCGGTGGCCAGGTTCGCAACAAAGATCTTCGCGTTCTTCTGGATAAAGCTCACATAGGCAAGCTGGCTCCCATCAGGGCTCCACGCCGGTGACAGATTGATGTTCTGGTTGTTGGTAACCGCCATGGCATTGCTGCCATCGAAGTCGGAGACGTAAATCTCCTTGTTCTTTCCTTGAACCTGAACGTATGCGATCTTTGTATCAAAAACTCCCCGCTCCCCGGTAATGGCCATGAGAATCTCGTCGGCCAAGCGATGGATCATCGGCTGCCAACCGCGAACCTCCCCTTCGTAAACCTTTCCGAGGACCATCTTGGCATTCACGACATCGAACAGACGCGCCTCGATCCGCAAAGCTCCCCCCTGAGCCTGATAACCGGCCCGCACGAGAAAATCGGCCCCAATCTTACGCCACTCAGGGTACTTGATACTCTCGGGAGTCAGCCCCATGCTCTGGGGATCTTCCAGGAATCCCTTGGGATCAAGGGGGCTAAACACCCCGGAATAATCCAAGTCACTCGACAACATGCTCGCCATATCCCGCGCGAGACGGCTCTGCTCCGGGCTCATGAACTTGAAATCAGGAATTGCAATGGGAATTCGCTGAACGCCCGCGCCGCTGATGTCTATGCGGAGCCGCTGCTCAGCGGCCTCGGAGGAAACCGTCCCGAGCACCAGCATCGCGAGCAAAATGACACCCCAACGACCTACCACCAGAATCCCGTGCATGAACATACGTCGTCCAATTCCTTTGCTGGTCAAGCCATCACTTGATGTCCTGCGGGCGGAACGTGAGCTCGAGCTCCGCCTGCTGGGGGCTAAAGATTTCCGGAAAAGGAGGAAGCGGCTCGGCCTTTTTGATGGTCCGCGCGACCAGATCATCAAAAAGGGGCTGCCCGGACCTTTTCTCCAGCTTCAGATCCAGCACCTTGCCATCCCGCCGCACCGTCACGACGGCAATCGCCTCAAGCGGCTCGTTCTTGAGGAACTGCGGCACAACCCACTTGTTGCGAATCGCATTCTGAAGTGCGATTTGGTAGACCCTCAAGGCCAAGGTCAACTGCTCGCCATCCGGCCTTCCGGCAGCACTGGACGCGGCAGTACCCTTGCCACCCGAATCGGCAGCCCCCTTGGAATGGCCCTCAGCGGTCCCTTTGGCTCCACCTTCTGGAGCTCCCTTGACGGCATCCTGGCTCACACGGGATTTCTTGTCGGCCGTATTGTCGCTCCCTCCCTCGCCGCCTCTTCCCCCCTTCTCGCTGTGCTCTTGAACAACGGGGGCAGGCTTCGGGGCAGGTTTGGCCTTTGGGATCAGCTTTTCTAGATCCTTGTCCACGGAAGCCGACTGCGATCTTTCTGCAAACTTGGGGACTTCGGGAGCATCAAGCCGTTTGATCTCCGCAGAGGGCTTGGGTGCTGCGTCTTCGGTTCGAAGTCGCTTGATCGGCACCACTGGCCCGGGCTTGGCCTTGGACGGCGCCGACGCGTTGGTTTTGTCCTGGGTCTTCAGCCCTTCGGCAACGGCCTCGCGAGATCCCTTTCGAAGCGCCCCGGAATCCAGCCCAAGCTCCTGGCTACTCACCAGGTTGACGGTGGTCGCCGATCCCTGAAAGGACTTCTTGGGCAGAGACCACATTCCCACGATAGCCATCCCGAACACGAGGCCATGAACGAGGAGGGACCCGCCCAGTCCCCGCACCCAATCGTCCCGGCTCAGGCGACGTTCAGCTAAGTCGAATATCTCCATGGCACACAGTCCTCAGCACGCATCGGTCAAGCGTCCAGCGGCCCCCAGAGCACTGTCCTCCGGTTACAGGGGACGGAATGTAGCACAAGTCCACCGGAATACAACCGAAACATCGCCCCCCCCAAAACCAGCGATCAGCAGGCGGCGGACGCGTCCCCTCAGCGCCCCTTTTTCTTGGGCGCCGCTTCATTGTACGGTTCGGTCACCATCCCGATCTGATCGATACCGGCCTGGCGGATGACCCCCATCACCTGGACCACAAATCCATACGGAATCGATTCATCGGCCCTCAGGAAAACACCTTGGTGGCGCTGCTGGTTCTGAGCCATGGCCGCAAGCTTTGTTCCAAGGACGTCCAGGCCGACGTTGTAGTCGTTGATGAAGATGCCGCGCTCCTTGTTGACCGTGACAACGAGCCGCTCTTCCTCCGTGGGAATCGCCTGCGCGGAGGATTCGGGCAGCTTCACATCAATGCCTTGGGTCATCATGGGGGCCGTCACCATGAATATGATGAGCAAAACCAGCATGACATCCACAAAAGGGGTAACGTTGATCTCCGACATGATCGGCCTGTCGGACCCACCACCACTCATTTGCATCCCCATGGGCGTGTCCCTCTAATCCTGCATCGCGAACCGCGACTGATCGAGAACGACCTCCTCTTGCCTGCCGCGCCGGATGAGGTCGCGCTTGAGCATGTTGAGGAAGTCCGCCGAGAAGTGATTCATTTCATTTTCAACCGTGCGAATCCGGGTTGCGAAGTGGTTGTAGGCCACAACGGCGGGAATGGCGGCCGCAAGCCCCATCGCCGTGGCGACGAGAGCCTCGGAGATGCCCGGCGCGACAACCGCCAGATTCGCAGCCCCTTTGAGGCCGATTTCCTGAAAACTGGTCATGATACCCCAAACCGTACCGAACAGTCCGATGAAAGGCGCTGTACTGCCGGTCGTCGCCAGAAGTGGCAAAAATCGCTCGAACCGCTGGCGCTCCGATGTCGTTGCCCCCACGATCGCGCGCTCCACGTTCTCCAGCAGCACTTCAGGGTTCACCTTAACCTCTTGGAGGCTCTTGGATTCCAGGGACTTGACCAGCCGATTGAGCTCTGCGTACCCTACCCGAAAGATCTGGGCCAGGTGGCTGTCCTCCAGGGATTGGCAGTCCCGGTACAAGCCCGCGTAGCCCTTGCGCTGCCTGAACAGTTCAATGAACCTGTCCGATTCATTACGCGCCCGTCGAAGAAGGAGAAATTTGAGCAAAATCACGCACCAGCAGGCGACCGAAAGACCAAGGAGCATCAGCATGATGAATTTCACCATCGGGCCCGCGTGGGCAATCATGTCGAAAATGCCATTTCCCCCAGCCGAATAGGGGGTCGCCGATGATTCCCCCGCTGCGTAGGCCAAATTAACAAATTGAAAGATCGTAGTCATTGAATCCTTATTCCTCGAACGTGAGTCACTTTTCAGCAGGTGAGCCCGAATGCTCTCACTCAGATCTCTCCCAAGCGGTCCAATTCCTCCACAATCGCTGGCAGCGCGCTTCCCGCCGGGGCGGTCACATGAACATCCACCAGCCACGAAGGCAGGTCCGTCCGTTCAGGGTTCACCACCACCACACTCGCGTGCGCCTCTTTCGCGATCTGCGGTAGATGCGACGCAGGGGCCACAGACGCCGATGTGCCAACGACCAACATCAGGTCACACTGGCTCGCGGCCTTAAAAGCCTCCCGATAGGCCTCACCGGGGATGTCTTCCCCAAAAAAGACGAAGTCGGGCCGGATCGGCCCGCCGCAACCGCAGGTGGGCGGAATGGCACTCAGCGTCAGGGCGTCACGCGAGAAGCGCGCACCGCATCGGTCGCATCGGAGCGTTCTGCCATTCCCGTGGAACTCGATCACGTTTCGACTGCCGGCACGCTGGTGAAGGCTGTCCACATTCTGGGTGATCACGCAGCGGACGAGCCCTCTCCGCTCCAGCTCGGCAATCGCATAATGAGCCGGGTTGGGAGCGGCACTGCTCAGCAGGTGATCCATTTCGAGCAGCATCTTCCAGACCTTTCCGGGATGAGCCCTGAACGAATCGATGTGCCCATACTCCATGGGGTCAAATCGCGACCAGAGCCCGCCGACGCTCCGAAAATCCGGGATACCACTTTCCACCGAGATCCCGGCTCCGCTCAGGACCACCGCAAACCGGCTTCGCGCCAGCAGACTGGCCGCTTCCTGGCTCGATTTCATTGTTCTCCAAAATGTTCAGAATAATTAAAGCGTTATGAGAACGGGATCGTAAAGCCCTCTTGTCGCGTTGTCAAGGCATTTCCATGTTTCCCCAGAATGCATTCCTGGTGAATCCCCATGAACGGTCAACGATCCAGGCGGACAAACGCTTGCTGGAACAGAGCGGGAATGGGCGAGAGGCGCAACGGGGCACGAAGTCATACTTGCTTAATATCACTGCTTATTTGGCAATTTTCAGCGTCTGGCCCAACTTGACCGTGTTCCCTGCCAGCCGATTCCACTCCTTCAGGCTCTCCAACGGAACGTTGTAACGACTGGCGATGCTGGTCAAGGTCTCTCCCTTGCCCACCTTGTGGACCGAAAAGGCGGGCTTCTGGGCGGCGACGAGCTCGTTGAGTCGGACCACGAAGTCCTTGCCCTTGCCTTCGGGCACCCGAAGCAGGAAGGTCCCAGCCGGCATGGTGTCCGAAATGAAAGCGGTATTGAGCAGCTTGAAGTCGCGATACGTAATTCCGGCGGCTTCCGCCAGGGTCTGTATGGGGACGGGAGCGGGCAACGTCACGGGAACCCTGTCGACTCGAGCGGCCGAGTACCCCGCACCCTTTGGAAGCGCGTACCCATAGCGGTCAGGATGAGACAAGATTTCCTTGATGGCCAGGATCCTGAAGATGTAGCGCTCCGTCTCCAAGGGCAGTTTCAGCAGGTAGTAATCGCTCACTTTCTGTTTTCTAATTTCATCCTGCATGCGCCTCTCACCGCAGTTGTAGGCCGCGATCGCCACTGTCCAATTCTGAAACTGGCTACGGAGGTCGTTTAAGTAACGGAAGGCGCTCGTCGTCGACTTGTCGAAATCCTGGCGCTCATCCACCAGGCGCGTCTGGTCGAGACCATAATGGGAGCCGGTGGAGCTGATGAACTGCCAGGGCCCCACAGCTCCAGCGGGAGATTGGGCATGGGCGAGGAGATCACTCTCGGCCACCGCGACAAATTTCAGGTCATCCGGGAGCTTGCGCTGGGAGAGATCTCTTTCCAGGGAAGGGAAAAATCGCTCCTTGCGCTTGAGCCACAAATAGACCTGCGCGTGGTTGTACACCACGAGGGTGAACTCCCGGTCGAACCGCTCCCGAACGTCCTCGAGATGCAACGGAACCGCCTCTCCGCACAAGTCCATCTGCTGGGGAAACGTGAAATAGGGAACCTCCAGGACCGGTCCGGCTTGCGCATAAGCCGACCCGCTCGCCAGCACCACAAGACCTGCCACGATCAATCCGAAGCCGCCATGGATTCGTTTCATCCTGCACATGCACGCACCTCCCCATTCCTCGTCATCGCCCAACGCACGGGCGCATGGACCCGATCAGGAGGCTCTGATCCCCTTGCCGGCGCGAGCCTTGGCTTGGCGGAGCACTCACAATCACCAGGGACCAAAGCCGCCTGATCAACCCCTTTCTCAAACGATATCCAACGCACTGAAGAAAAACGCGATTTCGGTCTTGGCCGTCTCCGGGCCGTCCGAGCCATGCACGACATTCTGTTCGATATCGGTCGCGAAATCATGGCGAATGGTGCCGGGGGCCGCATCTTTGAAATTGGTCGCCCCCATGAGATCTCTGTTCTTCTGGATGACGGACTCGCCTTCCAGGACCATGACCACGATGGGCCCGGAGGACATAAAGTCGGTCAGACTCTCGTAAAAGGGACGTTCCTTGTGGACAGCGTAAAACGCCTTCGCTTCGTCTTTTGTCAAATGGATAAGCTTCATGGCAGCCACTCGAATCTCTGCCTGCTCGAAGCGTTTGATCACTTCACCGATGAGCCTTCGACGCACTCCATCGGGCTTGATGATGGACAGAGTCCTCTCCATCGACGACCTCCTTGGGCTCTATGAGAATAACCTTATACAAGCTCCCCCGAAAAAATCCCTACCCAGATGCCTTTTCTGCATCAAAAAGTCAAATCCCATTTGCCCCGTACCCACACGATCTCTAACGTTCCATAAACGGAATGCACCCCTCCCGACTGTCTGCCCATATGAAAAAAGGGGCCACCTCACATGGCCCCTCATGGGGGTTCTCGATCCGACACATCCAGACTGACTGGAGACGACCGACACCTGTCCCGGCTCAGCCGCACCCCGGCGACATTGCCATGGCGCTCGACGAACCGCGCACCAGCTACTTGCGCACGTGGCATTCTCCGCAGGTCACGGGGCCACTCGTGTACCCCTTTTCCCGCAACTTCTCGTGGCACCCTTTGCATTGACCGTGAAACGCCTCTTTCAACGGGATCAGCTTCTTGCCGGAGCCCTGGCCATGGCATGCCGCACAGGCCTGCGCCGCACTGTCCCCTCCGACGTTGTTGCCGTGCTTGTCAAAATCATGGTGGCAGTAGAGGCAGTCCGGTTTTATGATTCCCATGTGCTTCTCATGGGTGAATCGAACCAAAGGTCGTTCGTGAGCCCCGATCTCCTTGTTGTGATTCATCACCATGACTGGATCCTGCGGAAAGGCAAAGGAAGCGAAGATCAGACTGATGAGCACCGTCACCAGCGTATGTGCCGCATATCTCATGAACCCCCTCCAACTCTGGAATCTCCCGGTCGACAAGCCATAGCGCTACCGAATGGGCTGGGCGGCTTATTCCTCCGCCTCACCTTTTTCATCCTCGTCCTCTTCAACCGGCTGAAACTTCTCCGGGATAATCATGGTCTCGCAGATGATCTCCTTGAAAGACATGACCTTCACGCCCAGACCGTATTCCTTGTTCAGGTCATTGATTTGGTCGAAGCAGTTGTGGCACGGGACAATCACGATCTTGGCCCCGGTTGCCCGGATCTGCTCGGCTTTAATCTTACCGGAGATCATCCGCCGTTTCTTGAATTCCGGCCCCATCGGGATGTAGCCGCCGCCGCCGCCACAGCAGTGGTTATAGTCGCGATTCGGGCTCATGTCCCTGAAGTCTTTGCACAGATAGCGGGTGAGCGCCCGGCCTTCCTCCCACAGGCCACCGTTGCGGGAAACGTTGCATGGATCCTGATAGGTCACGGGCTCTTCGATCATCTTGTCCGGATCGATTTTGATCCTCCCGTCCCGAAGGTACTCGTAGAACAGCCGAACCGAGTGCACCACATTGACGGGCGGCTTGCCGTCCATGTATCCGGCAAAATACGGCCCTTCAAATTTGGCCGACCGATAGGCGTGCCCGCATTCGGTGATGAGGATGTTCTGGACGCCCAGCTCCACGGCCTTGTCGTACATGTTCTTGACGTTCTGCCCGGCCAAGGCGCGATCGCCCGCAAACATCGCAAGGTTAGTGCAATCCCATCCGAAAGAGGGCAGGGTCCAGTCTTCTTCGGCGACCGTGAAGATCTTTGCCGCCATGGCGATGTCTTGAGGATAGTACATGGGCTCCCGCGCGTTCACCGTATACATGTACTTGGCCCCGGGCTTGTCAACCGGGATGGTGAGGCCGGCGATCTCTTCGCCCGTTTCCTCCTCCATCCATGAGCAGGTTTCAATCCAATCCTCCGTGGCCATTCCCATCTGGTTGCCCGTTTTCCGATAATTCACCGAAGTTCGGGTGAGGCCTTCAGGCACCATCCCCTGCGACCAGCAAACCGTGCGGGCCGTGGCGATCATGGTGGCGATGTCAATTCCGAACGGACAGAACAGGGAGCACCGTTTGCACGTGGTACACTCTCCCCAAAGAATGTCGTAGCACTTCTTGAGAAACTCCCGGTCAACCTCCCCTTTTCTTCGGTACATCTCCCCGAGTGTGCTCTTGAATTTGTAGGCCGGGCTGAATTTGGGATCCTTATTGTTCGCCAGATAGAAAAAGCAGCTCTCAGCGCAGAGACCGCAGCGGGCGCAAAGGCTCAGCCAGGTCCGGATGCGAGCGCTGTCGTTTGCGCTCAAGATTTGCTTGATCTTGCTCGTATCAACGGGTTTTTCCATCACATCGCTCATGGCGCCAATCTCTCCTTCCAAAGCGAACTAGCCGCGACTCTGTCGCGGCTCCCTATGCGGCAGCGCTGATTACCAGGTTTTGGCACCTCGCCGCGCGCCCATTTCAAATCCGATGAAAGCGCGCGTAAAAAAGAATAGGATGACATGCCCGAGTTTGCTGAATGGAATGATCACGAGAAGAATCTCCGCGGTCAGAACATGCAGCAGCATCATGAGCGAATACGAGCCCCATTGATGGTACGCCAGGAAGCCTGTCAGAAAAGGAAGCAGGGTGAGCACGAGCAGCGAGTAGTCCCATGGGGTGGTCAGAATGCGCACTTCCGGGCGGACAAGGCGTCTCAAAAACAAGAAGCCCATGCAAACAAACAGCACGATCGTCATGCCATCGGCAAAGGAATCCCTCAGGGAGGGCAGGCTGAAGCCAAAGGATTCGGCCCACAAGATGTTGTGAGCGTCCAGAAAAAGCGGAACCCCGAGGAGGCAGACATGAAAGACGAAGAAAACGATCCCGAACACGGGCTGCGCGCGCAAGGATACACTCCCGAGGGGGATTAGCCAGTGAGCGATGGACCGCGCCGCCCATCCCATATCCTGGTGATTGTAGAACACCCGGTCGCGCTCGCGACTGAGCCCGAAAAGAAAAGCCACGCGTACGATCAAGCCGCCGATAAAGACCGCAAACGAGATCCAAAGCCCCGGGCCCGTCAGGAAATCGTAAAGCTCCGGCATAGAAATGCTCCTCCCTGTGCATCATGAGGGTTCATTTGTGCAGGATATCACTTAGCTATCGATCACTTAATTCTGTCTAGCACAATAGCCCAAATTCTCAAAGAAGAGAAGATCGGTCAGGCAAGGCGTTTTTGGCGGGTGACTCCGGACGGCCCGGCAGGACCGGGCCTCTTTCCTCGTCGTGGACCTCAGGTGGGAAATCGGCGCCTTGTTCTAAAAAGAACAAAACCACCGATCACTGTTTCTCCGCATCGTCAAGAACCACCACATGCACACTGACGTTCTGCTCGATGCCCTTGAGCGGAATCTCCCCCAAGGAGCGTGTCTTGACATGGTCGCGCACCAGCGATCGCGTCCGTTCCGAAATCAGGATCCCTCCCGCAGGCGCATTTGATTCGAGCCGTTGGGCCAGATTGACCGCAGAGCCCAGCACCGTGTAAGAAAGGCGTCTTGCTGAGCCCATGTTCCCGACCACCACCTCGCCCGTATTGATGCCGATCCGGATGCGCAGCGGCATTCCGCCTTCACTTTCCCATCGCTGGCTCAGCTCGCGCGCCTTCATCTGCATGGCCATGGCAGCCCTGACACACTGCAGCGCATGGTCGGGCTGCGGGTCCGGGTCCCCGAAAAAGACCATCAACCCGTCGCCGATATATTTGTCCACCGTTCCCTTGTGGCTAAAGACGATTTCTACCATTTCTTCAAAATATTCATTGAGATATCGCTGAATCTGGTAGGGTGAGAGTCGCTCGGAGTGGGTCGTGAAGCTCTCGATGTCGCTGAAGAGAATCGTGAGCTCTTTCTTGTGGCCGCCTGCCAGCAGGCTATCCGGATGGGCGATGATCTTCCTGACCACCGACGGTGGGAAATACGCCTCGAAGGTCCGCCTTAGAACAGCCTTCTCCTTTTCCCCATTGATGAAACGATGGACGGTCACCGTCCCCGCGGCGAGCACGATGAAAAGCGTGGGGCGCACGACTTGGAGGATCCAATGGCCGTAGAGAAAAGCGGCCGCGACCAGGGCCAGATACCCCGACGCCAGACCGACCGCTCCCGCGATGAACGTGACCGAAGCCCCCCTCAGGCCCAACAGCAGCATCACGCCGAAGAGCCCCAGCTCCAGCAGGAGCATTTGAGCGGACGTCCATTGCCGGAGAAACGATTGCGTCAGGATGGTATGCAGCACACTGGTGTGAAGGCCACTCAGAGGATAGCTCACATCGGTCGGAGCCGGCCCGAGGTCCGCGGAGCCTGTCGACACATCCGAAATCAAGACGATCTTCTCTTGAAGCTCATCGCGCCAAAGGCCGAGCTCATCCCGATCTTCGCTGGCCTTAAGCACATCGGAAAAATTGTAGTGCTTCATGATTCCCCAGGGGCCGAGGAAATTGATCACCATGTTCCCGGCGCGATCCACCGGAATCAGGATGTCTTTGGGTGCTTCCCCGCTCCCGGGCCGAACGGCACCCCGCAAGAGGATGTGGCTGCCGGGCGCGAACGTGATCCGATCCGGCGTCACGCCGAGGTAGTCACAGGCCACACGGAACGGGAGGCTGGGATAGAACGCGTCGCGATAGCGTGCCAGCAAGGGAAGTCTACGAAACACACCGTCGTGATCTGGCCGGATCGAGAGAAACCCCACCCCTTTCGATGCCGAGGCCAAAGCCGGAAAAGTCCCAAGGGGGCGTGTCCCGACTGGAACGAGGGAATCGTCTCCCTCGACCCGAATCCGCCAGGAGGTGTCCGCCAGATAGTGGATGAGCTCTCCATTCCCGGCAAGAGTCGGCGAAATGCCTTCCTGTCCCGAGAGGGTGAACGCCATGCCAAAATAGACGTTCCCGGCCGCGCGAGCGGCATCGATCAAAGCCGCGTCTTCCTCGCCTTGGGCGCGGGCGGCAAAGATAAGGTCAAACACCTGGGCCGCCGCGCCCATGGAAGTCAGGTTCGCGATGACTTTCGCGTAGTGCTGCCGGTTGAGGTAGAAATTCTTGAGCTGCTGAATCGTGGTGTTGTTGATATCCACATGGACAAGCGTCGAATCATAAGCTGGGCGCAGCGTCACAAGGCTGTCGCGAAAACGGAACAGCATATCGATGAAACGCGCATCCCAGGGTTCGACAACCCTGTAAAAAAGAAGGCACGTGAGCTGAGCCAGGCACCATGAGACACAGATGAGAAGTGCCGTGGCCCGGCTCTTGCGCCCGCTACTGGTGGTCGATCGTGAAGGTCCTCGCATAGAAGCCAATCGCTGCTATTTCCTGAGCCAGTACAGCGACGTCCGGGTAGCCTCCCGTCGTCGATTTTTCCAACCCGCGCACAGCCCCTCCAATGTTGACCGGTCGCTCGGCAGGGGCCGCCAACTCTCGATGCTGCTTCTTCTGGGTGCGAATCTCGTTCAAAACCATTTTCGACAGCTCGGCCTTCCGAGGCCCCTCGGCTTGATGCATCTCGCCCAACAGCCGTTCGAGCTCCGGCAGCCGCTGCACCGACGCGATGACGTGGAAAGCCTCGGTACCGGGATTTCGGTCCAGCTCATACCAACTTTGGCCCCTGGGGATATAGTATTTCCCCGAAATCGCATAGTCCCGTTCGAACTGATCCAGACTATATGGAAACAACAAAGACACTTCGTCCTGCGAATTGTGGTGGATGACATAGACGAAGCACATCCGCCCGGGCTCAAGAAACATTTTGATCTTGTCGCCGGTTCTCAAAACACGGTCCTGCGTAACGGACTCGAGACGTCGGTCATTCGCCTGCCCGGTCAGTGCGCCGAAGGCCCAACGAAAAGCGACATCTTTGTCCGTATCCTGAGCACCGGCCGCCGGCACCATCATGAACGCCGTGCACGCCCACGCCACGACGGTCACCCACAGGCTCGCCAAGGTCGCGAACCCGGTCGTTCTCCTCTCGCTCATTTCCATGATCTTCATCTGTCGACTCCATCTTCCATTCGAGTCATACCGGCCAAGACCTCGGAGTGAAACTTCCACCCCGGTTCCCGTGACTGCCAATCCGATGAGATCGTTCCCATCAAGGCTCCCGCACGAGCCGCATTCCCAAGTCGTCATTCATGGCCCGGATCATGCTGCTCGATCGCGCAGCCGAGCGTACGTTCTCGGGGCCACCATGCCACTGGCCACCACGGACCACTCGATCCACTCCCGCACCCCAGCCCCGGTGCAACGGATTGTCGCGGTCATAGCTTGCGTACACGTCGACACCATAGATGTCTTCGCACCATTCCGACACATTGCCCAGCATGTCATACACACCGAAGCCATTGGGCTGAAAGCTGCCGACCGGCGCGGTTGCCGAATAGCCGTCGTCGCATTGATGGATGTCCTCCCACCCCCACAGTTTCTTTGCAGAGAAATCCGCCACGTTTTCGAACTCGCAGGCCCGGTTCGGGTCATCCCCCCAGTAGCGCGAGCTTTTCGTTCCGCCCCGGGCGACATATTCCCACTCGGCTTCCGTCGGCAGCCGGAACCGATACTGACCGCCGTTCTGCTCGGTCAGCCATTGCGCGAAGCTCTTCGCATCTTCCCAGCTCACATGAACCGCCGGCTGACGATCCCCATTGAGCGAGTGCTTCTCGAACGTGCCGCTGTTGTGCTCCTGATGGAATTTCCGGAATTCGCCGTTTGTCACTTCATATTTCCCGATCCACAGATCCTTGACGCACACCTCGTGAACAGGCCCCTCGTCCATGTGGCGGCTGCTTTCGGTCTGAGGACTCCCCATCAAATAGCATCCCCCGGGCACGAACACGAACTCGATCCCCGAAACCGGCTCACGCCACGTCTTGGTTTGCTTCGGGGCGGGCTCACTTCGGGAGGGTACGACCGCGGGAGCGGTCGGACCCTTTTCGGCAACCGCTGGAGGCGAGACCCCGGGCGCAGGCTTGTGGAAATAGAAATCGCCTTCGAGCGAGGAGGACTCCCACGGGATCTGCTTGCCTTGCGTCGCCTCCCGGACGGCGGACCGGACATTTTTGAACACGTCCTCGATGCGCAGCCCCGGCTTTTGGATCATTTTGACAAGCTCGCCCGTGTAGATGCCGTGGGCCGAGGGCCCATCGTTCGCCACGGATCCCGGCGCCGTCGCGTACGCGATCAGCGTCCCCGACGGGGCGTTCACGGACGCCAGCCCCTGCACCGTGGAACGGAAGCTGCGGGTGAACGGATTGTCCCGACATGCGTCCAGGATGACGATGTTCATCCGATTGCGTGCGTTGTCCATTTCGGCCAGCATGGCACCCATGTCCACGCTCTCGTATTCCACCTGCTTTTCGTGCTCGATTCTTGCCCCGACGGGGATCAGGTAGTTGCGACCGTTTACCTGCATGCCGTGGCCGGCATAGTAGAACAGTCCCACTCCCCCATTGAGGAGCTTCTGGCCGAAGGCTTGGATTTCCTGTTTCATCTCCTTTTGGCCGAGGTTTTCACGCTCGGTCACCTGGAAGCCCACCTGACTCAGTACGCGGGCCATTGCTCGGGCGTCGTTGACTGGATTTCGTAACGGTGCCATTTCGTACGCATCGTTTCCGATAACCAGTGCCACGCGCTGCTCCGTCGCCAAAGTCTCCGCCGCCTTCTTCGCCACCCCAGCAGGGCCTTCCTGCCCGTGAACGCCATTGACCCACACCAGGGACAGCATCCAAAACATGAGATGATATTTGCTGAAAGCCCGGTTGCCCATACTTCCCTCTTTGATCCAACGCTCCAAAATCAAAAAGGGAGTCGCCCCAGTGGCATTCTCCCTTCCGTCGAGCCGTTGGCTCCAACTCCGTTCGAATTGTCAATGACACCGTGGGCTTCAAGCCCACTGCGCCGCAATACGCCGCCAGCCGGCGGGACCGCGCATGCATCTCGGATGCAGCGCGGATCAGATTCTATTCACGTGCTCCGCGCAAATCAAGCGTTTCCTTACACCGAGCTCCTACGCTCATACCGGGCGCCGGTCCCAATTGAACAGGGAGTGCGGCTCGCTCAGCCGCCTCCTTCCCGCCGCCGCCATCAAAGCGGCCACGGAAGGAAATTGCCGGTGTGGTCCGTCGCTCAAATCCACAAGAAAGGATCGGTATCCCAGCCGTTCCAGCATATCGAGCTGCTCAAACCAATTCATGGGCTGATCGGCATAGATGAGACTGAATCCACCGGCTTTCCGGAAAAAGAAAGTCTCCCCACGAGGGGTCAGCACCGGCTTTTCCTCCAGGAGTCGGGGGATGAGCCGGGACGTGAAGAGCGGGGGCCACGCATGCACGCAAACGATCCTCTCCGCAGAGCTGGGGAGCTGTGCCATGGCCTCGAGCTCCGCCCGCGTGATTTCAAACGAAAGCACGCAGCTGCCGCATCCCATTTCGCTCAGGGTGGCCATGGCGGCATGATTCCTCACATTCAGCCGGCTTCCAGCAACGAGGCTAAGCCCCTGACGCTCCGGGAGGAAATCGAAATGAGCCCAGTTGTTCAGCTCCCACGCTCGAAACCCACGACCGATGAACCACCCGACCGCCGCTCGGAAATACTCCACTTCCTTTTCCTGGATGAGAGGGGGGAGCGCCCAGATGAGCTTTCGCTGTCTCGCAGCGCTGAGATTGAGACGGGCAAGCTTTTCCAGGTTGGAGCGGGAAGCGGTGAGCATCACCCAGTCGGCGGGTGTCTCAAAGGCCTTGAGCAGGTCCTGCACGGAGCCAACCTTGGTTATCCAGCCGGCAACAGCGCTCGCTGCCCGGCGCTGCGCGAGCCAGTCCCAATTGAAATTGACTGACCGGCTCTCCGTATGCCCCTTGGGTGATCCCTTCGGTGCGTCCGCTTGGATACACTTCCAGGCTTGCTGCAGACCGACCGTTCTGCTCCCCACCCTGAACAGTCTCTCCCCCGGCCGGCAGACCGCTTTGGCCTCAAGGTGCACCGTCTCGCCGGCATGGCCCTCCTTGAGAGCCCTGCCGTCCAGGCCCAACATCCTGCTGACGGTAAAGGCCTCTTTCTCCCGTCCTTCCTCAGATTCCGGCCTGAGCCTGTCACCGGCCCGCAGCGTGCGTCGAAGAGCCACCACGAGCCTCCCCTCCCGCACCTCCTTGACGCTCCCGACCCAGAGGCCGCTCGAGCCAGAGCGATGCGGGGTGAGGATCTGTCCTTGAAAGTCCTCCGCCAGGTACCCCAACGTCAAACGCCTCGACGGGGCTTGAGCAAGCCATTCCTGCGCTTCGGCGACCGCTGCAGCCTCTTGCTGCGGCGGCGCATCCAGAACGTGGCGATAAGCCTTGACCACCTGAGCGATGTAGTCCGCGGATTTCATCCGCCCTTCGATCTTGAAGGCAGCCAGTCGGAGTCGTTTCAGCTCGGGGATCAGAGGAATCAAACAGAGGTCGTTGCACGACAGGAAGAATCCTTCGTTCTTTCCCTGGCGAAACCGAAGGCGACACGGCTGCACGCAACGTCCTTGCAGCCCTCCGTGCCCCCCCCGGAAGCTACTGGCCATGCACAGGCCGGAATAGGCGTAGCACAAGGCCCCGTGCACGAACACCTCAAGACCGACGCTCGTCTTGGACGCGATGGTCTCGATCTCCCTCAGGGTAAGCTCCCGAGCAAGCACGACCCGCTCCGCCCCCATGCGCTCCAGTTGCCGGACACCGGCATGGTTATGGATGGCCATCAGTGTGCTCGCATGCAGTCGCAGCTCAGGGAAAAATCGCCTTGCAACGGCGAAAACCCCCGGATCCTGGACGATCACCCCGTCCACCTCACAGCGGGTCAGCGACTCGAGAAGGGCCGGGATCCCGGTACGCTCACTCTCGGTGACCGCGCTGTTGAGCGCTACATAGACCGACACGTCCCGCTTGTGGGCAAAGGGCACGACGCACGCGAGCTCATCGAGGCTGAAATTGGCCGCGGAAGCCCTGGCGCTCAGTCGCTTGAGACCGAGATAGACCGCGTCAGCACCGTTTTCGATCGCCGCAAGCAAGGCTTCGGGATGGCCGGCAGGCGCCAGGAGCTCAGGGCCTGGATGCCCCCCCCGAGAAGCTCGACTTGGGTCAGCGCTCTGGATCACCCATTCTCCTTTGAGCCGCTCTCCCTTGGATGCCCCATCAACGTGTCCCGAAAACCCTCTGAAAGATGGTGTCCACGTGTTTCAGGTGATACCGGAGGTCGAAGATAGAATCCAGCTCCGCATCGGAAAGGATGCGCGTGATATCCGGATCCTCCTTGAGCTTCTCCAGGAGCCGGCCGCGCTCCTCCCAGACCGCCATGGCATTCTTCTGGACCAGCCGATAGGCGTCCTCGCGCGTCACGCCCTTTTCCGTCAGGGCAAGCATCACCTGCTGCGAAAAGAAGAGTCCCCCCGTGAGCTTCAGGTTCCGTTCCATGGCCTCCGGGTAGACGATCAGACGATCCAGGACGCGGGTCAGGCGACCCAGCATGTAGTCCAGCAGGATGGTGGAGTCGGGGCCGATGATGCGCTCGACGGACGAATGGCTGATGTCCCGTTCATGCCACAGCGCCATGTTTTCCATGGCCGCCAACGCGTTGCCCCTCAGGACCCGCGCCAGCCCTGCCAAGTTCTCCGATGCGATGGGGTTGCGCTTGTGCGGCATGGCCGACGACCCCTTCTGCCCCGGAGCGAAGAATTCCTCGGCTTCCCGCACCTCAGTCCGCTGGAGGTGGCGGATTTCAACGGCGATCTTCTCCACCGTTCCACCAATCAGAGCAAGGGTGGTGAAAAACTCGGCGTAGCGGTCCCGCTGGATGATCTGGCTGCTCACGGCTGCCGGCTCCAGGCCCAGCTTGGCACACACGGCCTCTTCCACATCGGGCTCGATGTTGGCAAAAGTCCCGACAGCTCCCGAGATTTTCCCGACCCGCATGGTCTCCCGGGCGTGCTGGAACCTCTCCCGGTTACGTCGCATCTCGCTGTACCAGAGCGCCAGCTTCAGCCCGAAGGTGATCGGCTCAGCGTGAATCCCGTGGGACCGCCCGATCATGACGGTCTCTTTGTGCTCGTGAGCGCGCCGCTCGAGGACCACCAGCAGCGCATCGAGATCAGCCAGGATGAGGTCCGAAGCTTCCTTCACGACCAGGGACGTCGCCGTATCCAGGACATCCGACGATGTCAGGCCCTGATGGATGAACCGTGACGAAGGTCCGACGTGCTCCGCCACGCTGGTCAGGAAAGCGATCACATCGTGATGGATCTCAGCCTCAATCTGGTTGATCCGGTCCACGTCGAAATCCGCCTTGTCGAGAATCTCCTTGAGGTCCCCTTCCGGGATGAGCCCTCGCTCGCCAAGGACTTCACAGACGGCCAGCTCCACTTGCAGCCACTTGCGGTACTTGTTTTCGACCGTCCAAAGCCTCCCCATCTGAGGGCGCGTATAACGCTCGATCATCCTTTTGCTCTCCATTGGTTGGGATTGTGCGTGGAAAAAGCGGCGAAACGGGAGCAGCCCCTCTATCACAAAGACGACTCCCTGCCAAGGCGAGGATCAGGGGCGCCCGCAATGAGGCCTTGAAGACCTGCGGCGGCAGGACGAAACAGCGGGCTTGGAACGCTTAGCGCGTGAAGCGCTGGCTGGCTCCGTGTGTCACAACGCCGGTCACTTCGACTTTTCCTGCAGGAATGCTTCGAGGGCGGCTCGCGCCTCCTCGTATTCCTGACGGACATTGAACAGCGTCCGGGAGGCCAAGTCCGTCTCCCCGTTTCTCCCCATCACCTCGATCCGCTGCAGCACTGCGGCAAGACGACCGGCGCCCAATTGAGCACTGCTGGATTTCAATGTGTGGGCGGTCTCCATGATCGCCTTGCGATCATCCGCTGCAACCGCCTCATCCAGCTTCTGCATGAGTCCAAGGGAGTGGGAAAGGTATATCTGGATAACGTTCCTCATAAGATCTTCGCCACCGGCGGTCCGAAGACCGGCGATCGCTTCCAAGCTCGCAACGTCAATGACAGGACCCGTCTCATCCATGGATTTTGCTCCTCAGCCGTTTCTTGCCCTCCTCATCGCTCAGCCGCATGACCTTCCTATCATGTTAGGGCACGGATGCCAACATTCCATGACTCCTCTCAGCTTACCCCGCCCTTTGAGGCCGGCTGAGCAAGCGAAGCGATCCATGGTTCCTTCCCACAATAAAGTTCACAAGAGCAGCGAACTCTGCTAGATTTTCCGGAACAGTATCACCATGATATTTGTCTTTCCCATCGCCCGGGACGAGAGGCCCGTGCGTGTCCCGATCACCTTTCGGATTGCGGCATCAGGAGGCCTGATATGAAGAGAATGTTTGTGGCCGTTTTGATCGTGTCCATCATGGCTTTCGGAGTCCCGTCGAAGAACGAAGCGGCCGATCTCGGCATCATCACGGGAAAGGAGAAAGGCACCTACTTTCAGTTCGGGCAGGACCTGAGGACCCTCGCTGAAAAGAACGACCTCGATCTTCGCGTCGAGCCGTCCAACGGGTCCATCGAGAACATTTATGCGGTGTACAAACGGCCTGGTATCGCGATGGGCATTGTGCAGTCCGACGTGCTGGCCTTCGTGTCTCGCGTGCAATCCAACCCCGCGCTCAAGGCCGTGGCTCGAAAGATCAAGATGATCTATCCGCTCTACAACGAAGAAATCCACGTGCTCGGCAAGCAAGGACTCAAGGATTTCGACGATCTGTCCGGCAAGCGAGTCGCCATCGGCGAAGACGGGAGCGGGACGTATCTTACGGCGCGCCTTCTTTTCGAAGTGTCGAAGATCAAACCGAAGGAAACGGTGATGATCGGAACCGACGCCGCGCTGCAGCAACTGAAGGAAGGTAAGATCGACGCCATGTTCTATGTCGCGGGCTACCCCGTCAAGCTGCTCAAGGAAAATGTCACCGAAACGGACGGGCTTCGTCTCCTCACCATCTCGAGCCCGAAGATCCTCCAGTTCTACCCAAAGGCCGAGATTCCTGCCGGGACGTACTCGTGGCAGACGGACACCATTCAGACCGCCACCGTCAAAGCGGTCCTCATCTCCTTTGACTTCCGAACCGTTCAGTGCCAGCTTATAGGCAAGTTTGCCCGGTTAATTGCCGATCAGTTAGCGTGGCTTCAAGAGAACGGCCACCCCAAATGGAAGTCCGTTGACCTGGGCTACAGGCTGAAAGGCTGGGATCAATACGATTGCGTCACACGGTTCAGCCCTCAACCCGTGGTGAGGCATCCCAAGATCGAGCCCAACCCCGTCATGGACGCGGTCAAGCAAGTTCTTGAATAAACCGCCAAAATAGAGAAAAGCCCATGTATCTCGACTATTACGGCCTCGAAAAGGAAGCATTCCATATCTCCCCGGACCCGGAATTTCTGTTTCTCAGCCCCAGTCACAAAGAGGCTCTGGCGGTTATCCTTTACGGAATCGAGAAACGAACGGGCTTCATGCTGATCACTGGAGGCGTCGGACTGGGGAAAACAACCATCCTGCGCTCCGCACTGGAGCGCATCGACAAGGAGCGCATCAAGGTTATCCTCCTCTTCAACCCCATCATCAGTTACGCCAACTTGGTCAAAACCATATACAGGGAGCTCGAGATTGATTTACCGGCATCCGGGGATGCATTCGACATAGAAGAAGGCTTGCATCTCGGGTTGATTGAGCAATACAAGAACGACCGTACGGTTGTACTTATCATTGATGAGGCTCAGAATCTGCCTGCTGAGACTCTTGAGCGGCTTCGGATGCTTTCCAACCTGGAGACCGACAAAGAAAAACTCATACAAATCATTTTGATCGGACAGGAGCCTGAGCTTGACAATATGCTGGATTCTGTCCAACTGAGGCAGATCAAGCAGCGAATTGCTGTTCGGGCCAGGATAGTACAGCTCACTGAAAAGGAGAGTAAAGATTATGTTATTCACAGATTACGCCGCGCAGGCTGTAACAGAAATGTCCCCTTTACCGATAGGGCATTGAAAACCATCGTCAGACATGCCAAAGGAATTCCCCGTACCATCAACATTGTGTGCGACAACGCGCTGATCACCGGCTATGGTTACCGCAAGAAACGGGTGACGCCCGGGATCGTCAGGGAAGTCATTAGGGACTTGCAGGGAATCCCACGGAGGACTTTCTGGAAATGGTTGACCATTCCCCTTGCGGCGCTCGCCTGTCTTGCGGCCTTGCTCGCCTATTTCCCTCACCTCCGATCTTATATTCCAGGGTTTGTCAACGCGTTCAAGGATAGCTCGTCCGTGATGTCCCCACCAGTGAGCCGGCAGGTGGATCCTTCTCCGGGCACGAAGGCCGCGCCTCCGGACAGCGCGGTCAAACCCGCTGATCGCGCCTTGTCGTTGACGCCCACGAACAAACCCCGTGGGGACCTGTCATCTCCTCCTCCCGCCCAACTGTCTGGTAGCGGCAACGCTCAAACGGACAGACGCTCCCCGTTGCCAGCGACTCCCGAGTCCGCAATGGTCAAACCGCCTCCTCGAGCGCAGCCCGAGGAGAATTCAAGGGACGCGGCGAGTCCCCTCAAGAGTGGAATCGCCCCGCCCCAAGCGGCCACCTCTGCAGCGGACAAGGTGATTCAACCGAAGCCTGTGCCAGCTGTTTCCGGATCAGAGCCTCACCCCGCACCGCTGCCTGGGCAGAGGAGTGACGGAGCCACATCACCCGGCACGGCCTCTCAGACATCGCGGGCCGCTCCGGCGCCGGCCCCTTCCCCGGCTCTCGATCCCCAGCGTCATGCACCCCCTCAGGTTGCCCCTCCCCAAACGAGCCGTTCTTCTACTCAAGACCAAGCAGACTTGATCGACTGGGTCCTCGACAACCGAGCGAAGGCAAAGCGCGGCGGAAACTGAGGTGAGGGTTGCCTCACTCGATCCCGTCCCGAGCGCACCGAAGGACCGTCCTCGACTCGGCGCGCACATGTCGATCGCCGGCGGACTGCACTGCGCCCTGACTCGACTCCGGGACGTGGGCGGCCAGGCCCTGCAGATCTTCCTCAAAAGCCAGCGGCAGTGGGCCAGCCCTTCCCTCACGCCTGTCGCCATCGAGCAGTTCCTCGCCGCTTGGCAGGATTGTCATTGCCCGCCCGTGGCGGCTCATGGCAGCTATCTCGTCAACCTGGCGTCGTCGTCGGAGGAACTGGTCGAGCGCTCCGTCCAGGCACTGGCCGATGAGCTTCGCCGGGCCGCCATGCTTCGAATTCCGTACCTGGTCATGCATCCGGGATCGCATGGGGGGGTCGGGATCGAGACGGGTCTCAAGAACGTCGTCAGGAACCTGGACCGTGGGATTGCCCTGGCGGACGCTCCCGAAATGATGGTGCTCGTCGAGAACACGGCGGGCCAAGGAGCTCAGCTGGGAGCAAGCTTCGAAGAGGTGTCCTTCATCCTCAGGGAGTCCGGATTCAGGGACAGGCTGGGCATGTGCTTCGATACGGCCCACGCCTTCGCCGCCGGCTACGACCTGCGCAGTCCAAGCAGCACTCTGCAGGTGATCGAGGAGCTGGACCGCAGGGTTGGACTGAAGCGCATCAAGCTCCTTCACCTCAATGACAGCAAGAAGGATCTGGGGTCGCGAGTCGATCGCCACGAGCACATCGGGCAGGGCAGGATCGGCATCGACGGTTTCCGGGTGCTGTTGAACGACAAACGATTCGCTGGCCTGCCGATGGTCATCGAGACGCCCAAGGAGAACGGCATCGAGAAGGACAGGATGAATTTGAAGACATTACGGAGGCTGTTGACTCCCCAGAAGGTTTCTTAGGACCAGGTACCCTGGGGCCTTGCGCGAAAGCTCCTCATGCGATTGGGGCATGCTTCGGTCACGGCCGCTTCCGGCGATTTCCGAGATCGGCACCGCTTGCCCCCCGAGCGCCGCTCAACTACCCGGAGAAGCGGTCTCGCCCGCTTCACGGATCGGCAGGTAGACCCGCACGTGCGTTCCCACTCCCGGCTCGCTCTCGATCGTGATATCTCCGCCGTGCTTTTTGACGATGCCATAACAGATCGACAGGCCCAATCCCGTCCCCTTGCCGACCGATTTGGTGGTGAAAAACGGCTCGAACACCCGATCGATCTGCTCCTTGGCAATGCCGTGACCGTTGTCGGCCACCTCGATCACCACCCGGCTCCCTTCCACCCGCGTCTTGACAGCGATTACTCCATCGTCCGATCCGAGAGCGTCTATCGCATTGGAAAGGAGATTCAAGAGCACCTGCTCGAGCTCCGACACGGACGCATTGACGGCTGGGAGATCAGGATCAAGCTGCGCTTCAACTTTCATTCCCGGGCGCAGGGGCAGGACGGTGGAGGCCAAGACGGTCTCGATGAGGCGATTGACCTGCACATCCCGCATTCTGGGATCCGTCCGCCGAGCGAAGGTCAACAGCTTGTGCGTGATTTGCTTGCAGCGCTCCCCTTGCGTCTTGATCTGCTTCAGAGCGCGCTTGAGCTCCTGAAGATTCTCGTCTTCCGGCAGGTCGGCCTCGTGGATCAGGTCGTCGATCCACCCAGCCTCCTCGACCATGATGCCAACGGGGTTGTTGATCTCGTGGGCAATCCCAGCCGCCAGGTCTCCGACCGGCCCCAGGATCTGCTCGATTCCGGCGTTGCGAATCCGCTCTTCCTGGTCGCTTTTTCGCCGGAAAGCCTGGTTGATCTTCTCGACCAGGCTCCGCATCTCCGTGGGCTTGATGAGGAAGTCGAAGGCGCCGCGCTTCATGCCTTCGACGGCGGTTTCGAGGTTGGCGTGCCCCGTCAGCATGATCACCCCAACGAGGGGGCGTCTCTGCTTGATCTCCTCAAGGGTGGACAGCCCGTCTCTTCCCGGCAGCATGACATCGAGGATCACCACGTCCGGGTTTGTTTCGTCGAGACGATCCAGTGCTTCCTCACCCGAATAAGCCGTAACGACGTCGAATCCACGACCTGCCAACCGTTCTTGCAGGACATCCGCAAACTCGCTCTCGTCGTCTACCAGCAGCACTCTGACCGCCATCGTGCCCCCCGAACCTCTGCTCCATTGCTAACCCTGATCCTCAACGGGGTCAGATCGGCTTTCCCAGCCCGCTCTTCGACGCCAGGGACATCAGCGGCAGAGAGATGTCGATGGTGGGGTAGAGCCCTTTGAGCGTTCCCGCAGGATAGGGCTGGATGATATTGAAGGCCACGTGCTGCGTCTTCTGGGCATGACCACGGTTCTGGTGGCCGTCAAAATAAGCACCGTTCGCTTCCAGGATATGGTCGATGCGGTGCTTGAATGCCTCCACGAACTTGGCCCCGTTTCCCTGAAAAATCATGGCGCCCAGCACCAGCTCCCCCTCGCTCTCCTTGAATCGGGACAGGGGCAGGGAATGGCGGGCCAGATCCTTCTTGTTGCGAACGTAGCCCCAGACAACGTGCTCCGGCGGGATCTCGATCGATTCCTCGAGGTCGATGATGGTGTGCGGCATCACGATGCTCTCCGGCCCAATCCGGAGTCGGCACTCATCCGAGCCGCGCAGAAAAGCGTTGAAGCCGACGAAGACCTTTTCACCCAGGGAGGCGTGGATGATCTTGCCACCGTGGGCCGTGATGTTGTTGCCCTCCAGATGCGAGTCGATGATGTAGCAGTTCTCCTGCGCATTGGAGCCCCGGCCGAGCCTGGCGTTGTCGAGATAGGCCCGCTGGGCCACCAGGACGTTCTCACTCACCTGGGTACTGCCCCGCACCACGGCATAACGACTCAGCAAGGTGCTTGGCGGAACCGGGATCAACGGCTTGGATTGAACCAGCGCGAACATGCTCTCGAAATCCCGCTCCCGCGCTGTTACGAAATCCATGAAGATACCTCGTGGCTCCTTGCCGGGCACCATCTCGATGTAACGGCTCAAGTCCTCCGGATGAAATCGGAAATTGAAATTGAACGCCCCCGGCGAGCGGATCCAGATTTGTCCGGGCTCCACGAGCCGATGCATCACCTCTCCTGCCTGGACGTACGCATAGGCTCCGATCACACATTGCTGCAGGGTGGAGAGGTCCACGGTGGCGAAGGGGCCGACGAAGCTTCCCTTGACCGGGGTACCATGGATATTCGCATAGTGCATGGCCACGGTATTCTGGATGAGGAACTCCTCGGGGCTTTCGGGGTCATGGGAATTGTTGTGAACGAGCGTCTTGACCAGAAAGCTGTCCCGAATGACGATCACCTCGTCGTCGTGGAGCGGTATCTCGAGCCCCTCACTTTTGAAAACCTCCCCCTTGACCTTGAGCTCGTCTCCCCGGATGTCGCTTTTGTAGAGGACCGAATGGTCCACGACGACTTTCCCCAGAAAATAGCTGCCGGCAAGACTCGAATAATGAAAGCGGAAATAAAGGGGGTGATGCAGCGTCAGTCCATAGAACCCGTAGAAGCGAACGAATTTCTCCAGCGGAATCAGATGCCTCAGGTGCGGTCCGACATCGAAGGCCGGCTCCCTCAAATTGATATTTACCCGGTCGATTATACGGCTGATCAGCTTCTCAAGGTGTACCATCGCCTCTCTCCTGACCTCGGAGCCCTCGGGGCTTTCTTCCTGCATTGGGAATACACCATGCCGGCCCCTGACAGGTGTCAGAGGGCCCATGCCATCAACTCAAAAACGCAAGCGCGTGCGAGAGTGCCGCTTCCCATGGCAGCGTGCGCGGAGAGTTGCTCTTCGGCTTCTCCGCGCCTCGGCCTCACGGCAGGCGGCGCTCCGGTTCTCGACTTCCATCCGGCTGTCGCAATGATCTCCGCACTGCGTCTGGCATTCTACTTACACGTTGGACTTGCCAGCCGCAAGCTTGATCTTGTCGATCAACTCCTCCAGGTCGCACGGTTTGGTCAAATAATCGTGTGCCCCGAACTCGATGCCCTCCCGCGCGGCGGTTTCTGACCCGTGACCGGTCAACATGATGACCGGCATCTCAGGATCCATCTTCTTGAAAACCTTGAGGACCTCGATGCCGTCCATGTCCTCCATCTTGAGATCCAGCACGGCCGCGTCGAACGTCTCGCGCCGCAGAATCTGAATGGCTTCGGTGCCGCTCAAGGCCGCCGTGACCGCGATGTTCCTTTTGGCCATTCTCTTGGCCAGGACGGACACATATCCGGCCTCGTCATCCACCAGGAGGAGCTTGATTTTTCCAGACTCTGTGCTGTCCATCGCCAAAGCACCCTTGAGAATCAGTCGCCGCGACGCAGCGCGATTTCATGAATGCGAGCCTGAGTGATCTTCTCCTCATGCCCCGCCTTCTTCGCCTTCGCTTCCTGCACTTTCGCCATGAGCTGATCGATGTCGCACGGTTTCATCAGGTAGTCATAGGCCCCGAGCCTCATGCCTTCGATCCCCGTTTCGATGGTCGCATGCCCCGTCAGCATGATGACTTCGACCAGCGGGAAAGCTTTCTTCATCTCCCGAAGTGTTTCGATCCCGTCCATACCGGGCATCTTCACATCCAGGATGACCACGTCGATGTTCTTATGCTTCTTGAGCATCTCCAGTGCCTCCTGACCGTTGTAGGCAGCCAGGATGGTCAGGTTTCGCTTGGTCAACCGTTTGGTCATGGTTTCCACGAAGGGCACTTCGTCATCGACCAACATCACAACCGTCGACAGCATGATGGATCCTCCCTCTTGATTGTCGGGCTCCCCCACAAGGGAGCGTTACCCCCTGAGTTTCCGCTTCAAGACGCGGAGTCTTGGCTCTTGCTTTTGGGCAAATAGATGTGAAAGACCGTGCCGACGTCCACCGCACTGTTGACCGTGATATCGCCTCCCAGCTTCTTCACGATCCCATAACAGATGGAAAGCCCCAGTCCCGTTCCTTTCCCCACGGGCTTTGTGGTGAAGAAGGGGTCGAAGATCCTGGGCAGCACGGCGGCCGGAATTCCCTGTCCATTGTCCGCCACGTCCACCACCACAAAGTCTCCGTCCGTGCGACTGGTCACCTCGATGGCCCCGCCGCTCGTCCCGATGGCGTCGATGGCGTTATTGATTAAATTCAGCAGCACCTGCTGCATCTCGGAGGGCGAGGCCGCCACGAGGGGGAGATCCGGAGCGAGGTTGGTCGTGACCTTGACGTTGCTGAACCGCGACCGCTGTTCCGATACCCCCAGAACCTCCTGGATGAGATCATTGAACTGAACCTCGCGTATCCGAGGGTCCGTCCGCCGCGCAAAGCTCAACAACTTGTGCGTGATCTCCTTGCAGCGCTCGCCCTGGGTTCGGATCTGAGCCAAGGCACGCTTGAGCTCGGTGACGTTTTCACTATCCTTGAAATCCTCTTCCCCGAGCAGATCACCAATCCAGCCGGCCTCCTCGACCATGATGGCGATCGGGTTGTTGATCTCGTGCGCAATCCCGGCGGCCAGCTCGCCCACGGACGCCAGCTTCCCCGCTTCGATCACCTTCTCGTTCATCATCTCCTTCTCGCGGTCCGCCTGCTCGATGCGACCGACAATTTTCCGGGAAAGGGCAAACGCCATGAGAAGAATCCCGATGCCCCCCAGAACGCAAATGACAATAGCAAGCACGCGAGCCCGATGGATGCTGGAAAAAGCGTCGGCCTCCTCCTGTTGATACACCAGGTACCATTCGCCGCTCTTGAGCGGCATAATGACATAAAGAAGGCTCTTCCCGCCGTACTGCACCTCCCCCACGGCGGCATCCTGCCCTCCGACGTCTTCGTGGAGAGACACGACGCTGAGCTTCTTCAACCGATCCCTGCTGGTGGGCACCGGTCCTTTTTCAGCGGATTTCTCCCGTATCAGCGGAAGAAGAACGTCCTTGGTGAGGGCTGGCATCACCCGGGGTCGGGTTTGGTACTCCCCTTCCCGGTTGATGATGTAGGCCGCGCCCGTTTCGCCGATGTGAATGCTCTCCACCAATTCGTTAAAGGCTTCAAAATCGATGGTCGACCGCAGAATCCACTCACTCTCCCACCACAGCCGCTTGACGGTCACAATGAAATGCGGCTGCTTGCGGAGCCCGAGAAACACATCACTGATATAGAATTCGCGCTCACTGGCCTTCTTGAACCACTCTGCATCCGAATAATCCGCCCGCTCGAGCTTGAGATTCCCCGCATAGGCCACCTGAATCCCACGCTCGTTCACAAGTCCCAGGTCGACAAAGACGCCGCCATAGCCCCGCTGGAGGTTCAACAACTTGTGCTCGAGAAAGTCGTCCTTGCTCAGTTGCTCGAAGGTGAAGGTGTTGGCCAGCACGCGGATGTAGGAAAGCTTCTCGTTTAAAAAGATGTTGATGTTCTGCTGATGCTTCTGCACCATCTCGATCAGATGGGCGATGACCTTCTCCCGGTACGATATTTCGAAATGATAGCCAACAAGGCCGGAGACGAGGAGAAGGGGAGCAATGGAGACGAGAAGCATGATCAGGATCATGTTCCGCGTGAGAGAGCGATAGTACCGTTTCTCTTGCATGCTTCATCCTCCTCCAACTCACCCGTTCTGGGGGCAAGTCTTTCAACGGCGGGAAGGGGAGTTGCGAGCCCCCTGCCCCGCCGGCGATCGGCCAGGCCAATTCTTTTGAAACAGGCAGCCCGGCTAGCGCACGACGCTCACTTCCGCGCCGGTTTGCTTTCTCAGCTCCTCAATGTGATCCTCTACTTCTCCTTGAAAGAGGGCCTTCTCGAAAAAAGTCCTCTTCTCATGGCCGAGAACCAGCAGATCCGCCTTTTCCTCCTGCACCACGCTCTTGAGTACATCCAGTGCCTTGCCCTGCCGAACGACCTTCTTCGGACTGATCCCCTGCGTTTTAGCGATCTCTTCCGCCATCGCGAGGATATGCCCTCCGAGGCGCTCCAGGGATTTCCCCACGTCATCGGAGGGGAGATTCATGGTAATCCCGCCCCTGAGAAACGATAAGTCAACGGCGTAAACATACGTCAGCCGGGCTCCGTGCTCCTTGGCAAGGATGGCGGCCTGCAGCGCGGCCTCCTGGGCATGCAGGGACCCGGTCACTCCACACACGATACTGGTATAGGCCATGAGTTGATCCTCTCGCTGATTGTCTCTTCCATGATGATGGCGGCCATTGTCCGGTCAACGCGGCTCCCAGGGCTACATCTCCACCAGGAGCAGCCAGAAGGAGCACAGGATGACGGTGATGATCATGGGAATAAAAGCGATCTTGAAATACTCCATGAACGAAATCGGATAGCCGGCCCGCTCGGCCATACCCACCGTGACCACGTTGGCGCTCGCGCCGATCATCGTGCCGTTCCCCCCAAGGCACGCCCCGAGAGCAAGGGCCCACCACAGCACGCCGCTCTGGGCCCCGGGAATCACCGTGGTCAGATAGGCCACGATGGGCAGCATGGTGGCTGTGAAGGGAATGTTGTCGATGATAGCAGAAGCCAGGGCGGATACCCAGAGAATCATGAGGATGGCGACGACGAGGGACCCCTTGGATATGTCCTTGACCCAGTCGGCGATGACCTGGATGAGGCCCGTTTCCTCGGCGCCGGCCACGACGATGAACAACATGATGAAGAAAATGAGGGTCGGCCACTCGATTTCATGCTCGAGCATTTCGACGATGTCCACCTTGCTGACCGCAAGCAGGACAGCGGCCCCGACCATGGCCGCGATGCTCGGCTCCATCTTCAGGGCTCCGTGCACAATGAACAGGAAGATGGTGATCCCGAGGATGATCATCCCCTGGGTGAGGAGCTTCCCGTTGGTGATCTTGTATTCTTCCCTCAGGTGCTCGATCAACTGACCAACGTCGCCCACCTTCGCCTGCATGTATTCCTTTTTGTACCAGTAGACGAAATACACGATGGTGACCACCAAACAGATGATGCAGACCACGGACAGATTCACCACGAAATCCACGAAACTGAGCTTGGCGTAGGAGCCGATCATGATGTTGGGCGGATCGCCGATGAGGGTTGCCGTGCCGCCGACGTTGGACGCGAAAGCCTCCGGCACCAGAAAGGTCACGGGGTTGACCTTGAGCGTGAGCGCAATCTCGATGGTCACCGGGATGATGAGGAGCATGGTTGTGACGTTGTCCAGAAAGGCGGAGGTAACGGCCGTGACGGCCATGAGAATGGACGCGAGGATAAACACGTTCCCCTTCGCGGCCTGAAACGACTTGTAGGCGAGCCACTGAAAGACGCCGGTCTTTTTGAGGACGCCGACGATGATCATCATGGCCATCAGCAGGAAGATGACATTCAGGTCGATGGCGTGCATGGCGTCTTCAAAGGGCAAGATGACGTATTCCGGATTGAAGGCTCCGAGCGTATAGGTAATCGTCATCAGGAGCGAGGCCCCGAGGAATGCCGCCAAGGTGCGGTGCATCCACTCGAAGGCGATGAGGGCGTACACAGCCACGAGGATCAAGGTGGCGATCCAGAAGGCGGGAGTGATTGCCCGCATCAGCGTGAAGCTGTGATGCGCCAGGAAGAAGTTGTTTCCCTGGTCATCCGCTTTTTCCTTCACCACGTTGGGGAGCGCGACGCGCTCGGAGGTCTTGTAATTGGGCTTCTTGGCCTCGCACTCCACCTTGGCGCCCGGGAGAGTCCCGACCGGAAGCTTCAGCTCCGCCTCGAAGCGCCCGGCTTTGGACGTCATGACCTCTTCTTCCAGGTGCATCAGCGTGCCGTTCACGTAAAAGGCCAGCTCCACTTCCTTGATGGGCTTTCCTTGGGCATTGGTCACCGTGCCGGCGACCACGAGAACATCCGAGGGGCCCGACGCCTTGGCCGATCCCCCCCCTTGAGCCAGGGCGGGGAGAATCAACAAGGGCACGAGGAGAACAAAGACCATCATTTGCTTCTTCAGCATCTTCATCCCTTCCATTCAGATACGCCACGAGAGAGAGTGGCCGATCGCGCATCGCATTGCTTGTGGAGCCATTGTCTTCACCGGGCGGGGAAGATGGGAATTGTCCGCCCGCCTGCAAGACCTCCGGTTTATTTCAGAAGCACAGGCATTCCCATGAACGGCCAGATGAAGTAGCAGAAGACCGCAAGCAGTGCCATGAGGATGACGCTCGGTATCCAACCGTAGATGAAAAAATCACCGGCGCTGAACTGCCTGCTCTCGTAAGCGATAGCGTTGGGCGCCGCGCCGATGAGCAGGTTGAAAGGCATACCGGCGGTGGCCAGGGACGCGAAGAAAATCACGTGGGGCGCCACACCGAGGTAATTTGCAATGACCAACGAGATGGGGAGTGTGATGGCGATCGCCGCCACATTCATGATGAAGTTGGTCAGGCAGAGCACGAAGAACGCGATGGCCACCACGAACAGGAGCCAGGGGGCGTGCTGGAACCAGCTCACCCAGCTCACGGCCATCCATTCCGCGGCCTTGGTGTCATACAGGCAGTAACCGATACTCATGGCCCCACCGAAAAGCAGAATGATATTCCAGGGAATCCCCTCCATCTCCTCGACCCGCAGCACTCGAAGAAGGAAGAACCCCAGGGTGGACACCATCATGATGGCCGCCCGGTCCATGTCTTTGAAAAAGGGAATGGGGGAGAAGGACTTCATCATGAAAAGCCCAAGCACCAAGGCCACCAAGATCAGAACGAGCTTTTCGTTGCCGCTCATGGGGCCGAGCTCCCTGCTGAGCGCGGTCACCCGCTCCCGCAACCCTTCGATGCGCGCCCTTTCAGGCTTGAAAATGGTGATTACCACGAGCCAGATCAGAACCACCATCAGCAGACCAAGAGGCGCCATGTAGTAAGAGAGCTCGAAAAAGCCGATTTCCGTGCCGCCGGTGAACTTCTTGAACATCCCTGCGGCCGCGACGCCACGAGCCGCGCCCAGGTAGGTAATGATCGAGCCCGCACCCGCCGTCCAGGCCATGCCGATAAAGAGCCCCTTGCCGAACTTGGTCGGCTCGTCGGTGTCGCTGTAGAGGGAATGAATGGCCATCAGAAGCGGGAACAACGCCGCAGCCACGGCCGTGTGCGCCATGAGCAGCGTCATGCCGGTCACGATGATGAAGGTCCCCAGGAGAATGAAGTTGGTATTTTCCCCTACAACGCCCAGCATCTTGTAAGCCATGCGCTTGGTGAGGCCCGAGTGAGAGAAGGCCAGCCCCATCACGACGGAGCCGAAAATAAACCAGACCGACGGGTCCATGAAATCCTTCAAAGCCTGATCCGCGGGCCGAATCCTGAAAAGAACCTGAAAGAGACCGATGGCAATGGCAGTCGCCCCGATGGGCATGACCTCGAAAATCCACCACATTGCCGCCATTAGAAAGAGTCCCAATGCCATCCTGCCTTGGGACGGCAGCGGAAAGTGCTTGCCTGCCGGATCCACTGCGTCGGGCAAATCGTTCATAAAGTAAAATGTAAAAAAGAAGACCAAGCCCAAGACGATGAAGGCAATTCGTTTCCAGTCAAAAGCAGCCTGCTTGGGGACTGCGAGGGTCTGCTCAGCCATTGCAAATACTCCTTGTTCGCTCGTGCGCGTTCACATTGTCAGCACAGCACACAGGCGGCTCCTCCCGAGGCGGGTTCTACCTCACGGGGACGGTGCCGGGCGCGCTCTCACCAGGAAGACTCGGGGGCATGCGGCATCCCCCGGGGATCAAATTGGGCACGCTTTGATCCCGTCGCAGACTCTCTTGAAAATGTCGCTCAGACGAAGGATCCCGACGACCTCCTCCCCACGTTTCACCAGCAAGGACTGATGACGCCCCATCACCAGGAGATGAATCGCCGTGTCCAGGGAGGCGTCCTCGGCGATGTACTCACCCGCAGCAGGGGTGTGCATGATCTCTTTCATGGTCATCGCCGCCGCCTTCTTGCAAAGACCATCCAGGGGCTTTCGCCAGAGGCCGTAGGTTTCGACCATCGACTTCAGGAATTCCGGGCTGAACCCGTAGCGCGAGGTTTCCCTGAGGTTTCCCATCTGTTTGTAGCGGGGCTCGAGCGCCCAGAGCACGCTCCACTGGTCCAGCTTGCCGACAACACGCCCGGCGTTGTCGAGCACGAGGACCGCCCGGTGCTTTTCCCGATCGGCTTCCACCCGCTTCTGCGCCTCTTCGAGAGCCAGCACCGCCTCGTTCAGCGTGGCATCTTCCGACACGGTGGCGTATTCGCTCAGAGGCACCATGAGCTCTTTGACTATGATGGATTGCATTGTTGTCTCTCCTTGTGCCACACCAGATCGAGCTCATAAGCAAGCCAGACCCGGAGAACCGTTGATTGCGGACATCGGTTTGTGTGGCATTCTCTTTGATCTCTGGATGATCAGCCCCACCCTTTCCGCTGCATGATGCGCTCGATCTCCGCCTGACGAATGCGCTCTTCCTGCTCTGCCTTGCGCTTGTAGGCCTTGACGAGCTTCTCGACCAGATCCTTGGTCTCGGTGGGCTTCATGAGGTAATCGTAGGCGCCGAACTTCATGCCCTCGACCGCGGTCTCCACCGTGGCATTCCCCGTGAGCATGATGACTTCGACGATCGGCTGCATGGCTTTGATCTCTTTGAGCGTTTCCACACCGTCTTTGCCGGGCATGAGGACATCGAGGACCACCACGTCGATCTTGCCCTGTTTCAACGCCGCGATGGCTTCGTCGCCCGAATACGCCTTGCTCACGTCGAAATCGCGGGTTTCCAAACGCTCGGCGAGGACGTCGGTGAACTCTTTCTCGTCATCCACCAATAACACCCTGATTTTCATCGCTTTCTCTCCCAAGTCACGCTTTGCTTTCAACCCGATGCGGTTCCGCCCCTCGGTGGATGCATCGCCTCGCTTCACACCAAGCGCACTCTGCAGCGTGCGCTGTTTCCGCCTACCCTTTCAACTCGGCCGCCCGTTTCAGCGCGGCGACCAGCACGGTGATGTCCACCGGCTTTTGCATGTAGTCGAACACCCCGAGCGTCCAGGCAGTTTCGGCGTCCTTCTCGGACCCGTGCCCCGTCAGCATGATGACTTG
>CAZIEW010000052.1:0-40236 GCA_964538515.1 uncultured Syntrophobacteraceae bacterium
CTGAACGGAGCCACCGTCTGCATCGTCAAGGGATCGACGCACGAGAGGAACCTTTTCGATTATTTCCGTGGTCGGCACTGGAGCTACCAGCCTGTACTCGTCGAATCACAGGAGAAGGCTGCCGAGGCCCTGTTTTCAGGCCAGTGCCAGGCGTTCACTTCCGAGCGGCCCCAGTTGATGGCCACACGGTTGAGAGCGCCGGACGGACCCGAAGGATATCTCCTCCTGCCCGACCAGATTACTACGGAGCCCATGGGCCCGGTGGTGCGGCGCGGTGATGACGAGTGGTTCACCATCGTGAGATGGGTCCTCTTCGAGCTTTTTCGAGGAGAAGAGCTCGGGCTGACCCAGGCTAACGTGAAGACTCGGGTCGAGACCCGGGCGGAGCCGCTCGTGGATCGGTGGCTGGAAGTGGATGAGATCATATCCAAAGCAATGGCCATCCCCCCCGGGTGGGTCATGCGTGTGCTGGCAAGCGTCGGCAACTACGGGGAGATGTTTGAGCGCAACCTGGGCAGAGAAAGCGCCCTTAAGCTCGACCGCGGTCTCAACCGGTTATGGACGGACGGGGGGTTGATGTACTCTCCCCCGTTTCGCTGATGGAGTCGGGCTGCCGAGTCCGAGAGCACTCCCTTGGATCCTGAGCGGCGTCTGTCTTACGACGAGGCCATGAACCTTCCTTCTCGAGATGAGCCATGAGCGATCTGCAGGTTATTGTCACCCTGGTGGTCTTTGCCGGAGTTATCCTGGCGATTGCGCTCAATGTGATCGACCTTGCCGTGGCCGCCCTTCTGGGGGTGAGCGTCATGCTCCTGTTCGGGGTTTTCACCCGGCAGGAATTCATGAACGCGGCACAATCCGCGGGCGGATCGATCGCTCTGCTGTTCGGCGGAATGGTCGTGGCCCGAACGCTGGTGCCAACCGGCATTTTTGAGCTTGTGGGAGCACGCTTTCTTCGGGCCACGGGGGGAAGCGGCAAGCGGTTCCTTTTGTGGCTGGTCGTCCTGGTCGCACCGCTCTGCGCGTTTCTGCCGAACGCAACCACCGTGATCCTGCTTGCTCCCATCATCATTCGGGTTGCCACGGCGCTCAAGGTGGATTTCGTCGGCCCTCTGGTTCTGACGGCCATCGTCAGCAACTCGGCTGGATTGCTCACCCTTGTCGGAGACCCGGCCACGTTCCTGGTCGGGAGCTCCATCGGAATGAGCTTTGGTCAGTACCTGCAGAAGGTGAGCCTGGGAGGGCTGCTGTCGGTCCTCATCCTCGTGCCGCTCCTCCCCCTTGTGATGCGGGATGTCTGGCATGTGAGGCAGACCCTTCCCGACGAGCTTCCGCAAAGACGTCTTGAACGCCCGGTTTTCTGCGTGGTTTCGCTTCTCGTCCTGGCCGTGATGATTCTCCTCTTTCTTTTTGGTGAGTTTCTTCCCTTTCAAATTGTCCCTCCCGCCGTGGCCATCGTCGGCGCGTCCCTGGCCCTGCTCATCATTTACAGTGTCAAGGTGGAGCCGGTGGATCAGGTGCTGAAAGACGTGGACTGGAAGACGCTCCTTTTTCTCACCTGCATGTTTCTCATGGTCGAGGCGTTCACGCGAACGGGGCTTCTGTACAGCCTCTCCCGAAACATGGTCGCCTGGTTCGGAACCAACCTGCTGCTGGTGGGCATGGTGATGCTCGGCGGGGTTGCCGCGGCATCCAGTGTGCTGGCGAACATTCCGGTGGTTGCAGCCATGGTCCTCCTCGTCAAAGGCTATTGCGTGGCGGCGGAGCTGGTGCCCGAGATGGCGGTCGGACCCACCTTTGCGGATTGGCCTGCTGCGACGCTGCCCATTTTTGTCGCCATGATGTTCGGGGGGACCCTGGGGGGAAACGCGACCCTGATCGGCGCCTCCGCCAATGTGGTCTCCGCGGGGATTTCCGCATCACACGGCAGACCCATCTCCTTCGGGACGTTCGCCCGGTACGGAGTCCCCCTGACGGTTTGTCAGATACTCCTTTCCGCCGGATATTTGCTGGCGCTGAGGTGGATGCTCGGTCACTGACCGCAGGCAAACGCCGTCAAGGAGCACCGAAAGGATTAGGATCATGGCCCTCATGACCTGCAGCAAGGTCGTATGCATTGGACTTCTCGGAAGCGTTCTTTTCTTGAGTCCCGCGGCCGGTTGGGCACAAGGCTTTGGGAAGGTGAAGTCGAAGACGCCGGCCAAAGAGTTCACAACCCCCGAAAACCTCGCTCCGGAAAAGGTCGACGGGTACCTCGCGGGACTCACCGACGAGCAGGCGAGGAAGGTGCTGGCCGCCGAGCTCAAGAAACAGGCTGCTGCCAAATCCGGCAAGGATACAAAGGGACACATCGGCGGCAAGGAAACCGGCCTCATCCTGGCTTTCTTCGCGTCCCAGCACGCTTTGTCGGCCCTTTCCGATCAAATTGGCGGGATCGTTTCCGGGGCGCATACGTCGGCGGAGACGGATGTATGGGAAAAACTGGTCGGAGGCAGAGGAAGCGCTCCATTCCTAAACTCATTGGGCTTCCTCGTTCTCATCGTTCTGGCTGGCTGGGCGGCGGAACGGCTGCTCCTGCGCAAGACCGAGCGCCTTCGTCGCCAGTTGCTCGAGGCAATCCCTCGGGGCGGATGGGAGAAAGCGGGCATTCTCCTCTCGAGGCTCATCCTCGACAGCTTTGGCATTGCGGTCTATGCACTGATCACGTTCGCCGCCTGTTCCATCCTCTACTGGGAGAGACAGGCCGCCTACCTGGTTTCAAGTGGTGTCATTGTCTCCTACTACTTCCGGATCATTGAGATGGCGGCCCGGCTGATCACTTCCCCCAAGGCTCCCGAACTGCGCCTGGTGATCATGAGCGACGCCGATGCGAGCCTCCTCTACAAGTGGATCATCGGGATCACCGCGTCCGTCGTTCCAGGGGCCGCCCTGGCTCTGGCGCTTCAGAAATCCGGGGCAAGCCGCGAGCTGTTCCTGTTCGTCTATTCCACCGCCGGCCCCATCATGAGCGTCCTTCTCGCCGTGATGATCTGGCAGATCCGACATCGCGTGGCCGCGGTGATTTGTCCCCTTGGAGAGCCTGACTCCACCTCTGCGCGACTCCTTCGTCAGCGGTGCGCCGACGCGTGGCACTATCCGGCCATCGCCTTTGCACTGGCGGTCGGCGCCTACTGGTGGGCGAGGGTTCTCATTTACGCCGATGCGACCATCATGAGGCTTATCGTGAGCCTCTTTCTCGTTCCCGTCTGCATCGGGATGGATCAGTGGCTGCAGCAGATGTTCACCCGGTTGCGGGGCAAACCGCGCGAGGTGATCGATTTCTCTCCCACGGAGGAAGAGGAAGAGCAAGCGCCGGTCCAGTCAATGAGGCGTGGTATGACCCACCGGGGCAAGCTCTCGGAGAAGGACATGAGCATCTACTTTCCCTTGATCCACAAGACCTTTCGGGGGGTGCTCCTGGTCTTCCTCTTCTTTGCGGCTCTAGAGCTTTGGGGGATCGAATTCGATCTCGGGTGGCTGTTTGCCCAGAGCGTCCTCGGCGTCGTCATCGCACTGCTCGTCGGGGTGATTGCCTGGGAAGTCGTGAAAGCCCGCATCGACCAAAGAATCCAAGAGGAAGCGCCGTTTCAAAGCGACGAAGCCGAAGAGGGCGGCTCCGGCGGATCCCGCACCGGGACACTGCTCATGCTGTTGCGCAAGTTCATTCTGGTCTTTCTTGTCATTGTCGTCGGCTTCAGCGTCCTGGCCTCCCTTGGCGTGAACATCGCGCCGCTCCTCGCCGGTGCCGGCGTGGTCGGCCTTGCCATCGGGTTCGGGTCGCAGACATTGGTGAAAGACATCATTGCCGGGATCTTCTTTCTCATCGACGACGCCTTCCGGGTGGGAGACTATGTCGAAGCAGGGACCGCCAAAGGCACGGTTGAGCACATATCCCTCCGATCGATCAGGCTCCGCCATCCCCGGGGTCCGATCTCCGTCGTCCCCTTCGGGGCTCTCAAGGTGGTCAAAAACTTCACCCGCGACTACATCATCGAAAAACTGGACGTTCGGGTCCGCTTCGATGTCGACCCCGACGTGATCCGCAAAATCGTCAAGAAGCTCAACAAGGAGATCAAGGCGGACGAAGAGCTCGCCGGTTTCCTGTTGAGCGACATCAAGTCTGCCGGGGTGCGGGCCATAGACGACTCGGCCATGATCATTCGGGTTAAGTTCAAGTGCATCCCAGGCGAGCAGTTCATCCTGCGCCGCGAAGTCTTTCATCGGCTGCAGAGGGCCTTCAAAGAAAAGGGAATCGAGTTCGCCGATCGAAACGTGACGGTGTACCTGCCGCAGCAGCCTGCATCGGATGGAAGTCCAGCGTCTCCAGGCGGGGGGAGCCTGCCCCTGGCTGCCGCCGGGGCTGCCGCTGCTGCGGCCATCGCTCAGGCTGACGCGGAGGCCCTGGCAAAGTTGACCGAAAAGCAGAAGCCGGAGGAGTAGGTTCGTATGACGGGAATCTGGACCCCATTCCGACGGGGATGTTGATGCAGTCCGATTCACGACCGTTGGTGATTGCCCTTAGCCAAGGTGTCGGGTGTCAGGTGTCAGCGAGAGAGGCCACAAGCCGTTCGACTGAAACCTGAGCACTGAAACCTGAAACCGCCGGTCTCGAATTGCACGCGTGTTGATGCGAGGGGAAACGAAAGCTGCATGATTTCCAATGAAGGGAGATGGAGATGAGAACGTGCAAGACAATCTTGTTAGTCCTGCTGGTATGCGCCGCAACGACGGCCCTCGCGGCCGAGATCACGTCATCGGATGTGGCTGGTACGCCAAACGTCTACTGTACGGTGAGCAAGGAGCCCAATCCCGCGCTGGTGGGTCATTTCGCGGGTGTTCAGAGGAAGCTCAATGAGAAATCGAACGAATACGTCATGGAGCCCATCGAGTACTGGCTGCTGAAAAAAGGGGACAAATACGCGCTCTATTTCTATCGAGTCAAGGATGGGAAAGGCAAGAAGTACAGAGGATGGAGGAACTGGTACATCAAAGGGGACAAGATCAATACCGGAGAAAGCGCTGAAATTTTCGTCAAGGATGGAGAGGTCTTCTACCAGTGGAAGTTCAACAAGCCCGCAAAGCTGACACGCATCGAATAGGTGCCTGGCATTACGGCCGCACGAGTGCGGACTTCCGCAGCGCTAAGCAGTACAGCGTGACGAATGTTTTCATTCCCCCCTTCAGGGGGGCATGGGGGTGCTGAAACTGTCGCGGAACAAGGATCTTTCGGATGTCATGACACCCCCCTGGCCCCCCTGAAGGGGGGAATTGACTGGTCAACCAGTTTAGGACTTTCGCAGCGTTGAGCTGGTGCTACGTCAACGAAGTGATGCCGGGCGAGACAACACCCCCCCAACCCCCCTCGAAGGGGGAATCAAAGAGGGGTGTATCCTGCGGAACGAAGCTGACAGAGCACTAGCCCCGGTGGAGACTTAGGAAGGTTCCTCAATGAGCGAAGCCCATCGCGACATCACGCGAATCTTTCTCGCGGTGCTCTTTCTCGGGGCCCTGATCGGGACGGCCATCTGGATTCTCAAACCGTTCCTGGGAGCGGCCGTATGGGCGGTCACGATCGTGACCGCGACGTGGCCGCTCATGCTGTCGATCCAGGGTCGGCTGTGGAAGAAGCGGTCGCTTGCCGTGGCGGTCATGACGGTGATCCTGCTGTGCGTCCTGGTCGTCCCCCTTTGGATGGCCATCGGCACCATCGTGTCCAACGCCGACCGCATAGCCGGCTGGGTGAAAGCGGCCGCTGACTTTGAGGTCCCACGCCCGCCGGACTGGGTGGCCAAGCTGCCGCTGCTGGGCTCCGACCTCGCGGTGGCCTGGGAGAAGGCCGCCGTCACCGGCGTCCAGGATTTCCTCAAGAAATTGGCTCCATACGGCGGCAGCGCCATCCGGTGGTTCATCTCCGAGGTGGGCGGCTTCGGGGCCCTGGTCGTGCAGTTCCTGCTCACCGTGGTGTTCTCGGCCATCCTTTACGCCAAGGGTGAGCAGACCGCCGCGTGGATGCTTCGTTTTGGAAGACGTTTGGCAGGGGAGCGGGGGGAGCATTCGATCCAGCTTGCCGGGCAGGCCATCCGGGGTGTGGCGTTGGGCGTGGTGGTCACGGCTCTGGCCCAGACGCTCCTGGCTGCCGTCGGTCTCGTCATTGCGGGGGTTCCTTTTGCCGCCGTTCTCACGGCACTCCTGTTCATGCTGGCCATCGCCCAAGTCGGCCCCGCGCTGGTGCTGATCCCCGCGGTGGTCTGGCTCTACTACAGCAGCGGCATCGCCTGGGGGACGTTTCTTCTGGTCTGGAGCCTGGTGGTCCTGACCATGGACAATTTTCTGCGGCCCGTTCTGATCAAGAAGGGCGCCGACCTGCCCCTGCTGCTCATTTTCGCGGGCGTGATCGGCGGCCTCATCGCGTTTGGCCTGATCGGCATCTTCGTCGGCCCGGTGGTGCTCGCCATCGCCCACACCCTGCTGGCCGCCTGGGTGGACGAAGACACCGTCGGTCGAGACTTGCCCCCCGAGCTGGAAGCATGAAAGGAGAGTGCGCGATGGGATCCTGGCCACGACACCCGCTCATTTATGAGATCAATACCTGGGTTTGGCTTGACGAGCTCAGCCGGAGGGAGCAACAAGCGCTGTCTCTGGCTTCGGTTCCCGATGCACAGTGGGATCGCATCGCAGCGCTCGGCTTCGATGCGGTTTGGCTCATGGGGGTCTGGGAGCGGAGTCCCGAGGGTATCCGGATCTCCATGGCAAACAACGGACTTCTCGAGGACTTTCGTCGGGCCCTTCCCGACTTTGCGGACCAGGATAACGTGGGGTCACCCTACTGTGTGCGCCGCTACGAAGTCGATCCCCACCTGGGCGGTCCCAAAGCCCTGGCGGCGGCACGAAACAAGCTCACCGAGCGGGGATTGCGCCTCATCCTGGATTTCGTCCCCAACCATGTGGCGCCCGATCATCCCTGGGCAACGGACCACCCCTCGTATTTCATCCGGGGGAGCGAGGAAGACCTCAAGGTGGATCCCCGCTCGTTCGCCGCGCTTGGCGGGCGGGTCTTTGCCTGTGGCCGCGATCCTTATTTTCCCGCCTGGGCCGATGTGCTCCAGCTGAACGCTTTTGATCCGGGGCTGCGCTCGGCAGCCGTCGAGACCCTGCGCTTGATCGCCGGGCAGTGCGATGGGGTGCGCTGCGACATGGCCATGCTCCTGATGAATGCCATCTTCGAGAGAACGTGGGGGAGCCGGGCCGGATCGAAGCCCGAGAAGGAGTACTGGCTGGAAGTGATCCCGGCGGTCAAAGAGCACCATCCCGCATTCCGGTTCATTGCCGAGGCTTACTGGGACCTGGAGTGGGAGCTGCAGCAGCAGGGCTTCGACTACTGCTATGACAAGCGTCTCTACGACCGCCTGGAGCACGACCCGGCGGAGAGCGTGCGGCTCCACCTGTGCGCCGATCTCGGTTACCAGGAGAAGCTGGTCCGCTTCATCGAAAACCATGACGAGCCTCGGGCGGCCGCCGCGTTCAAGCCGGACAAGCATCGCGCCGCAGCCGTGACCGCCATGACGGTTCCAGGCGCCCGGTTGATTCATGAAGGGCAGATGGAAGGCCGAAAGGTCCGCCCCCCCGTCTTCCTGGCCCGGCGCCCGGAAGAGACGCCGGATACGGAGCTTGGCGCGTTCTACCGGCAGTTGCTCGAGACGCTGCGCCGGGGCGGCTTCCTCAAGGGGACGTGGGAGCTCTGCGAGCGGGTCGGGTGGCCGGACAATGCGAGCCATAGGAACCTGGTTTCCTGGTGCTGGCTGAATGGGGATTCGCGCTGTCTGATCGTGGTGAATCTCTCCGAATTCCCTTCCCAGGGACTGGTTCGAGTCCCGTGGGGCGATCTCGCAGGCAAGACGTGGCGGCTGAAGGACGGTTTCACCGGGGATGTGTACGAGCGCAGCGGGGATGAGCTTTGCAGCCCGGGGCTTTATGTGGACCTTCCGGCCTGGGGGTTCCATCTTTTGGAATGGGGCTCGCCGCGATGAAAACGGGTGATCGTTCCCGGATTGGAGGAGACCGCTCATCCCGGAGCAAAGCGGATTTCCGCATTTGGGGCACCGAGGAAGAGCGGAGCTTGGGCTGCTTGAGGGACCTTCAATCATGGTGGCTGAAGGGAGGAAAAGCCGTGGCCGTTCGGAAGATCTCCATCGCAGTGATTCAGGTGGGGCTCATAGTGGCTCTTTCCGGCTGCGGGGGCGTCGGCCCACGCAGCGTCTCCCGCGATCGCTTCGATTACACGACGGCCATCTCCGATTCCTGGAAGTCCCAGATGCTCGTCAACATGGTGAAGATGCGCTACGGCGACGCTCCAACTTTCCTGGACGTGGCGTCGGTGATCAACCAGTACTCCATCGAGAGCCAGGTGGACCTTCGGCTTGGCTGGGTCCACCATTTCAGCCCCAACCTGGCCAACACCCAGTCCGCCGGGGCGGCCGCCCGCTACATCGATCGTCCCACCATCACCTACAGTCCCCTCACCGGGGAAAAGTTCGCCCGGAGTCTCATGACCCCGATCCCTCCGGCGGCCATCCTGAGTCTGATCCAGGCGAACTACCCGGTCGATCTGGTGCTGAGGCTCTGTGTCCATTCCATAAACGGCGTCCGGAATCGCTTCGGCGGTGGCGCTCGGGCCCGTTCCGCCGATCCGGAGTTTTACGCGCTCATCGAGCGGCTGCGGAGCCTGCAGGCTTCGGGGGTTGTCGGCCTTCGCGTTCAGAAGACCAACGCGCAGGAGGCCACGCTCATGACCTTGCGCGGCAAGGTGGATGAGGCCACGGAGGCGGACACGCTTGCCGTGCGCACGTTGCTGGGGCTCGACCCCAAGGCCCAGGAGTTTTCCGTCGTGTACGCCTCCGTGCCAAGAGACGACCGGGAGCTGGCTATCTTGAGCCGCTCGATCCTCGAGGTCATCATCGATCTCGCCTCGTACATCGACGTTCCCGAGGTCCACGTGGCGGAAAAGCGCGTGAATCCGACGCTCATCGAGGAGGGGTCCGCTGATCGCCCGCTCAGCCCCCTGATTCGGGTTCACAGCTGCCCTCACGAGCCTGCCGATGCATTTGTCGCTGTGCCCTACAAAGGGTACTGGTTCTGGATCGACGACCGGGATCTCGCATCCAAACGGATGTTTTCATTTCTCATGTTCATCTTCACCCTCGTGGAAACCGGCGGCAAGGAGGGCGCGCCGATCGTGACGATCCCTGCGGGGTAACCCGTCACCTTGAGATTGGCTCGATTTGGGGCGATGATCCTGTCAGAGATCAACGCCCGGAGGCTTGGTGGACGTGCTTGACAAACGCGAACAAGAGGAGGTTGCCGATGAATCGTTTAAAGAAGACCATCGTTTTGGGAAGCTTACTTCTGGCGGCCCTGCTTTCGGCCGTCCCGCTGCTGGCGGCTGAAGGTGCTCCAGCCGGCTCGGCAGCGGCTCCAGCAACTCCCAACCCGGCCATGGAGCAGGTGATGCGCATGGCGAATTTCATGGCACAGCTCAAGGAGGCCAGCGTTACGCTTCAAACCGGTTATGATGTCGTCCAGGATTCAGGCCAGAAAATTGAGTTTGCAGAGACCCGCAAACTGACGCTTGTCCGTCCGGACAAGTTCAGGGTGGACGTGGAGAGGAGCGACGGTGAGTCCTCCACGGCCGTCTTTGATGGGAAAACAGTCACCGTGTTCAACCCGAAGCAGAAGATGTATGCGACCTCTGAAGTGCAGGGGGATATCGATGCGGCGATCATCCATTTTGTCAAGGATCTGAAAATGCGCCTGCCGCTCGCCATGCTCTTCGTGACCGCGCTTCCCAAGGAGCTGGAGAAGCGGGCTCTGGGAGCCGACGTTGTCGAAACCACCACGCTTCAGGGCACGCCGTGCACTCACATTGCGGGTCGTGGTGAAACCGTGGACTTCCAGGTGTGGCTGCCAACGACGGGAGATCCCCTGCCCCGCAGGATCATCCTCACCTACAAGAATGAAGCAGGACAGCCCCAGTACTGGGCGAACTTCTCGGACTGGAACCTCTCACCCAATCCTCCGGCATCCCTGTTTACCCTCGAGATCCCCAAGGATGCCAGTCGTATTGAGTTCCTCGCCAAGGTTCCCAGGGCGGCCGAACCGGCAAAGCCCGCCGCGAAGAGAGGAGGCAAGAGATGAGAAGCAAGACGCTTTATAAGGTTCTTTCCGTTGCGACGGTTCTGCTGTTCGTGCTCTCTCTGGCCATGGAGGCGCACGCCCGTGGCGGTGGTGGAGGCAGAGGCGGCGGCGGTGGTGGTGGCGGCAGAGGTGGAGGTGGATTCTCCGGCGGCGGAGGCGGCAGAGGGGGAGGGGGGTTCTCCGGCGGTGGTGGCGGCGGCGGATTCTCCCGCTCGGGGCCGGCCAGTGGCGGAAGTTTTTCATCGCGAGGCGGAGCGGGCGGGGGTGGCTTCTCATCGAGGAGCGACTTCGGTGGGGGTCGATCCGCTGCCTCTTCGCTTGGTAGTCGTCCGGGAGCCATGGACCGGGGTGCCGGCATGCAGGGCGGCCGCGCGGGTGTTTCCGACCGATCCGGGCAGATGGGCCAAACGGCGAGAGCCCAGGACCGTCAGACCGGCATGAGCGACCGATCCCAGGGGCGCCAGGATACGCGATCCGACCGGACGCAAGCACGGAGTGATACCCGCGGCGATCGGCAGGATGGCCGTACGGACAGAACCGAGAGCCGGCAGGACAATCGAACGGACCGAACCGAAGGGCGCCAGGATACTCGACAGCAACGGCAGGATGAAATGACCCAGCGGGCCCAGGGCCGGCAGCAGACCGCTCAGAACATCAGCAACAACTACTATGGGGGTGGGTATTATGGCGGCGCCTACCATGGGGAGCATTGGGACGACTGGGGACCCTGGGGCTACGCGGCGGCCGGCGCCGCGGTTGTGGCTGGAGCCTATGCGGTGGGGAGCATCATCAACGCGGCGACCTACAGCTCGCTTTCCTGCACCCCCACGACCGTTGTGGTGGGAGGGGTTACCTACTCCCAGTGCGGGTCCGCCTGGTACCAGCCGACCTATTCGGGGGGTGACGTCACCTACGTCGTCGTCAACCCGCCTCCGGGACATTGAGCAAGGGACGATCACGCGTTGATCGATCTCCGGCAACAGTCCGTCAGGGGATCGGTTTCATGAAGGGTAAACGGAGCGTGGGCACGGGAGCATCGTGCCCACGCCTTTCCTTTTGCAGGAGCGAGCCGTGATCATCATCGCCGTTTTCATGGTGCTGGTATTCCTGTACAGCCTCGCCTCCCGGCGGCTGGAGCGGACGATCGTCACGGCGCCGATCGTGTTCACGTCGGTCGGAATTCTGCTGGTCATAGCCCTCCCGGTCCTGCGTGAGCTGGAAGCGGACCGGAAGGCCTTTCTTTTGATCGCCGAGATCGGGCTGGTGCTGACGCTCTTTACGGATGCCACCCGGATCAATCTTCAGGTGCTCAAAGGCGATCAGAAGCTGCCCATCCGGCTGCTGAGCATCGGCATGCTGCTGACCATCGCTCTGGGTGCGCTCGGGGCCGGCTTTCTCCTGCCCCACCTGACGATTTTGGAGGCCTGTATCCTCGCGGCCATTCTGGCTCCGACGGACGCGGGACTCGGCGAGGTGGTGGTGAGCAGCCCGATGGTGCCCGAGCGCATCCGACAGGCGCTCAGCGTCGAGGCAGGCTTGAACGACGGGATGGCCGTCCCGTTTCTCATGTTTTTCATCGCCCTGGCGGAGGCCGGGTCCGATGGGGCGGGCCGTGTGCTCGTGCGGTTCATCGTCGAGCAGCTTGGATTTGGCGCTTTGGTCGGCGCGGCGATCGGGGCGGCGGGAGGGTGGCTCCTGGGGCTGGCCAGGCGCAAGGGCTGGATGGCCCGGTCTCTCCAGCAGTTGGGACTGGTGGCCCTGCCGCTCCTGTGCGTGATGGGGAGTGAGCATGTCCGGGGGAGCATGTTCATCGCCGCGTATGTGGCGGGACTCGCCGTCCAGATCGGTTTCCGGGAGGCGGCGGAGCACAGTCTCGAATTCACCGAAAGCTGGGGAAGACTGCTGGATTTTTTTGTGTTTTTTCTCTTCGGCCTTCTGGTTGCCACCGCCTGGAAGCATTTTGACTGGCGACTCCTGGCGTACGGCGTGATCAGCCTCACCTTGGTGCGCATGCTGCCCGTTGCGGTTTCCCTCGCCGGGACTCGCTTGAGCTCGGCATCCGTGGTCTTCATGGGCTGGTTCGGGCCGCGCGGGCTGGCTTCGATCGTCCTCGGTCTCGTCTATCTGGAGAAGGAGTCCAGGCTGCCCGGTGAGCCGGTCATCAGCTTGGCGGTGATGGTCACGGTTCTTCTGAGCATTTTCGCGCACGGGCTCAGCACATTGCCGGGAATCGGCCTGTACGCGCGAAAGGTGGCCGCCTTGGGCAGGGAGGCTCCCGAGCATCTTGCGGTGCAGGGTACGGAGCACACCCGTTGCAAGATGGCTGGGGGGAATTCGGCCCCGGATGCGTGACCAGCGAAAGCACTGCCTTATGGGTGCACTCACTGAACGTCGGCCCTCCAAGGAGCGGGAGCGCATGATGATCATCCGGGATCTGACCGAAATCTACGTCCGTTACCGATTTGCCTGCCTCTTCGTTTCGCTCCTGCTCACGCTGACGGCCGCCCCGGTGCTCACGGCAATAGGCATGAGCACCCGGTTCATGGAAGTCATCCTGAGCCTTAACCTCCTGGCTGCCGTCCTCCTCACGCTTTACCGTTGGAAGTCCTACGTTGGTCTCGGGCTGATCGCCCTGATCCTTGTCACCAGAGTGGGCTATGCGCTGCTTGGGAATCAGGGGCTCCTCATGACCAGCCAGGGAGGGGGGGTTGCCGTCTGCTTCATATCGATCCTGATCATGTTTCGTCACATCCTCAGCGAAGGGCCTGTCACAACGGGCCGTATCTTTGCCGCCCTCGACGTGTACATGATGATGGGGATCATGTGCGGTCTGCTGTTCAACCTCTTCGAGGAGCAGTGGCCCGGATCGTTTTCAATCCAAGGAGGAGGGCTGCCGTCGGGTAGCAAGATCCAGCTGGCGCACACCCTTTACTTCAGCTTCGTGACCCTGGGAACGCTGGGCTACGGGGACATCCTGCCGGTGAGCGGGCCCGCTCGTGCGCTGGCCGTGATGGAATCGATCGGCGGCCAAATGTACCTCGTCGTTGTCGTGGCCCGCCTGGTGAGCCTCTACCAGGGACCCGCCAACCGGGAGGGCGGCGCGTAAGGACACAGCTACGGGAGAGGGCCCACGGCATGCGTGGACGCGGTTTTGTTGCCCCGCGCCTATGAGCCGGTTGAAACGCCGGCTTCCTCGAACGTCAGAATCTCCTTGAAGATCCGCGACGCGCCTTCGATAACCCCCATGGCCAGTGCGCCGCCGGTGCCTTCTCCGAGGCGCAGCCCGAGGTCGAGGATCGGCTGGAGCCCCAGGTGCTTTAGCATGAGCCGGTGGCCGGCTTCCTCGGAGCAGTGGCCCGCGAACAGGTAATCCACGACCGAGGGACACAGGGCGTGAGCGATCAATGCCCCGGCGGTTGAAATGAATCCGTCGATGACCACGGGACGGCGGTGGTAGGCTCCGGCCAGAATGCAACCGGCGATACCGCCAATCTCGAAGCCCCCGACCTTGGCGAGAACATCGATCCCATCCGCGGGATCGGGCTTGTTGACCGCCAGGGCTTCTTGAATGACCCGCTGCTTCGTGCGCAGCCCTTCATCACTGACGCCCGTTCCTCTCCCGACCATGGCTTCGACGGAATTGCCCGTGAGAGCGACTCCGATGGCGGCCGAAGGGGTCGTGTTGGCGATTCCCATATCGCCGGTGCCGATCATCTGAGCGCCTTTGGCGACCTGCTCGGATGCCAGCTCGAATCCTGCCAGGATCGCCGACTCCGCCTGTTCGCGGGTCATCGCCGGACCCTTGGCCAGATTGGCGGTTCCACGGCCGACCTTCGAGAGCCGGAACGAATCCTTTCCCTCCAGGGACGACACGTCGACATCGGGGATGATCCCCATGTCCACGACAATGACCTGGGCCCCGACCCACCTCGCGAGCACATTGATTCCAGCGCCGCCGCGAATGAAGTTCTTGACCATCTCACCGGTGACTTCCTGGGGAAAGGCGCTCACGCCTTCCGCCGCCACCCCGTGGTCCCCGGCCATGACGAGGATAGCCCGTCGGGTCACGTCGGGAGTGAGGCTTCGAGTGATGCCGCAAAGTCTTTCCGAAATGTCGTGGAGTCTTCCGAGAGCCCGGGGGGGGATGGCCAGTTGGGCGGTGCGCTCCCGAGCTTTTTCGATCCACGTCGGGTCGGCGGGCTGGATTTGTCGAAGGATTTCTTCAAGCGTCATGGGACTTCCTTTCGTGTTGTCATGTCCTGCAAACGGTTGAGGGATGAAGCGAGGTCCGCAAAGGAAAAGACTTCCAGGGAGACACCGCCGTCGTAGGGGGTGCCACATTCGCGGATGATCTCCCGTTGCGTGGCCGCTGTCCCTTCGATTTCGCGGTTGCGGGTTATGCCGGGATCCGTCTGGCAGAACCACCCGGCGATTTCTATCATTTCGCGCCTCCTTGCCCGAACCGGCCGATCGTCGCCTGCAAGTCTCCGCACGCATCGTTGAGCACGCGCTCCGACCAGGCATCTTCCGGCGAATGGTCGAGGCCCTCCGCCGTCTTCAGCAGGCGATGAAAGAGCGCCGTCAGCTGATCGTTTACGGTTTGAAACGTGGATGCTCCCGGGCTTTCCGCGCTCCAATGGATCAAGGAGCCAGGCCTGCCCATTTCACGCAGAACGAATTGACAGATCGGCCGCATGATCCCGGCGAGCCAACCAACGCGCGGGTCGGCGTACAGCAGGCGGCCCTCGAACCCGTACAGGCCTTGCGGGACCAGCAATCCCTGGCCGAGAGCGGCATGGTAGCCGGGCGTGCCTTTGAAGGCGATGTGCTCGTGGTAGAGCAGATTGGCGGTTCGCCCCAGTCTGTCGAGGAGGCGGGTCCGCTCGAGGAAGCGCACGTTCTCGCGAACGTCCTCCAAAGTACTGGCCGGCTCGAACATGATGAACCCGATTTCGGGCTCGACCCCCGCGTCCCGCACCGCCCGGATGGCATCTTCATTTTGAGCGACGCTGGTGTGCTTGCGCAATCGCTTCAGCGCGTGCGGGCTTCCGCTTTCGATGCCCAGGAGCAGGCTCTTGAGTCCCGCAGCCCTCAGGCTTTGCAAGAGCGGCTTCGTCAGATCGTTGGCACGCGTCTCCATGCCGAAGGTGATGCCAAATTCGGCGAGGGTGTGCGCGAGTGCTTCGGCGCTCTTGGCTCCACGGCTACCGGGGCCGATGAAGTTCGGGTCCACGAAGTAAATGTCCTTCTTGCCACGCTCGACGAGCCCCTCGATCTCGGCGGCAACATTTGCGGCAGACCGGCCCCGCCAGGCGGCCTTGCCGCCGTCGAGCGTCGGGATGAGGCAGAACGAGCACCCATTGTAGCACCCCCGGCTTGCCAGGACACTGACCGTCTCCTCTCCATCCAATGCCGGACGCAGCGGAAAGGGAAGAGCATCGAGCGGGTCGATCGGTGCTCGAAGTGAAAGCAACCTCGGACTTCCGCCCGCTCTTGCCGCGATTCCGGGGATGGGGGCGGCGTCTCTCCGCTGAAGGGCCTGTGCCAGCTCCACCAGGGCTCGCTCGGGCTCACCCACCACGATGCAGTCGACCGCCTCGACATTCGTGAGGATGTCATTCCACGCGAGGGTCGGGAAAAAGCCGTAGAGGCAGAGAGTCCCGTCAAAGCCGGATCGTCTCACATCCCTGAGCATCTCGACGAGCCGCCCGGTTTCCTCCCAGAAGTACACGGCATGGACGGCCAGAAGGTCGGGTGAGGCTTCGGTCAGGAGCCTGGCCGTGTCTTTGAAGGAATGGCCTGTTGCGTCCAGAATCGTGGCCTCGAACCCAGCCTGACGGAGCGATGACGCGGCGTAGCCGCTCATGAGACATGACCGGAGCGGCGTGTTGGCGATGTCGTTGAAGTGAAGGCTCGACGGAACCCGAGGGTGCTCAAGCAGAACGATGCGCATCGGCTTCCTTCCCCCGTTGCGGTGAGCCCGGTGCTGCGAGGTAGCCCAAAACGGACTGTTGCATGCAGGCTGCCGTCAGCTCGTGGCGGAGATGATCCCATGGCGGCGGGTTGTAGTAGGTTGGGTAAAGAAGGTCTAGCCCGGGGTCGATCAGCTTTTCCCTGAGCAGGCAGTCCGTCAAAGGAGCACCGGGGTAGAGCCGCACATTGTTGATGACCACGGCTCCCAGATTCCCGAAGGGGGCGTGGATCTCGAAGAGCGTGTCGAGCAAGGCCCGCGTCTCGTCCACGGTTTGCCGGTTTTCTCCCGGCAAGTTCACGAGAAAGTGGTAGACGGCGAGCGTCCCGCTTTCGGCTATGAACCGTGCTGCACGGATGATGTGATCCGGGGTGAGATCCTTGCGGAGCAGCTTCAGCGCGTGCTCGGAGGCTCCGTCAGCGGAAAAATACGCGGTGACGAGCCCCGAGCGCCGGTAAAGGTCGATGTCCTCGCGGGTGAGCGTGTCTTCCCGGAAGAAGCCCGTCCACCCGATCTCGATCCTCCGATCCAGGATCTCCCGGCAGATGGACCGCAGGTGCTCGGCCGGCTGATTCAGGACCGGATCGGTGAAGTGCACCAGCTTGATCCCATGACGCTCGCGCAGGATCTGCAGCTCTTCCACCACCCGTCCGGGAGAACGGAGCCTGAGACACTGTCCCTGAAGCATCGGATAGAGACAATACTGGCAGCGATTGGGGCACCCGCGCTTGGTCTCAACCCCCATGAAAGCCACGTACTGGTTCACGTCTCGATAACGATCGGGATCGAACACCCGCCAGTCGGGGAAAGGCAAGGCGTCGAGGTCCTCCCAGGGGGCTGCGGCTTCATTGGCTCGGATGGAGCCGTCGCCGTGTCGCCACAGAATCCTCGGAACCGACCAGGGATTTTCAAGACGCTCGATGAGCTGAGGAAAGGCCGTGTCGGCTTCGCCCGCGAAGCCGAGCCCAACGTCGGGCAGCTCTTTCATGAGTCGCTCGGCGAACAGGGTGAAACCGGGGCCGCCGAGGATGATCGTCGATTCCGGCGCATAGGTCCGGAGAATCGCGCTCAGGGTCTTGAGCTGGGGCACGAACGAGAGGAGATTCCCCGCAAGGGGATCCAGGTTCCTGAAGGAGATGGCGATCAGCTCGGGGCAATAGGCTTCGAGCGTCTGCACCAGCTCGGGCCACGGGAAGGGAGTCAGGTTCAAATCCACCCCGCGGACCTCATGTGTGTCACCGATCGATGCGGCCAGTCGAGCAAGCCCCAGGGGGAAGACCAGCTCCCCGCAATCATGGGTCGAGATTGCCTGGATCAGCAGAATGCGCATGGCTCCTCTTGTCGTTGAACAGCACCAGGCCAACGTATTTCACGTAGCCCAGCCGATGCGTGACCGGCTCGAGATAAAGACCCGCGCGGTGAGCAGTCTCGTACACATCCACCCCGCACGATTCCAGGGACGGCCTTGCCTTGTCCGGAAACCGGCACGGACCGTCGGGCGGGCAGGCGGCGCACACGGGACACGGACCGGCTCCGAAGGCGAGGACTTCGGAGTATCCTTCCAGGAAGAGGTGCCTTTCCAAGGCGAGCAGGCGCTCGTGGAAGTCCTTGGACGGTGGGTTGGCTTGAACGAGCAGGCCATGGGTGTACCGCGCAAGCACCACCCTCATTGTGGCTTCATCCGGCGAGCGGGGCGGGCAGGTGAGGGAGGCGCCGTAGGCGGAACAGCCGAACTGGCACTTGAGCCGGACCCACGGTTCGATGGCGATGTCGCGCGTTTCAATGATCTTTGCGAAGGCGAACCCAAGCTCACTGGCTTCGGCGACCAGCTCGTCCCGCTGAGTGATGCTGTGGTGTCCGGGGGGATCGTCACGCCTGGCGAGGAGCAGGGATGTGTCGGTTCGGAGATGCAGGAGCTCCGTGCTCCCAAGGCCCACCGCATTTAGGAGCTTCCGAAGCTCTTTCAGGCTGTAGACGCGGCCATTGTAGGTGTTCAACATCATGTTGAGGTCATACAGGGTCCCTTTGCAGGGGCTGGCTCCGCGCGGATCGGTGAGGTAGTCGTGAACCAGCACGGTCCCGCCGCTCGCCAGGCAACGGACTGCGTTTTGGAGCAGCTCTTCGGCCTCCCCCGCACCGTAGGCATGGAGGATGTTCGAGAGCAGGATGAGGTCGAAAGAACCCTCCCGAAAGCAAGGCGTCAGTGCATTCGCTGCCAGGGGCTCGATCCCGTCCCAGCTCCGCGGGTCGGGATCGAGCTTCCGGGCGGCATCCAGGGTTTCGGGCAGGTCCAGGAGAACGGCACGAGCGTCCGGCCACAATTTCCGTAACGCCCGGCACCAGGCCCCGGCTCCGCCTCCCAGATCAAGAATCCGCTTGGGCTGAAGGTCCTGGTGCAGGGCGATCTGCCGTGCGGCATCCTCCGCTTTGAGGCGGGCCTGGAAGTCCAGCGCCCGCACATAGGCGAGGACCCTTTTCTGGTAGGTCTCCGCCATTTCGTTCTCGGGTCGGTCGTTGGCGCGGACGCCGTCCCGCACCCTGGAGGCGAGCCGCTGCCAGTGGGGGACCAGGTACCGCCGGTAGAGGAGAAAATCAGCGGCGTAGTCGGGCGTTCCCGGAATCAAAAAGCGGGACGCGAGAGGGCCGTTTTCAAACGATCCCCCTGTTTCAACAACGAGTCCCAGGATCGCAAGGGCTCCCAGCAGACGGGTCAGCCCGTCGCATTCACAGTCAGCCCTTGCGGCCAGAACTTCGGGCGACAGCGGCCCTCCGGCGAGGTGCTTGAAAAGCTCGAGCTCCAGGGCCGCAAACAAGACTTCGGAATACCAGAACGCCGTCGCCAGATCTTCGAGGATCTGGAAGTCCTCGCGGGACACGTCGGCTTTCTCGTGGGGAAGGTCCATGGATGCCGCCTGTGGGGTCACGCCTTCTTGGTCTGCGGAAGCAAGTGGCCGAACAGGTTGAACGATCCCTTGTTGGCGCAGAATTCCCCGCACATGGTGCAGACCTCGTGGTCGTTGGGCGAACGGCTGTCGCGAATGGCCCTCGCTTCCTCCGGAAAGAGCGCGCTCGCGAACTGCCCATTCCAATCCAGGTCCCGTCGCGCCTTGCTCATGGCCATGTCGCGTGCCTTGACCTTGTCGGGGTATTTGGCGGTATCCCCGATGTAGGCTCCGACGCGGGCCACGCGCACGCCTTCCACGACATCCTGCTCATTGGGCAGAGCCAGGTGCTCGGCCGGTGTGATGTAGCAGATGAGATCCGCCCCGTAGCGAGCGCTGTGGGCCGCGCCGATGGCCGCCGCCACGTGGTCGTAGCCGGCCGCGACGTCGGTTGGGATGGGGCCGAGCATGTAGTAGGGGGCGTTGTTGCTCATGCGCTTCTGAAGGATGATATTGGCTTCGATTTCATCGATCGGGACGTGCCCCGGGCCTTCCACCATCATCTGGCAGCCCATCTTGCGGCCGATTTCGGCCAGCTCGCAATTGATGAGGAGCTCCTGGACCATGGCCCGGTCGAAGGAATCCCAGATGGCGCCGGACCTCAAGCCGTTGCCGAGCGAAAGGACCGCGTCGTACTTCTTGAGGATCCCGACCACCCGGTCGAATTTTTCATAGAGCGGGTTCTCCCGGTTGTTGGTCTTCATCCAGGCCACCATGGACGTGCCGCCCTTGCTTACCAGGCCGCCGTATCGGTATCCCTGACGCTCCAGCCGCTCGATGGTGTACAGGTTGATCCCGCAGTGGATGGCCATGAAGGAGATCCCGTCGGCGCATTGCTGCTCGATGAGGTCGAACAGCAGCTCCTCATCCAGCTTGTTGGGGTCGCCATAGCGCCGCGTGGCTTCGCAGAAGGCCTGATACAAGGGCACGTTGCCCACGGGAAGGTTGACGGCGGCGAGCACCTCGCGGCGCACCCTGTCGAGATCGCCTCCCACGGAAAGCTCCATGAGCGTGTCGGCGCCGGCGCGCTCGGCGGCGCGGGCCTTCCGCACCTCGGCGTCGATGTCGACGATGTCCGTGGATGTGCCGATGCTGGCGTTGACTTTGGAGCGGAGACCCATCCCGATGCCGACGATTCGGCAAGGGCGGCCGCCGTTCAGGGGGGCGACGATCTGCCCCTCCGCGATCCGCTGGCGCACGGTTTCCGGAGCCAGTCCCTCCTGGAGGGCGATCTCATTCATGACTGGAGTGATGGTGCCTTGAACTGCCAATTCGACCTGAGTGGGCATGGCTTTCCTCCCGGCATGGTTGCGGAAGCTACCCGCTTTCCGCGTCTGGATGAAGAGCGCCGGGAATAAAAAAATCCCCAGGCGCAAACAGTGCCCGGGGATTTGCCATCTCCCCTAGTGCGTGCTGGATGTTAGGTCTTCTGACTCTCGGATCATCCGACACCCCGCGCCTTCCCACCCCACTTGCAGTGGAGCAGTGGCATCCTGCGGAGCTCGTCCCCGATCACAGCGGCGGGTCCGTACCGGATTCGCACCGGCTTCCCTTTTACCGGCCCAAAGGGCCAACACCCAGACTCCGATTTGACATTCGCCCCGAACCATTAAGGAAGCCCTGAGGTTCTGTCAAGCAAAAACTTCCTCCGGAATCGGAAGCACGCGCCCCGCGTCCCTCCCCGTCCCTAATGTCTCTTCCGTCCCTTTCTTCTCCCCCCAGCCGGAGACCGTTCCAGCTCCCGAAACAACGCAGGCTCCATAGTTGTGGCACCTTTCGCGGGTTGATCGTATAATCAAAATTCTTGCGACACGATACCTTCTTAAGATCACGCAGGCGGAGGATGGAGCGGCGGTGAAGAAAGAAAGCGGGAAGGCGAGTATCATCAGATCGACGAAGAAGGGTGATGGCGGGAAGACCTCCCTGTTGTCCGGAGAACGGGTCTCCAAAACCGATATCCGCCTCGAAGTCGGAGGAAACCTCGACGAATCGAACGCGGCCTTGGGGCTTGCGAAGTCATTGACCACCCACGACCAGATCCGAGCGATCATCACGACGCTCCAGTCCCATCTGCTGATGCTCGGCGCTGAGATCTCCTGCATCGACCCGGTGCTGTGCGGGAAACGGATTGAAGAGGAGCAGATCCTTCAACTCGAAGCCTGGATCGAAGACCTGCAGAAAGAAGCGCCGCTTCCCCGCTGCTTCGTGGACCCGGGGGGAAACCCCGTCAGCGCTGCCATTGACCTCGCGCGGGCTGTCATGCGACGGACCGAGCGCAGCATGATTCTCATGAGTGAATCCGGGCTTCCCATGCGCAAGGAGCTCTTGTCGTACGTGAACCGGCTGTCGTTCCTGGTTTTCGTCCTTGCACGCTATGCGGAAGCAACCATCGAAGCCAATGAGCCGACCAGCCAAAGGGATTGACGATTCGGCTCAAATCCGATAGAAGGGCACAATGCGTCATGGAGCGTGGTGAGAGAAGGAACAGGCACGCTCCCGTGAAGCATTCAGCACAACAATGCTCTCAATCGAAGCAGGGTCAGGTATCCTCGCCTCCGGGGAGGATCCAAGAGGGAAGACGGTGCGAATCCGTCGCGGTCCCGCCGCTGTCAACGGGGACGAAAGCCATGAAAGCCACTGTCGCGCGATGCGCGGCGGGAAGGGATGGCGAGTAGGCTGATCCGTGAGCCAGAAAACCTGCCTGACGCCCTGATGGGGTTGCGATTCTTCAGATCGGTGCGTGAAGTCGGCTCACACGCTCCCGGGCTGACTGTGGACGCGCGAGCCCCGGGGAACGTGGGAATTCCCTTGATGCCGTCAGGACCAAGTCAAGCTGGGTGCAGTCCTTGTTCTCCGATCGTTGCGGAGCACAAGGGCTTTTTTTTTGGGGGGGGCGGGAGCGGAGCAGGAGTCGTTATGCAGTCTGAGCAGTTTTTCGCGAGCGATCGTCCGGGACTGGTATCCGCCGGACGGGAGATCGAAGAGAAAAGCTTTCGGATCATCGATGCCGAGATGGAAGGGCATGCTTTCCCCGCCGACCAGTGGCAAATCACGAGGCGAGTGATCCACACCACGGGTGATTTCGACTACGCAAACTGGATCCGATTTCATCCCGGGGCCGTTGAATCGGCGGTGTCCGCTTTGCGCTCAGGGTGCACGATTTTCACGGACACGCGCATGGTCCAAGTCGGCCTCTCCCCATGGCGGTTGAGCTGGTTCGGGAATCGGGTGGAAACGCCCGCCGCGGATCCCGAGAGCCAGGTGTGGGCGGAGCAGCTCGGGGTGACCCGGTCGGTGGCGGCGTTTCGGCACAGCGCCCCCCGATTCGACGGCGCAATCCTTGCGGTGGGGAACGCCCCGACCGCGCTCCTGGAGACCTTGCGCGTCGTGAAGGAGGACGGTGCGGTCCCGGCTTGCGTCATCGGGGTTCCGGTGGGGTTTGTGCAGGCCGCCGAATCCAAGGAATCGTTGTACCGGGAGGCGGATCTCGCGAGCATCACCGTGCTCGGTCGCAAGGGCGGCAGCTCGGTTGCGGTGGCGATCCTGCACGCCCTTCTGGAGCTGGCCAAAACCGGCGGGAAAAAAGGATAATCGTATGCTCGGCACACTCTATGGAATCGGCGTCGGCCCGGGTGACCCGGACCTCCTGACGCTAAAGGCCGTCAAGGCGCTGAACAACGTTTCACATATCTTTGCCGCGGCATCGAGCAAGAACGATTACAGCCTCGCGCAGGCCATCGTGCAGGACCATATCCCTCCGGGTGTGTCCGTGGATCAGCTGGCGTTCCCCATGACGTTCAACTCCCAGAGCCTGGAGAGCGCCTGGTCGGCCAATTGCGAGAAGGTGGTGGAAATTCTGCAGGAAGGCAAGAACGTGGCCTTCCTGACCCTTGGCGACCCACTCACCTTCAGCACGTTCATCTACCTCATGCGCAAAGTCCGTAAGCGGCTTCCGGAGGTTGCCGTCACGACCATCCCCGGAATCACCTCCTACCAGGCCGCCGCCGCCTGTGCCAACCAGCCCCTGGCCGAAGGCGAAGAGACCATCACGGTACTCTCCGCAGCCAAGGGGGGAGGACGCCTGAAGGATGTGATCGCCGTTTCGGACAACGTCGTTTTGATGAAGACGTACAAACAGTTCCCCCAGATCCTGTCGCAGATCGATGAGGCGGGCTTGAAAGACTCCTGCTGTTTCATCAGTCGATGCGGTCTGGAGGGCCAGGTCGTGGAGCGTGATTTCGAGCGCATGACGGCTATGGATCAGCCCCACTATCTGTCGCTCATGATCATCAAGAAGCGCGGGATGGAATCCTGAGGCACACGAGGTGAGACGGACCGCGCTTATCGGGCTGGTGTTTCTGGTGTTGATCCTCCTGGCGGCCTTCGTGGCGTCCGGAATTGGCTCCTATCATATCGCTCCGCAAGACATCCTTCGGCTGTGGCTTTCCCTTCTGAACGAATCGTGGAGCGTCGGGATCGACGACACGGCACGCTATATCACGCTGCATGTTCGCCTTGCGCGCATCTGCCTGGCCCTGGTGGTCGGAGGCGGGCTGGCCCTGTCCGGTGCCGTCTATCAAGGCGTGCTCCTCAATCCGCTTGCGGACCCCTTCACCCTGGGGGTATCCACGGGCGCGGCTTTTGGGGCATCCCTGGCCATTCTTCTGGGCTGGGGGGCGTGGAGTGTCTGGGGGGTGAGCGCGCTCCCCGTGGCCGCCTTTGCCGGGGCTGTTTTCGCGCTTTACCTGGTTTACCTGCTCGGGCGCATCAACGGGCGCATTCACAGCACCACCCTGGTCCTGGCGGGGATCATCGTGTCCACCTTCTTGTCCGCCTGGATCAGCCTCCTCAAGAGTCTGAACGAGGATTCGGTCAGCACCATCGTCTTCTGGATCATGGGGAGCCTTTCAGGCAAGGGGTGGACTCATGTGTGGCTGGTGCTCCCCTATCTGCTGATCGGGGGCGGGCTCATCCTCTTTTCCGCGCGGGAGCTCGACCTCCTGTGCCTTGGAGAAGTCCAGGCGCAGCAGTCCGGCGTGGACGTTTCCCGCGTCCGGCTCCGACTGATGCTGGCCGCCTCCCTGGTGACGGGGGCTTCGGTGGCGGTGAGCGGCGTCATCGGCTTTGTTGGGCTGGTGGTGCCGCACCTGGTCCGCTTCGGGGTCGGGACCCTGCACCGGCATCTCCTGCCGACGTCGCTTGCCGCCGGGGGATTGCTGGTGCTGCTTGCGGACACCATGGCTCGGAGCCTTCTGCCCAGCGGGGAGGAGCTGCCCGTGGGGGTTGTGACGGCGATCTTGGGAGGACCCTTTTTTTGCTACCTGATGCTGCACCGCAAGAAGCACATGCCCCTGTGATCGACGTGGACGACCTGTGGGTGGGGTACACGGAAGAGCCGGTTCTCCGAGGCGTCTCTCTCCAGGTCCGGATGGGCGAATTCGTCGGAATCCTGGGACCCAACGGCTCGGGAAAGACGACCCTGCTTCTCACGCTGAGCGGGGTTATTCCTGTGCGGCGGGGAAGCATCACGATCGTCGGAAGGCCGCTCAATCGGCTGAAGCCAAGGGAGAGGGCGCGCGCGATGGCGGTGGTCGCTCAGGATTCGGACATCCGCTTTCCGTTTGCCTGTCGGGAAGTGGTTCTCATGGGACGCTACCCGCACCAGAGGGCCTGGCAGTGGGACCAGGCGGCAGACGAAGCGGTGGTCGGCCGGGTCATGGCCAAAACCGATACGGAAGGATTGGCCGAGCGGCTCATTACGGGCATCAGCGGCGGCGAGCGGCAGCGCGTGCTCATGGCCAAAGCGCTGGCACAGGAAACGCCCGTTCTGCTGCTTGACGAGGCCACCTCGGCCATGGACATCCACCGCAAGCTGCAGATCTTCCGCGTGCTGCGGGATCTCAACGAAAGGGAGGGCCTGACCGTGGTGGCGGTTCTTCACGACGTGAACCTTGCGGCCCTGTTCTGCCGCCGCCTCGTCTTCCTCAAAGACGGGAGGATTGAAGCCGACGGCCCAATCGAGGATGTGCTGACCGCTCAAACGCTCCAAACAGTCTACGACACGACCGCGATCGTGCAGCCGATTCCGGGCACGGGAAAATCGCAGGTGTCCTTCCTTCCCTGATGGCGGAGGCCCGCTTCGAGGAGCCCCATGAACGATTACAGTGCCGGACAGCCATATGTCCGTGGTGCTCCGTCAGCGTTGTTCCACAGAGCACACCCCCCTTTGATTCCCCCCTGGAGGGGGGGTGTGGGGTGTTCTCTTGCCCGGCAGACACTCTTTGACGGAGCACAACGCCCACACCGTCATCCCGGCGAAGGCCGGGATCCAGTCGGATATCAGAAGACTCCGGATTCCGCCCTTCGCCGGAATGACGCTCATTGTTGTTCCGAGCGCTTCATCCTGTGCCGCTTCCCGTGCCGGTTTGTACGGCTCAAGTCCACGACGGCAAATCTGCTCATGGCCTTCGCGATCCTGATGTCCTGCCTCGGTGCGCCGTGCGCCGCGATCGTCATTACGGACGACTTGGGCAGAACCATCACCCTGGCGCAGCCCGCCCGGAGGATCATCCCGCTTTACGGGGCGTTTTCCGAGATGCTGTTCGCCATGGGGGCCGGCAGTCAGGTGGCCGCACGCACCCAGGCCGATCAATTCCCACCTGAGATCGAGAAGCTGCCTTCGATCGGCACACACATGAAGCCGAACGTGGAAATGATCCTGGGGCTCAAGCCGGATCTCGTGATCCAGAGTGAGGCCCGCAGCGCGGCCAGCGACGAGGTCAGGAAGATCCAAGAGGCGGGAATCCCCGTTGCCGTCTTCGGAGCGGAGCGCTTCGACGATCTCTTCTCCGTGATGCGCCGTCTGGGGGATCTGGCCGGCCGCCCGGATGAAGCTGAAAAGACCGTCGCATCGCTCAAAGAGCGCCTCCGAGCCGTGCTCGCGCGCGTGGACGGCGTCGACAAGAAGCGACGGGTCTTCTTTGAAGTTCGTTCGGAGCCTCTTGCGGCGGCAGGGCAGGGCTCCATCGTGCAGGAGGTCATCGAAGCCGCTGGTGCGGAGAATGTGGTGAAGAGCCCGAAAGGGATCATCCAATACAATCTGGAGACGCTGCTCACCGAGGACGTGGATTTCTACGTGGTCCAGCGCGGGCCCATGAACCGAAATCCCGTCGAGCCCGCCCGCAGGACGCACTTCGACCGGCTGCGCGCGGTGCGCGAGGGGAAGGTGCTGACGGTGGATGAGCACATTTACTCCCGGCCGGGGCCGCGATCCGTTCAAGCGGTGGAAGAGCTGGCAGCCGCGCTCTATCCCGAGCGGTTTGCCGACAAGTGAGCGGCCGGATCCCGATGAAGCAGCAGGACGACAGCCCAGTCAAACGCGGAGCCCGGGGCTCGGATGGACAGAAGAAGCGCCGAGGCCGACTTCGAATCGGATTCAGCACGGGAACGGCGGTTTCCGCGGCGGCGCGTGCGGCCTTGCGGCTTCTCCTCACGGGTGAGCGGCCCGACGTCGTTGCGGTTCGTCTTCCCGGTGGCATCTATCTCCCCGTCCCCGTTCTCGAGACCCGGTCGGTCGGCGAGGATGCGTGGGCCACGGTGATCAAGGACGGTGGCGACGACCCCGACGTGACGCATGGAGCGGAGATCCGAGTGCGGGTCCGTCTCGTGCAAAACGGCAAAAGTGCTCCCCTGGCACCTGCCAACTCCCCCCTTGAGGGAGGCAAGGGGGGTGTGATATCGGGTACGCTCACACGGAGCGATGAGCCAACACTCCCCTGCCCCCCTCGAGGGGGGAATGTGGATGAGGACGCGCAAGCTCTAGGCAACAAAATGCTCCGACGATGCCTTCCCCGAGCTCAAAAGGGGTGCTCGGACGAGGACGCGCCGGCCCTCAGGGGGGCGAGCGTCATGGCGGGCGTGTGCGTCATCGCGGGAGAGGGAGTCGGCGTCGTCACCAAGCCCGGGCTTCCGGTGGGCGTCGGGGAGCCAGCCGTCAATCCGGTCCCGAGAGAAATGCTGCTGATCAACCTGAGAGAGGAGCTTCAACGCTGCGGGGTGGTCGAGGGGGCGGTCTCTCTTTCGGATGCTTCGCGGTCCAGGAAGGCTCCTGTGCGTCCTTTTGTCTGGCTGGGAGGTCATGACGAGGCGCCGTCCGCCACAGGAGTCGTGCTGGAAGTGGAGATCGCGGTTCCCCGTGGCGTGGAGCTGGCCCGTCATACCCTGAATCCACGTCTTGGGATTGTCGGCGGCATCTCCATCCTCGGAACGACGGGCCTGGTCAAACCGTTTTCTCATGAAGCCTACGAGGAAACGATCCTGGCAGCCTTGACGGTCGCTCGTTCGAACGGGTGCGACCGGGTAGTTTTGAGCACCGGCGGCAAGAGCGAGAAGCTGGCGCAGCGTGCTCTCCCTGAGCTTCCGGGCGAGGCCTTTGTGCAGATTGCCGACTTCTTCGCCTACTCGGTGCGGACGGCCGCGCAAATGGGCTTCTCGGGAATCGTGCACAGCGTGTTTTTCGGAAAGGCGGTTAAGATGGCCCGCGGGCACGCGTATACGCATGCGCACAAGGTGGCCCTGGATCTCGAGCCGCTGGCGGCCTCCGCCAGGGAGGCCGGTTACGGTGACGGCCTGTGCCGGGAGCTGGCGAGCGCGAACACCGCTCAGCACGCCCTGGAAATTCTGCTGGCGAACGGGGCGCACGATCTGATCGAGGGCGTCGCCCGACAGGCCTTGGCGCAGTCGGTGCGCATGGCCGAATCGGTACGCGAGGTCAGGCTGCTGCTCTTCGACCAGAAGGGCGGCCTTCTCGCGGATGTACGCCAAGGAGGGGAGCAACCGGGATGATGCTTCAACGTCCCATTCAGCCCGAGGAATGGTCGCCTCCCCTGGTTCTCCTGGTGGGGGTGGGGGCCGGGCCGGAAGACTTGAGCATGGCGGCTCACCGATGGCTGTCGCGGGCGGAGGTGCTCTTCGGAGGCAAGCGCCACCTGGAGCAGTTCGCGAGCCACCCGGCCATGAAGCTGAGCTGGGAATCGCCGCTCGAGCGTTCCTTTGATCGTGTGCAGGAGCTTTCAGCCCGCTTGCGGACGGCGGTCCTGGCATCGGGGGACCCCTTCTTTTTCGGGATTGGAGGCAAGCTGATCGCACGGCTGGGCAGGGAGCGCGTCCACACGCTGCCCGGGGTAAGCTCGGTGCAGCTGCTGTTTGCGCGGATCGGCGAGCCCTGGGAGCGCGCGAAAGTCTTGAGCCTTCACGGGCGTGGGGCGGCCATGGAAGACGGCTCCTGGGTGCACCAGGTTCGGGCCCACTCACGGGTGGTGCTGTTCACGGATGCGCACCACTCGCCCGATCGGATCGCTCGGACGCTGCTTGATGCGGGATTGCAGGCGTGCGCGCTGGTGGTGGGGGAAAATCTTGGGAGGGACGATGAGCGGGTTTCCGAGCTCTCCCTGACGGACGCGGCTGCGGGCTCCTTTGCGCCGCTGAACCTCGTTCTCGTCAAATCGGACGTTGTCGGGCCCGCTGGAGGAAGGGGATTTGATGAGTATTATCCCCTCTTCGGGCTGCCGGAGGGCGCGTACGCTCACGAGGCCGGGCTGATCACCAAGGCGGAGGTTCGTGCGATTGTCCTGGCGCAGCTGGAGCTGCGGCCCGGACTGACGCTTTGGGACCTGGGCGCGGGAAGCGGATCGGTGGCCATCGAGGCGGCGCGGCTGGCACCACTCGGCTGCGTCTTCGCCATCGAACGGAACGAGGCCCGCTATCGGGACCTCAACGAAAACATCGAGCGGCTGGCTTCCTCAAAGGTCCGTGCCATCCACGGCCCTGCGCTGGACCGCCTTGCCGGCCTCCCCGACCCGGATCGGGTCTTCATCGGCGGAAGCGGCGCGGAGCTTGAAGATCTGCTGGCAACCGTCGCGGCCAGGTTGAGGCCGTGTGGGATCGTCGTGCAGACGGCCGTGTCCCTGGACACCCTGTCGACGGTTCGCTCGTTTTGGAAACAACAGTCGGGAATTGCCCTGGAGCTGCTGCAGGTGCAGGTGAGCCGCGCGGTTCCCATTGGCCTCTCGGAGCGATTCGATCCGCAGAATCCCGTGTTTGTCATCAAGGTGACGAAGGCAAGCCACGGTACGCCGTGAGCTGAATTGGCTTCATGTCCAAGAAAGGTTCAGCATGCATCACCCCATCCATTTTGTGGGAGCCGGTCCTGGGGACCCCGAGCTGATCACCGTCAAGGGACAGCGACTGGTTGCTCAAGCCGATCGGATCGTCTATGCGGGGTCACTCGTTCCGGAATCCTTGATCGAAAGCCGGAAGGCCGGGGCGGAAGTCTTCAACAGCGCCTCCCTGAGTCTGCCCGAAACCCATGATCTCCTCGCCGAGGCCTATCGGCAGGGGAAGCGAGTGGTGCGGTTGCACACGGGGGACCCGAGCCTGTACGGCGCGATCCAGGAGCAGATGGAGCTTCTCGACCGGGAGGGAATTCCGTACGAAGTCGTCCCCGGGGTGTCGGTCGTATTCGCCGCCGCCGCCGCCCTGAAGCAGGAGCTCACGCTTCCGGATGTCTCCCAGACGCTGATCCTGACGCGGATGGAAGGCCGAACCCCCGTGCCGGAAGAGGAAAGGCTCCGCGCCCTCGCATCCCATCGGGCCACCATGGCCATTTACCTCAGCGTCCAGAGCATCGACAAGGTGGCTCGAGAGCTGGCTGAGCACTACCCACCGGAAACGCCGGTTGTGGTCGCTTACCGCGTGGGCTGGGACGATGAGCGATTCGTCGAGGGGACCCTGGCGGATATCGTGGAGCGGGCTCGCGAAGCCGGAATCACGCGCCAGGCCCTGATCCTGGTCGGGAATGTGCTCGGTGCCCGAGCCGGGAAGTCGTTCAAGCGATCCAAGCTCTACGATGAGTCGTTCGATCACGGCTACCGGAAAGGTCGCTCTCCTGTCTGATGGGGGGCCATGTGCGGACCCCATTGTCGTACCGTTTAAAATTGTCGCGCCCGCTTCCTCGCGCGCAACAAAAGCAGTTGGAGCTTCAGCCTATGCAGGGCAGCAAGGATACCAGGCGGTGCGTACCGCCGATGGTGCGTGATCAGGCCCAGGGGCCTCGCCAGGGCGATGGCCGTGGCAACGGGCTCTTGTCCGTTGTGAGTCTGGGGCCTGGAGGTCGGGAGTACCTGGCTCCGGCCGCTTTGAGCGCTTTGGCCCGGGCGGAGGTCATTGTGGGTTACAAGACCTACTTGGACCTCATCCGGGATCTCATCGCTGAGAAGGAAGTCCTCTCGAGCGGCATGCGCAGGGAGATCGAGCGCTGCGGCGCGGCCATCGACCGGGCCCTTGCGGGAAGTCGGGTGGCGCTTGTGTCGAGCGGCGATGCGGGGATCTACGGCATGGCCGGACTGGTGCTCGATCTGTGTCGTGAGCGCGGGGTGAAGGCTTGGACCGGCAGGCCCGCTCCATCAAACGGAACCCACGGTCTTTCGGTCGAGATCATCCCGGGAGTTCCCGCCTTCAATGCGGCGGCTTCCCGCGTGGGCGCCCCGCTCATGCATGACTTCGCAGCGGTGAGCTTGAGTGACCATCTGACTCCCTGGGAAACCATCGAGCGTCGGCTGGCCGCCGTGGCGGAGGCGGACTTCGTCATTGCCATCTACAACCCCAGAAGCAAGAGCCGGCCGAATTTCCTGGAGCAGGCCCAGCGGATATTGCTCCGCCATCGGGCGTCGGAAACGCCCGTGGCTATTGTGCACGCCGCCATGAGGGACGACGAGTGGACGCGGCTGGTGACCTTGTCCACGATCCCCTTCGAGGACGTGGACATGCAGTCGATCCTGATCGTTGGCAACAGTCGCACCTATGCGTGGGACGGATGGATGGTGACCCCGCGGGGGTACCTGGAGAAGTACGGACCACCACCCCTTTCCGGCTCGCCAGATCAGCCGGCATCCCCCGAATCATGAGCCTGCCCTTATGCGTCTGGGCTGGGCGGTCCATCGGCCCGGCCTGCCCCCGCCGCATGGGGCCTGGCCTGCCCCGCCGCGCTCCATAAAGACTTCCCTTTTGTCCCGTCATAGAAGTCTCGCCGGGCAAGACCAACACCCCCCCAACCTCCCTCGAGGGAGGAACCAAAGGGGGGTGTCCCCTGCGAAACAAAGCTGACAGAGCACTAGTGGGCCTGTTGGCCCTTGACCGCACGTTCACCTGTAATTAGTAATCAAAGTCAACTTGATCGCAATTCACTCAAATGGTTGAGCTGCTGAATAAGGATGCCGTCATGAAGCGAGATGTTTCGATAGGGGTGGGTGCAGTGCTCTTGCTGTATGCGTTCTTTTCTTGGAGCGGCGTGGCTTCAGCCGCGGGCTACTCCATGATCACGGTGGACGATCTCAAGGCGATGTTGAACGACAAGGGAGTCACCATCTTGGACGTTCGGCCGAGCACCAGCTGGCTGTTCAGCATGTCCAAGATCAAGGGGGCCATCAGAGAAAATCCCAATGAGGTGGCCGAGTGGCAGCGCAAGTATTCCAAGGATAGCCCCATCGTTCTCTACTGCCAGACCGACGTCACAAGCATGGGAGTGGGGCGCAGACTCGCTGCCGCGGGGTTCCAGAACGTCTACGTGCTGAAGGGGGGATGGAGCGAGTGGTCCCACGCAAGGCTGCCGGCCGAGGGGAAATAGGCATCTCGGCTCGAACGTGGCGGCTCGCCTCCCAATTCATCGATTTCTGTTTCTCTCCCTGTTCTTTTCCCTTGACGGGCTGATTCTGTAAAACCAGAATCAGCCCTACGTCTTCTGTCTCATTCAGGTAACTTCTCAATAAGTTCGGGTAATGTCGGGGCTGTAGGTCGGGTTTCCAACCCGACAGCCGCAGCCAGGGCGTCGGGATGGAATCCCGACCTACTCTTATTGAGAAGTTACTCATTCAGCTCGGTCTATCCCGTCTGTTCCCTGGTCATGAGAGGGGGTGCGGAGGTTCCGGTCGGGACGGCACGCTCCATCTGAAATCCGAAAGAGTCATCGTCATTTCTGACAGGGGGGAGCCATGGAAACGCCGATTGGCAAGCATCGGTTTGAGAACCTGTCGATGCTCTTGGTGAGCGGCCTCATCGCGGTCCTTTTTGTCGTTTTTTTCTGTATGCAATACTGGGCGGCGCGGGAGTTTCAGCGGAAAGCTTCCGAAGCCTTCAAGGCCTTCGAGAGCGCGGCGGGGCAGACGCTGACCGAGCAGAAGACAAAGCAGGAAGCCATCGCGGTAGCCATCAAGAACGCTCAGGAAAGCGTGTTCGTTTCCACGTTGCTCGGCAAGATCGCTGCCGGCATGGGCGTCTTTGTCACGATCGCCGGGTCCATCTTCGGCCTTTTCAAGTACCTGGATGTCCGCGCCAAGGAGTTCGCCCACACGGCCGCGACCACGTTTTTCAACCTTTGGGAGGGAATCGCGAGCGACAAGCCGAGGGTGCAGGCGAGTGCTCTAACGGGCTTGACGGATTTTCTCAAAAAGGGGCGCGAGGAATATTATGAAGGAACCCTGTCGGCGCTCGCGCTGGTTGGACGGATGCACAACCAGGAGAGCACGGCTTTTAATTACGGGGTAACGCAGTCAGAGCTCACCATTGCGTGGGGCGCGTACAAGAGGGCGTTGGAGATTGCCGCGACCGCCCATCCTGCCTTGTTCCGGTCGACTTGCTGGCAAGGGATCAAATGCTCCCGAACCGAATTCACCGGCAGCGTGAGCCTCAGCGGGATCGATTTTCGGGACGCGGATCTGGAGGAGGCGGACTTTTCCGGGCTGGATCTTCACAAGGCCCGATTCAGTGCCGCAAAGCTGATCGGAGCGAAATTCACGAGGGCCAAGCTTCAGGGATGCGACTTCCAGCACGCCGATTTGACGGGAGCGGATTTCGAAGGGGCCGATCTGCAAGGGGCCAATCTGCTCAATGCGAGAATCCTCGGCACCAATTTCAAGAACGCGATCCTTCATGGGGCGAAACTGGCCCTGTTCTCAATGGACTGGAGGCTCGCGGCCAACTGGCGGGACGCCGCGTTCGACGAGCCGGTGCGCGCGCATCTGTTAAAGCGATACGGGCCCGAAGCGGAAGCATTCCGAATCCTGATGCTGTTGTGGGAGTACCCTTCGATCGTGACCGGCGGGGGGTGGACGGCCGCCTATCATTTCATGAGGGAAATGCGCGCCAGGGGTGCCAACATCGTCGTCCTGGTCCCCTTTTCGGAAAAGCATGTCTCGCCCTACGTTTTCGGGCATGAGATCGAAGTGTGCCCCGTGGGGCCGTCCGACGGCGAGCGGAGTCTTGCCATGCACTCCGCATACGAATCGACCTACGCCTCCGGTCTGGAGGAACTGCAGGAAGAGTCCCAGTACTATACGTATTCGCATTTCGAGAAGGTCAACGATTTCGCGAACCGCGCCTTGGAGGAGGTCTTCGAGAAGTCCATTGCTTTCGATGTGATCCATGCCGATGATTGGCTCACGTTTCCCGCGGCCGAAAAGATCGCCAAGTGGGCGAGCAAGCCGTGGGTGGCCCATTTCCATTCAACGGAATACGAGCGGCGCAAAGAGCCCGTCAACGAGGGGATCGCCCGGATTGAAAAGCACTTTGCGGAACGTGCGAATGCGGTCCTGGTGCCCAGCTCCTCGACGAAGCGCACGGTCGTCGAGAAGTACGGTATCGATTCCTCTCGGGTTTCCGTCATGCCCAACTGCCTTTCAAGCACCGACGCCGAGGAGGCCGGGCTCGGAACGGAGTCTCTCGGGGAGTTTCACGCGCAGACCGTTGTTTTCGCCGGGAGGCTTCAATGGCAGAAGGGTGTCGACCGGTTTGTCACGATCGCCGGGGAATTGAGCTTCTTGCGGCCAGGGACCCGGTTTCGCGCTCACGGCAGGGGGGAGTCCGATTACCTGCGGATGGTGCGCAATGCCATGCTCTACAGTCAGGTATGGATTTCCGAAGAGCCCTTTTGCCCGGAGGCCGAGTGGCATGGCGACCTCTTTCACATCAGGGAGTTGGTCCCGGTCAGAGTGGTCGCAGCCGAGGGTGAGCGGGAATATGTTCGGCTCGGGCCGGCCATGGGGACCTCGGAAAGGGAAGGGGTCCTGTCTAAGATCCTTGCGCGCGGCTTCGAAATCTACAACTCGCCGGTTCCCTATTTTCCTTATCTTCTGAAGAGCATCGAGAGGACTGGCGACTTCCACGGGGAGTACCTGGTGCGGATGAGTGTGGCGGACAGCCTCAGGAGCAAGCTCAACTACTATACGGACTCCATCCGTGTCGAAGGGTTTACGCCGTGGGAGGAAAGAAGGCGCATGTTTGAAAACGCATCCGTCTGCGTGGTGCCGTCGCGCTTTGAGCCATTCGGATTGATCGTGCTGGAGTCCATGGCCCATGGGGTTCCCGTGGTGTACCCAAGGCAGGCGGGTGTGGCCGAATTTGTGAAGGCCGGCGTCCAGGTTGATTTCACGGACACGGATGAAGCCGTCGACGCCATCTCTCGTTTGCTGGACGACATGGATTGCTGGCGCCAAGTCGTCCGAGAGCAGGCGGAGGAGGTTCGCCAGTATGTCAATCGCGGGTATGGATGGGCGTTGCGAGAAAAGCTTGGAGAGGTGGCCGCTGGGCCCGCTTGAGTGAGCTTGCTCGCCCTTTGCCCCCGAGGTGAGCCGGCGGCAAGGCCGTGCGCTTGGTACAGCTCCCCAGGATAAAGTGACCATTGGCCGGGATCGTCATTCCCGCAGGTTTTTGGCGGGAATCCAACAGAAAATCCTGGATGCCCGCCTTCGCGGGCATGACAGATGGTTATCGGACACCCATTTGTGTGGCCCCGTACTAGGCGGTGACGTTGATCGCGCGCTCGGACGGAGGGGCAGCGAGGAGCTGGGTGCTCTCCAGCATCTTGAGCATCTGCCGGGCCATGGACGCGTTGATGTCGAGGCCTTCCTTGAAGATCGTGATCTGCGCCTGGATGATGGCATTGGCAGCCGCTTCCTGGGATTCAAGCAGGTCCGTGACCTGCTCCATCAGGGGAGGGATCCCCTGATCCGGAGCCGCTTGGGGCTCACCTTGCGCGCGGGCAGCCTGTGCCATCGTTGGGACTGATCCCACGCTCCAGCCTGTGCTTTGTACGGGTCCGATCATCGGTGCGCCATCCCGCTAGTGCTCCGTTGCTCCGCCAAGGAAGTCACGCCAGGCAAGACGACATCCCCCCAACCTCCCTCGAGGGGGGAATCGTAGGGGGGTGCCCTGCAGAACAACGTTGACAGTGGACTAGTCCGTTCTGTTTGCTTCTTTCGTTTGCGGGAGGGGGCCGATCTCCCGCGATCGCCTGGTGCAGCAATTGATTCGGCATGGTGCTCCTGACTGTTGAGCGAAAAACCACTGCAGGCAAAATACAGGGAGATTGAGTCGGAAACAGCGCTCCGGGCCGATGTGTGGCGGTACAGCGCGGCGGGAGTTTTCATTCCCCCCTTGAGGGGCAAGGGGTGTGTTGAAACCGTTGCAGGACGGGGATTCTTTTGACGTTAGGGCCCCCCTGGCCTCCGTGAAGGGGGGAATGCGCTTCAGGGATTATGCCGCGTAGAGCCGACGAGCGGCCAAAGGAAGAGAAGATGCAAGTTGAAAACATTGTCATTCCCGTCGGGCAGGGGAAGGGGAAGCATGTCTCGGGGGCTCTCACCGTACCCGATGGCTTCGATGGCAGGAGGGGGCTGATCCTGGCTCACGGAGCGGGGAACGACATGCATCAGGCGATGCTGGTGTTCCTCGCGGAGGCGTTGGCTCGGGTGGGCTGTCTCTCCCTGCGGTTTAACTTCCTCTACCGGGAAGAAGGCCGAAACAATCCCGACCGGCCGGAGGTCCTCTATGAAGCTTGGGAGGGAGCGTACCGGTTCTTGAGCGAGCATCCCGTCTATCGGCCGCAGGAGATCGTTGCGGCCGGGAAGTCCTTGGGCGGAAGGATCGGTTCGCAGCTGGTCGCCGAAAACAGGCTTCCCGTGAATCGGCTGATCTTGCTTGGGTACCCGCTCCACCCGGCGGGAAAGCCGGATCGACTCAGGGATGCGCATCTGTACGGGATCGGGATTCCCATGCTCTTCATTGCCGGAACCCGAGACCCGCTCTGCGGCCTCGAGCTGCTGAGGACGGTGCTTGCGCGTTTGAAGGCTCCCTGGACGCTCGAAATCGTCGAAGGAGGCGACCACTCGTTCTACGCTCCCAAGTCGTACGGGATCGCCCAGGAGAAGATTTACGGTCAGATCGCGGATTGGGTCGTTCAATGGCTCGACGCTTGACCCTGACGGAGAAAGGAGGGCTCGTATGCAGGCAGCAGCTCAAGATTTGGTGCAGGTCCGGGTCGAAGATCACATTGCCACGCTGACACTCAACCGTCCGGACCAACGCAATGCCATCGATCCCGCCATGACCCGGGCGATGCGCGCCGCCATGGATCGATTCGAAGGCGACGAAGCAGTCTGGGTGGGAATCCTCACGGGAGCAGGCGACCGAGCGTTTTGCGCCGGCATGGATCTCAAAGCCTTTGCGGCCGGACTTGGGGATCAGGTGATGGATGAGAAGGGGGGATTTGCCGCCGTGACCCGGTACCCGCGCACCAAGCCGCTGATTGCGGCCGTCAATGGGGCGGCGCTGGCGGGAGGCTTTGAGATCGTTCTCTCTTGCGATCTTGTCGTTGCGGCGGAGAAGGCGATTTTTGGCGTCCCTGAAGTGAAGCGCGGGATCTTTGCGGGTGCCGGGGGCGCGTTCCGGCTCCCAAGAACGGTTCCCAGGGCTCGCGCCATGGAAATGCTGCTGACGGGGGACCCGATCGACGCCGGCACTGCGCTGGCTCTCGGGCTGGTAAACAGCGTCGTGCCGCTCGATCACCTGATGGCCGCGGCAAACGAGCTTGCGCGTCGCATCTGCGTCAACGCTCCCCTCGCGGTCAGGGAGGCTCTCACTCTTGCCCGGGCCGCATTCGATGCGCCGGAGGAGGAGCTTTGGCGCCGCAATCAGGACGCCTGGCGACGCATCAACGAGACGGCGGACGCCAAGGAGGGGCCGCTGGCATTCGTGGAAAAGCGAGCGCCCGTATGGAAGGCCCGATGAGGATGTGACGAGCAATCACCAGCCGACGTTCAAGCGGTAAAGGAGCTGCACTTCATTTCCAACGGCGTCCGCAGCGCCCTCAAAGTCGCTCGTGAGCTGGGTGAAGGTTTTGTTCTCCCGGCGTCCGACTTGGGGGGGCCAGGGATTGTTGATGCTGAAATCGCTCCCGTCGCCTCCGGTCAACACGACGGCGTGGGAAGGAGCCCCCACCTCCACCAGCCAGATGGGCCCGTAGCTGCCCAAAAACTCCATCCACGTGTCCCCGTCGTAACAGCCGGACGGAATCCTTCTGAAATGAAACCGATTGGCTGCGTCGTAGAGCGGCTCCCACCCGTAGCAGGAATCGAGGCTCAAACTGACGGCGCTCGCAATCATCTCGGGCGACACGGAGCTGCGTGTCCAATAGCTCACGATCATGGCCATGGACGCCGCCCAACAGGAGGTGGAGTTCGGTTGAGGAATGAGTGGAACGGAGTAGAAAATGCTCCGGCAAGCCATCGTGTCCCTCCTTTGAATCTTCGGTTGGAAATGAAGGCTCGGGTCGGAAATTTGCTGCTAGTGCTCCGTCAACTTTGTTTCGCAAGGTGCACCCCCCTTTGATTCCTCTTTCGAGGGTGGGGGGTGTTGTCTTGCCCGGCACAACTTCTTTGACGGTGCACTAGGCGTGGGGCAGCTCAAACGTGTCCACCCGTGCCGTAGGCTCTTTTCGGTAGCGCCGCCGTGGAAGGCGGCGCTACCGTTATTGTCGACAGGACGCCCATTTGTTGCCTGTCGCCTTATGCGATGGCATCGAGGCCCTTCTTGCGCACCAATGACAGCAGCTTGAGAGAAGCTCCGCGCGGCTGTTTTTCGCCTCGCTCCCATTGGCTCACTAAACCAGCTGTCACGTTCAGATATCTTGCGAACACCGCCTGGCTGACGCCTTCCCTTTGCCTGACTTCCGCTATCTCCTTGGCCGAGAGCTTCTCCACGGTCGTCAAGCAGGACGCGTCGAAATCGCGCATTGTTTTGGTGTCAATCAATCCGATCTCGTGAAGTCCTCGCGCTGTTTCGTGCAAGGCTTCCAAGGCATCACTTTGAAATTTGCTCACCATTGCCATTCACCTCTTCCAGCTCTCCTTCGTTCAGGGCTTTGGTGAGGCTCTCAGCACTGAAGGTCAGGTAGATCTGGGCCAACTTCTGGTAACCATCCAGCTCCGCTGCGTTGAGAGTGGCTCTTGCGCTCTTCGGAAAACCGTACACAAAGACTGCCGGATCACCCGCCCGGAAGACGATGATGGTTCTGTACCCGCCCCGCTTGCCTTCGCCAGGTCGGGCCGGCCGTTTCTTGATAAGACCTTCGCCCAAGTCGCTATCATTGAGGCCTTTTTCTATCTCTTGTACGGCGTGAATCAGCTTCTTGTCGCCGATGCCCTCTTTTCGCGCGAATCGAGCGAACCACTTGGTCTTTGAATATCCGCACCGTTCCCCCTGATTGCAATTGGAATTCATTATAGCACTTAGTGCTATAGGTTCAATAGATTGATCTCTTTTCACCTTGTGAGCGTGGCTGCACCTGGCTCCACCAAGCCCCCCTCATTCACGCCGTTCAATGGGAATCTATGCCGTGCAGCCCGAAAAGATACGCGTTTTGGCATACACCCATCAGAAGCGGTGACCCTTCTATTGGCGAAAGCGCTTGCCCGGCGCGCCGGAGAGGGAAAGCCCAACAACCGGATGATCGGCTCGGCTGGGGGACGTTCCGTGGGCGATTACCCCGGCATGAGATAGGCAGAACCTTCAGTGGGAGCTTACAAGGTCTTGCGCGGCAGGCGTTAAGAAAAAACAGCGAGGGAGAAGCTGATCGCCCTCGCTGTTTCGGTGGTTGGAGAAATCTAGGTCGATGATCTGTCTGAGCTGGTGCTCGGGCATGGCCGCACTGCGGTGGGTGATCTTGATGACCCTCCGCGGTGCGGCGCATGCTTTGATGCGAGCGCTGTTAGAAGTCAACTTATTGTTAGGGTGTTACTGGTGGTGCTGGTGTTACGTCAAAGAGCACTGGAGTCAGTCGTGTCGCACGGGTGGTCATACGCTCGGTTTCCTTGTTGAAAGGAAGGCCGCCGTTGGGGACATCACAGCCCGACACCGTAGCGGTGGACAGAGTCGAGGAGCCGTTGAACAGGAGGTCCGTTGGGTTGTTGTCAGGATCGTCCACAGGGGAAGTGCTGAACCCGTAATTGTGCTTGACGGTAACCACGTTAACAACTGGCGGCTTTGTTTGATACGTGTAGGAGGTTTCAATCTTGACCCGTACATTCTGCGGGAAATCGGCAAATGTGAAGCCGAAACGATTCGTGTCCATATCAAAAATCGTTTGCATTCCCGTCTGGCGCGCATCCGTGGCTTGGTTAATGTCGTTGTAGGTGGCAAGGCCCGTGTTGAGAACGGTATTCGGAAGATTATCTCCGAAGTTGTGGTACCTTAACCCACTCAAGGTCAGCAGGAAATTGGAGTTGTTCCAATTCACGTGAAAGTTGTCAACAATTTGGTTCCGCTTGTTCAAGGTGGAAAAGCTATTCACGTAGGCGAATTGCCTCCTGATGGTCGCCTGTCTCCGCACGCCCATGGTAGCGGAAAATGTTAGGGCCTCGGTCCATGTGTCTGGGGCACCGATAGGATCGCGCTCAACGTACACCGTTACTTTCACCGGCCCGGCGAACTCCTTTGGTCCGTTGAAAGGCACGAAATCGAGCACCTGGTCGTTCCCGTCGAGGGCTTCCACGTTGTCCGCCAGAAAGACGAAGTCACTAAGAGGGATCCTGATGTTGAGACCATACTGGTCTTGGAAAGGATAGACCGCCCATCCGTCACCCGGAAAGCCGTCACGCACAAAAAGCCCTGCGTTATCAAGGGTATCAAGGCAGAGCGGCTTGGTCAGGGTTACGAACTTTTCCACGGCCGTAATCGTGCCGGCCTGGCCATTGGACACGCCCATGG
>CAZIEW010000053.1:0-39824 GCA_964538515.1 uncultured Syntrophobacteraceae bacterium
TCGCGAGGGCGGCCGCACCGTCGGCGCCGGCGTCATCACGGAGATCATCGAGTAAAACGGATTTGCAGGCACTCAGGCTGGCCAGCACACCTGACCAGCCTCTACAGGGACGGTCAAGATGATGACCAATCAAAGAATTCGCATTCGTCTGAAAGCCTATGATCACAAGCTTTTGGACCAATCTACGAACGAAATCGTGATGACGGCCAAGAAGACGGGCGCTCGGGTTGCAGGCCCGATCCCGCTGCCGACCAAGATCCATAAATACACGGTCTTGCGGTCGCCGCATGTAGACAAGAAATCGCGGGAGCAGTTTGAAATCCGTGTTCACAAGCGTTTGATCGACATCCTTGAGCCGACTCAGCAGACGGTGGATTCCCTGATGAAGCTCGACCTCTCTGCCGGGGTGGATGTCGAGATCAAACTCTAGCCGGATCCAGCCTTCCGGATTGGAAAAGAGAGCAGGTCACCATGATTAAAGCGATACTCGGGCGCAAGTTGGAAATGACGCAGCTTTTTGCCGAGGATGGGAGCTCGATTCCTGTCACCGTCCTTCATGCAGGGCCTTGCACGGTCACTCAGGTCAAGACCCCTGAGCGGGATGGCTACGGCGCTGTGCAGCTTGGTTTTGGCTCCGCGAAGCCCAAGAATGTGACGCGCCCCGAAAAGGGTCACCTGGACAAGGTAGGTAAGGGGTATTTTCGGGTTCTCAAAGAGGTCCATGTCAGCGACCCCAGTGACTACGAACTGGGTCAGGAAGTGGCTGTGGATGTCTTTGAGATCGGCGAATCCGTGGACATCATCGGAACAACGAAGGGCAAGGGATACGCTGGGCCCATCAAACGATGGGGGTTCCAGCGCGGTCCGTCCGCCCACGGTTCCAAGAATATCCGCGAGCCGGGCTCCACCGGTAATGCGACCTATCCCGGTCGGGTCATCAAAGGCAAGAAGATGGCCGGCCAGAAGGGGAACAAGCGCGTTACGATCATGAACCTCAAAGTCGTTGATGTGCGTCCGGAGGAGCACGTTCTGATCGTGCGAGGGGCCGTGCCCGGCGCCAAGAATGCGGTCGTGCTTATTAGGAAAACCAATCGGGTTCGCTAGCCGCCTCCAGAGAGGAGGGCGAGCCCGGAAATCACCCGAGGATTACCATGCCTACAGTCGATCTTTTTAACAGCAACCGCGACGTGGTCGGGCAGTTGGAGCTGCGGGACGACATCTTTGGCGTCCCTGTCAAGCCTCACGTGCTTCACGAAGTGGTCGTCTATCAGCTTGCCAAGCGTCGGGCCGGCACCGTGAGCACCAAAGGGCGCAGCGATGTCCGCGGTGGTGGAAAGAAGCCATGGAGGCAAAAAGGCACGGGCCGCGCGCGCGCCGGGACAAGCCGGTCGCCGATATGGCGCGGGGGTGGTGTCATCCATGGCCCCAAGCCACGCGTGTACGACCTCCGCGTCCCCAAGAAGGTCCGACGCCTTGCCCTGAAGATGGCCCTGTCTCAGAAGCTCATCGACAGTGAGCTCCTCGTGGTCGACCAGTTCGACATCGAGCGGATCAAGACGAAGGAGCTCGTCTCCCTGCTCGGCCGGTTTGACTTGGGGAAGACCCTTGTTGTCATCCCCGAGGCCGACGAGAAGGTCGAGAAATCCGCCCGCAACATTCCCAACGTCAAAGTGCTGCGGTCCGAAGGTCTCAATGTTTACGACCTGCTGAACTACCACCATCTCCTCATGACTCGGGATTCGGTCGGCAAGATAGAGGAGGCTTTGGGCTCATGAACGAAAAAACATACCGGATTTTGAAGCGCCCGCTCATCACGGAGAAGAGCACGACCCAGAAGGAGCTGCAAAACAAGCTGTTCTTCGAGGTCGATCCCCGGGCCAACAAGATTGAGATCAAGCAGGCCGTGGAGCAGATCTTCAAGGTGGACGTCTTGGACGTTAAGACCATGAACATGGACGGGAAGAGGAAGCGGGTGGGTCGTTTCACCACCCAGAGGCCCGACTGGAAGAAGGCCGTTGTGACCATCAAGCCCGGTCAGCGTGTCGAGTTCTTCGAAGGGGCCTAACGGAGGAAGGGGTTGTCATGAGCGTTAAAAAGATTAATCCGACGTCCGCCGGCCGTCGCTTCCAGACTTACCTTATCCGCCCGGAGCTCACGGGAAATCAGCCTGAGAAGAGCCTTCTGGAGCCCGCGAAGAAGTCCGGAGGCCGCAATTCCTATGGCCGTGTCACTGCCTGGCATCGCGGCGGCGGACACAAGCAGCGCTATCGCCTGATTGATTTCAAGCGGGACAAAGAAAACATCCCAGCTAAGGTCGCGAGCATCGAATACGACCCGAACCGGTCAGCCTACATTGCCCTTCTCCATTACGCGGATGGCGAAAAGCGTTACATTCTGTCCCCCGTCGGTCTTTCGGTCGGTGACAAGATCGTCACGAGCGACCATGCTGACATCAAGCCCGGCAATTGTCTCCGGCTTGTCAACATGCCTCTTGGGACAGTTGTCCACAACGTTGAGCTCAAGCCTGGCAAGGGCGGCCAGCTCGCACGGGCGGCCGGTGTGGGAACCCAGTTGATTGCCAAGGAAGGCAAATATGCGATCTTGCGCCTTCCCTCCTCCGAGATGCGCATGGTTCCCATTCAATGTAAAGCCACCGTTGGGCAGGTTGGGAACATTGAGCATGAGAATGTTTCCCTGGGCAAAGCGGGTCGAACCCGGTGGCTCGGCCGGCGTCCTCATGTTCGAGGCGTCGCCATGAACCCGGTGGATCACCCCATGGGCGGCGGCGAGGGTCGCAGCTCTGGTGGTCGGCATCCCTGCACTCCCTGGGGTGTCCCGACCAAGGGCTACCGTACCCGCAAGAATAAGGCGAGCAATAAGCTGATTGTCCGTCGAAGGAAGTAGCGCAAGCGACACAAGGAGAGCTAAGGTGCCTCGTTCGTTAAAGAAGGGTCCATTTGTTGACGGCCACCTGACCGATAAAGTGGCAAAAGCTAGAGAAACAGGCGATCGCAAGGTCATTAAGACCTGGTCCAGGAGGTCCACGATCCTGCCCGAGTTTGTGGGGGTCACTCTGGCCGTGCACAACGGCAAGAAATTCATTCCGGTTTTCGTCACGGAGAACATGGTGGGCCACAAGCTCGGCGAATTTTCCCCGACGAGGACCTTTTACGGACATGCCGGCGATAAGAAATCGAAGGTGAAAGGGAAGAAGTGATGGAAGTCAGAGCCATCTCAAAGTACCTGCGGATGTCCCCGACTAAGGTGCGCCCGCTGGGAGACCTCATTCGCGGCAAGATGGTTGACGAGGCGTTGACCATGTTGAAGTTCACCGCTCTCAAGAGCGCGCGGCTCATCAACCGGACCCTTCGATCTGCGGTGGCCAATGCTGCGAGCACGCGAGCCATGGATGTCGACAACTTGTACGTCAAGACCATCTTGATCGACGAAGGTCCCAGGCTCAAACGCTTTCGTCCGCGAGCCATGGGTCGGGCGACGCGCATCTGGAAGCGTACCAGCCACATCACGATTGTGCTGGCGGAGAAATGAGTGAGCAGCCCCTATGAGTGGAGGGGCCCCCTCGGGGCGCAGATGAGTGGCTTGCCACAACCGCATTCCTCTCGACGCACCCACTGAGACAGACCAGGAAGCAGGCTCCGTGATCCCTCACGGACCACACACCGGAGGTGAAGTTTGGGACAGAAGGTTCATCCAACAGGGTTTCGCCTGGGCGTCATCAAGACCTGGGATTCCAAATGGTTTGCGAAGAGAGACTACTCGAAGCTGGTCTATGAAGACCGCATGATCCGAGACTACCTCAAGGACCGGCTTTTTCACGCCGGAATTGCCAGGATCGAGATCGAGCGGGCCGCCAACAAAGTCAAGATTCGAATCCATACGGCTCGGCCCGGAATCGTCATTGGCAAGAAGGGTTCTGAAATCGAAGCATTGAGGCAGGATCTGGAGCGCCGATTCAAGCGCGAAGTCCTCATCGATATCCAGGAAGTCAGGCGACCAGAGCTCGACTCCATCCTTGTGGGTGAAAACATTGCTCTCCAGCTCGTCCGGCGTGTTGCCTTCCGCCGCGCTATGAAGCGCGCTGTGGGCTCTGCGCTCAAGTTTGGCGCCAAGGGGGTTCGCGTAGCCTGCGCCGGGCGTTTGGGTGGTGCGGAAATGGCCAGGCGTGAGTGGTATCGCGAGGGTCGAGTTCCTCTGCATACGCTGAGGGCGGATATCGACTACGGAACGGCCCTGGCGAGAACGACCTACGGAATTATTGGAGTGAAGGTCTGGATATTTAAAGGGGAAGTACTCTCCTAGCAGGGAGATTCGAGCATGTTAGCGCCAAAACGAGTCAGGTATCGCAAACAACAAAAAGGCCGCATGACCGGGACGGCCTACACCGGGTGCTCGCTGAGCTTCGGGGACTTTGGCCTGAAGGCTGTCGAGTGTGGTAAATTGACGTCGAGGCAGATCGAATCCGCTCGCGTGGCCATCACACGTCATGTCAAGCGTGGCGGGCAGGTGTGGATCCGATTTTTCCCCGACAAGCCCTTTACGAAGAAACCGGCGGAAACGCGCATGGGTAAAGGCAAAGGCGCTCCCGAGGGCTGGGTTGCGGTCATCAAGCCGGGTCGAGTACTCTATGAGATCAAAGGGGTTAGCGAAGACGTGGCTCGGCAGGCGCTTTTGCTTGCCGCTCACAAACTCCCGATCTCCACGAGATTCGTCTCAAGACAGGATGTTCTATGAAAGCAAGTGCTCTTCGTGACATGACCCAGGACGAGATTGAGGCAAAGCTCAAGGAGCTGCGCGAAGCGTTGTTCAATCTCACGTTTCAGCACGCGACCGGGCAGTTGGAGAACACGGCGCAGCTGACGAAGACCCGAAGAAGCATCGCTCGGGCTCTAACGGTGCTGCAAGCCAAGCAGCAGAACGCCGCAGCATGAGGGGAGCTCCATGGAAGAAAAAGCGAAGCTGAGAAAGACCAGAGTGGGTGTCGTCGTGAGCAACAAGATGGAGAAGACGGTCGTTGTGGCTGTGGATCGTCTCATTCATCATCCACAATACCGCAAGTTCATCCGGAGGCGTAACAAGTTCAAGGCTCACGACGAGCTCAATGCCTGCGGGGTGGGCGATCGCGTCCTGATTGAGGAGAGCCGTCCCATTAGCAAGGACAAGCGGTGGAATGTGATTCAGATTCTCCAGAAGGCATCCATCTAATTGATGCTGTCGCTCTGAGAGCGAATCGGTTGAATACAGGGAGCAATCCATGATCCAAGCGGAAACCCAACTCAACGCTGCTGACAACTCAGGGGCGAAAAGACTCTACTGCATCAAGGTCCTTGGCGGCACGAGGAAGCGCTATGCCACTGTAGGCGACATCATTGTTGTCTCCGTTAAGGAAGCGATCCCCAACGCCAAAGTCAAGAAGGGTGACGTCCTCAAAGCGGTTGTCGTGCGCACCAAAAAGGAAGTCAGACGCCCAGATGGCTCCTACATCAAATTCGATGATAATTCCGCCGTTCTCATCAACGCGGCGAAGGAGCCTGTGGGAACGCGCATTTTCGGACCTGTGGCCAGAGAGTTGCGCGCCAAGCAGTTCATGAAGATCATTTCACTGGCGCCCGAAGTACTCTAGCGGCATGAGGGGATTGTTTCATGGAGAGCCAGAAGAAGTACCGCATTAAGAAGAACGACACGGTTAAGGTGATCGCCGGCAAGGACAAGGGGAAGACAGGCAAGGTCATGCGGGTGATCCCCAAGAGTGATCGGGCCATCGTTGAGCGAGTCAACATGGTGAAGCGTCACATGAAACCGAGTCAGCAGTCGCGACAAGGGGGGATTCTGGAGAAAGAGGCTCCGATTCCCATTTCTAACCTTATGTTGGTGTGTTCCAAATGTACCGACCCGACCCGAGTGGGCTATAAGACGCTCGATGACGATCGCAAGGTGCGCTTCTGCAAGAAGTGCAACGAGGTCATCGACTAGAGACGTCCACGACCAGTATGGGGTGCGGTGGAGGCATTCATGGCAAGATTGCGCGAAAAGTACAACAACGAGATTTCTCCCAAGCTGGCTGAGCAATTCCAGTACCGAAGCCCAATGCAGATCCCCCGGATCAAGAAGGTGGTTCTCAACATGGGCTTGGGTGAGGCTATCCAGAACATCAAGCTTCTGGACGCAGCGACGGCGGAGCTGGCCCAGATCAGCGGCCAGAAGCCCGTCATCACGCGAGCGCGCCAAAGCATTGCTGCTTTTAAGCTTCGCAAGGGCATGCCCATCGGCTGTATGGTGACCCTGCGCGGCGATCGTATGTACGAGTTCCTGGATAAGCTCATTAATGTGGCTCTGCCCCGGGTTAGGGATTTCAGAGGGATCTCCTCCCGGGCTCTCGATGGTCGAGGCAACTACACGCTCGGCGTCAAGGAGCACATCATTTTCCCGGAAATCGACTACGACAAGATTGACAGAATTAAGGGGATGAACATCACCATCGTGACTTCAGCGAAGACCGACGATGAGGCCAGAACCCTTCTCACACTGATGGGCATGCCCTTCAAGCAGTGATTGCATAAGGAGAATCTCCCGTGGCCAAGAAATCCCTCATTGCCAAGGCAAAACGGAAGCCCAAATTCAGCGTGCGCGCCTACAACCGGTGCCCGGTTTGTGGTCGCCCAAGGGCTTATATCCGTCAGTTCGGTATCTGCCGCATTTGCTTCCGCTCGATGGCTCTGAACGCAGAGCTGCCGGGTGTTATCAAATCCAGCTGGTAGACAGCTGGCTTCACCGCTGCAAGGAGCACTGGACATGGCCGTTACGGATCCAATAGCTGACTTCCTGGTTCGCATCAAGAACGGGCAAAAAGCACGCTTCGACAAGGTTGACATTCCCGCCTCGAAAATGAAGCTGAATCTCGCCCGACTGCTCAAGGATGAAGGCTACATCAAGAACTACAAGCTAATCCGCGACAATAAGCAGGGGATCCTGCGAGTTCAGCTGAAATACGGTGAAAGCCGTGAAGCAGCGATCACGGGACTCAAACGGGTCAGCAAACCTGGATGCCGCATGTACGTTGGACATGAAGACATCCCAAGGGTGCTCAATGGCCTGGGGATCAATGTCCTCTCCACGTCGCGAGGAATCATGACCGATCGACAGGCCCGCAAGGACGGTGTAGGCGGAGAGCTTCTCTGTTCGGTCTGGTAACCCCCATTCTCTCAGAGCGCCCGGCGATAGGGGGTAGACCGGTCGGGGGCTGATGACCTGAGGGTTCAAGGAGTTCAAGCATGTCTCGAGTAGGTAAGCTGCCAATCAACATCCCTTCCGGAGTGACGGTTTCCTTGGATCACCCGACCTTGACCATCAAAGGTCCGTTGGGGATTCTGGCTCGTCCTGTACCGTCTCTCGTAGACCTACACATCGAACAGGGCAGCATCACGGTAATCCGTAAGGACGACAGCAAAGGCAGCAGGGCGCAGCATGGCCTCGCACGGGCACTGATTTTCAACATGGTCCATGGCGTGAGCCACGGCTTTGTCAAAGCGCTGGAGATCCAGGGGACAGGTTATCGAGCCGATGTCCAAAGCAACATCCTCAGTTTGAGCCTCGGCTACTCGCACCCCATCCAGTTCCCTCTTCCTCAGGGGATCAAGGCCTCTGTGGAGAAACAGACGGTTATCCGGCTCGAAGGGATCGACCGGGAGCTTCTCGGCCAAACTGCCGCCCGCATCCGGGATATCCGCCCCGTTGAGCCGTACAAAGGCAAGGGTGTTCGATACTCGGGCGAGCATGTCGTTCGCAAAGTTGGCAAGGCTGGCTCCAAGAAATAGGCTCATACAAGGATGAGAGATGGCAGTTAAAACGAATCCTCGCGAAATGGCGCGTCAGAAGCGCAAAATGCGGATCAGGACTCGGGTCAATGGTACTCCCGAGCGCCCGCGGCTGACGGTTTTCCGCAGCGACAAGCATATCTACGCACAGGTCATCGACGATACCCTTGGAAAGACCCTCGCTTCTGCATCGACCCTTGCCCCGGAATATAAAGGAATGGACCCGATCAAGGGTAAGGTCGAAGCGGCCAAGCGTGTAGGGGCTCTTGTCGCGCGCAAAGCCCAGGAGCAGGGCATCACGAAAGTCGTCTTCGACCGAAGCGGGTTCATCTATCATGGTCGGATCAAAGCTCTGGCGGATGCAGCCAGGGAGGCCGGCCTCGACTTCTAGTCCGGCACTGACGTTCGTACGGAGGGCAAACCATTGCTAAATGTAGATTCCAGCCAGCTTCAGCTCATTGATAAGGTGGTTCACATCAGCCGCGTCGCGAAAGTGGTCAAGGGTGGCAGAAGGTTCTCCTTCAGCGCCATTGTCGTGGTAGGCGATGGCAAGGGCCGCGTGGGATTCAGTCTTGGCAAGGCCAATGAAGTGCCCGAGGCCATCCGAAAGGGGATGGAAAGCGCCAAACGTGGCATGTTCGAAATTCCCCTGATCGAAGGCACGATTCCTCATGAAGCGCTCGGCCGCTTTGGCTCGGCGTCAGTCGTTCTCAAGCCGGCGTCTCCAGGCACCGGCGTTATTGCTGGTGGAGCCGTTCGGGCGATCATGGAAGCGGCCGGGATCAACGACATTTTGACCAAGTGCATCGGATCACGGAATCCGCACAATGTTGTGAAAGCGACCATCGACGGCCTGAAGGCCTTGCGCAGCAGAGAAACCGTCGCCAAGGTGCGCGGTCGTGAGCTTCACGAGATGACCGCTTAAGCTCAGGAAGCCTCCGCTGGCCTCAGGGACTTTGCAGTCGTTGCCCTTAGATCACGGCGAGAGTGAAAAATGGATGACATCATGGCCAAACCGATTCAAGTCAAACTGGTAAAAAGCCCCATCGGCCGACCTGAAAAGCATAGGAAGGTTTTGCAGGCACTTGGACTGACCCGGCTCAACAAATCAGTTGACCTCTTTGCGACCCCTCAAATCTTGGGTGCCGTCCGAAAGGTCATTCACCTCGTCGAAGTCAGCGAACGATAAACACACTTTTAACACCCCAAGGACGGTAGCAGTGATGAGACTTCACGACTTGGCTCCGAATCCCGGAGCAAAAACTACCCGGAAACGGGTCGGACGAGGTTCCGGATCAGGTTTGGGAAAGACGGCGGCCAAAGGCGCCAAAGGCCAGAAAGCACGATCGGGCGGCGGAACGCCTCCCTGGTTCGAAGGCGGGCAGATGCCGTTGCAGCGCCGCATCCCCAAACGCGGGTTCACCAATATTTTCAAAGTAGCCTATGCGATTGTGAACCTCGACGATCTTGGCCGCTTCGACGCAGGAACCGAAGTAGGGCCTGAGCAATTTGTCGCGGCGGGTCTTCTCAAACGGCGCCATCACGGCATCAAGCTTCTGGCCGGCGGTGAAATGCCTCACGCACTCACGATTCGTGTCCACAAGGCAAGTGAGGCGGCTGTGAGCAAGGTTCAAGAAGCAGGCGGACGCGTAGAGATCATCCAACCCTCGAAGGGAAAATAAAGGGTGCTGACAGGTTTTCAAAACATCGGCAAGATACCGGAGCTTAAGCGACGGATCCTACAGACGATCTTTCTGCTGGCTGTCTACCGCGTCGGCGCGCACATTCCCACTCCGGGGATCAACGCCGATGCGCTGGCCGCATTCTTTAAGCAAGCCCAAGGCACGCTGCTCGGATTGTTTGACATGTTTTCCGGCGGTGCAATGCGCCAGCTTTCCATTTTTGCTCTGGGAATTATGCCGTACATCAGCGCTTCGATCATCCTCCAGCTCCTTACCGTGGTGATTCCTCATTTGGAGCGTTTGAGCAAAGAGGGTGAGGCCGGTCGCAAGAAGATCACCCAGTACACACGTTATGGCACGGTGGTGCTGAGCGTCATTCAAGGCTTCGGGATTGCCTTCGGCCTCGAAAGCATGACAGGGCCTGGCGGTGAAGCGGTTGTGCTGCATGCCGGCTGGGGTTTTCGTATCATTACTGTGATCACGCTCACGGCCGGAACGGCCTTCATCATGTGGCTTGGCGAGCAGATAACCGAGAAAGGCATCGGCAACGGTATCTCCCTGGTTATTTTTGCCGGAATCGTCGCCGGTATCCCCACGGCGCTGGTCAACAGCATTCGGTTGGTGCAAAGTGATTCCATCAGCCTGTTCACCATGCTCATTTTGTTCATCGTGATGGTGTTGGTCGTGGCATGCATCATTTTCATGGAGCGAGGTCAGCGACGGATTCTGGTCCAGTATGCCAAGCGTGTAGTCGGCAGACGGGTCTATGGGGGGCAGAATACCCACATCCCGCTCAAGATCAATACCTCTGGCGTCATACCTCCTATTTTTGCTTCCTCGATCATCATGTTTCCGGCGACCGTTGCCAACTTCATCCCTGGGGAGTTCATGCAGACGGTGGCTAATGCGCTGGGGCCTGGCCATTGGCTGAATTCCGTCCTCTATGTCGCTTTCATCATCTTCTTCTGCTTCTTCTATACGGCCATCGTTTTTAACCCTCTTGATGTGGCCGACAACATGAAGAAATATGGAGGATTCATTCCTGGCATCAGGCCCGGAAGGCCTACCGCCGAGTACATCGACAAGGTCCTCAGCCGCATCACTCTGGGTGGGGCCATCTACGTTTCTGCGGTCTGCGTCCTCCCTTCGATTTTGATCCAGCGCTTCAACGTTCCGTTCTACTTCGGGGGAACGGCTTTGCTCATTGTCATTGGTGTAGCGATGGACACTTTGGGCCAGATCGAAGCGCACATGCTTTCCCGCCACTACGAGGGCTTTCTGAAGAAAGGAAAAATTCGCGGACGGCGTTAAATCTGGATGCCCAAGCGTCACGCGTCCCATTTCCTATTGGCAGCGTTGCGTGTGAGAGAGAGGTGTTGCGTAGGGGCTGCTCATAGACCTGCCACCTTCCCAGGCGCCAGAGTTTGTTGAATGACTATTGCGGAGAGTTCGATCAGTTCATTCCACTACCAAAAAGGAGAGGTTCATGAACATCATTCTGTTGGGCCCCCCGGGTGCTGGCAAGGGAACACAGGCAAAGCGTCTCATCGACAAATACGGGATTCCCCAGATCTCCACCGGTGATATGCTCCGAGCCGCGCTCAAGGAAGGGACGCCTCTGGGACTCGAAGCCAAGAAGTATATGGATGCCGGCACCTTGGTTCCTGACAGTGTCGTAATCGGCCTGGTCAAGGAGCGAATTCAGAAGCCCGACTGCGCAAAAGGCTACATGCTGGACGGCTTTCCCAGAAACGTGAGCCAGGCTGAGGCTTTGGACAAGATGCTCGGTGAGCTTGGCATGAAGATCGACCATGTTGTCTCCATCGAAGTCCCCAACAGTGAGCTGCTCGGACGCCTCACCGGAAGGCGGACCTGCAGGAGCTGTGGCGCAGGCTTCCACGTCATGTTCGATCCTCCGAAGAAAGAAGGCGTCTGCGACAAATGCAACGGCGAGCTCTACCAACGGGACGATGATAACGAAAAGACCGTTTCCTCTCGGCTCAAGGTCTATGACGATCAGACCAAGCCGCTCATTGATTACTATGTCAAGCAATCCAAGATTCGCTCCGTGGACGGTGTCGGCGACATGCAGGACATCTTCTCCAGGATTGTCGCGCACCTTGGATAAGGGCTGAACGTTGATTATTCTCAGGTCTCAGCGCGAGATAGAAAAGATCCGGCACGCATCCCAGATTGTCGCTGAGATCCTTGAGCGTCTGAAGGAGGAGGTCCAGGTCGGCATTACCACCTGGGACCTCGATGCCCTCAGTGAGCAGCTCGCAGCAAAGCACGCCGCCACTCCTGCCTTTAAGGGGTATCACGGCTATCCGTTTGCCCTGTGCACCTCCGTAAACGAGGAGGTGGTCCACGGTATGCCATCCAAGAACCGTGTTCTCAAAGAGGGCGACATCATTAGTCTCGATTTCGGGGTGGCCGTGGACGGATACTATGGCGATGCCGCGATGACGCTCCCGGTTGGCAAAATCAGCGAGCACGCCGCGAGACTTTGCAGCGCGGCTGAGGCTTCCCTTTATGAAGGGATACAGCAGGCAGTCGGTGGAAATCGCTTATCCGACATTTCCCACGCGATTCAACAATACGTGGAATCGCGTGGGTTTTCGGTAGTGCGGGAATTCGTCGGTCACGGGATTGGCCAGCGCCTCCATGAGAGTCCCCAGATACCGAACTATGGACCGCCCGGCAAAGGAGTCAAGCTGAAACCGGGCATGGTGTTCGCTATTGAGCCCATGATCAACCAGGGACGCCCGGAAGTTCAGATTCTCGAAGACCGGTGGACTGCGGTAACCGTCGATCGGATGCTGTCGGCGCATTTCGAGCACACCGTGGCGATCACTCACAATGGCCCGGTGATTCTCACTAAGCTGTGAAATTTGCTTTACTCCGGAGCAGGAATCGATTATCTTTGCTTGCTTTAGTCCCGTCCGGAACGACGTTTAATATACGGGAGATCAGCTCAGGATGGCCAAAGAAGATGCCATTGAAGTCGAAGGGACCGTGGTCGAAACCCTTCCTAATGCCATGTTCCGCGTTGAACTGGCTAACGGACACCGAATTCTCGCTCATATCTCTGGGAAGATGCGCATGCATTTCATCAGGATCCTTCCCGGAGACAAAGTGACGGTGGAGCTTTCGCCTTATGACTTGACCCGCGGTCGCATCACGTATCGATCGAAGTCCTGAACTTCTTTGCCATGCCCAAGAGAAAGGTTGAACACTCATGAAAGTGCGAGCATCCGTCAAGCGGATTTGTCGAAAGTGTAAGATCATACGCCGACATGGGACCGTCCGCGTGATTTGCGAGAACCCGAGGCACAAGCAAAGACAAGGTTGATGGGAGGAACGGGCATTGGCACGCATTGCAGGTATTGACCTACCCAAGAACAAACGGGTCGAAATCGCCCTGACGTACATTTACGGGATTGGGCGAGCGACATCGCAGAAGATCCTGAATCAGGCAAACATCAACTGGGACACCAAGACGGACGATCTTACCGACGCAGAAATCAACGTCATCCGTCAAATCATCGACTCCCAGTACAAAGTCGAGGGGGATCTGCGGACCGAGGTGTCCATGAACATCAAACGGCTCATGGATCTCGGATGTTATCGCGGATTGAGGCATCGAAGGGGCCTGCCTGTTCGAGGGCAAAGAACCCACACCAACGCTCGCACGCGCAAGGGACCGAGACGATCGGTTATGGGTAAGCGGAAGAAGTAGCCAGAGATTGGAGAGAGCATGGCAAGGGATAAGACGGCCAGTCGGACCAAGAAGAAAGAGCGCAAGAACATCCTCAATGGGGTCGCCCATATCCGTTCGACCTTCAACAACACGATTGTGACCATTACCGACACGAGTGGGAACGCCATCTCCTGGGCTACAGCCGGGAGCCAGGGATTCAAGGGGTCGCGCAAGAGTACGCCTTTTGCTGCTCAGATTGCCGCTGAAACCGCAGGCAAGAAGGCCATGGAGCACGGTGTACAAAACCTCGAGGTCTACGTGAAGGGCCCTGGGTCTGGCCGTGAGGCCGCGCTGCGGGCGCTCCAAGCCTCCGGCTTCAACATTACCGCGATTAAGGACGTGACACCGATTCCGCACAACGGATGCCGCCCGCCCAAACGACGGCGCGTTTGATATCGCTTTTCAGGTTAATGCAACGCGTTCATCTTGAGATCAACAGGAGGTAACAACCTTGGCTCGATATACGGGACCAGCCTGCAGAATGTGCCGACGAGAGACCATGAAGCTGTACCTGAAAGGGGACCGCTGCTATTCCGACAAATGTGCCGTCGAGCGGCGCAATTATCCCCCCGGACAGCATGGTCAGGCACGGGGGAAATTCTCCGACTACGGCCTGCAGTTGCGAGAAAAGCAAAAGGTCAAGCGGATGTACGGCTTGGTGGAGAAGCAGTTCAAGACCTACTTCAAAATTGCTGACCGCCAAAAAGGCGTCACGGGCACGAACTTCCTCGTTCTTCTGGAGCGTCGCCTTGACAACGCCGTATATCGTTTCGGCTTTGCAAACTCCCGGGATCAGGCCAGGCAGCTTGTGCGACATAGCCACTTTCTGGTAAACGGCAAGCCCGTTAACATCCCCTCGTTTTTATTGCGAGCGGGAGATACCGTCACCGTCATCGAGGCAAGCCGCCAATTGCCGGCGATCGTGGACGCCATCGAAGCCATGCCGCGGCGCGGACTGTCGCCCTGGCTCGACCTCGACAAGTCAACGATGCAGGGGACTTTCAAGGCCTATCCCACTCGAGAAGAGATGAATCTGCCCGTACAGGAACACCTCATCGTTGAGTTCTATTCGAAATAAGGCTCTGGAATGACTTAGGCCACAAGCCGGTAGGGAGGTCCCCAGGGGGACGTCCCTCTTCCGGTTTTTGCTTTTCCTAGCATACGCCGAATCGATCCACTAGGAAGCATCTCTGAATAAGGAAAGACTATGCAAAGGAACTGGCGTGAACTGATCAAGCCTAAGCGTTTGGAGATCGAGACCAACGGACGGCCTGACACCTATGCCAAGTTTGTGTGTGAGCCGCTCGAGAGGGGCTTCGGAACCACTCTTGGCAATGCTATTCGGCGCGTTCTTTTGTCCTCCCTTCAAGGGGCGGCCATCACCAGCGTTAAAATTGATGGCGTCCTGCACGAGTTCTCCACTGTCCCGGGGGTGATCGAGGATGTGACGGACATCATTTTGAACCTCAAAGAAGTGCGATTCAAAATGCACGGCGAGGGAACCCGTCACCTCTTGATCGAGAAACTGGGAGAGGGGGCCGTGACAGCCGGGGATATCCGAGGAGATGCCCATGTTGAGGTTTTGAACCCCGATCTTCACGTGTGCACGTTGGCAAAAGACGCAAAATTGAGAATGGAGCTGGTGATCAAGCAGGGCAAAGGCTACGTCCCTGCGGACCGAAACATGGAGGAGAATCAGCCCATTGGCATGGTTCCCATTGATGCCATCTTTTCGCCGGTTCGCAAGGTAAGCTACGTGGTAACCCAGGCTCGCGTTGGCCAAATCACCGACTATGACAAGCTCACCATGGAAATCTGGACCGACGGAAGCATCAAGCCTGAAGATGCTTTGGCGTACGCAGCGAAGATCATGAAAGACCAGGTCTCCATCTTCATCAACTTCGAAGAGGAAGCAGAAGTCACTGAGGAGGAAATCCGGTTAGAGCCTGAGTACAATGAAAACCTCTTCCGTAGCGTCGATGAGCTCGAGCTCTCGGTTCGGTCCGCAAACTGCTTGAAGAATGCCGATATACGCTACATTGGTGAGCTTGTGCAGAAGACGGAATCCGAAATGCTGAAGACCAAGAATTTCGGTCGAAAGTCACTCAACGAAATCAAGGAAATCCTGACGGAAATGGGGCTGTCGCTCGGGATGAAGATCGAGAACTTCCCTGGGCGTGAGGAAATTGAGGAACGCAGAAAGGAACAGGAATAGTCATGCGGCACAATGTTTCCGGACGAAAACTGAATCGTACAACGAGCCATCGGTTGGCCATGTTCCGCAATATGGTGACCTCATTGTTGGACCATGGAAGGATTTATACGACCATTCCCAAGGCAAAAGAGCTCCGAAGCATCGCCGAGTCCATGATCACTCTCGGGAAGCGCGGCGACCTCCATGCTCGCAGGCAAGCTCTTGCCTTTATCCGTGAAAAGGACGTTGTGCACAGGCTTTTTAACGAAATAGGCCCCCGCTATCAGAGTCGGCCGGGTGGTTACACGCGGATCGTTAAAGTTGGATTTCGGCGTGGGGACGCCGCACCCATGTGTCTGATCGAGCTCGTCACGGACGAAATGAAGCCCAAGAAAGCCGCTGATGCCGCATAAGACATACTGAAGGGCGTATCCCACCGCCTTCGACATCCCTCCTATGCGTGTCTTTCCAAAGCTGACTCAAAGAATAAGAAAGGAGCCTCCGCCATCGCGGCTGCTCCTTTCTTATTTTACGGAGAACCATGGCCAAACCTAAGCTTGCCCCTCCTCTTCCTTTTGATAATTGAGCGGGCATTCTCTACACGTAAAGCCGCTCCACATCCCCTTAGCAGCCTTGTCCAGGCACGAGTCGTAATACCCACACGCGAAATTCCGCACGCCTTTGCCTTCTTTACACATGGTGGGATTAGGCGTGTTGCGTCCTGTCTTGTCTGCCGACGCAGCATGTATGCGACCGGTCCTTTCCTTTCCCATCGAAGTCCCCCTACCGTGACGATATGAGTACACCTTGCCCTGTTGCGCCCTCAGCAGAATAGAGGAAAGCCTACGAGCGTGCGCGCGCAGCCTGCGGAATGCAGTCATCCTTCCATCGATCGGGCTTGTCCAGGTAGCCAGACGTTGCTAGCGTATTAGGCAAGCGAATAGTATAATTGACTCGCGTCAGAAAAAAAACGCTGAAGTTGAGCGCCCTTCATTCGGATTTAGTCGAATTTGAGTCTCCCGGCTCACTCTTGGACGTTGACGCGACCCTTGCTGCTCCCTTCCCTTCGAGTCCGACCTGACTTCGGCCTCATCGAATGCCATCACCCCGAGCCTCAAGGGGGCCAAGCTCATCCAAGGGAGGTCCATGATGCGAATCTCGGCAAAGGCGATCGCTGTGCTAGTGATGGCGCTCTCCAGCGCAATTGCCCTTGCTGCAACCGTGGGAATGCTTTCGAAGCTGGAACCGTACTACACTTGGTATTATCTATTTTGTTGGTGGAGCTACATCGTCTTTTTTGAGGCGCTTCTCCTCTTGCGAGGAGGACGTTCTGAGCTTTTCCACGACCCCAGTCGTTTCTTTGCAACTCTCCCTCTGTCCATCTTGTTCTGGCTTGTTTTCGAAGTATTCAACTTTCGGCTGCAGAATTGGCACTATTCTGGGGTTCCCACAGAACGATGGATCCGATGGACCGGATACGCGATCTCCTTCGCAACCGTTCTACCGGGCCTCAAGGTCACCGAACACCTCCTGGATCACTTCACGTTTCTCGGGAAAGTCCCTGGAAGACCCCGTGAGAGACTCGATCGATTCCATCCCTCAATGATCACCGTCGGAGCCTGCTGCCTCGTCGCGCCCCTCCTTGAACCGAGAGTCTTCTTTCCTTTGGTTTGGGTCGGGTTCATTTTGCTGCTTGAGCCATTGAACCACCGCTTGCGAGCAGCGTCTCTTCTCGATGATCTCGAAAACGGCTCGCATCAAAGGGTTTTCCAACTACCCATCGCCGGGTTATGCTGTGGAGTCCTTTGGGAGATGTGGAACTATTGGGCCGGGGCCAAATGGACCTATACGATTCCTTTTCTTGGGTTCCTGAAAGTATTCGAAATGCCAGTACTGGGATTCTTGGGATTCCTGCCATTCGCTTTGGAAGCCCACGTGATGAGCTCCACCTCATGGACGGCACTTCACTCAATCACCTGCATTCAGTCACGTGCCCGGAGGATGGCACTCTGGCTCGTGCTCATTGTGTTAGCCATCTTTTTCACGTGCAGCGTATTCTGGGGGATCGATCGCTTGACCGTCAGGAGCTGGAGATCCTGATAGGCACCGCCATAACGCAGCGTTTCCCCTCATGCGCACAACCCTCGGAGGTCATTTGGGCTCGGAGCAGCTTGCATCGATCATTAGTCTAGGGTGTGCCAAGAATCTGGTTGACAGTGAGACCATGGCAGCACAGCTCGTGCGCGTGGGCTACTCGATGACCGATCTTGCGTCGGAAGCTTCGCTGATCGTGATCAACACCTGCGGTTTCCTCCAAAGTGCGGTCGAGGAAGCGATCGAAACGATTTTGTCATTCGCACGTTTCAAGTCCGAAGGTGCGTGCAAGACCCTGGTGGTCGCCGGATGCATGGTCCAGCGATATGGGAAAAAGCTCCCGAAGCTGCTACCCGAGGTGGATTTATTCTTGGGAACGTCCCACTACCAACACTTGGCGACGGTTCTCGACACCCTGGGGACGAAAGACTGCAGGCAAGTGTGGATTGGAAGACCGGGAGCTGTGGGGGAGTCGGCAGCGTCGCGATTGGTGTCAGCGCCCAGCTATTCAACATACCTCAAGATTGCCGACGGGTGCAGCAACCGCTGCACGTACTGCATGATTCCACATCTGCGCGGTCCTTACCGCAGCCGGAGCCTGAACGATGTTGTCCGTGAGGCATCTGAGCTGGTAGACCAGGGAACGATTGAAATCAACCTCATTGCCCAGGATACGACGGCTTTCGGTGTGGACTTGGGGTACGACTCCGCCCTCCTCACCCTCATTGAAGAGCTAGAAAGCCTCCGGCAGCTGAAATGGGTTAGAATTCTTTATACGTATCCTCAGCGCATAGATGACCGACTGCTGTCCGTTATGCGCTCCTCGACCAAGGTTGTCCCCTACCTCGACATGCCCATCCAGCACTGCAGCTCTCGCATTCTGGCGGCAATGGGACGCAGCGGCGGAAGCGAAGAGCTTCGCGACAAAGTGCATTTGATCCGCCACCACCTTCCGGACGTGTCCCTGCGGACATCCATCATCGTTGGATTCCCCGGCGAGACGGAGCTCGAGTTCCAAGAGCTGCTCGAGTTCTTGGAAACAACAGAGCTCGATCACGTGGGAGTCTTCGCCTTCTCCCCTGAACCGGGGGCTCGGGCTGCATCATTCCCGGGCCAGGTTCAGGAAGAAGTCAAACAGAATCGCCGCCAAGTTCTGCTCGAAATTCAGCAGGAAATCTCGCGGAGACGGCTGGCGAGGTTCGTCGGGAGAGAACTGGAGATCCTGATAGAAGGGGCTCACCCTGAAACGGAGCTACTGCTCCGCGGCCGAACAGCACACCAGGCCCCCGATGTCGACGGGATGGTCCTCATAACAGAAGGAACGGTCGCCCAAGGTGAGATACGCAAGGCACTAATCACCGATTCCCACGATTATGACCTTGTGGCTCGACTGCTCTGAGCCTCCCCATCCCGATGCGCTTCTACCTTCAGGAAGAGTGTGGACTTGAGGAATCGACAACGGAGAAGTAAAACGTTTTGACATGGTTTCTTTTTTTCGCTATGAAGCTAATGTTTTACCCTTATGATGGCGTTAAAGACTCACGATCCGTCTACACGACTCTCCAAGCAGAATAGTATTCGATGGACCAGGCAGGAATCGTTGCAGTGAGCTCCGTTGCTGTGCCCAACCTCTTCCAAAACGACTGCGAAGCCCTCAAGGCGAGCATATTCGCCCGGATTCGACCGGATCTTGATAGAATCGAAAGGGAAATTCAACTCCAGCTCGACTCAAACATAGCGCTCATCTCCCTCGTTGGTCGCTATATTCTTGGAAGCGGCGGCAAGCGATTAAGGCCGCTTCTCATGATACTCGGAGCCCGCCTTTGCGGGTACCAGGGACAGGACGACGCGAGGCTTTCGGTGGTTTTCGAATTCCTTCATTCTTCCTCGCTCTTGCATGATGATGTGGTCGACCACGCCGAGTTCCGTCGGAGCCAACCCGCGGCCAACACGATTTGGGGCAACCCCGGGGTCGTTCTGGTCGGCGATTTCCTCTATAGCAAATCCATCCTGATGACCGTCCATTACGGCAGCATTCCCATTCTCAAGGTTCTTTCCGAAGCGACAACCAAAATGGCCGAAGGGGAGGTGCTGCAGCTCGTCCACTCTGACGACCTCGAATTGGACGAGGCAGATTACCTGGACGTCATCACCCGTAAGACAGCGGTTCTCATCAGTGCCGCGTGTGAAGTCGGGGCCATTTTTGGCAAGGGCGCCGAGTCTCACCAGCAAGCCATGCGCAACTATGGCCACAATTTGGGCATTGCGTTTCAACTCGTGGATGATACCCTCGATTATACCGGCGATGCCAAAGAGCTGGGAAAACCGGTTGGAAACGATATCCAAGAAGGCAAGGCAACGCTGCCGCTCATCCATGCCATGCGAAACGGCCCCCCGTCGGCTAAGGCGCGGCTGCGTCAGATATTTAGCGATGAGGAGATCCCTCCGGAGGCCTTCAATGAAGTGCGCGAATTGGTGATTCAGGCCGGGGGCATCGAGTATACTCAACGTCGGGCCATGGAGCATGTGCAGCAAGCCAAGACCGCCCTGTCGGTCTTCCCTCCTCATCCCACCCGGGAGCTTCTGAGGGATATCGCCGACTATGTGATTTTCCGACGTACTTGATGCCGCCGAAAAGGCTGCCTCTCTGCGTGCGCATACTCTGCCACGCTCCCTCCCCCGAAACCGTCTCATGGATCCCGACCACTTCAGCACCGCCCGAGTGTCGTTTCCGACCCTCTTCCACGGCAACAAGAGGCACGGGCGAGACACTATGGCCCGCCGTACTTTGTCCTCTCCGCATTGCGACGCGGGCCTTATTCCGGCGGAGGTACCGGAGCTGCCCCATCGCCTTGTTTCTACAGAACAATCATGTTAAGAATCACTCCTTGCCACCGCTCGGTGACGGTGCTCACCCAACACCAAAGGCAGGACTCTGAATTGACGGAGGAGCCAAATCGGATGCGTGAAGAAGGATTCCATCCCGAGACGGTGGCGGACGAGTCCACCGAGGACGCTTTCCATTATGCGATGTTTGTGTCGCTGCATGGTCGTGTGTGCCTGGTCGTCGGCGGTGGAAACGTGGGTGAGAGAAAAGTCCGGAGTCTCTTGGCGTGCGGGGCGACGGTACGGTTGGTCGCTGAGAGCTTGAGCCCTTGGCTTGAAGCGCAAGCCGAATCGGGCTCAATTGACCACGTTGGAACGCACTTTGATCCGTCACACATGGAAGGGGCGGACTTGGTGTTTGCGGCTACCAGCGACAGAGAGCTCAACCGTCGAATCGCAGATCACGCGCAAACCAGGCGACTTTGGTGCAACACGGCAACGGATCCCGAGAAGGGCTCTTTCATTGTGCCAGCGGTGCTTCGCCGAGGTCCCTTGACCGTTGCCTTTAGCACGGGCGGGCTCAGTCCCGCGCTCGCCAAGCGGATTCGCGAGCATTTTGAAGGACAGTTCGACATGAACTGGGAGTTGTTTGTGAGGCTGTTGGGGCGTCTGCGCCAAGCCATTCAAAGCAAAGATCTCGACTCCGGAGTGAATCAGAGCCTGTTCAGGGATCTTGCGGCGCTTCCCATTCCCCAATGGCTGGCCTTTCACGAAGAGCAACGGGTGCTGCCGGCGATTCAGGCAGTCTGCGGCGAACACCTTTCGGCCGATGAAACAACCCGAATCTGGAAAGAGCTATGCAACCAGTCTTACTCGCCATCGCAACCCTTTGCTACTGCTGCGGCACGATCGGATACCTGATCTATCTCGTACGAGAGCGGGACGGAATCCACTGGGCATCGTGGACCGTGCTCCTCGTGGGCGCTGTTGTGCACGGGGGAGCGATAGTCGAGCATTCAGTCAAAGCGGGACACCTGGCGGTCGCGAACAGCCAGCAGGCCCTCTCATTTTTCGCCTGGGTGATCGTTGCAGCATTCCTCATCATGCAAGGGAAGCTCCGAATCCGCGTCCTGGGCTCGTTCGTATCCCCGCTTGCAGTTCTGTTCATGGTCCTGTCATCCCTGCTTCCGGCTGGCATGGTGCCCAAGACCGGTATCTTCAATAGTGCTTGGTTCGTCTTCCACATCACTTCCATCTTCCTCGCAAACGCGCTGTTTGCCCTTTCCTTCAGCGCGGGCATCATGTACTTGATCCAGGAGCGTCACATCAAGAAGAAGAGCCTCGGAAACCTCTATATGCGACTCCCCTCCCTGGACCGACTGGATCAAATCAATCATATTTGCCTCATCACGGGGTTTCCATTGCTTACCGTGGGGCTGATCACGGGATTTGCCTATGCGAGCACCATCTGGGCCTCGCCTTGGAGCTGGGATCCCAAGGAGATTTCGGCCTTGGTCACTTGGCTTATCTACGCGATCTTGCTGCATGAGCGTCTTGCCGTCGGCTGGCGGGGGAGGCGTGCTGCCTGGCTGGCAATTTTCGGCTTTTCAGCTATTCTCATTACATTCTTGGGGGTGAACCTGTTCATGAAAGGGCACCACACCGCACTTGCTCGATAGGCGTTGAGGAAGCAATGGGGCATATCGCGCTACTGGGAATGAATCACAAAACCGCGCCCGTGGAGATTCGGGAGCAGCTCGCTCTGGTGTGCCGAAGCGAGACCCATCCGCTGCAGCTTCTCCCTGCCCTCGAGCACGTTCGGGAGATGTTTGTTCTTTCCACCTGCAACCGCGTCGAGATCCTGTTTACGTGTAACGCCCTTGACCGAGCGTTTCACGAGGTGAAATCCGTGATCGTGGAGCACTTGGGAGGTGCGGCCGCTAGACCTCTCGATCCCCACCTCTACTTTCACAGGAACATGGACGCCGTCACGCATCTGTTTCGTGTGGCCTCCAGTCTCGACTCCATGGTGATCGGGGAGCCTCAGATACTCGGTCAGATCAAGTCCGCATACCGTGAGGCAGCTGACTATCGTTCGGTGGGCGTCGTGCTCAACCGACTGCTCCACAAAGCTTTTTCCGTCGCCAAACGCGTTCGCTCCGAAACCCGCATCGGCTCTTTTGCCGTTTCAATCAGCTACGCGGCAGTTGAGCTGGCACGTAAGATTTTTGGGGAGCTCCGGGACAAGAAAGTCTTGTTGATCGGCGCCGGTGAGATGGCCGAGCTGGCCGCCGAGCATTTTCGGGGACAAGGGGTGCGACAGATGATCGTGGCCAATCGCACCCTGGAAAGGGCCCTTGAGCTGGCCCGGCAGTTCAAGGCGGAGACAATCCCGTTCGGACATTGTCTCGATGCCTTGAGCACCGTGGACATTGTCCTCACGTCGACAGGGTCTCCGGAGCCCATCCTGAAGTATCAGGACGTCAAATCACGGATGCGAGGACGTCGGAACCGTTCTCTCTTCTTTATCGACATCGCTGTACCGCGGGATGTCGAGCCCCGGGTCAATGAGATCGACAACGTCTACCTTTACGACATCGACGACCTGAAAGGCATTGTCGACCTGAACAGGGAGGAGCGAAGGAAGGAAGCCGAGCGGGCGGAGCACATCGTCCGGGAGGAAACACTCAAGTTCCAGAGCTGGCTGGCAACGCTGGACATCGTCCCCACGATCATCGCCCTTCGCAGCAAGGCCGAGACCATTCGCAGGAATGAGCTGCAGAGAACGATGGCTCACTTGCCGGATTTGGCCGAGAAGGACCGGAGGGCCATCGAGGTGCTGACCGAATCGATTGTTCGCAAACTGCTGCACGATCCCATTCTTTTCCTCAAGAAGAAGGCCCAGCGGGAAAGCAGGCAGCGATTTGTCGATGCTGCCCAGCAGCTCTTCAACCTGGCGGAGAGCACGGACGACGGCGTCTCGTCATCCTTGATGGATGGGCTTCGCTGCGAGACGGATGATTCCAGTCCCTTAAAAGACATCCTCAAATGATCAGGGTCTCCCTATGGCGAACATCTTAGAATTTGGAAAGAAGGTCCAAGACTTAAAGTCGATACGCGATGCCAGCGAGCGAGAGCGCAAGATCGACGCGTTACGGAAGGTCTTCCAATGCACGCGGTGCATCATGAAGTGCGCCAAATGCGGCACCCAGCTCGATATGGGCGCACAGGAGCCAACCCGATTTGCCACCCCCTATCGATTCTGCAGAAACTGCCAGGACGAATATGAAGAATATCGCGAACGGGCGGAATCTGGAAAATCAGCTCCCCGATACTATTGGCACAATGATCTTTGGATGCGGGCCTGGGCCACCTGGCTGGATCATCAGAGACTGGTGGATCAGTACCGGCAGTCCAAAGAGTTTCTTCAATTGATGCAGGAAGTCGAAGACTTTCTCAAATAGCGACGTCTATCCCACTCAGAAGGAGCGTTCCATGATCGGTGGTCTCGGCATGCCCGAATTGATCGTTATCCTCGTCATCGTACTCATCATTTTTGGGGCGGGCAAACTGCCCGAAATCGGTGCGGGACTCGGAAAAGGAATCAAGAATTTCAAGAAGGCCACTCAGGAGGCCTCAGACCTTGCTTCAGACAAGACCGAGCAGTTGGAGGAAAATGCGTCCTCCAAAAACAAGAACGCCTGACAACCTACTCAGGCAAGCACTATCTGGCTCACCTCGCGCCTGGGCGGCCCATCACCAGCGATTCCGGTGGATGCGACCGTCATTGAAACGGTTCTCTGGCTTGAGGTTTTGTGCCGGATAGCCGAGGACCACGAAGGCCATCGGAATCACGTTGCGGGGAATGCCACAAAGAGCGCGGAAGCCTTCGACGCGCTCTATCATCGGAAAGACTCCTGTCCAGACTGCACCCAAGCCCATGGCATGTGCCGCCAGGAGGAGGTTCTGAGTGGCTGCTGAGCAATCCTGGACCCAATAGCCGGGGAATTTCTCCAGATCCGGATCCCCACAAACCAGGATTGCCAGGGGAGCCCGAGGTGCCATGGCAGCATAGGGGTTCAGACCAGGAACCTGCTCCAGCACTTGCCGGTCGTCAATGACCACGAAATGCCACGGCTGCTGATTTCCGGCAGAAGGTGCGTTCATGGCAGCGGCCAGCAGCTCGCGGACCATCGGTTCCGGTATCGCCCGGTCCTCGAATTGACGAATGCTCCTCCTGGTTCGAATCGCTTCAAGCGTCTCCATGCCTTCTCCTTTCTCATTGTGACTACCCATCCTTCGTTTCACCTTCCATCATGGATCCTACTGAAAACAGTCAGGCAGATCAACACACCGCGCGGTGATTCCCCCTTGAAGATCGAGCGGAGTCTCAGGTGTCGGTTCCGACCAGGCATCCAGACCATCTTTGTCCCTCGAAGAGATCAATAGAATGCATTTGAACATTTATGTCCCAATCATATTCGCCGTTTTAAGTAAAGCACACAAGTCTCCTATTGTTTAAAGGAAGAATTTATAATTTCCGTCTCCAAATTAGTGTCATTCATCTGTCTTAAATTAATAGATATTTAAGACTTCTTCCAGTAGAATACAAATCACTTAGACCTTTTTGAAGTAGTCTTCACGTTGGGAAAGCTGCCGGCGGCACCCGTGGCCTGCGTCGTGCAATCCAAGTGTGGCAGACAGGAAACGAAGTGGCCTGTGCTGACAAGGGGCAAGCTCACGGCGGGCGAACGGAGCACGTCGGCGTTGGCTTCTCGAGCCTCCCTTTTCAGACGGAGGAATCAGCCTAGTCCTCCGTCAAAGAAGTTTTACCGGGCAAGAGAACACTCCCCCTCGAGGGGGGAATCAAAGGGGGGGTGACCTTGCGAAAAAAGGCTGACAGAGCACGAGGAGGGGCTTGGCACGGGCGCTTTTGATTCGCAAAGGGGTAGGGGATTATATTCACGTGGATCGAGAGGGATCACAGAACGAAGAAAGGAAGGCACAATGGAGGCAAAGAGGAACTGGGGAATGAGGGGCGCTGTCATGATTGTTTTGTGCGCAGGGATGGTCTTGGGGGCCGGCATCGCGCGCGCGCAGGAGCAAGCACCACAGGAAGAGGCAAAAGCAGAGGAGCCCAAGCTGGCAGCGACATTTTCCGTGGACTTTTTAAACCAGTACGTCTGGCGAGGTTACGCCTTGAGCGACGCTCAAAAAGGCATGGTCATCCAGCCATCCGCCACGGTGAGTTACAGGGGATTTTCCCTCAACGTCTGGGGCAATTTCGATACGAATGACAGAACCGCACTGGAAATGGGTCCGGCCTGGAACGAGACCGACTTCACTTTCAGCTACACTTACGAACTGGTGAAGAATCTTAACGCCTCGATTGGAATGATTTACTACTTGTTGAACAATGTGGACGATTCTTTCGAGCTCTATGCCGGGCTGGCCTACACCTTTCCTTGGCTCACCGTCGGTCTCACCGGCTACCGGGAAATGTCACACTATCCCGGTTGGTGGGTCACTCTGGACCTGTCGAAGAACATCAAGCTTCCCTGTTACGACTGGAGCATTGATCTGGGAGCCACATTCATCTACCAGGATTCAAACGACAAAGGCGCCTATCCGAGCCCTCCGAAATTTGATCCGTTTGATAAGGCCTACTCCAACTTTCACGCGGGCATTCTGTCGGCAGCGATTAACTTCCCGATCGGAAAATACGTCACGCTCTCCCCGAAGATTGGATTCTCCTTTCCCCTTAGCGGCGAAGCAGATGACGAGATTGAATTCATCTCCTGGGATCATGACAGCACCCACGTTTGGGGCGGCCTGCGTGTGATGGCAGCTTTCTGAGGTCGAGATGCTTAAACAGGCTGCTTGAAATCAGACAAATCCCTGAATCGAAATGCCCTCATTCCTACACGCCCGAACCTTGGCTTGACGGATGAGGGCATTTGCATTTTCATTCCTCACTCCTGCGTCAGGCGACGCGCATCGGAAGGAAAAACGGCGAGAAAGGGGGCTCGTGCGAGGAGACGTGCTTCGGTCCCGCATTAGGCGACGTGTTCGAACGACTACTTCATTTTGCTGTACTTGGATACTTTTCCCTTGGCTGCCGTCAGAACCAGTGAATCGGCCGTTACCATAGCTTCCGTGGAGAGGCTCCCGAACGGTCCGAGGTTGATTTGAACGTGCTTCTCGTCCATAAAAACGTAAGGAACCGTAAGGGAAGTTGCTCCGCTGGTGACCGTGACCGTGCCATTTCGAGAGAATTCGAGTGTTTCGGTCCCATCGATCTTCTGCCATTTCCCGACTACATCCCAGCTTGGCTTCAGGGAGCAGGAAGCGGTGAACACAACCAGCCCAATCACCAAGCACAAACGAACAGCTCTCATCATGGTTGCCTCCATCTTTTCAGGGGGTAGCAAGTCGCCTAACGACGGGATCCCGAACAGCGCAGCAGCCGCTCCAGCCGGCACTTGTTGAATCCTTTACCTTTTTTGGCTGTCTGTGTCCATCATCAATTCCCGAGCCAATCGAACCGCGAAGAGGCAGGAGCATCTCAAACGTTGTCCCGATCCCCAACGTGCTTGAGACTTCAATTCGGCCATGGTGAGCCTCTACGATCTTGTGCACGTTGGCCAGCCCGAGCCCCACGCCATCGGGCTTCGTCGTGAAATACGGATCGAATACGTGAGGCAAATGCTCGGGGGCAATCCCTGTTCCCGAATCAGTCACCGAGAGATGGGCCCACCCATCGCGACGCTCAGCGGCGATAAGCAGATTCCCGCCTCGGGCCATGGACTGCAGCGCGTTCAGACAAAGGTTGAGCAAGGCCCTTGAAAAGCGGTCTGCATCAACAACGAGCTCCATATCTGCCGGTAGTACCCGAAATTCGATCTCGACGCCTCGCTCTTCGGCGGCACTCGCCAGGAGCTCCACGGTCTGATTGATGATCTCCGAACAGACAACCGTTTCCATGTGGAGCTCGGTCGGCTTGGCATAGTCGAGGAGCTCGGTAACGACCCGGTTCAACCGTTCGACCTCCTGCACCATCACTTCGGCAATCCGCTTGCTGCGGTCGTCATCCTGAAAACGCCCAGCGAGAATGGTGGCGAACCCTTTGATCGAGCTCAGCGGGTTACGGATTTCATGGGCAATACCTGCGGCAAGACGGCCGAGCGACGCCAACCGCTCGCTGCGCCTCAGTTGCTCCTCCAGCAGCTTAAGATTGCTGATGTCCGCCATCATCAGGACATGGCCAGCCGGACCCCCGCTGGCATCGCGAAGAACTGCCGCGTTCACCAGCAGGGGAATCGGCGCCCCGCCGGCAGTGCACAGGATTTCCCTCTCGACCACGAATTCGTCCTGCTGGAGCCCCTGGAGGACGGGCAATAAGTCTTGGAACTGATCGATGTTGCCCTGGAGGTCCATCCGGCCAAGAATGCGCCGGGCGGCCTCATTGGACCGACTGATGGCTCCATCAGGGCTCGTGACGAGAAGCCCCACGGGCATCTGGTTTTCGATGGTGCAGGTGAGTGCGTGCATGTCTCTCAGGGATCCGCGCGCGCTCCGGTAGTGATGGGCGTAGACCAGTGAGACGAATCCTCCGCCTCCCACGAGCAGCATCAGGCCAAACAGGAGCAGGGTCCGCTGCAAATCCTCGCTCCGAGCATGGTTAAACGGTGAAGGGTCCAAACCAACAACCATGAGCAGCTCCCGATCCAGACGCTCCGACCCCGAGATTGAACAGGCCCCCGCTCCGCCGTGCCCCCCTCTCCCCCGGCCTTGTTGCCACGGCTGAAAGAATCGTATCACTTCAAACGAAGCCGATTCGCCATCCACGTAGCGCTGGATCGTCTCTCCGCGCTCGGGAGCTTGAATCGGCATGGTTTTTCCGACAAGGCCCGGATCACTGTGGGCCAGAACCAAGCCGGATGTCGAAACAACGCCGACATACAAGACATCCGGCTGCTGTGCCGTTTCTTCCAGAAGCGTCTGGAGCTGGCCTCTCCCCCACCCCATCCCCGCCATTCCCGTCCGGCTTCCCGCCTCCAGCGAGCGCACGAGCACGTTGGCCTGCGACAGAAGCGTGCGGGACATGAATTCCTTTTCGCGATGATGACTCCTCCAGGCCAGCACAGCCAGGATCACTGCCAGAATGCCTACGGATCCGATAATGATCCAAGGTGAAAACCATACGAGTCGGGGAGGATGGCTGGTACGACGCGTCATGGGGATAGACTCCTGATTGTGGTTCTCGTTGCCGCTGAGCACAAGCAGCGGCAGCACGACAACAGACCAAACCTGATTTTTAGCAACTATGAGGCCAGCTGACTCGAAACGCGGGATCCAGAGCCGAATAGAGCCCTTCTCTGTCTCAAGAGCATGGGGCGCTCCGAGACGGGATGGAGTGCCGCACCGACTGGCGGCATTCGTTCGGAATGCAGCCTGAATAAAAGCGATCCACCCTGCAAGGTGAATCTGGGTTATTTTTATCCAGACGAACAAGTGCGAGCCGCGATCGAAATCGTGCACGTCTCCCACTCAAAGCGAAAAATCCATTTGAATCATTATGTTAACGAGAAACGAGAGCAAATGGCACGCCTGATGCTCAATGCTCCGGACGAAGGCAATGATGCCGGATTCTGGAACGCCGCTTCCGCGCTGATGCACCTGCTGCGAACCTTGCTCAGCCGGATGGAAGCGGTAGCCATTTCAGACAAAACGTAACAGGGAGAAGACGTCATGAAAAGAGCAATGGCAATCGGTTTCGCATTGGTACTTCTCACAATCATCGCCGCACCAAACGGATCTGCCCAGCAGACGGGACAGACGGATTCCCAGTCACAGCAAAGCACCTGGATCTGCCCACGCACGGGCGAGCCCGTTCCCATGGGTGGCCAGGGACGCATGTACAGGGGGGGACGGGGCATGAGAGGCCAAAGAGGGAATTGTCCGATGGCTCAGAATTGCCCTTATTTTTCGCAAAGCACCACGCAGGGATCGACACCGTCTCCAAGCGCCAAACCGGCCAAACAGTAATGAAGATCGACTGAACCGCCGCCTGGCGTCAAACGGCAAACTGCCGCATGCCGCAAGGCCCGCAACTAAAAGGAGGGGTTGAACATGAAGAAGGCACTTGTCATTCTGGGGGCATCGCTCTTGTTCCTCACCGCGCTTGGGCCCGTCGATTCTCACGCTTTCCGTGGGGCACCCGGACCCGGTTGGGTCAAATCGACAGGTGGCCACCCGGTTTGTCTCGGGCAAAAGGGTCGATGGTGCGATGGACGAAGCTATCGTGGCTACTGGCGTCGATAAGCGCCCCCCTGGCAAGCTCAGTATTTTCAGGTCCGCACTTAACCCTTTCCGTTGGCTCGCCCCTTGATGCCACCCAAGATCGGGCATTGAGTGCCATGAACGGCCCCAATGCCCGATCTCTTTTGCACACCAGCGCTTCAGCCTCGCCTCACTCCTCACCTCCCGTCTTTGCAGTTTACCCCCGGTGACGGATGGGGTATTTTCCCCCCACAACCAAACCAGGACACATCTTATTCGAAAAACTGAGGTTTTATGATTCAGGCTCGTAATTTCAGCATCATAGCGCACATTGATCACGGCAAGTCGACGCTTGCCGACCGACTGATCCAGAAAGCCGGACTCGTCACCGATCGACAGTTCAGAGATCAGATTCTGGACTCCATGGACATTGAGCGGGAACGGGGAATCACGATCAAGAGCCAAAGCGTGACACTCCCCTATACCAGTCGAAACGGGGACCAGTATGAGCTCAATCTCATCGATACACCGGGGCACGTAGACTTTTCCTATGAAGTCTCGCGCGCCTTGGCATCCTGCGAGGGTGTGCTCCTGCTCGTGGACGCTTCCCAAGGGGTGGAAGCCCAAACCGTCGCCAACCTTTATGCCGCCATGGAGCATGATCTGACCATCATCCCGGTGATCAACAAGATCGACCTTCCCTCCGCAGATATCGAAATGGCGAAGGAGCAAATCGAAACGGAGCTGGGACTCGATTCGGACCACGCCGTGCTCTGCTCCGCCAAGGAAGGCACCGGCATCGATGACATCCTTGAGGCGATTGTGGAGCGCATCCCCTCTCCCGCGGGAGATGCCCAAAAGCCATTCTCCGCACTGATCTTCGACGCCCACTACGACCCCTTTCGGGGGACGATCATCAGCTGTCGTGTCTTCGACGGCGTCGTGCGCCCGGGGGATGTGATCCGCCTCATGTATACGGGGGCCACTTACAAAGTGGAGGAGGTGGGGCTGTTCAGGATTGGCAGGGAGCCCCGCAAAGAGCTCAGGGCGGGAGCCGTCGGTTATATCATTGCAGGGATCAAGAATATCAGCGACACACGCGTCGGGGATACCATCACCCTGGATGCTCAGCCGGTCGCCACTCCGCTCCCGGGCTTCGAGGAAGTGAAGCCCGTGGTGTTTTCGTCGATCTATCCGATTTCGTCCGACGACTACCAGTCCCTCGTGGATGCCCTCGAGAAGTACAAATTAAACGATGCTTCGCTCGTCTACCAGAAAGATTCATCGGCGGCTCTGGGGCAAGGGTTTCGATGCGGTTTTCTCGGTCTACTTCATTTGGAGATCGTGCAGGAGCGACTCGAGCGGGAATTCGACCAGTCGATCATCATGACGGTGCCGAGCGTTCAGTACGAATTTCGGCTGAAGGACAACAGCATCCTCTTTGTGGACAACCCACTCTATTACCCGGACCCCATGGACATTCAGGGAGGCGCTGAGCCGTTTATCAAGGCCACCATCCTGATTCCCGAGCGATACATGGGGGCGGTGATGAAGCTTTGCATGGAACGGCGAGGCGTCAACTCACGCTTCACCTACCCGACGCCGGGGCGGATCGAAATGAGCATTGAAATGCCCCTCGCGGAGGTGGTTTTCGACTTTTATGATCGACTGAAGAGTGTTACCCAAGGATATGGATCGTTCGATTACGAGCTCATCGGCAACCGAGACGGCGATCTGGTCAAGCTCGACATTCTCGTGAACGGCGAAAAAGTGGACGCGCTGTCGCTGATCGTCCACCGGAGCCGCGCACGCGACTGGGCCGTTCAGGTCTGCGACCGACTCAAAGAGGAAATCCCCAGGCACCAATTCAAGATCGCCATTCAGGGTGCCATCGGCGGCAAGATCATCGCGCGCTCGACCATCTCCGCGTTCAGAAAGGATGTGACCGCCAAATGCTACGGTGGCGACATCACCCGCAAGCGCAAGCTGCTTGAAAAGCAGAAAAAGGGCAAGGCCCGGATGAAACAGGTTGGAGCGGTCAGCATCCCTCAAAGCGCCTTTGTCGCGGTGCTCAAGACGAGCGATGAATAGGAGTCAGCCTTCAGGGCTTTATCTGCACGTTCCCTTTTGCCGGTCCAAGTGCTCATATTGCGCGTTCTATTCCATACCCGACCCATCCCGCGTCCGCGAGTGGATCGAGGCGGTACGGCTCGAGATGGAGCATTACGAAGGCATTTTTCCTCCTTTTGACACCATTTACCTGGGGGGCGGAACTCCCAGCATCCTGGAGGAAAGGGCCCTGGCTTCCCTCCTCAGTGACGCGTTTCGGCGATTCCATTTTGACTCAGAGTTGGAAATCACGCTGGAAGCCAACCCAGACGACCTCTCTTCGGCCAGGCTCTCGTTCTATCGGTCGCTTGGCATCAACCGACTGAGCCTCGGCGCGCAGTCTTTCAGAGAGGAGGATCTGAGAATCCTGGGCAGAAGGCATACCACCGCTCAGACAAGAAGGGCCTTGCATGAGGCTCGTGAGGCCGGTTTCGACTCCGTCTCGGTGGATCTCATCATGGGAATTCCTGCTCGGGTCGGCACTCCCATGGAGCGATGGAAAGCCGTGCTGGATGAAGCCCTTTCATTCAGCCCCGAGCATCTTTCCTGCTACCTGCTTACGTACGAAGCCGACACACGACTGAAGGACGTCTTGAAGCACCACAATCTTTCGCTTCTCGGCGAAGAGGATGAAAGAAGGCTATTCCTCTACACGTCCCAGCACTTGAGGGCGAATGGCTATCTACACTACGAGGTTTCGAACTTCGCCCGCTCAGACGCCTTGCGGTCCCACCACAACAGCAAGTACTGGAGTCATGCGCCCTATCTGGGCCTGGGGCCTTCCGCCCATTCCTTCCTGGCGGGCAACCGATGGTGGAACGTTCGCTCTGTCGAGCGCTATTGCGAGACGCTGGCACGCCATGAACTGCCCGTGGCCGGCCGGGAATCACTCACATCCGATCAGATTTGGCTGGAGCAGTTGTCATTGGGCCTTCGAACTTCCAATGGCATCTCTCAGCATCTGCTCAGGCAATCCAAACAAATGGATGCGACACTTGCCGCTCTGAGTCAAGACGGCTTGATTCGCCTAGCGAGTGATCGCATCTATCCCACTCCCTCAGGATACCTCGTTTCGGACAGCCTCCCGTTGCTCTTTCTTGAGCCATGATCGATCCCCTTCGCCCCTAAAGGGGTGCCGGTCTCTGGATCTCACGAAGTCCGTAAACCTTGGAATGGATATTGCCTATATCGTCCCACGTCGAACGAACAGCGCCTTTAAGCTTCATGACAATAATGAAATGTCATGAAAATGCTCATATGCTGGCTTTATGCTGTGTATTGGGTGAGGGCTGTATAAATCGTTCCGGCACCCCTCAGTATTGAAAAAGAGACAATTGGAGGAAAAGGAGATCCGATGAAGAACCCGCTTCGAATCATGTGGCTCACCTGTGTGCTTGTCCTTGCCTCAGGCCCTGCACTTCTAGCTCAGCAGCAACAGCAGGGCGCCGGACAGCAGCAGAACGGAAAACCGATCATGGTGGGCCGGCTTTCCCACACGGAAGGACAAGTGCTTCGCTATGTTTATGAAGACAAGGACTGGGTAGCCACCATCAAGGACACCCCGTTCGGCGCAGAAGACTCGTTTTATTCCGATCAAGACGGCAAGGCGGAGATATTGATCCCCAACAATACTTGGATCCGCATTGGCGGTGACACGCAGATCCAGGGGATCGCCCTGGAGGACGATCTCACGGAAGTGGACGTCGCATCAGGGATGGTGCGGCTCTATAACCGAGGAGCCAAGACGATTGTGAAGGCGACCACGCCGTTCGGTTATGTCGTGGCGCCGGCCGATTCCCGATTTGACCTTTACGTCGGGGACGAGTCAGTTGAAGTCATCGCCCTCAAGGGGACGGTCGACTTCATCCATGCAAAAAACGAATCCCGCTACGAAGTCGCATCCGGGGCGCCTTCGCTCATTGCTGACAGCCGCGAGGTGACATCCGGGGACGGCAACGTGGATGCCTCCTGGGATGACTGGAACATTTCCCGCGATGATGTTTGGGCCAAACGTGTCGAAGTGAAAGGGGATTCCTACGAATACTTGCCACCCCAGCTTCAAGACGAGGCCTACGAGCTTGAAGAAAATGGGCGATGGGAGCGGGTTCAATACGAGGGTCAGTATCGCAACCTCTGGCGCCCCGCCAATGTCGCACCGGATTGGAGTCCGTACACCTACGGCCGATGGTTCGACTACTACGGTGACCAGTGCTGGATCCCATATGAGCCTTTCGGGTACATGACCCATCATTATGGAAACTGGCTCTACGTGGGCAACTATTGGTACTGGGCGCCTCCCGTGGTAAGCGTCGGCGTATCGGTGGGACCAGCTTGGGGACTTGGTTTTGGATGGTACCCCGGTCGCGTGTCCTGGTTATACTCGGATGCTTACGTTGGCTGGGTGCCTCTCGCTCCGTATGAGCCTTACTACTGTCACCGCTACTGGGGACCAGCTTCGTTCGCCGTGGCAAGCGTCAGTCTTCCTGGCATCAGCATCAACATCGGGGGGCTGCACTGGTTGAGCCATGGTGTATTCATCAACCACCATGACTTCTATCGGGGACATGGTCCTTTTGGGTATCACGGGGTGAGGATCACGAACATCAACCGGACGACCATCATCAACAATTATCACGCCTCGCCCGTCATCAACAATCGAGTCATCCGGAACTTCGACACGGTGCGCGAGCGATTCAACGTGACCGATGCGAGGGTCTTGAACAAACCGCATCGGTCCGTGGTGGAGCGCATCGACCGGAATCAGCAGCTCGCTGCACGATTGCGCGGTGAGAGACTCCAGGGGGACAGGGTCCTCCGAGACGCTCGGGGGATCCGACAAGGACAGCTCGCAACCACGGCCAGGGTTGAGCGACCGCGTCTCACCAACAGGCTGGTTCCCGCGGATCAAGTGGATCGTCCCAAATCCGAGCTGAGGATGCAGCAACGGGAGCTCGTCCGTCAGGAGCGCTCGCAGAGAGCTCCTGAGCAGTCGCTGCAGCGCCAGGGGCAGGGGCAGGGGCAGCAACAGCAGCGTCTGCAAGATGGCCAGAACTTGCGCGAGCAGCGGGATTTGCGACAGAGCGGAGCCTCAAGTCAGACCGAGAGACAAATCCGACCTGAGCGTCCTCAGCGAGAACGTCTCGACCAGCTGAGGCAACAAAGGGAAAACTTGCGCCAGCAGGGCCAGGATGACAAGTTACAGGGGCAGCAGCAGCGATTGAGCCCTCAGGACCGACGTCAGCAACAGACGGAAGAGCGACGTCAACAATGGGATCAGCGTCGCCAACGCGAGGGCAGCAACACTCAGAATCAGCAGCGGCGCGTGAGCCCTCAAGACCAACGCCAGCAATTGAGGGAACCACGACAACAACAGATCGAAGAAAGACGCCGCACTCGGGAATCGCAACCGCAGGACTATCGTCAGCAAGGATTCGGCACGCAACAGGACCGCAGGCAGCAACTGGAGGAGCGCCGTCAGCAAATGAGGGAGCAACCGAGTGGACGTCAGATGCTGGACCGAAGGCAAGGCATGCAGGACCTTCGTCAGCAACAGATGGAGAACCGCAAGCTTCAGATGGACCAGCATCGCATGCAGCAAATGCAGGAGCAAGGACAGCCGCAGATGCTGAATCGTCGGCCGCAGCTCAAGGAGCAGCGTCAGCAGCAACTCCAGCAGCGCCCGCAACAGCAGCGTCGGATCAAGCCGGAAGATCAAAATCCCCACGGGGGGGTGGTTCCATGAAGAAGTCGAGGTCCTGAACTGCATCTAACAAGAGAAGCTCCCCCCTTCTCGTTTGATTTGGAACGGGGGAGCTTCTCTTGTTCTCCTGAGGAAGATCAAATGCTGATGGGACAGCCAGTCTAGGCGCAGCTCCACATTTGATTACTAACGGATCTAATTAACTGCTATAAGGGAGACGATAAAGCGGGGGCCTATCCGGCCAGCAGCCGGTCTCTGGGCTCGCCCCGCGCATCATGCAATGGGGAGCCTATGTATCTCCTGAAGGAACGCTCGAACTTAGAGGAGCTGCAATCCGGATGAAACGCATTCTTGTGATTGATGACGACGATCAACTGCGACAGATGATCCGCCAAATCCTCGAAAGATCCCACTATGATGTGCTCGATGCTCCCAACGGCAAAGAAGGAATAGAGATTTATCGCCGGGATAACCCGGACCTCGTGATTACGGACATCTTTATGCCCGAGAAAGAGGGCCTCGAGACCATCAGGGAGCTTCGCCGGGAGTACCCCGAGGTCAAGATCATCGCCATCTCGGGAGGCAGTCCTAAAACAGAAGGGTTTTCCTCGCTCCAGTTCGCCAAAGGTTTTGGAGCACTGAAAACGTTGGCCAAGCCATTTTTCCGCGATGAACTGCTCCAGTTGGTCCATGAGCTTCTGGGCGAGACAGATCCCTGAGCTTAGTACGGGGCCACACAAATGGGTGTCCGATAACCAACTGTCATGCCCGCGAAGGCGGGCATCCAGGATTTTCTATTGGATTCCCGCCAAAAACTTGCGGGAATCACGACCCCGGGCAATGGTCACTTTATTCTGGGGAGCTGTACTTAGTCATTGCAGTTCCCTATTCCGTCGAATCCTTTCATGGCTCACCCACAGAATCCCCTTTTCCAGCCACCTCCGTCCGACCCTTCCCGACTTCGCCGCCGTTGGACGCTTGAGCGCGATCATTTCGGTTCAAGCATTCTTTTCCGTTCTCCGATACTCAACATGGACGCCGACATTTAGCAAAACCAAGTGCTTCAAAACATCTCGTCGGACCTCTGTGGCACGTATTGCTTTAAGAGGAACCTGTTAAAGCCGGCCGTGCAAAGGATTTCGCTTGAATGGAAGCTCGCTCGATTGACCACGGACCTACAGCTCTAGGACACCAAACGGACCCATCGGACATCCACTCAATCGAAGCCCAGCTCGAAGTAAAAACGCTGGCCGCGTCGATCGGGCTGCCACCGGAGACGATCGTAGAGCTCCTGAGGATGTTTGTGTCCACGACCTGGATCGACTTGGGTTGCATCAGAAATGGAATCGTCACCGGCAATTTGCAGCAAGTGGCAGCGGCAGCACATTCAATCAAGGGCGCAGCGCTGAGTTTTGAGCTGCACGGCATCTCATCTGCGGCAAGACGGATCGAGGTAGGCGCGCACAACGCAGCGCTGCTCGACTCGGACGAAGCGATAGACCATATCAGGCTCGGCTTGTTGGCCATCGAGCGCTCAATTAACACAGCGTTGTGCAGCCAATCCTAATACACTGGAAACAATCATCAGCTTCCATTTTGTTCGGTTCACCCGTATGAATCAGTTTGGACTGGATCCCCATGAAGAAGATTCTCGTTGTCGATAATCACCCTGTCATCTTGAAGTACATGAAGGAGTTGTTAGAAAACGCCGGCCATGAGGTTTGGACAGCTGAGGATGGCCTGGCTGCCCTGGATCTTGTGAAGAAGCAGATCCCTGATGTGATGTTCGTCGATCTCATCATGCCGAACATCAGCGGCGATAAGCTCTGTCGCATCATCCGCAGGATGCCGGGACTCGAGAATGTCTTCGTTGTCATCCTCTCGGGCATCGCCGCCGAAGAAAAAATCAGGTTTGCGGAATTTGGAGCCGATGCTTGCATTGCCAAGGGCCCCTTCGCCACCTTATCCTGTCATGTTCTCAGGACGTTGGAGCAGGCAGACCAGGAAATCAGGTTCTGCAATAGAGCGGGCACATTCGGACTTGAGAACGTTCATCCGCGGGAGATCACCTCAGAGCTGCTTTCCGTAAAAAAGCATTTCGAGATCATCCTGGACAGCATGGTAGAAGGCATCCTTGAGACCGTAGCGGATGAAAGGATCGTTTACGCAAACCCCACAGCAATTGCCCTGATTGGAATCCCAGAAGAAGTCCTGCTAGGCTCAAGGCTCTCCGAATTCTTTGAAGACACGGATCGCGATCGAGTCCGATCGTATCTGACCCCCGACGACTCAAGCCCACAATGCCCGACTGACAACCGGCCGTTCAATCTCAATGGGAAGCTGGTCCTGCTCAAGATTCGCCCGGTTAAAGACAAGTTTAACAAGACCATTGTGATGATCCACGACGTCACCGAGCGCTTGCGCATGGAGTCGCAGCTGCAGCAGGCCCACAAGCTCGAGGCCATCGGAACACTCGCTGGAGGAATAGCTCATGATTTCAATAACATATTAACGGCCATCATGGGAAATATCTCCCTGGCCATGGCCTATATCACGGACCAGACAAAAGCCTCGGAGAAGTTGATTGCAGCCGAGCAAGCCGCTCTTCGCGCGAAGGATCTGACCCAACAGCTGCTTCCGTTCTCCAAGGGTGGAGCCCCGATCAAGAAGCCCGCCTCCTTGTCCAACGCCGTCCGTGAGGTCTGCCGCGCGTCAACGAAAGGCACGTCGGTTGCCTGCGAGGTTTGTGTTTCCGAGGACCTGTGGTCCGCAGAAGTGGACGTGCTTCAGTTCAGGCAGGCACTGCAGCATCTCGTGAGCCATGCGGTCCGGACAATGGAAGACGGAGGGACCATCTTCACGAGTGCGGTCAATATATTCATCGATAACAACAGCATATCACCGCTGCGACCGGGAAAGTACATCAAGATCTCAATCCAGAATCAAGGTCGAGGCATTCCGGAAGAGCTCATCGGGCGTATCTTCGATCCCTATTTTAGCATGCGGGATCTCCAGGCTGGGTTGGGCCTCGCAACGGCCTACTCCGTCATCAGCAATCATGGGGGAACGATTACTGTCGATTCCAAGCTTCACGAGGGAACGAAGTTCGAAGTCTATCTGCCTGCCCATGAGAGCTCTGACACAAGGCCTTCGGAACGGGCAGTCGCAATACCCCGTAAGCAGCACTGCATCCTCGTCATGGACGATGAAGCAGTCATTCGGAACGTCGTCGGGGACATGCTGAGCCATCTCGGGTATTCCGTAGCCTTTGCCGGGGACGGGTCGGAGGCCATTGAAATCTACAGAAAAGCCATGTCATCCGGCAACTCCTTCGATGGGGTCATCATGGATCTCACGGTGGAGGGCGGCATGGGAGGCAAAGAAGCCATTCAGAAACTGAGGACCATCGATCCAAACGTGAAGGCCGTGGTTTCAAGCGGCTACTCCCATGACCCCATCATGTCGCATTTCAGAGATTATGGATTTTGCGGGGTCCTCGACAAGCCATACAAACTGTCTGATCTGGACAACGTTCTAAACAACCTGCTCTTGATGGGTCAACCTTCCTAGCCGGCAAACAGTTGAGGGTCATTCATGGAAGCGGTTCTGCGAGACCAATACGAAAAGGAAATTGAATCCCCCTTCACCGACAGCCTCACGGGTCTTTGTACGCATGGCTTCTTCCAGGCGTGCCTGGATCGCGAGATCAGCCGACACCAGCGGCATGGAGATCCGTTTTCTCTCGCCCTGATCGATGTCGACTGGTTTTCCAGCTATAACAGGCGCCACGGATCCCTGGAAGGCGACAAGGCACTCAAGAACATCGCAAACGAAATCGTCCTCCGTATACGCGAAGTTGATCTGGCTGCACGGTATTCCGGCGACGTGTTTGCGGTCATGTTCATCCGTTGCAAGCTTTCGCAGGCTGAGGTCGCGGCAGAGCGCATCCGAAAAAGCATCGAGGAGAAGGCGGGCAGGCGTCTCACCGCAAGCATCGGAATCACATCCTATTCCAAGGAACTGACCAAGGACGCCTTATTGGCCAAGGCCGAGGACGCGCTTCTTCAGGCCAAGATGAGGGGCAAGAATCGAGTCTTTGTCACGGAAGAGAAGGAAGAGACTCAAGAGGATGTCCCGCCTCGTGTTCTCATCGTCGATGATGAGCCGATGAATCTTCAACTGTTGGAAGCCATGCTGCAGCCTCTCAGTGTCGAAGTGATCAAGGCCACAAATGGTTCGGACGCATTGCACCTTGTCCACAAAGCCGAGGTGGATCTTGTTCTCTTGGACGTGATGATGCCCGGAATGGATGGATTCGAGGTCTGCCGTCGGCTCAAACAGAACG
>CAZIEW010000054.1:0-39746 GCA_964538515.1 uncultured Syntrophobacteraceae bacterium
GAGCCGGGTCCACGTCCGGTCCGTAGGAGATGTGCAAGGGCTCCCATTGGCGCTCGTCGTTGGAGAGCCGAACGACGGCTTCAAGGAGATCCTCCTTCCCGCGGCCCGAGCGAGCAACGGTTGGCACAACAAGCACTCCCAGTCGCTTGGCAAGCCGGACTTCGTCCACCTCGATCCCGCGCTGAGCGGCGGCGTCCACCATGTTGAGAGCCACGACGATGGGAATGCCAAGCTCCATGAGCTGAACGGTGAGGTAGAGATTGCGCTCGAGGTTCGAGGCATCCACGATGTTGACAAGGGCTCGGGGGCGCTCCACAACCAGGAAATCCCGCGCCACGAGCTCTTCCATGGAATAGGCCGTGAGGGAATAGGTCCCCGGCAGATCGACCAACCGCAGACGATGGTCGCCCACATCGACGACGCCCTCTTTTTTCTCCACCGTGATCCCCGGGTAGTTGCCCACGTGCTGGTGGGCGCCCGTAATGGCGTTGAAAAGCGTCGTCTTGCCGCAATTGGGATTGCCAGCCAGAGCAACCAGCACTTCCTCATGGTCCTGTCTCATGGCTGCTCTTCCAGCGTGACCTCGATGAAGTCCGCCTCGTTGTTTCGCAGCGTGAGCGTGAAATCGCGCGTGCGGATCGCCACGGGATCCTTGAGCGGCGCGCGACCCTGAACCTGAATGAACGTGCCCGGGACCAGGCCCATATCGCGGATTCGCCTCCCCAGCTCCCCCTGAGCGCTCACGCGGGCGATGACTCCTTTTTGCCCGGGCTGCATTTGTCGTAGATTAATGGTTTGCATGACGTGCTTCTGCCCGCCCAAGTGAGGCTTCCCAACAGGAAGCCATAAAAAGAGGCGGTTGAATCAACCGCCTCGATGGTTTCAACTCGCTCGAATCCTAACCCCGGATCTCAAAATCCGCCCGCACGGTGCCCAACTGAAGTGCGTCCGGTCAAATCGTGGGGGAGACCATGATGTGGCGCGTCAGCCCAGCACCAAGACTCAGCGTCCCACCATGCACCCGAACCAGGCAGGGTCCCCCGCAGCTTTGCGGCAGCAGCTCCACCTCAGCACCCGGGTAAATCCCCATGGCCGCCATTCGGGCGCAAACCTGCCGCCCGCCGACAATGCGCATCACCTTGACCCGCTTCCCCGGTGCCGCCTCGCAGAGGGGGACGGACTGAGCCCCTTCTGCGCTGTGCCCGCGACAGCAACCATGTCTCTCCCTGCACTTCCAGCCGCCGAACATCACCGAGTCTCCTTTGTTGATCCACACGTTGATTAGGATATCCAAACTTTTTGTGGAGTCAATAGCTTTGTCCCACTTTCGCTGAATTTTCTGCAGTTGCCCTTGACTTCGGTCAAGCAGTCCGCCTGTTTCGTGCTACAAGAAGTCTTCACCCGGCCGATGCAACGCCTCCTGGAAAAAGAGCACCCGGCAATGTCACGGAAAGATCCAGTGTCCGCTCGTTTGCTGTCGAATTTGCGGCACAAGGTGCTGCGGGAAGGACGCCTGTCCGCTCCGGATGTCCGGTCCCTGATGCAGCTTTGCGCTCATCCCGTCGAGCCTTACGGGGAAGCGGCCCTGCTTCTCCTGCTGCATCCCCCGGTGGAAGACGAGCTCGCCTCTGTCGCCGAGCTACTCGTGGCGTATCACCACCGCCTGCCCCTCCTCCCGGAAAAGCTGCAAGTGGCACTTTTTGAGCTGGCATGCGATCTGGTGGCCGCCGTTCGGGGGCTGCCCCAAGAAGCCGCCTTGCGGGCCGGCCTTGAACATCTCTTGCGTCGATGCCCCCGGCCCGCCGCGCAGCGGCTCCTCGCGGGCCGATTCCCGTTTCCTGATTTCGGGGCTCGGATCTTTCAGCAACTCCTCGTCTCCGCCTTCAGACAGCGCACAGCTCCGTCAAAGCGCAGGATAAGATGCCTTCTCAAACGATGCCAGCGCCCTGCGGCAGCTTGGGCAGCTCCCACCACGGCCGATTTTGCACCCCTTTGGAGCAATTTGCGAGCCAGGCGCCGACAGCGGCTCACGCCGGCTAGGTGGCTGAAGGTCTGCCGAGCCGTCACGGCACCCGCCGAAAACGGCTGCCGTGCTCACGCCCCTTCCCGGACTCACCGTTCCGGAACGTGCGAGCCCCAGGGAGCCCGAAGCACGCGGCCTACTGCCAGACTGACCTATTGGGGTGGGTACGGCCCCATGTCCCTTCGCTACCTTGAGCGACTTGTCGAGCTGCAGGCGCAGGAAATCAGCGCTCAAAGGGAGCTGGCTCACAGAGTCGGGATGGGCACGGGCAGAGTGGTCTTGAGTCTCCACAACGCCACGCTCGCCGCGATGGGAGGATGGGGCTTCGAGCCGTTGGCCGAAACCTTCCCAGATCAAAGGCGGCGCGAGGCATTCGTTGCGAGAGCTCTAACCGAGGCAGCTCAGATCGCCGACTGGGAGCGCCGGCCGGGAAACGGGCTCGATGACATTTTGAATTTGCGACAAAATCGACTGATCCAACCGCGATGGATGCACTTGAGGGTTGAGATGGAGCTTCGCTCCCGTGTAGACGCCCGTCTTCACCCCGAGGATCATCGGATTCGAGACATGGCGGCGGATCTCGGCATGACCACCTCTCGCGACGACGAGAGCGGCATGACTGCAATCCATCGTGCCACTCTCCAGGGAGCCGTCGCACCCCACCAGAGACAGGAACCGTCCGATCTTCTTGCTTGGGCTTCCGCCCAGCTGAAGCTCTGGAAGCCCGGCTTCATCCGGCTTGCCGCGCTCTTGCGCCAGGGACAAGCGACGCTCGACGGGGGAGAGATTTCCTCCTTCACCGTTCCCTGGATCGACAAGTTTTTCATCTCCTCACGACGCGACAAGGACCTCGCTTATCTTCCCGCTCTGCTTCATTGGCTCGGCAGCCTGGGGATTCATCCGCTTGTCCTGTTCTGGGAAGATACGGCCCACGCAAGCGAGCCGAGCTTTCAGCTTGGCTTGGAGCGGATGGTCGCGGCAGGCTCGCAGTTTCGCGGAATCGGTGTTTTTGCCGGCGACGGATCGAGACGGGCTGATGCCGAACGGATCATTTTAGAAGAGCATGCAGCGACATCCCTGTTCGCTTTACGCCCGTGGGTTGATACCCACCTGCCATGCTCCTTTCACCAGCTCCTTCGTAAGCTCGATCCGCGGCTCTTTACTTCCTACGATTCTTCGTGGAAGGACAACCTGGCATTTCTTTACTTCGGAACGCAGGTCTCAAGTCTCTTATCGCCACAGACCGAGATGGAGACTTTCCCCCCCTGGGTGATCGTCGAAGGCCGAAAGCGCGCCTTCGGGAAGTATCTGCGCCAGATGCTGCGACGAACGCTCCTCGGTGAAGCCCTGCCAAAGCCGGACGCCTTCTGGTCGGCCTACATGAGCTGGGCGAATCTGGGCTGAGCAAGAGACGTCTTCCGACCCGACGTACCCACCTGCGACTCATGTGGCTCAAGTCGCCCTTTGGGGTGCGTTTGGGCGGTTTAATGGGATAAACCTCGAAATTAAAAAGGGTTTGACAAGGTTTGCCATTTGTCATTACTTCTAAGATCCCAATCTGCACACACGAGAGGATAGAGGCGGACCCCTTCATGATGAATTTCCAGAAAGCGCGCGATCGCATGGTGGAAACACAGCTGGTCAGCCGCGGGATCAGCGACCCCCGCGTCCTGGAGGCCATGCGAAAGGTCTGCCGCCATCTTTTCGTCGACGAAGCCCTCATGGACCAGGCCTACAGCGATCACCCACTCCCCATTGCCGACAAGCAGACCATTTCCCAGCCATACATCGTGGCGCTCATGACCGAGTCGTTGGAGCTCAAAGGACACGAAAAAGTCCTGGAGATCGGGACCGGCTCGGGCTATCAAGCGGCGATCCTCGCGGAGCTGGCCGCTCGAGTGTTCTCCGTGGAGCGGCTGCCGGGCCTGGCGCATCGGGCCAACCAGGTGCTCCAGAAACTGGGATATCGAAACGTCGTCGTCCGAGTGGCGGACGGAACGCTGGGATGGCCGGATGAAGCCCCGTTCGACGGCATTTTGGTCACCGCGGGAGCCCCGAAGGTCCCCCAGCCCTTGGTTGACCAGCTGGCAGTCGGAGGACGGCTGGTCATCCCCGTGGGAGGCCGCATTTCTCAGGATCTGATTCTTGTGGAGAGGACCGTTGATGGAGTGCGGGAAACCGATTTGGGGGGCGTGCGCTTCGTCGATCTGGTGGGAAAGCACGGCTGGGAAGACTGACTCGGCGGCTGGGGGGTGACGGACGCTATGCTCGGACCCATGATCGGTGTCATCGGCGCGGGAGATTGCCCAAAGGATGTTGAAGATTTGGCGGTCGAAGTCGGGCGCGCTATCGCCGAGGCCGGAGGCGTAGTCGTGTGCGGAGGTCTCGGTGGAGTGATGGAAGCGGCGGCCAGGGGCGCCAAGGCGGCCGGTGGTGCGACCGTCGGGATTTTGCCGGGACCCGATACGACTGCTGCGAACGCCAGCATCGACTATGCCATTGCCACCAACGTCGGACACGCCAGAAACGTAATCATCGTCCATACTTCCGCAGTCTTGATTGCCGTTTCGGGGGGATATGGCACGCTTTCTGAAATCGCTCTGGCTCTCAAAGCAGGCAAACGGGTGGTCGCCTTGCGTCCACGGTTCTCCATACCCGATGTGACCATTGCGGAAAACGCGCAAGAAGCGGTGAGCCTAGCAATGCGCTTGATCCAACATCACCCGCCTGTTCCTTGAAGTGAACGAGTGATCACGATTGACCCTCTTCTGCCTGGAGTGAAGTCTAGATGCGGAAATCGGATTCGGGACGCAGCACCCCTGACGACCCCAAAAGGGAAAAGGTCGCGGACACAGCCCCCAGCCCGCGACGCCCATCCCTCAAGAAGGAAAATGAAATTCTAAAGGCTCGACTGACCGCCGTCCTGGAGAACGCGGCGGCCAATGAGCGGATCTGGCGTCACTTTGTGGACATCGAGCGGATCCTGTTTCGCACGCGTGAGCTGGACGTCCTGGTTGAAGAGCTGTTGCGGGAGATCAAAGCGCGCTTCCAGCCGGACGACGTGATCCTGTTCGTGTGCCACGTCGATATTGTGGAACGGTTCTTCCCGAACGTGACGGCGGAAAGCGATCCCGTCTCGGATCGGGCTTGGGTGGTCCCCCTCGGCTCAGAGGCCTGCCTGGAGCTCTCACGCCGCTCGTGCAAGCCCTTTACGGTCACCGGGGAAACCCTCGACCTCATCGATCCTTTTCTCCCGGTAGACGCCGGCCCCATCGAGTCGGCGGTGATGATCCCGCTCAGCATCCATGAAATCATGTACGGTGCTCTTTTCCTCGGGAGCGTCGATGCGGACCACTACCGCCCCAAGGATGGAACCGATCTCTTGGAGCAGCTGGCCGTTAAGATCGCCCTCTGCATGGAAAACTGCCTGACTTATGAGAAGGTGAAGGATTTCGCCATTCAGGACCAGGTCACCGGGCTGCACAACTTCTTCCAGATCCACACGATCCTGGAGCGGGAGTTCAGAAAAGCCCGAAGACTTGAGACGCCCTTGTCGGTCCTCTTGATCGATCCCCAGTTCTTCCACCAGGAGAACGGTGCCTTGGATATCGGCAACCGGGTCCTGCGCCACCTAGCCGAGCATCTCCAGGAAATCCTGCCCAGAGGTGAGGCCTTTCTCGGACGCTACGGCATCGACGAGTTCCTGCTGGTCATGCCGGATGTGGACGAGGAAGAAGCGCGGGAAGTGGCCCCCTACCTGGCTCAGATGATTCGCAAAACCCCGTTCAAGTACCACAACACGGCGGTGCTCATCCAAACCGCCATGGGCGTCGGAGGCCTCACCCCCGACATGAAGCGGGCTCAGGACCTGCTGGATTGCGCCTACGGCGAGCTCAGCCGCCTCAAGGCCACGCGCACCGAGTCCCGGCCCAAGCAGCCCGAGGAGCTCCCACCCCAATCGACCATGCACAGCGAATGAAGCCCTTCAGCGGGCGCCCAGGCACAAGTCCTGAAAGCGTTTCGCAGTTGCTTTTCCGGGGACCTTGTGTTACGGGAGAACGGTTCTGGAACGGGGCGTAGCGCAGACTGGTCAGCGCACCTGCCTTGGGAGCAGGGGGTCGGAGGTTCAAATCCTCTCGCCCCGACCAGCTAGAATGGCTCAGGAAGCCGATCCACGTGGATCGGCTTTTGTCGTTCGAAGGCATTGCGTGACGGATGGTGGCTAGTGGATGCCATGTCTGAGCGGCTCACCTCAGCAACGAGATCATCTCGCTTCTTGAGCCAGCCCCCATCTTTCTCATGATGTTCTTCACATGCCATTTCACCGTATCGCTCCCGATACACAGGATTTCTGAAATGTTTTGATTGCTGTACCCCTCACTCACCAGTTTCACGACGTCCAGCTCGCGTGTCGTGAGACCAAACTCCTTGGCTGCTTCATCAAAATCGATCGGCCGCTTTTCAACGATCTTTTCAATCAAGACCATGATGTGGGCAGCCTCCTTTGTTTCCGCTCTTTGCCCCCGGATGAGGAAGCTCCGAGCCGAGTAGGAGACACCCCCACGATCGCTCAGAACCACGCAGGTCGAGCTTCCGCTCCCGCTGTCGCTCCATTCACCCCCGGCTTTGTCTTCGAGAAGGCAGCATTCCCGGATTTCCTTGGGAATGCTTTCAGGGTCAGGGATGATGGCCATCGCCTCCCGATTGGCGTAAAGCAGTTTTCCCTCCGTGTCAAAGATGAGCACCCCAGGGGCCGATCGCTTCTTAACGATTTGAAGTGGGTCCTTCATTGGCTCCGCTCTCCAGAGCCATAACCAAAATCGTCCATTGGTGCTCTGAAGCACCTCCGGCCCATTTGGACAGCTCTCGAATGATAGGGTCGAGGCTCCCGACGCTCCCCATTGATCGTCATGAACATGCAAAACTAAAGCCCAAAACCCCACTTTCGGGGAGTTGTGCGCTCGACGGACTTCCCCCATTGTGGGCACACATGGACGAGAGGTTTGGATGACCCGAAAGAGGTCGGCTATATGCTCCAAAGAGTCGAGAAAAGGGATGTCGAGCGCGAGGCCTTTGAGAGACCTGTTACGTTCCAGGTAAGCGCCCACCGGGCAGCCTCGTCTGACGAATTGACGAGGAAGGGCGTGTGCATTGACATAAGCTCGAGTGGCCTCGGGCTGGCGACGAATTGTCACCTTCACACGGGGGAGGTGATGGAGGTCCACCTTCCGATCGGAGTGAAGGATGTGACCGTCAGGGTCTTTGCCGAGGTGCGCTGGTCGGCATCTGCTGGAGGCAACGGCAGGACGGGCTTGAGGTTCTTATGAAGCCAAATCGGATACACGCGCGGTTCAGCCGTTTACAAAGGGGTAACCAATGAAGCCGATACGCTTTGTTCTGACGATCGGTCTCCTTCTGTCGTGGAGCACTTCTGCTATCGCGACGTCGTTCAGCGTCACAGAAACGTTTTCCAGCGGTCGGAATGGTCGCTTCTCGTATGCCTCGATCAACGACAGGCAGAGGCTCGGCTATTCGCAGATGGAAAGCCTGTCCCTTCCATTGGACTCGGGCGAGATCACGTCGGCGTTTCTCGACATCACGTTCTCCGACATCTCCACAAACGCACGACGTCAAGACGAGCTTTGGTCTGTCCTCGTTGCGACTTCGCTCGGCAGTGACTCGTCCACCTATAGGGAGTTTACGCCCCTCGGACAGCTACTGTCCGCAAACCGACCCAATGGCCGCAACACGATGACGTTCGAGCTTAGCGGGACAATTCTCAAGGAGCTTTTGCACACAGGGGAATTGTACATGGTTTTCAAGGAAAGCACGAGAGGGGCTGACTCGTTCAGACTTTTCCAAAGCTCTCTCTACGGTACGTACGAGCTGCCGCCAATCATCCCCGATTCTCCATCCGTTCCCGTCAATCCGGTCCCAGAGCCCTCGACCATGCTGCTGCTCGGGACGGGTTTGCTCGGGCTCTTTGGAATCAGGCGAAGGCTGCCCTCAAACCCATGGGATCCCGATCTCTCGGCGTAGGAAAAGAGCCGACGCCTGAAGGGCCATGAACAGAGCACGCCAGGTGCTGCGACCGATCAGAGTACCACGTGCGCAACGCACATGCATCGGACTTGAGGAGAGAACCGAGACCGATACGGAAAACGCCTGGGCCGATACGGGCTCATGATTGTTGCTTACCCCCACACAATCCCCGCTTTGGTGTAAGGGATGCTGCTTGCCCGCTCCAGGTTCCGTTGGGCGGGGACGTAGGTGGGATCGATTTCTCCGGCCGTCTTGTAATAGGTCACGGCCTCTTTTCGCTGGTCCCGAACTTCGCACAGGCCTCCCAGCACGTTGAAGGCTTCGGGGCGGGCCGCATTCACGAAGACGGCTTTGTGGGCATAGACGAAGGCGGCGCTGAATTTCCTTGCGCCGACACACTTTCTGGCTTGCTCCAGATAGTCCTCGTACGTGAAGGCCGTGGGGCCACCTTCGGGCAAGGCCAACACCCGTCCCACGATCTCCCGCACCTCCATGGGCTCGAAGGGTTTTTGGAGGAAGTCGACTGCACCGAGCTTCATGGCTTCAACGACGGCATCGACGGTGCCGTACGCCGTGATGATGATCACTTTCAAGCCCGCGTACCGCTTGGCGACTTCGCTCAGCACGGCCAGGCCGTCGATGCCGGGCAGGCGCAGATCCAGGATCATGGCGGCATAGGTCTTCTCGGTCAGCTTCTGGAGAGCTTCTTCTCCCTTGTAGACAGCGTCCGTTTCCAGCCCTATGGCTTCCAGTGCCCCTTTCAGGGTCAGGCGGATATTCCGCTCATCATCCACGATCAGAACGCGTAACGGTGTCCGTGTCATGTGTGCTCCAGCCTCCCCCCTCAGGTCGTTGTCAACGGCAGGGAGAAGGTGAACGTGCTCCCCTGCCCCGGTTCGGATTCCAGCCAGATGGCCCCACGATGCGCTCGGACGATCTCCTTGCTGATGGCGAGGCCCAAGCCGCTGCCGCCGCTCGCGTCCCCCTGGTCCAGACGGACGAACTTATCGAAGATGCGGGACTGCATTTCCCGAGGGACACCCGGACCGTTGTCCTGAACCTTGAGATGGATCCACTCCCCTGCTCGTTCCGCCCGAAGCCAGACATGCCCCCCGGCTGGGGTGTAGCGCACCGCATTGGCCAAGAGGTTCACCAGGACCCAGACGATCTTGTTGGGATCGGCCTGGACCTCCGGCAGGTCGTCCGGCACCTCCACCGTAAGGCCGACTCCCGCAGCTTCCGCCTGGCTCTTCATCATGGTGGTTGCCTGCAGGCTCAAGAAGGCGGGAGCCACCCGCTCGAAAACCACGTCCAGCTTGCCCGCCTCGATCTTAGTCAAATCCAGCAGATCGCTGACCAAGGCCTTGAGGCGATTCACTTCTTCGTGACAGGCCTCGAGGAATTCCCGCTCCATCTCATTGAGCTTGGGGGAGGCAGACTCCATGAGCATGCCCACCGACATGCCGATGCTCGTAAGAGGCGTCCGCAGCTCATGCGAGGCGGTCATCACAAACTCGCTTTTTAACCGTTCCAGCTCCTTGAGCCGGGTAATATCCCGCAGGACCAGCACCGCTCCCGGGATTACCCCGGCCCGCGAGCGCATCGGCAGCACACCCATCTGGTAGTGCTGCTGCTCATCTCCCTTCGGGACCGTCAGCACATCCTCCCCTTCGGTCATGGGCCGCGGCTGCGTGGATTCCAGAGCCGCTTTCAGACCGACAAAGACCCTCTCATCGCGCACGACTTCCAGAATGTGCTTTCCCAGCGCGTCCTCGGCGGGAATGTCGAAGATAGCCGCAGCCTTGGGATTGATATTGGTGATCAGAAGTTTTTCGTCCACGACCAGCAAGCCGTCATCCACACTGCGAATGATCGCCTCGCTCTTGCGCTTTTCCGCCAGGATCTGCTCGATATTCATGTCGTGAAAGTGCTTGAGCTTTTCCGCCATGTCGTTGAACGCCTCGGCGAGCAGCATGAGCTCGCCGCCTCCCCGAAGCGGTACATGGACGGCATAATCCCCTTGGGCGATGTGCGACACTGCGTCCTTGAGCTCCGTCACCGGTCGTGAAATAAGACGCGACAGAAAGAGGCTGAAAGAGACCCCCACGATGATGGCAGCAGCCCCGATGAGGGAGATGAAGAGCACCGCCTGCCCCGCCAACCGACGGGCCTGTGTGCTTGCGGCGTACATGACCTCGTGATTCAAGCTTCTGAGCTTGATGCAGGTGTCCCGGATCGTGCGGAAGCGGGGCAGCACCTGATCCTGATAAAGCGTAATGGCCCGTTCCCGATCCGCTTCCCTGATGAGGCGCAATTGCGAAACGTCCCGCAGGTAGAGGGTGTAGTCTTTCTCGATGGCTTCCACAACCTCCTTTTCCCCGGGAATGGTGATGTTGTCCTTGGCCCGCCCCAGCCACTGCAAGAAGTTGACCTCGCTTTCATGCAGCTCTTTGAGCCCCAGGTCCTTGAAATCAAGGAGGATGAGGAGCAGCCCGGAATCCTGCCGCTCGATGTCATTGATCATGTTTTCCGCGGCCAGCGTGCTGAGGTAGTTTTCCTGCAGGATGGCGTCGGAAGCCCGCCCGAGCCGCAAGAGGAGCACGATCGCCAGCGCGAGGATGGCCGCGACGATCAAGAGACTCGCCCCGTAGCCGAGGAAGATTTGCGTGCGAAGGGTTTTCACCGAAAATCGCCAATCTCAGGCAAGACATTGTCATGCGCTTTGAAGTCGGCTAGAGCTCCACCTGGCTGCCCAACTCCACCACGCGGCCGGGGGGAATGCCGAAAAAGTTCGACACATTCCACGCGTTGCGGGACAAAAATGCAAAGAGCCCTTTGCGCCATCGGGACATTTTACTGGAGCCGGTGGTTAACAGGGATTCCCGGCCCAAGTAGAATGAGGTGGCATAGCTGTCCAGATCCAGACCGCGCTCGTTGGCCAGCTCGATAATCTCCGGGATATTGGGAGTCTCCATGAATCCGTAGGACGCCACCACCCGATAGAAGCCGAGGCCCTTGTCCGTTATGTCAAGTCGCTGCTCTCGCGGGACATAGGGCGTGTCGGTGGAGACGATCGAGAGGATGAACACCCGTTCCGGCAGGGCCTCCGTGTGCTTCAAAAGGTGGAGCAGCACAAGAGGCGTTCCCACCGGCGAAACCGAGAGAAAGCAGCCGGTACCCGGAGTGCGCACCAGTTTATACGTCGTGATGTCGGACATCAGAACATCGAGGGGAACCTGGGATTCCTCAAAACGCTTCTTGAGAATGGCACGCCCGTCTCGCCAAGTGACCATCATCACGAACAGGAAAACAGCCACACTCACCGCAAACCAACCCCCGTCGAAAAACTTGAGCAGGTTGGCGCCGAAATAGGACACATCAAAGCACAGAAACATCCCAGCAAGCAGCAGCGCTTTCCAGAGCGGCCATCCCCAATTGTAGCGAGTGATGTGAAAGTACACCAGGGTACTGATGCACATGGTTCCAGTTACCGCGATGCCATAAGCCGCCGCCAGGTTGCTGGATGCCTTGAAGGTCAGAGCCAGCCCCAGGCAGCCGATCATCATCATGGAGTTGACCCAGGGCATGTAGATCTGTCCTTTAGTTTCGCCCGACGTGTGAACGATGCGCAGCCGGGGGCAGTAGCCGATCTGGATAGCCTGCTGGATCAGAGAGAACACGCCCGAGATCATGGCCTGGGAGGCGATGACGGCGGCCGTTGTGGCCAGTGCCACCATCGGATACAGGAGCAGTCGGGGAACCAGCCCATAAAAAGGATGGACGGCCGCTTCCGGGTCTACCATCAGAAGGGCGGTTTGTCCGAAGTAGTTGAACAGGAGGGCGGGAAAGACGAGCGTGATCCAGGTGAGTCGGATCGGGCCGGCCCCGAAATGCCCCATGTCGGCATACAGCGCTTCGCAGCCGGTGATGCACAGCACCACGGAGCCGAGGACCACGGCGCCGTGCAGGTGATTGACGGCAAAAAAATGCACGGCATGTCGGGGGTCGAGTGCCGCCAAGATCCCAGGCACCCGCAAGACCTCCGCCATCCCCAGAATGGCCAAAGCAATGAACCAAAAGACCATGATGGGGCCAAAGACCTTGCCGATGCGCTCCGTTCCCTGGCTCTGAAGGAGGAAAAGCCCCAAAATGACGCCGCAGGAAAGCGGCAGCACGAAGGGCTCAGCCGCGGTTGTGGCCACATTCAGACCTTCCATCGCCGATAGCACGGAGATGACCGGTGTGATGAGACCCTCACCGCACAGGAGAGCGGCACCAAAAATGGCAAGGAGCACCAGCACGTTTACCCGTCGATGGGACACGCTCTGCCTTCCCTTGCTCAGGAACAGCGCCGCCAGGGCGTAAATTCCCCCTTCCCCGTGGTTGTCGGCTCTCAAGATGAACATGACGTACTTGACGGACACCACCATCGTCAGCGACCAGAAGATCAGGGACATGACACCGAGAATGTTATCGGTTGTGATTGCGATGGCGTGGGGACCGTGAAAGCATTCCTTGATGGTGTACAGCGGGCTGGTTCCGATATCGCCGTACACGACTCCCAGAGCCCCCAAAGCGAGCACAAGCTTCTTCCTGAGACCTTGCCGCTCGTTCGGGTCCCTGTGGCTGGAGGAAGAGGAAGGCTCTGCTGGCGAGGGCTGGGAGGGATGCTCTGGGCCGGCGACGGAAGACGAGCTCATGAATACCCTCCAAACCAAAACTTCGTGGAGTAACGCCTTCAGGCAATTCAGCCGCAGGGGTTTTCACCGCCAGACCATACGAGCCTAGCCGCCCGGTTTGGACCCCACGACGTTGATTTGCCCTCGACCCGAGCAGGACCAACGGGGCAACGACAATGGTAGGTATCTGCATTCAGTAGCTTTTCAGCTACCAGCTCCCCTGGAGATTGTCAAGAAGCACTCGGTGCGAGTCTCGCCGCGTACCGAGATTCACGCGGCTTATCGAGAATGCGGCTTATTCCCGGCCTGCGCCGGGATGACGGCACGGGAGACGGACATTGGCCGCTGTAGCCGTCCACTAACCGACAGCGAGCGCGCGCTCGATCTCGCGCTGCAGGGTGAGCACGACGGATACCGGGTCCTTGGCGGTGCTGATGGGCCGGCCGACGACGACATGGTCAGCACCGTTCGCGATGGCCATGCCGGCGGTCACGATGCGCTTCTGGTCATCCATCTGTTCTTCGCGGTTGACTCCGGGGCGGATACCCGGCGTCACGACGAGGAAGTTGTCCCCGAGTCCATCCCGGAGCCGCTTCGCTTCCAGCCCCGACGACACGATGCCGTCACAGCCGACCTTGAGCGCTCGCCTCGCCCGGGAATACACCAGGTCTTCGATATTCACCGATGCCCCGAGCATCTCCTCCATGTCTTCCTTGCCGAAGCTCGTGAGTACCGTGACGGCAAGGATCTTCAGATCGTCCTTGGCCTTGACGGCGGCTTCGACGATCGGATCGTTCCCGTGTACGGTGGCGAACGTCGCACCGCGATCCTTGAGCTGCCGCACGGCAAGTCCCACCGTCTCGGGAATGTCGAAGAACTTCAGATCCACCATCACCTTGTGGCCCCGACCGCGGATCCACTCAATCACAGGAAACCAGCCGGCCAGAAAGAGCTGCAAGCCCACTTTGTAGAATCGGACATGGCCCTCGAGCCTCATGACCCATTCCTTGGCGAGGTCCACATTGTCGACATCGAGTGCGAAGATGATTCGCTCGTCTAAAGGGATATTCTTACCAGCCATTGTGCCACCATTCCCTTGTTCATCATGTTCCGGTTTCACCATCACAGGTCCACGGGGGCAACCCACGCCGGGATCTCCCCCGCAGACCGTTCGGAAAGCCAGCCTGACCCATTGGATGCGATGCCTCCCTGAGCATTCGTTCCTTCGCCCGTCGATCCAGCGTTCTCGAGCAAGCCCATAAAAGCATAACGGCCCCTCCTGTCAATATCCATTGTCCTCCGATTAAAGCCTTCAAGCAGCACCCCAGTCGACCGACAGGTTACGTTTTAAGGCGATTCCAAGAGGTTATCTGAATGGCATTTAACTTGCTTTGTCCTCTTGAACGTTCACTCGATCCCCGGTCCGATCCCAATCGGCATCGCGATCGTTCAGGCGAAATTGAATCCAGGAAAGAACTTCATGCTTCATCGACCATGGCTCACCGTCATGCTCACGTTGGCGGTCATCGCGGCAGGCTGTCAGAATGATGGCAACGGCACCCATCCTGAAAGCAAGAGCATCGAAATCGGCATTCTGTGTCCCTTGACGGGCGTCAATGCGTCGGCGGGCGAAGAGCTCCAGGCCGGCGCGCTCCTTGCCTTGGATATTGTCAACGGTCGGTATGATCTGCCTCTTCCGCTGGCCTCCGGGTCAGGCCTTCCCAACCACGGCAACGCGGCACTCCGGGCGGTGATCAAGGACACGCACGGCGATGCCGTTCGGGCGGTCCAGCTCGTGGAAGAGCTGGGGCAGAGCCACAACGTCAAGGCCATCATGGGGGAATACGGAAGCACAGTCACCGCGGCTGCAAGCGAGCGCGCCGAGATCATGCGGATTCCTTTCCTCAACCCGACCTCGACCTCCCCTACATTAACCCAGCGGGGACTTCGATGGTTCTTCCGCAGCACGCCCGACGACCGCATGTTCGCCAACAATTTCTTCCTTTTCCTTGCCGAATGGGCGAGCAGAGTGGACATCGCTTGGCCCAAACGGGTGGTCCTCGTTTTCGAGAACAAGCTCTGGGGAACCAGCGTTGCCCAGGCCGAGCGAAAGCTGGCCGGTCAGTACGGGTATGAAATCATAGACGAAATCACCTACGACACGGCTCAGCAGGACTTCGACGCCGAGCTGGATCGGATTCAGGCCGCTCTGCCGGCCGTCGTGCTGCAGGCCTCCTACGATCGCGACGCCATCGCTCTTGTGGAAGGCTATCGTAAGCGGGGCATTGTCCCGCTAGCGCTCCTTGGCATGAACGCAGGCTTTGTCAGTCCGGGATTTCTCAGCTCGCTCGGCGAGCATGCCGAAGGCATCATGAGCCGCGAGGTGTGGTCCTTGGACATCGGGGAGAAAAAGCCGATCATCCATGCGGTCAATGAGCTCTTCCTCAAGCGGTTTGGCCGGAACATGACCGGGACTTCGGCGCGCTCGTTCACCGGCATGATCGTCTTGGCGGATGCGCTGAATCGCGCGTCCTCACTGGAGGCCACCGCCATCCGGGAGGCCATCCTGACCACGGAGATCGACGAGAGCCAAATCGTCATGCCTTGGGACGGCGTGCGATTCGACCCGCGTACCGGTCAAAACATCCTCGGCAAAGGCATCATCGTACAGGTTCAAGACGGCCTCTACCGAACGATCTGGCCATGGGAGCTGGCAACGCGGCAGGCGATCCGGCCGAGCTCGCGCGCCGCCGCGCACACGCTGGAAGATGGGAGCTGACCCTTGAGAATCGTCGACCGTTTCAGGCACGGCGTCGCTCGCACCCTCGTAACGCTTTTCCTCCTGTGCGGCGTTGTGCCCCTAAGCCTATCGGGCATGGTTTTTCTCTTCTCGTACTACCAGAGTGAAAAGCGGGCCATTGGAAATGTGCAGGAGGAGATCGCTCAGCGCATCGCAGCCAGTATCTCCGCACACATCGAAAGAGCCAGCGGTGAAATCCAGCTGTTCTCCCGCGTGATCGACACGCAAAACCCGGACCCCAGGAGACTCTCCTCCCTCGCCCAGGGATTTCTCGACCTCGACCTGGCCTTCAACATCATTACGATCATGGACCGGAATGGGTACGAGGTCTTCAAGCTCTCCCGTCACTATACGTTCAGGCCCTTTGAAATGCGCGCTCGGGGGCATGATCCTTCCTTCCTCTCCGCCCTGTCCGGAAATACGCACTTCGGCAGGATCGCCGTGTCTCAGCTCAGCCACTTCACCGAGCTCCCCGTCACCGTTCCCATCCATGACACGGCTGGCAAGATCGCAGGCGCCGTTGAAGTCGGGGTCGACGTCTCCAAATTGTGGGAGCTCATCTCCAAATACCGGATGGGGAAGAACCGCTACGCCTACATCGTCGATTCACGAGGACTCCTGATCGCCTACGAGGACGTCGGTTCCGTCATCAATAGCACGGACCTCGGCGAGATCCCCGGCGTCCGCCGACTGCTCACATCCCAAACGACTGCTCATGAGTACATCGGACTCAGGAAGGAGCTCGTGGTCGGAGCCGGGGCTCCAGTGCTTCTAACGGGTTGGGGCGTGGTTGTCGAGGAACCTCTCGGCGAGGCCTACAGCGGTTTGTACGCGCTCTCCGCCATCTTCCTGCTCGTCTTCGCCGCCAGCGTCTCGGTCATTGTCGTCTTGGGACTGCGATTCAGTTTTTCCAAGATCGTCCATCCCATTCAGCGCCTCAAGGACGAAACGGCCCGGATTGCCAAGGGCCAGTTCGACCAACGGGTGGAGGTGTCCGATCGGCTCAACGAGATCGGACAGCTGGCCCAAGCGTTCAATGTGATGGCCTCGGACCTGCAGAGGACTACGGTCTCTCGGGACCTTCTGCTCAAGGAGATCGCCGAGCGGAAGAAGGCGGAGCAAGCCTTGAAGCTCGAAGAAGCACGTCTGGAAGCACTCCTCCAGATCAACCAAATGGTAGACGCCGACCTGGATGAAATCGCTCATGTCAGCATGGAGGAAGCCGTGCGGCTCACACAGAGCGGCATCGGCTATGTGGCGCTCCTCGACGCTGACCAGACCACCCTCACGATGCTGGCCTGGTCCAAGGGAGCGATGGAGGAATGCCGGGTGAGTCACAAGCCCATCGTGTACCCCGTTGACCAAACCGGCCTTTGGGGGGAAGCCGTTCGCCAACGCCGGCCGGTTATCACCAATGATTACGAGGCACCCAATCCCCTCAAGCGGGGAATTCCCGAAGGGCACGTCCCTCTCAAACGGCACATGAATCTTCCCGTCTTCGACGGAGACAGGATCGTGATCGTGGCCGGAGTCGGAAACAAGGCATCCGATTACGACCAGTCGGATGTGCGGCAATTGAACCTGCTGATGCTCGGCCTTTGGCGGATCGTTCAGCGTCGTGCCGGCGAACAGGCGCTGCGAAAAAGCGAAAACAAGCTCCGGTCCATCATCGAGCACAGCAACAACCTGTTCTATTCGCACACACCGGAGCACGTTTTGACTTACGTGAGCCCCCAGACTCGACGCTTTTTCGACTGCGAGCCGGAGGAGGCGCTGGTTCGTTGGATGGAGTTTGCAACCGACCATCCCATCAACCGGGAGGCTTTCCATTTGGTTGAGCGCGCCATCGAGAGCGGGGAGCGTTGTCCGCCTTACCGGATGGAGCTGGTCGGCAAGAGAGGCCGAAAGATTTGGGTGGAGGTCAACGAGAGTCCGGTCTTGGAAGATGGCAGGACCGTCTCGATCGTCGGGGCCTTGACTGACATCACCGAACGGGTAGAAGTCGAACGGGCTTTACGTGAAAATGAAGAGAAGTATCGTTCCGTCGTCGATCAGACACGTGACTGGATCTTCTTGGTGGATTCGGAAACCTGGAGGATCCTGGAAGCCAACCAAACGATGCTCTCGATGCTCGGCTACACGCCCGCCGAGCTTCTGGGTGCGCGGTTTCATGACCTGACGCGAATCGAAGGAGACCGCTCCATCCAGCTGCTTCGGGACGCGACGCGGGAAGGCAGCCACTACCTGGGTGAGCTCTCATTCCAAGGGCGTGATGGCAAGGCTGTGCAGGTGGAGGTGAGCGCCAACATGATCGCCTTTGCCGGAAAGAAAGTGCTCTGTGTCGTTGCCAGGGACCTGACGGATCGAAAGAAGATGGAGCAGGAGCTCCTCCGTGCCCAGAAGATCGAGTCAGTCGGGGTACTGGCAGGCGGTATTGCTCATGACTTCAATAACATTTTGACCGCAGTCATTGGAAACCTCTCACTCGCTCGGGAGGCTTTCAAGCCCGGCGACGAAGTATCCCGCTTTCTGAACGAAATGGAGAAGGCCTGCTTCAGGGCGAAAGACCTGACCCGGCAGCTCCTCACCTTTGCCAAGGGAGGCGCGCCGATCAAGCGAGCCGCCTCCGTTGCGCATCTTGTCAAAGAATCGGTCACGTTTGCGCTGAGGGGCTCGAACGTCCGCCCCGAGCTTCACGTGGCTGACGACCTCTGGGTCGCCGACGTCGATGAGGGACAGCTCTCCCAGGTGTTGAACAACCTCGTGATCAACGCCAAGCAGGCCATGCCCGATGGAGGCTCGATCGTCATCCGTGCCGAGAATGCCCTCTTGGGTGGCGACATGCGACTGCCCTTGAGCTCCGGCCCCCACCTTGTGATCACCGTTCAGGACCATGGCTGCGGCATTCCGTTTCAGCATCTCGCGAGCATCTTCGACCCTTATTTCACCACGAAGGAGACGGGGAGCGGTCTTGGGCTGGCGGTCGCCTATTCCATCATGAAAGGTCACGGCGGGACGATTACCGTCGACTCTGAGGTCGGCAAGGGGAGCACCTTTCGACTCTACCTGCCGGCCAGGATGGAGGCTCTCGCGGAGGAGCGGACCTCATGCCAGGGCTTCGGCGCAACATCGGAGGGCATGCGCGTGCTTGTCATGGACGATGAGGAAATGGTGAGAAACGTCGTTGGCGCGATGTTGAAGCTTCTAGGGTGCGAAGTCGCCTTCGCTCGAGATGGGGCAGAGGTGGTGAACGTCTATGCACAGGGCGTTCGGGAAAAGCACCCGTTTGACTTCGTCATTCTGGACCTGACGGTCCCCGGAGGAATGGGCGGCAAGGAAGCGATTCGTGAGCTGAAGCGCATCGACCCTTCCGTTCGGGCCATCGTTTCCAGCGGCTATTCCAACAATCCCATCATGGCCCATTACGAAGAGCATGGCTTCGTGGGCATCGTCACCAAGCCCTTCAACCTGGCTCAGTTGAAGGAGGTCTTTCGCACTGCCCGTCAGGGCTCGCCCGCGGAGCCCCGTTGAACCCTCTCCCCTTCGGGGGCATTCGCTCCTCGTCCCTGGCCCACTGGCCTCGAGCCCATGTCGGGGTCATCACTACCCAGCGGAGACGCCGCACCGCCGCACCGTCCCGCTGCGCAGCCGAGAGTCTGGTTTGTATGAGCGGTGGCTCATGACAACTTGGCCGCCTTATTCCTGCGACGCCGGGCGCGATTTCTTCGATACCGCATCTCCATCGTGAGTCTGAAAATCAGTCACAAATAGATGACTACCGAACAGACTCCCCAAGTTACCAGTTGATCGACTGAGGGGAACATGTCAGGCTCGGCGACTTCCGAGAGAGTCATGTCGTGCTGTCCCTGCGGGGAGCTTAGGGAGATGAGGGAGATGAGGGAGATGAGGGAACGATCCACCCGCTTGCGGGAACGAGGTCTTTTTTCGCACCGTCCGCTTTCAGAATGTATGCCCCCAATGCACCGATGCGCCTGTTGGGACCATAAGTGATCTTGGGCGTGAGGCCTGTCTCAAACTCATAGAGCCGCTCGAGAGCCGAGATCAATCCTTCTCGCGTGAGCTGCCTGCCAGCCGCTTTCAATCCTTCCATCAAGATCTTGCAGGCGCAAAAAGCGGACAATTGAGCCCTGAACGGTCCCTTGGGCAGACCGTGTGCATCCATGAGACGCGAAATCTCCCGGCTTCCTGCGGGCGACTGGTCCGAGGGGAGGACGGGGTAGGCAAGAAAGAGACCCTGGTCCAACAGGGTGGCCGCGTTGAACACGCTCATGTTGACGGGGGCTCCCCAGAGGAGCACTTGGGGATGCCAATCGGCGGCGACCGATCCCTCGGCCAAAGCATTCAGGTCGTCGGGGGCTCCATGAAACAGCACCGCGCCAACCCCCGCTGCCTTCAGATCAAGACTCACTCGGGAGCCATCCAGCGCGCCGGCCCTATAGGCTATAGGCTGAACGGGCTGGAGCCCTTTGTGACGAGCGGCATCGAGCACGGTGTCCAGGACGCTTTGGGACACGGCGTGATCGGCGCTGACGATGGCAAAGGGACGCCCTTTGCCCGGCCCCGAGACGGTCGAAAAGTCCAGAAGCACCATTGCCTCCTCCCTCAGACCGGGGAAGAGGTAGAACACACTCCGGTTGAGTTGTGCGGCGGTCAGCGGATACTGCGTCTGCGGCCCGACAATCGGAAGGCCGGCCGCATTGGCAAGCTCGGCGATCTCCTCGTCGGCTCCAGCCAAGAACGGGGCGATGAGAGCGAACGTCTCGCTGCGCTCCACCAGCCCTTTCACCGCTGCAAGAGCCGATTGACCGGACTCACCGTAGTCGAGGACCTCCAGCTCCAGCCGTCGACTGTACACGCCCCCCTTGCCGTTCACGTCGGCCAGGTAGGCTTTGATCATGGATTCCATCGCTTTGCCGGCTTCGGACATTCGGCCGTGCATGGGCAGGACGGTTGCCAGCCGGATGCTGCCATCGGTCACCCCGACCTCCTGCTCGCCGCCAAGGATCTTGATATAGGCGATCAGCGCATCGAGGTCTTCCCGTGGCATGCTGTAGCGGGGCATACTCGGCGCAAGATTGTTCCCTGCCGGGTCGACCCCTTCGGTGATCGCCCGCGCAAGGGCCTCGTCGGTGTACGAAGGCCGCTCGCGCCCACCGGGCAGCCTGACCCGGTATGGCTTGGCCAGCTCCTTCCAGGAAATGTTGCCGGGAACGATGTCACCTTCCGGCCGACCGAGCCCGTCCGCCCCATGGCAGTTGACGCAGGGCATGGCCTCACCAGGCGCTTGGACGGAGCTGATCTTCAAGAAAGCAGTGATCTCGCCGCCGGACGGACTGCTCGTGACCGTGTAAACCTGTTTTCCCCGGGCTTGGAGGTCGGAAAGGGGGACGGACGGTGGATCGGCGTAGGCGACCTGACCCGCAAGCAGCGGGAGGAGTACGAAGAGCCGCGCCATGGCTGAGTACGTCATAAGAGCACCTCGGCGTCTCTCATTCTTTCGGGGCGTGCTCTCCGCGAGAAGCAAGCAGACGGTTGATCTCCTCGAGGAGCACTTCCGGAGACGGGTACCCGTAGAACCGCTTCCACGTCCCGCGAGGGTCCCCGACCATCGTGAGCGGAATGTGGTTGTGCTCATCCAGGCTCTGACCCACGATGTACTGGACTCCGATCCCGTCCAGAATCTTGGCCAGGTTGCTCCGTTCCCCCGAGACGAACACCCAGCCCGGTCTAGCCTTCTTGCGCGAGGCGAAAGCCTTGAGTCTCACCGGAATATCCGTCCGAGGGTCTACGCTCACCGATACCAGCACAACCTCCTTGCCGAGGAGCTCTCCGAGATGCTCCTGCAGCTTTCCGAACACGAAGATGAGGATTGGGTAAGCGGTGGTGCAATTGGTGTAAAATGGCACGATCGCAGCCACCCGATCTCCAATCACGTCGCTCTTAAAGCGGACGTTCTTCCCATCCTGATCCCAAAGCTCCAGGTCGGAGAGCTCGATCTCCACCGTCTTCGCATCGTTCGATGGACCGGACCCACGCGCACCACCGTTTACAAGAAACAGCAAGGCGCACCCCAGAAGGATACAAGAGCAGGCTTTCTTGAGCACCATGGTCTCCATTCACCTTTACGGAGGTCTCTCCTGTTTGAGGATCCGCGGCTCCAGACTCCGATCCATCCATAAGTGGAGCCAAGGGTTACGGTTTTGAGGCCAGCAGCACCCAGTGGGGAAAATGGCGTGCGTCCATCCGCAATTCATTCGATGAAAAGGTGAGGTAATAGGAGCCCGGCCGCTGGGGCGTGAACGCCACCTCATAAACACCGTCCCCGACCTCGGAAGCGGTGTATTTCTCAAACCAGTTGCCCGGAGCGAGGGTGGCCTGGACGGTCAGGTCCTTTACCCCGATGACGGGATCGCTCCTGCGCGTTTTCACGAGCTTGAACTGGAGCACGAAGCGCTCCCCCACTTTCATCTTTCGCTGCCGGGTGATCATTTGGATGGTTGGAGCCTGCAAAGCCTTTTCCGCCAAAACAGGGTTTGCCTTGGCCGTGAATTCGAAGCAGTGCAGGATCCTCGGGCTATCCAGGAGCAAGGCAACCTGGTAGCGACCGTGCCCGGGCACGCGCACCTTGGAGCCATAGACGCCGCGCGCCACCTCCCGAACACTCCTGTCCACCACACGTACCGCCCGTTGGACCGTCCCACCATAACTGCGGAAGCTTCCCATGGCAAACTGCATTCCCTCCATGTAGTAGTAGATCATTCGGTCCGCTGGGTTGGCGATGAGCACGTGGCCGTCTTCCGGGGTGGGCACAATGGCGTCGGCAAAGGCATGATTCGGGGAAACCGCCGGGGCCTGCTGTCCATAGGTGATGCGGCTGATGGCGGGGGCAGCGCCTTTTCCAACCTGCCGCAAGGGGACCAGGATCACCGCTTCAGAGCCCTTGCAGCGAATGTAGGCGAACTCCTTGGTGAAGGTGATCTGGTCCGGCTCCTTGTCCACGTCAACGGTGCGAATCACTTCGTGAGTGGCGGCGTCCAGAATGAGCAGCTGATTCGTTTTGGCATTGCCCACGAAGGTGTAACGGCCATCCGGGGAGACCCGAACGACGCGCAACCCCGGCTCAAGCTTCACGGTCCGCACGATCTTGCGGGAATTGCCGTCCACCACCACTAGGGAGCCGTCACCGGTGTTGGCCACGAAGAGCGACTTGCTCAGGCGGGAATAAGCCATCGAGACCGGGTCGACCCCGACCTTCAGGTCCACGCTTTTGCGGAGTCCGGCTACGTCGACGATCGAGAGCGTGCCATCCTTGCTGTTGCTCACGAATGCGAGCAGGCTGTCATCGGTGAATGCAATTTCGTGGTGGCCCGGTGCCGTCGCGATGTGCGCAGCCACCGAGTGGGATTCGGCGTCGATCACGGTCACCCCGCTTTTCGCAGGATCCGGGGAGTCGTTCCCGATCCACAGATAGCGTGCATCCGGCTGGAGAACGATCCGGGTAGGATTTTCGCCGGCATCCACGTTCTTGAGCACTTTAAAGGTTTCCGTACTGATCACGGCAACCTGGTCCGCCCTCGGCATGGTGACGAAGAGGGTCTTATCGTCCGGAGAGGAGGCCCAGTCCTCACCGGGACGTTTCAGATAGACCATCGTGTACAACTGGGTCACACCGCTAAAGCTCACAATGGGATCCGTCACCGAGATCGACGCGTCGTTGTTCAGGGACAGGATGAAATACGAGCTCAGGTCGAGGTCCGGTCGGTAGCTGAGGGATCCCTGAAGGTACAGGCCAATCTTCTCCTTGCAACTGATGGACCTTCCCCCCTTCTCTTGGAGGACCGGTTTATCGAGGTCGAGCCAGAGGGCAGGATTCAGCGAGGAAAGCGGCTCTCCCGTCGTGGCGTCCTTGATCGAAAGCCGGAGGATCGCCTGCTCGCCCTCCGTGATCACGTTGCCGTGCTCGGGAGCGATCGAGAATTCAACCTCGGCATTCTGGTGGGTCATCTTCTGAGTCACCGGCTCTCCCGCGGATTCGCTCACGCCTGAAGCCGGCGGGCTCGCGGAAACGGCCTGATTCAGCTCGGGCTCGCCTCCGTGCCCCGCCCGAGCGAGGCACGCAAGCCCAATCCAAGCGATGGCGACCACCGTCAATCGACTTCTCCCCAAAAGCCTGATCATTTCCGATTCCTCCACGTGTATCCGCGGCCCTCCACGCTTTCCGTTCCCAGGCTCAACATAGCTATACGCGGGAGGCAAGTCAAAATGAGAGAAGAGACCGCGGACCTCTTGCGAGCATCCGAGAGGCGCCGGCATCATTCAGAATCGCCGACGACCTCATCTCGTCGAGGCGGCGTACTCCGAAATAGAAGGGGCGCAGGCCCATTGTCCTCCTGCACCCCTTCAGCATCCGAATCCCTCGCCCCAAGGTGAGCCCTTCTCTATTGCACCCGGAAGATCCCCCACTGCCCGTCGAGATTCTTGAAGCCATCCTCCATCCGATAGAGATAATCCCCTCTGACTTTAAAAGCGCCGCCCGCACCGTGCTCGAGCACGATATCGTAATGACTGCTCGGACCAAGCCCCTCCTGGCTCCCGATTTTCTGGGAGGTCGGGTTGTTGGCGATTGCGGTGGGCCCTCCGATGATCGGGTTGCTGTTGTATGGCTCACGCTGCCACAGGTGTCCATGAAGGGCAAGGACGCCGAAGCGCGATGTGCCCGTTGGAACCACGAAGTGAAAGCGCGACGGTGAGCCGACATTGGCTCGGAAGATCGGGGTCTGCGGGTCTCCCCCGACCTGGAGGTTGGAGAACAGCCTGCTCTGAGGAACAGCCCGATGAATGAGACCCAATGGCAGATGAGGAGGAAGCCCGAGACGGAACCATGCGGGCTCGGCCTTGTAGTTGATACCCTTCTGGCCGGAATCTTCGCTCATGTCTTCGGCGAAGCGCCCTTCCGCGCCGCCTGTCATGGGCACCGGGTTGTTGGTATCGGCGTAATACAGCTGGGTTTCATTCTGAAGCACCGCCACGAAATCCCTCACGCCTCTGAGCAGCAATCCCGGCCCCCTGACGGTGGCCGAAGCCCTGGAATTGCGATCCTCGAGGAAAGTGCTCCCTCTCGGATGGATGACCATTGCCCCCACAAGACCCTTGCCGCCCTGCTCGATCCGGTCCGCCGGAAGAAGGTTCAGACCTCCAAACTCAACGGGCGTGGCAAGCAGGCGGAACCGGTTGCCCACCGTGCGCTGGAGTCGGATATCCCCGGCATACCAGCGATACTGAACGATTCCGCCGGGGGGAGCTGTCTGCACCGGGTTGACCCCGACGTTCGCACCGTCGCTCCGGGTGATGTCATATTCGAGGAGCTGAGCATGAAGGCCCACGTGACTCGAAGGCCGGAGGTCGTTCATGTTGAAGGTTACTTTGGGATTCTCGCTCTTGTCGACAATCCCGCCCATGATGTGCCACCCGGGCAGATCCTCGATCTGGATCGGCAGACGGTTGCGCAGCGTCACTTCGATGCACTCGCCAGCCCTCGCCCTAAGGATGAGAGGCTCGATGGGTACACTTGTCTTCAATTTGCCCGTGCGTGGATCTAAATCGCTCGTCCGGACATACATCAGCGCCGTCGGATTGTGGAGGGGACCGCTCCCGCCCTCAAAGGTGCTCCCGCCGGGGTCGCCGGGATCCGGCTGGGGGTCGGGTGGCGGATTGAAATCGGGAACCACGTCGGCTCTTGCATTGTAAATCAGCGTGTTGATGGGCCTCCCGTTGACGTTCACGGTCGTGGGCAGAATGTCCTTGGCCTGCGCCGCGGTGACGTCAAAGCGTCTGCGTGGAGCGGTTCTCGGGCACGCACCGACGAACAGTCGATCGTTGTCAAACTCATCGAGGTTCTCGATAAAAGGTGGATCGGTCGGGCTGCTCCCCGGCAAGGCGAAGAGGTCGGGACGCTGCTCGGAATAGCTCCGCAGGAACCCCCATGCGCCGCTCCAATACCCGAAGGAGCCGGCATTCATGGTATACAGATAATCCGCCACGCCTCCCACCTGGCCCTTGTCCGCAATGATGGGCGTTCGCAGCTGAAATTGCTCGTTGATGCCCATCTGGTGCGTGTTGCGCCAGCCCGAATTGAAGTTGGCGAACTCCTGAAGCCATTTCAAGCCGTGGATCGTGATGTTGTGGGCTTCTTCCGTCGCTCCGGTCTGAAGCTTGATCCGCACCTTGTCTCCCTGGTAAACGCGCAGGGTGGGGGTCGCCGGATCGCTCTTGAGCACGTCGGCCGTAAGCTGAGGCGTGCCCCCTATGGGAGGCCCGATGCTGATCGTGTTGCCCAGGTTGGCTGGATTGGCTTCCGCGTACGTCGTCGAGCGCACGGCAGCCTGCATGAGGTCGTTCAGCTCGGGGATAACCCGTTGGATCGAGGGATCCGACGAAAAAGCGAACGCGAGGTCCCCTGCGAGGCCATCCGCCTGTCCGCCCGGAATCCCCGTCACCGGGTTGGGCTTGGCGGGATCGAAAACCCGCAGCCCCACCGGCTCGTTTCGGTAGTTGGTCACGTACATGGTGTGACCCTTCGCATTGATGGCTTCAGGACAAGGCCTGGGCGCCCCCCCTGGACACAGCTCGGCAAACTGCAGCACGTCCCCGGGGTTGTTTGCCGTCGCCCCGGGAGCCTCGACGCGCACCACCGGGTTGATGGCCTTGCGAAAGCTGTCCGCGTCGGCCACGCCGTCGAAATCCGCTTTGTAGGCATGCTGAAAGTCGGACCACTCGAGATAGAACTCCCGGAAGCTCGGACCATCCAGGGGGTTGTTGCCCCCGATGATGGCCGCCTGCCAGGTCGTAGGCCCTCCGTCGTCGCGGGTTGCGAGCATTTCGCCCGTTTCGTTGTGCCTCCACTGCGATCCCGCGGGCTCGATGAGGAGCGTTCCGTAAAGACCCACCTGCTGATGCGTGGATGGCCCAAAATGGTCGTGCGTGAAAACAACACCGAGCGTTCGATCCTCCCCCTTGTTGTTCAAAACCGGATCCGCAAACCACCGCTGGATGGTCGTTCTGGCCCCCAGCCATCGCCCGTCGGGTCCCGTACTGAAGAAGGGATGGGGTTGCGCTTCCAGATCTTTCCGGGGCGCCCCCCCGTTAAACGGTGTGAGACCCGGCCCGTTGTTGATGGCTGCGATGCGCTCGCGCACTTCGTCGGGACTCAGGGTGCCGTCTTCGTAATTGAAGCCGTTGGCGGCTCCATCCGCGGCGGTCACGTCGAATTTGACCATGTGGATGTGCTGTCCGATCACGTCCGTGGGCGTGCGAACCTGGTAGTCGTCCAGCTCATAGATGCTCGGAACGAGGTTCGTGTGATAATAGACGGCACAGTCCAACGTGTTCAGACGCATGACGAAGGGCTCGGGTGGTCGACTCCCATCCAGTGTGGGGGCCACATCCTCCCACAGGGAGATGATGCGCTGCTGCGGGTGATGGTAGCCGACCTTGTTGAAGATCATGTCGAGCTGAATATTGGCAGCCTTGTAGACCCTGGGGTTGTCGGCGCCGAACTGGACGTTCTGAGGCGTCGATGCCGTCTCCCCGCGAAAGAAGGGGTTGGTGCCCGCTTTGATGAGCTCCCCGTTGTCGTCGAGGCAAGGCTCGGCGTAAGGCGCCCCGGGCTTCCGCGTCTGGCCGTTCGTGCGGAAACCGTTCGGGCCGGTTGCAGCGGTCCCGTCCGGCAGAAAGGTGTCATGGAACTTGATCTCATGGAACTGCATCGCGATGTTTTCAGCCGGCGTTCCTGTCTCGGGATACTGGATCGCGGAGGCCTCGTGAAGCACTTTGCTGAAATCCAGCCGGCTTTCGACATGCTCGGTTTGGTTGAGGTCGGCGTTGGCTCCCAACGGTCCGCTGATGACATGCCTTGGGAGACCGCCATCATCGATCAAATCCAAGGGGGGAGTCGCGGGGCGGTGGCCGGCCACGGCGGCGATGTTGAACGGATAGCCCGGATTGTCGGAGGGCGCCGCCAGCGGGTTGCCGGCTAAATCGATCTGGCTTCCGGGAAGCGGCGGTGTGAGCGTGCTCCCCGCGACCACGGTAGCCGGTCCCGGCATGGGCGCCATCGGGATTCCCGGAATGGGAACGACGCCGGGGATGGGCGTTCCAGCCTCAATTTCACCATCGGGATAGGCACGGGCCCCGGTGATCGGCGCGTTCATGTCGAAGGGATTGACCTTGGCGTGGAGCACCGTTCCCTGCTCGAATACATCGTGAACGCGCCACAGCTCCCACATGCCCTGGGCAAAGTGCGGATAGAAATGGCAATGAAAAATGGCATCTCCGGGGGTCTTGTTGCGGTTGCCGCTGCCACCGTTGGCGATGTCGTAGGTGTATCCCGATCCGGACCCAATGGTCTGTCCGTCGAGATAGGACGAGTTGTCATTCTGCGGAGAGAAGACCCACTGGTGTGAATGGAGGTGGAACATGTGCTGTTCCTTGGGCCCGGCGTGGAGGTTGCGCATCTTCACATGATCGTTGATGTAGCTGTGGTGCACGCCGGCTGGATCCTCGGGATAGAGCGCCTTAGTCGCTTTCTGCCCCACGAGCTCCGGATCCGGAACCTGCCCGGGAGCCAGGATCTCCAGCCCGGCATTTGCCGGGATGTCCACGATCATCGCCGGATCCCCGACGGCCCAGGAGGTTAGGAAGAACTCCTCATACTTGCATTCATTGCAGTCCCACATGGGGCCCACGCCCAGACGATTGGCGAGGATTTCCGCGCCGATGCCCCCGGTACCATAGTTGATGGCGAAGGTATCCCGGACCCCGGCAAGGGTGTGCAGCAAGACCGGATCCCCGAAAAAGCCGGCAAACGATTGAATGGCAAAGACCTCGTCATGAAAGATGACGGTGAACTCCCTGAACGGCTTTTCCTGGTCCGGATTCACCGGTGTTGAGCGATAATGGGCTCCGCTGATGAAGTTGCCGCGCCCCGGCCCCGTGATGATCGCGTTGATGTCCGAATGCACAAGACTGTTCCCCTGGGTCATCTTGAGAATGGGGAGGCCCGCTTTGCCTTCATCGATATAGAGCTGGGTATTGGGGTAGACGGCGTCGTAGTTGAGGATGGGGTGATTCTGGGCCGTTAGCTTGGGGCTCCCATCGAGATTTTTCTCCGTGGCGAGATCCATTTCCTCGCGGGTCAACTGACTCCGGTACCATTCGGATCCGGCGGGCTCGACATTCACCGCTCCGAAAAGACCAAAGGTGATGGTCCCGGCTCCTCCTTCACCACCGACCGTCGCTCCCATACTGTAAAGCAAGTACGTATTCTCGTACTCGGCGAAAAACGTGTAGGTCTTGCTCTGCCCCGGCCCGGCCAGGCTGCTCGCATTCTTGCCCACGAAAGAGCCGTCGTCTGCGATCGACCGAACTAGCTGCATGCCATTGACATGGATCGACGCCTCCCGGGTGAGTGGCTGATCGTCGACCTGCCCGCCCCCGGGAGCAGGGGCAATAAACGGGGTGGGGCTCAGCAAATTGGTGAAGTTGATCTCGAGACAGCTGCCTGCGCTCATGCGTAGCACGATCGGACGCGGCCGTTTGTCCGGCCTGAGCATCACGTTGCCGGGCAGAAGAGCTCCGCCCGCCGATTCCGGGAGGCCTGTCCTTTTGTCCACAACATCGCGACGAAGGGCATACATCATCCCGTTGGCGTTCAAGGCCCCGAGTCGATTGTAGAAGAACGGCTGATCGAGTGCCACCACCTCCGCCGTAAACGTCTCTTTGCAGGACTGTGCGCTCCCTTGCTCAAGTAAAACGGTCGCAAGCATCGCGGCGGCAACCGCCATAGCCGCCACCCAACGACCTCGTGCCGTGCGCAGCCTGGACATTTTCTCCTCCTTGCACATGTGGTTCGAGCACCACGACCCAGCCAGTCCCTTCGGGATGCTGATACTTACTGCCACCATAATATTGCGTACGTAGTATGACATAGTCAAGCTCGATTCATCAAGGGGGAGCACCGTAGATTCCCGATGTGGCGACTGCCACCTGTGACCGACGGATCTTTCTGCAGCCACCGGAGCGCCAAAGGCCGCTGTCGCACCGAAAACACCCTTCTGCGAAGCGCCTACAGCCATCTCGACCTTGTTGAGCCAGGCATGAGCTCATCGGCTCCGATGCCGCTCTCCGGAAAACCATCTCCTACCATGAACTACGTACCCAAGCACTCGTGTGAGATGGAGCAAGGTGACTTCGGATGGACGGAATAAGGAGAACGAATTACGGATCCGTATTTGAGAGGCCCCTCTTGGTCCTGCTCTTTCGCTGCTCCATGGCCAGCGGCAGAGCTCGGTCCTTCGGTTGGCTTCCTCCTTGAAGGCAAAGGCCTTGCCCTGGATGCTCCCCGACCTGACCTCACCGTTTCATCCATCCAGGATCGGTGACCGACCCAACCGGGCACCGTCGGGTGGCACTCAAAGTGCATGTTGCTCGGTCACTGTACCCCTTCACTGCCGGGGAAGATCGTTCATGACTGAGAGGATTAAGGAGAAACAATGGTTAGAGCTCGAAGCATCTGTCGGGGGATTGCGCTGCTGTCGCTCGTTTTGAGCCCGCTGACGACCTATGCACAATCAATTGTTTACAGTTCGCCCAATGCAGCCACGGAACGGCAATTGACCAGGCTCCAGAGGGAGATAACGAGCCAGGGGCAAACTTTCAGGGTGGGTTATTCCTCGGCGATGGAGCGTCCGATGAGCGAGCTATGCGGACTCAAGGAGCCGGAAGGCTGGGAAGCGAATGCGGTTTTCGAGCGGCTGTCCGCAGCCCCGTTACAGGCGCTCCCGACGTCGTTCGACTGGAGAGAGCTGGGCGGGACGACCCCCATCAAGAACCAGGGCGGGTGCGGAAGCTGCTGGGCTTTTGCCACGGCTGCCCCGTTGGAGAGCCAGATCAAGCTTCAATGCGGCGCCACAGTCGATCTTTCTGAGCAATACCTGGTATCCTGCAACCGCGACGGGTGGAGCTGCAGCGGAGGCTGGTGGGCTCACGACTATCACTGGGATACCACCCCGACCAACGACAGCCAGTCCGGAGCGGTCCTCGAGTCGAGCTTTCCCTACAAAGCATCCAATGCGCCCTGCGGCGGGCCTTACAGCCATCCCTATAAGCTCTCGAGAAAATATATCGGCGTAACCGGCAGCCCCAGGCCAACCGTCCAAGCGATCAAGCAGGCCATTTTCACTTATGGTCCAGTTGCAGCCGCCGTTTATGTCGGTCCAAAATTCCAGGCTTATTCGTCTGGCATCTTCAATGCGAACGAGTCCGGAACCATCAATCACGCCATTGTTCTCGTCGGCTGGAACGATGATCTGGGGCCTGACAACGGGTACTGGATTCTGAGGAATTCCTGGGGCACGGGTTGGGGGGAAAACGGCTACATGCGCATCCGTTACGGCATCAGCCAGGTGGGCTACTCGGCCAATTACGTGGAATTCTCCTGTGCGGATCCCAGCCCGAATCCGGAGCCCCCTCCCACCCCCGTCACCACGCCGCGTCCTGATCTGGAGGGGAGCTTCACCAAGGTTTCCGGCCTTAGGTCCGGTCATCAGATGCGCGGCACACTCCGCGTCGTGAACACCGGCGACGCTGTTGCGGGAACGTTCAAGGTCCTTCTCTATCGCTCGGTGGACGGAGAAGAGAAGACGCAGTATCTGGGAGGCGCTGCGGTGCGACAGCTGGCTCCAGGCGCGTACAAAGACATCACTATCAGCAAGCGCTCCTCCACCATCGTCTACAGTGGTCAGTACCTCTTGGCCGTCATCGACTCGGAGAGCCGGGTGGAGGAATCCGATGAGACGAACAATACGGTCACGGGTCTTATCCCCTGACGAGTCTCATAGATTGACAGCCTCGCTTCTGCAAGGGCTCGGCGGGCCCTTGCAGAAGCCTTCCTGACACCCCTTGCCTGTTTGCGGAAGCGGTGAAGGCCCCCCAGTCAAACCTCCTCGCCGTCAACTTCCTTTTGGTGACAAATCATGTCGATCCTTGACTCAAATTTGTCACGAGATTTCGGCTCCCTCAAACAGACGCACGCCCAAAAAGGACATCGAAAACACCACGGAGTGGATCACGGCGTTGACCTGTCCGTGAAGGACGCGTAGACTCTGCTCACGGTATACGCGGTCGGGATGAGAGATCTTCGCGCGAAGCTCGAGGAGGTCTCGAGCCCAAAGAGCTCTTTTGCATTCCAGTTGACCCTTCACCCGGGAAGAAATCCAAAGAGGTTGACATGGCCGGAATATCCTTTGAGCGCTGGTCGCAGCGAGCACGCTTCCACAGTCCTCTCAAGGGAGGGCAATTGGACCAACAGGAGATTGAAATTCGGATCGACCCACTCACGAAGGGGCAGTCCATCTTCAATGCAGCGATGGAGGACAAATCGTCGGTTCTCTTCCATCCCACCGACATGGATTACCTCAAGCAATTGGTGGAAAGCACCCAGCCCACATGCTTTTTGTGTGACGGCCGCTGGTCCACCACCACCCCTCGCTACGCAGAAGATCTCTTGCCCGAAGGACGGTTGATCCGCGGTGAGGTCGTGGCCTTTCCCAACCTTTTTCCCTTAGCGGCCTACCATGCGGTGATCATGCTGGGGTCCCGCCATTTCCGCACCCTGGACGAATTTGAGCCCGAGCTCCTCCGGGACGCGTTTGAGTGCTCCAGAGAGTTCATCCGTCGATGTTCGGAGGTGGATCCCGAAATTGAGTATTTTACGATTAACGCAAATTACCTGCTTCCCTCTGGATCCAGCGTGATGCATCCTCATTTACAGATCCTCGGCTCTCCTCGCCCCTTCACGCATCATCGGCAACTGATCGAGCTGTCTGCCAGTTACCGTGCCAGAAACGAGTCCTGCTATTGGGAGGATCTTGTCACCGCCGAAGAGACGAGCGGCGAACGATGGATCGGAGAACTGGGGGGGAGCAGTTGGCTCGCAGCGTTCTCGCCGATGGGAGTCAACGAGATCAATGCCGTATTGCCTGAGAAAACCAACTTTCTCGAATGGAGCAGCAAGGAAGTGGAGGGGCTCGCCAATGGGCTCTCCAGGGTCCTGCGGGCTTACCACGATCTCGGCTTCTCGACGTTCAATTTCTCCTGCTTCAGCGGCCCACTGGGACAAAAGACTTCAGATCTTCGATGCTTCTTGCGAGTGATCAACCGCCAGAATATGGCGCAGCATTACCGAGCGGATGATTACTACCTGCAGAAATTGCTGCAAAATGAAATCATGATCTTGCGTCCCGAACGGTTGGCAGAGATTGTGAGACGCTATTTCTGACCGCAGGACAGAGGAAGGTATGGTGCTAGAGTGTCCTCCCAATTCAACCCCGTTGATGAATGTGATACCATAGTCTAGCAGGAAAGAGTCAGACCACCCCGACGATCGGTCGAAGCCCGGGCCACGAGCAGGGTGGCAAATCAAACCCCCGGGCTCTGTCGAATATGAGGCAGGCAGCTCCATGACCCCTTTTTCTCCCAATGGCGAAGAGGCGGAAATACGGCGAGCGGTTGGGGACCTCCTTGCCACGTTTCCAACCACCCGTGACAATGCGATCCCGATCCTCCAGAGGATTCAGTCACAGCTCGGCTATTTGCCTCCTGTTGCGATGCAGCTTGTGGCCGAGCACCTTGATCTTTCAGCCAGTGAGATCTATGGCGTCGCAACCTTTTACAATCAATTTCGATTTCACCCTCCAGGCAAACACCAGATTAAAGTCTGTTTGGGAACGGCCTGCCACGTGGTAGGGGCCGACATCATCCTGGAGAATTTCGAGCGGAAGCTCGGCATCAAGGATGGTGAGACAACCCCCGATCGTGAGTTTAGCCTGGAACGAGTGGCGTGCGTCGGCTGTTGCGCCTTGGCACCGGTTGCGATCGTCGATGAATCAGCCCACGGTCATATGGCACCCAGCAAGGTGGAAGGTATTCTTTTGGGGTTTGAAATCGAAAAGATGCAGGCCGAGACAGCGAGTCGCACGAGTGAGCAAGAATAGCAGCCTAGCCCTGGAGGACATGTTTTCGAGGCTCAAGTCCGAGGCTCGAAATCGCATGGAAGCCCGCGGAGAAGGCCGTGAAACGATCATCTCCATCGGAATGGCTACCTGCGGCATTGCGGCGGGCGCTGAAGAGACCAGGGCGGCATTCCTGAAAGAGATGGAGGAAATCGGGATCGAAGCGAAGGTGGTCCCGGTCGGCTGCATCGGCCACTGTTATGCAGAGCCGTTCGTGGTCATCCACAAGCCGGGATTTCCACCTATAGCCTATCCCAACGTTACGCCGGGAAAGGCCAAGGTCCTTGTGCGCAGCTTTTTGCTTGAGGGTGACCCGGTTTTCGAATTCGTCCTGGGAGCAACGGAAGCCAACGATCTCCTGCCTGTGCTCACCGACTACCCACGCTTCCACCTGGAAGAGCGGGTTGTGATGGACTTGTGCGGCCGAATCAACCCCTCCAGCATCTACGACTATATCGCCAAGGATGGTTATACGGGGTTGTACCAGGCCCTCACCATGCCCCCCGAAGACATCATCCGGGAAGTTCTGGAGTCTGGTCTGAGAGGGCGAGGTGGGGCGGGGTTCCCCACGGGACTGAAGTGGCAGTATGGCCGAGACAGTGCTTCGCCCGGGAAAACGGTGATCTGCAACGCGGACGAGGGCGATCCCGGCGCGTACATGGATCGCACCCTGTTGGAAAGCAATCCCCATCAAGTGTTGGAGGGGCTCGCGATCTGCGCCCTGGCAATCGGTGCCGAAGATGCGGTCATTTATGTTCGCGCGGAATATCCGCTTGCGGTCAGCATGATGACCAAGGCAATCCAAGACGCAGAGGACCTGGGCATCCTCGGATCCTCTCTGCTCGGCACGCCCCATCCTTTGGACGTCCGTGTCTTCCAAGGCTCCGGCGCCTTCGTTTGCGGCGAGGAAACCGCCTTGATCCAATCGCTGGAGGGAAGGCGAGGCATGCCCCAGCATCGACCGCCTTATCCCGTGCAGTCCGGCCTTTGGGGCAGGCCAACGGTGATCAACAATGTCAAGACACTTGCTTCCATTCCACTCATTCTGCGGCATGGGGGGAAGTGGTACCGTAAGATCGGGAGCCCCATAAGCCCGGGCACGGCAATTTTCAGTGTGGTGGGAAAGGTCGTTCACCCCGGTCTCGTGGAAATCGCCACAGGGACCACCCTAAGGACTCTGATCTTCGACATGTGCGGCGGAGTTCCCAAACAACGCAGCTTCAAAGCGGTTCAAATCGGGGGACCTTCGGGAGGATGCCTGCCGGAAGCTTTTCTTGACACCCCCGTTGACTTCGACTCCCTCACCAAGGCTGGAGCGATGATGGGGTCGGGGGGCATGGTCGTCATGGACGATGAAAGCTGCATGGTCAACGTCGCGCGCTACTTCCTGGAATTCACCCAAAAGGAATCCTGCGGGAAGTGCACCTTCTGTCGCATCGGCACGCGCCACCTCCTCGACACCCTCGACCGCATCACGCGAGGCGAAGGCCGTCCTCAGGACTTGGAATTCCTCGAACTGCTCTGCGCCGACGTCAAGGACGGCTCCCTGTGTGGACTCGGCAAGACGGCGCCCAATCCCATCATCACATCGCTCAAGTACTTCCGGGACGAGTACGAAGCGCACATCAACGAGAAGCGATGCCCGGCCCTCATGTGCCGGCCGCTGACGGCCTTCTACATTGATCTCGAGCGCTGTGCCAGGGGCTGCGAAGCCTGCGTGGGCTCCTGCCCCGTCGACGCCATCTTCACAACCAAAGGCCGGAAAAAGGCCATCGACCAGGACATGTGCGTCAAGTGTGGTGAATGCGTGTCGGCATGCCCCACGGAATACGACGCCGTGAAAAAGGTATCACCCCCCTCGCTGGCACCCAGGATCGAACGCCTCAAGGAATGAGTGCAAATGGTTTGGCTGGTCGTTGATGGAAAGAAGATTGAAGCGGAGGAGGGAGAGAACCTCCTCGAAGTGTGTCTGCGCAACGGAATCTACATCCCGAATCTTTGTTATCTCAATACGATGGAAAAACCCCACGCGTCGTGCAGACTGTGCTTCGTGGAGCTTTCGGACAAGCCCAAGCCTGTTCCCTCCTGCACGGTCCCCGTCAAGGAAGGCATGATCGTCCGAACCGACACGCCGCCGGTGAGACGCCTTCAGCAGACGGCATTAAGGCTGCTCCTCTCCGTCCACCGGGCCGAATGCCGCAAGTGCCCCTCCAACAGACGCTGCGATCTCCAAAAGCTGGCGCGACTGCTAGGGGTGCGGCTGCGGCCAAGACGCTTCGAGCATATCGATCGTGACGCCGTCCCCGCTCACCCGCACCCCTTGATCGAGTACGTGACAGCCAGGTGTGTCTTGTGCGGCAGGTGCATCCATGTTTGCGAGAGGCAGCACGGTAAGTCGTTCTTGACCTTTGCCATGCGAGGGTTCGATACAATCATCGCATCGCTCCCCAGCGCTGTCCTCGACCCCTTGCAGTGCGGTGCCTGTCATGCCTGCATCGACTCATGTCCGGTGAGCGCCCTTCTCCTGCGGGACCCAGCTTGATCCCGAATGACCGGAATCACTCGCGCCCCCTGTCTTCCTGGCCGATTCCGATGCTCTCCTCATTTTCGCTCCTTCGCGCAGGCCGCTCAAAAAGGTCTTAAGTGTCTCACCGCGGACGTCGAGTAGAAGGATGCATGAATCGCGGCTAGTCTGGTAAAGTCGTCTCAAGAGGCCTTGGGGCCAGTCATCTTGCGTCTCGTCTTCTTTTCGCTCCGCGTACCGGGCTCCACTAGAGCTCCCAGAGATTCTGGGGTTGTTGAGAACGCAACACACCGTCCTGCCGGACGGATGCCGAGCTCTTTAAGAACGATTCACCATTTCGGAAGGATTGCGTCATGATTCGGCCAATGAGTCATAACGAAGTGAAAGCTCTCCACTATGAACTGCTTCTGAAGGATATTCTCGCTTCTGCGGAAAAACTTCCTCCGTTTCCGGACGTCGCATGGAAAGTCCTGTCGCTCATCCGAAAGACGGCTCCGGTCAACGAGATCGAAAACGTCATCCGGTATGATCCCGTTATCACAGCTCGAGTCATTTCCCTGAGCCAATCCCCCCTTTATGGCAGGCGCCACAAGATCGGCTCTCTGAGCGATGCGATTTTCATCTTGGGCAACCAGCGACTGATCCAGGTGATCATGGCCAGCTGCGCTGCACGATACTTTTCAGGCGGCAAAATGGGACTCAGCAATGCCGAGCGCCAATTGTGGGAGCATTCCGTCGCTTCGGCGGTCATGGGAGAGATGCTGGCTCAAGGTTTTAAAATGAAGCGTGTTCTCACCATTTACACGGCGTCGCTCCTCCACGATATCGGCAAGACCATTCTGAATCAATATTCGCGTATCTTCCTGCAGTCCTATGGTGGAACGATGGAAAGCATGAGCTTCGTTTCCGCGGAGCGAAATGCCCTTGGCATCGACCACCAGGAGCTAGGCGAAAAGATCGCCCGCCGTTGGCGATTTCCCGAGGAAATCACGACAGCCATCGGGTGTCACCACTGCCCCGAGCAGGCGAAATCCGATAAAGATGTTGCTTTTGTCGTCTATGCGGCTGATCGCATCGTGAACGGCATGGATGAAGAGCGTTCGCAGATCAATCCTCTCATCCCGGAGGAAGATCCGACCTTCGTCAATCTTGGGCTAAGCCGCTCCATCGTCACCAATCTCCAGAGCCGCCTCACCGAGGCTCTCGAAGGGATTCAGCAATTCCTCACCAGCGACGATTAAGGCAACCGGTCCGGCGACGTTCTGACGTCCATCCCGGGCATCAGAGCGCGCTCGGCCATGAGCGGCAGAAGAAGGGAGCGTGATTCGACGTGAAATGGGGGGGATCACGGCGGAGAATCGCTGCGAGAGCCGGGTTGCGCTTGAATTCTTTGTCTATGAATTGTCGGACCTTTCCTCGTTGCCACCCTCTTGGATGAAAGAATCCCGTGTAAAGTGACAAGTCCCCTTCGTAATGACCTTTTGTTTCCAAAAGATCGGCGTCCTTTCCGTTGATAGGAAGATTGAAAATTGCAACGTTAAGAAAATCGATGCATTCGTGATGCCTTGTGGTGAATTCTAACGTCTGACGGGCTTCGGTTTCAGACTCCGAAGGCGTACCAAACAGAAGATAGACATAGGTCCCAATTCCCGCCTTCCGCAGATTTCGGAGCGTCTTTGAGATGTCTTCGATCCTTGTTCCCTTCCCTTCGCGATCCAGAACCTCCTGGCTGCCCGATTCCACCCCCAATTGAAGCATCACGCAGCCCGATCGACGCAAATCCTTGCAGAACGTCTCGTCCGTCAGATGCTTCGTGATTCGCGTAAACCCGTGCCAAGGGACGCCGGGCGCATGCTGACAAAGCCCTTCGAGCAGCGACGGACTCAAAGCGCTGTCCACGAAATGGATCAGGACCGGGGCCGTCTTCGCGACGAGCGGCTCCAGGTCACCCCTTACGCGATCAGGGCTGATGGGAACGTAAGGATTCCCTTCGGCTTTCTCGGGACAGAAGGAGCATCGATTCCAGTAGCACCCCGAGGACGTACTGTAAGGGAGAATCAGGCCGGGCGACAAGTAACGGTTCAGCACAAAAGGCGTGTAATCCGGCGTCACGTGCCCCACGGACGTGGCCTCACCCCGGAGGAAGCTCAGGAGTCGACTTTCACCCGGACCGTCTACCATCTCATCCACCAGCCCATCGAAGGGATTCCGCCACGCCGGCCGACGCATCCAGGACGTTGCAAGGCCGCCGCCAACCACAATTCTGGTCGACGGCATCTCACGTCTGAGGAAGCCAATCATCGCGAACGTCGTCAAAGCCTGCGAAAGGAAATTGAGCGAAAAGCCAACGACTCCTTGAGCACCCTTGCTGACCCTCGTCACCATCTCCTCGGAGAAGAATGGAAAAAAGGGGCTCGCTTCTGGAGCTTCAGCGGCTCGCAGAAGATCGCCGCTTCTAACCGGCGACCACTCATCGTGAGCAAAGTTGGAAAGCCCCGGCCGAGCACCATACGCTTTCCCAGCCTGACCGAGAAGACGATTCAAGTCTCCCACGGCTTTCCCATACCGGTCCAATTGGTCATAGCCACGGCGATTCCTGAGCAGATCGAGATGCTCGCTGCAATGCCGTCCCGCCCGCTTGGTCCACGTATCGGAAGCCCCCGGCACCTGGTGCATGAGCCATAAGAGGCCTTCCAGGTTTGCATCCCACACGGAGCTTGCGATGCTGACTTGATCGAGGGCTCCCGCCAGTCTGGCAATGCCGGGAGGCGGCTCGCAGGGCTTCGATACCGGTGGGTGAATCAGTAACATGAAAACGCCATCTGCAGTGAGCTCATGTCGGGCCTTTGCTGTCCATCGCATCGATGATTTGTCCCGCGGAAGGCATATCTTTACCTCGTTGGACGGGTGTCGTCCAGGGGACAGATCAGGAGCTTGGCGACAGCATCCGCTGCGTGAGGGTCTCGAGTGATTCGATCTCGCAACCAGTCATGGTGCAGCGGGATTTGATGTTGGCATTTCCCTGGCTGTTTTCGAGCGTCAGAGATCTCAGAAGGCTCTCCGTGCAGGCTTGCTCCGCCTCCATGCAGGCGGACGTCCTGTCCCACGCCACGCCCGTCCCTTCGAGGCGGCGCTCCTGGCAGGGGCGCCAGGCCCTGGATGCAGGACAGGTCGTGTAGGTTCCCTCAGCTCTGCAGAACCACACCGGAATTCCCTCCGCCCGCGCGACGCTCGTGTCGCCCAAGCTCATCGCCGAGTTCGTGCCGATGGCCGCCAGCAGAGCCATCGCCAGAGGCCATCGCAAGCGCTGTCTCATCCCTGCCCCTCCTTGTCTTGCTTTTCGGCGCCAACGCTGCGGTCGGCCAGCAAAACGGTTGTATTCTTTTCGCGCGAGAACCAAAGGACACGTTTGGTCTTCTGAAGACCCCTTCAACGTCCCGTTTCCCGTTTGGCCCCATACAGCTCGTCAACCGCCGTCAGAATGAGAAACCCGCTCACCAGAAGAGCCGCACAGCCGGGGAGAGCATTTTCAGACAAGAGAGAAAAACCCTCGTACCCGACGATCAACCCAACCAGAATGTGCAAGGAA
>CAZIEW010000055.1:0-39010 GCA_964538515.1 uncultured Syntrophobacteraceae bacterium
CATCGCCGCCGACCCGGACGTGCTGCTCATGGACGAGCCCTGCTCCGCCCTGGACCCCATCGCGACCGCCAAGATCGAAGAGCTCATTTACGAGCTGCGCGGACAGTACACGATCATCATCGTGACGCACAACATGCAGCAGGCGGCGCGCGTGTCGGACAATACGGCCTTCATGTACCTCGGAAAGCTGATCGAATACGGCGAGACGACGACCATCTTCACAAACCCACGCTTGGCAAAGACGGAAGACTACGTAACCGGGCGTTTTGGATAGGCCCACGGGTGAGGAAGGCGGTTGCGGCGTGATCTTCGCCAGATCCTATATTGAGCTTGCCCCATAGAGGGAGCAGGAAGGAAATCCATGGTATTGGATTCATCCATCAGCGATCACACGGTTCGGTCATTCAGTCAGGAGCTCCGACAGCTCAATGCCGTGATCCAGGAAATGGGAAGCCTCGCCGCGTCGCAGCTCGGGGCCGCCATGAAGGCTCTGAGCAGCCGGGATCCCAAGGGCGCTGCGGCAGTGGTGCTCAACGACGAGATCGTGAATCGGCTGGAGCACGATGTGGACACGATCACCATGAGACTGCTTGCCCTGCGGCAGCCCGTGGCATTCGACCTTCGCACCATTCTGGTGGCTCTCAGAGCTTCCATCGATCTGGAGCGGGTTGCGGACTATGCGGCTAATGTGGCCAAGCGTGTGCGCGAGCTCAATCAAACGCCGATCACGGAGGTGGTCGACCTCCTTTTGGACATGGCGGAGATCGGTCGGAGTATGATCACGGGGGTCGTGAAAGCCTATCAGGATCAGGATGTGGATCTTGCCCAGGCCATCTGGCGGGAGGATGATCGAATTGATGAGATTTACAACCGGCTGCTGTGTCTGCTTCGCAGCACCATGATGGATGACGCCGGTCTGGTTCCGGTGTGCACCAGCCTGCTGCTGGTGTCCAAGAGCATTGAGCGCATCGGCGACCACGTGACCAACATTGCCGAGCACGTGTATTTTCTGGTGCGTGGAGTGCGCTGGCATGAGGCTCGATCCGGAGAGCCTGCACGCTGCCCGGAGACCGGCTCGGCCGGAAAGCCGTGATCCCGGAAGGCCTTTATTGTTGCCCCGCGCCTTGGGAGTCTCGAGCGGCTCCGGGCAGGCTGCGCCTGATCGGCGCGTCTAGGGCCTGTTCTGATCCAGCACCTGCCGTACCATTAGAGCCAGCTCCTTCTGTGAGATCGGCTTCATGAGAAATCCCTTGATGCCATAGCTTGCGGCCTTCTGGGCGTCCATCTTCTCGCTGAAGCCGGTGCACAACAGAATCGGGAGGCTGGGCTCCAATTGCAGGAGCCCCTCGGCCAATTCGATGCCGGTCATGTGTGGCATGGTCAGGTCCGTTATGACCAGATCGATCCGCCTCCCTTCGCGACGGTGACGAAAGGCCTCCAGAGCCTCGATTCCGTTCGAGCGGCATTCAACCGTGTAACCGACGCGCTCGAGCATTTGCTTCAGGGCCTTGGCGAGCAAGGGCTCGTCGTCCACCACGAGAATCTGCTCGGTCCCGCGTGGCAGGGACTGGGACGCCTCAGCTTCCTGAACGGCTGTCCGGTCGATGGTTGGAAGGAGCACCTCGAAGGTTGTCCCCTTGTCAAGAAGGCTTTCCACGCCGATGGATCCGCCGAGGTTCTTCACGATCCCGTGCACGACCGCGAGGCCCAGGCCTGTTCCTACTCCTTTCCCCTTGGTCGTGAAGAATGGGTCGAAGATGCGCTCGAGAATGCCCGGGGGAATCCCGTGCCCAGAGTCCTTGACCGACAGCTTCACGTAAGGTCCGGGCTTGAGGCCCGAATGGCGGCCAACGTCTTTCGGCTCCAGAATCACGTCTTCGAGCATCACGTTCAGCAGCCCCCCTCGCTCCCGCATAGCGTGGGCGGCATTGGTGCAGAGGTTCATGAGTACCTGATGGATCTGGGTCGGATCGGCGAGGACAACGGATTTTGTGCTCACGTTCTGTCTAATCTCGATGGTGGAGGGGAGGGAGGCCCGAAGCATCTTGAGCGCCTCCTTGACAATGAGACCAACTTGGACCGGCTTTTTGTCCTGATCACCCTGACGGCTGAAGGCCAGGATTTGCTGGACGAGGTCTTTCGCCCGTCCGGCGGCGCGGAGCACTTGCTGGATTTCCTCCTGGAGCGGATGTTCTTCGCCCAGATCGGAGCTGATGATTTCGGTGTATCCCATGATGATCCCGAGAATGTTGTTGAAATCATGGGAGATACCGCCGGCAAGCGTCCCAAGGGCCTCCATCTTCTGGGCTTGTCTCAGCTGCGCCTCCACCTGGATTCGTTGATCCTCCAACAGCTTGCGCTCCGTGATGTCCCTGCCTACGGCCTGGTATTCGACGACCTCGCCCCCCGCGTTGAAAATGGCGCGATCCGTCCAATGCATCCAGCGGATGTCGCCGTTGGGCAGGACGACCGAGTGCTCGATGGTGCCAACGGGGGCTTCGGGGGTCAGGGATTCCAGGAATTTCGTGAGGCCGGTTCGTCTGTCCTCCGGCAGGTGATGCCAGAAGTCCTTGCCGATCAGCTGCTCCCGCGTTTCTCCGAAGAACCTGCAGTAGGGCTCGTTGACGAAAACCAGGGTGAAGTCCGGAAGAAATCTCGAGATCATCTCCGTCTGATCCTCAACGATGGCTCGGTGACGCTCCTCGCTCATGCGCAGCTCGGCTTCCGCACGCTTTCGCTCGGAGATGTCCTCGACGGCACCGACAATCCCCGCGACGGTGCCGTCAGGGTTGTGAAAGAGGGCTTTGTGGGCGATCACATCGTATTCCATGCCCTCCATCGAGCGCAGCCTGGTCTCATGGACCTGGGGGCCGCCCACGGCCACCAGCTCCCTGTCCGCCAGCTCGTACTCATCGGCCAGCTCTCGAGGCCAGATGTCATGGGCGGTCTTCCCGACGATCGCTTTGCCCTGAACGCCTGCGAGCTGCTCCATGGCAGGGTTGCATCCCAGGTAGCGCAGGTCGGCGTCTTTGTAATAGACAGCGAATGGCATGGCGTCCATAAGCGCCTGGAGAAACAGGGACTGGCGCTGCAGCTCGTCTCTCAAACGCTCGGCCTGAGCGGTGCTCTCGAACTTGTCCAATGCGAAGGAGACATCCTCGGCGACCTCGCGCAGCAGCTCGGTTTCCCGTTCGCGGAAAAACCCGGGCTCCCTCACGCAAATGTTGAGACTGCCCTCCACGATCCCTTGGAATCGCAGGGGAAAGGAGCCGCACGATCGAAAGCCGAAGGTCAACGGCGCCTGCTCCACCGGGAAAAGGCACTCCCTCGCCCCACAGTCATTGCAGATGGCCGGTGCTCCCGTGCGAATGGCTTTGCCCGGGTTGGCCTCACCCGTGTGGCTGCTTGGGCCGCCTTCGACGTGGTACTCAGCACGATCCAGGATCCCGTGGTCCTCCCCGAAGTGGGCTACCGGATAAATGCGTGAGGATGCCCGGTCCAAGTCGCCCACCCAAGCGAAGTCGATGCCGCCCCGCTCCACCAGCAGGCGGCACACCCTGTCGAGCAATGCTTCCCTCGACCTGCAGCGTACCACCGCCTGGTTGACCTGGCTGAGGACGTCGAAGAGCCGGTTCAGACGCCGAATCTCCTGGCCTGTCTGGTGCTTGTACAGGGCGATTTCAATGGCCGACTTGAGCTCGCGGTTGTCAAATGGCTTGAGGAGAAAGCCATCGGGCTCGGCGTGCTTGACCCGGTCCAAGGTTTCTTCCTCGGAGAATGCCGTGAGGAAGATCACGGGAATGTGGAGGCGACGACGGATTTCCTCGGCCAGGGTGATCCCGTCCGTGTCGCCCCGCAACCGGATGTCCATGAGCACCAAGTCAGGGTGCCCGGAATGAGCAAGCGCCAAGGCCTGCTCCGCCTCAGCGGCGTGCCCGCCCGCTTCGTAGCCCAGGGCCAGCAGCCTCTCCTCGATATCCAATGCAACAATGGGCTCGTCTTCCACCACGAGGATGCGACAGGATTTCATGCTCCCTCTCCCTTGGGTGCCGAAGGATCTTCAGAATGGAGGACGCCATGTCGAACTTGTCGACGTCGGCAGTCGGAGTGCTTCAGGTTGGCTGACTGCAACGGTCATCACCCTGCGCCGGAAGCGTCTTGGAGATGGAAAGGAAGAAGCGAGTCCCTGTTTCGATGGAGGACTCCACCCAGACCTTCCCTCCATGGCGGTCTGCAATTTCCTTGACGATGGCCAGTCCAAGCCCGGCCCCCTCGATCTGTCCGGAACTGTCATCCCGTTGAAATATCTGGAAGATCTTCTCGGAATCGGCCTCACTCATCCCCTGTCCATCGTCATTCACCGAGAAGACGTGAAAGTCGGCCTGTCCCTCGTACTTGACGCTGATGACGCTTAGCCGTTCTCCGCCGTATTTCAAGGCGTTGTCGATGTAATTCCGGAACGCTCGCAGCAGCGACAGCCTGTCCGCAGTGATTTCGATGCCTGCTTCAGGCTCGACCAGCTTGACCCGACGGAGACTGAGCTTGGACGAGAACTCCTCCTTCAACACCTGAATGATTTCGCCGACGCGGACGGGCTCGAACTTGAGGGGAGCTTCCTTGGTCGCAATGAAGACGTTGATCTTTTCGACGAGCTCCGCAATGTGCTCCGATGCGCGCACGATCTGATCGCAGTATTGGTTTGCCCGTGCATCGAGCTGGTGCTCGTATTGCTTTTGAAGAAGCCGGGTGAGGCCGTAGGCTCCGATCGCAGGACTCTTGAGATCGTGCACCACGGAATAAGCGAAGTGCTTGAGCTTTTCCGAGCTTTGGTGCAATTCCGCGTTGGCTCGGGCGAGCTCCCGGGTTCTCTGCTCCACGCGGCTCTCGAGCTCTTCATGAGCCTTTCGAAGCTCCTCCTCGGTTCGCTTCTGCTCGGTCACGTCGATCAGAACCCCTTGTATGAAGAGGGGCTCACCGGTGTCATCGAAAAGAATCACGGCCTCGTCGCGCACCCATTTCACCAGGTCGTTGAACGTGAGCATGCGGTATTCGCAGACAAACAGGTCCATCTCCTCCTGACAGCGGGCCACCTCTCGGAGCACGCGCTCCCGGTCATCGGGGTGAAGCCTCTTGTTCCAGAGACTCGGGTCGGATTCGAAATCCGCCTGGTCGTATCCCAAGAGCGTGTCGATTTGCGGGCTGATGTAGAGGGTCGAGCGTCGGTCGTCGGGAGAAGCGACATAGGTGACGGCGGGGACCTGCTCCACAAGGGTTCGGTACTTCGCTTCGGACCGGCGTAACGCCTCCTCCATTTGATCCCGTTCGACACTCTTCCGCTCCAGGGACTCGGCCAGGTCGTCGAGTGCCTTTGCCAGCAAGGCGAGCTCCCGCGCCCCGACGTCGGGCTTGGTTCGAGCGCTCAGCTCACCCGCTGCAAGCTGCCGGGCAGTCGCGACCAACGAGTCCACGCGACGTATCACGAACAGGTGGCCGAAAACGTGTGCGGCCACGACCGCGAGGATGGAAACCGCGCAGAGTCCGAAGATGTTCCGCAAAAGGGCCCGATTGGCCTCTTCATAGACGGTGGTGGTGGGAATCCCCGTATAAAGAAAAGTTGTGTGAGGCGGATCGTCCAGCGGGGTATAGGCGTAAAGACGTTTGATGCCGTCAACGCCGGTTCCCTCGGCAACGCCTTCTTCCTGGCTCTCAAGAAGGGCGGAAAGGAAATCCGACTTGGGAGCAACTTTCCCTACCCAGAGGTCCGGGTGAGGGTATCGGGCCAGGATCGTGCCTTCGCGATCCACGATGGTCATGGTTGCCCCTCTGGGGAGATGCACCTGGCCTGCCATCGTATTGAGCCAGCGCAGGTCCATAGCGGCGAAGGCCACCGCTTGGACTTGACCTTCAGGGTCCTTCACCGGGTAACCAAAGTTGATGGAAGCCCTGCCGGACAGGCGCTCCGTCTGGTAGCTGCCGATCGCCAGGCCGCTCCCCTTGAGGGCCCGCTGGAAGTAGTCCCTGTCCGACAGGTCCATCCCCGTTCCCGCAGGAAGGGCACTACACAGAACCTTGCCGCTCGGGTCGATCAGGCCGACGTTCAAGTAATAGGGGTGCCGCTTCACGATCTCGGTTATCTGCGCCGAGCATTGCTCGCCGTCGATCCTGTGGGAGCTGAAGCGGCCGGCCAAGGAGATCAGCAGTCGATGTGCCTCTTCAATCTGGCGAGCCTGGTGCAGGGACCCCAGCTCAACGATCCTTCTCGCGCTCTGCTCGGCATAAGCGGCTGCACCGGCCCGCTGCTCCAGTCCTGTGTAAAGGACAAGGGCTATCGCCGGCAGGAAAGCAAGGAGTACAATGAGGATGAGCCGAAACCGCAGGCTCGAGATAACGGTCGACATGATTCCGCTCCATCTATACACAACACTATGCGGAGAGTTGGCCCCCTGAGCGCGGAGCCCGCTCTGTCCCCTGTGGAGATCCTTTCCATATACCAAGAGCGGTGTGGAGCGGCAGAGAAAAATCGTGGCCGCTCGCAGGAACGACGGGGATTGTGTCCCCGGGTCGTAACTTCTCAATAAGTTCGGGTAATGTCGGGGCTGTAGGTCGGGTTTCCAACCCGACAGCCGCGGCCAGGGCGTCGGGATGGAATCCCGACCTACCCTTATTGAGAAGTTACCCTGGGTCATGAAGAAAACGCCCTCGGGTGAGCTGAGGCGGGTGTGTCTCCGGGGAGCCCTCCTTCCCGGTCAGATATCGAAGACCACGCCTTCTGGAGACGAAAACGTGACACAAAAAGCAGCGCCTCCCCCCTCGAGACGAGGATTGACGGCCAACCGACCACCCAGTTGCCCGGCGAGGCTCGAAACCAACTGAAGTCCCAGAGTGGAGCCATTTGCCGGCTCGAAATCCTTCTGAAGCCCTACACCGTCATCCTGCACACACAGGCGGAGCTGCCGCTCCGAGGCGGGGCGCAGCTCGATCGTAACCTGGCCCGACCGATCATCCGGGAAGGCATGCTTGAGTGCGTTGGAGACGAGCTCATTGATGATGAGGCCGCATGGAACGGACTGCTCAAGGGGCAGGCCGATCCGCTCGACGCGGTTCACCAGCTTGATTCTGGCGGCGACGCCCCCGTAAGAGCGAAGCAAGTGACGGCACAGATCCTCCACATAGCGGGCGAAATTGATGCTTGCAAGAGTCCCCGAGGCATAAAGCACCTCATGGAGAAGGGCCATGGAGCGGACGCGGTTCCCGGTGTCTTGGAGGACTTCGACCACCTGTGGATTCCGGGAGCGGACTGCTTGAAGGTTGAGAAGGCTGGCTACGATCTGGAGATTGTTCTTGACGCGGTGATGGACCTCCTTAAGCAAGGCGACCTTGTCTTCAAGTGAATCCCGGAGCGCGTCGACGGCTTCTTTCCGTCGTTTGATGTCTTGGGCGGTCGCCACACGATAAACGGGTTTTCCTTCCTCATCCCGCACCGTGACCATATCGATCTGCACGGGGATGGTGAATCCTTCCGAGTGCTTCATCAGGCTTTCGAGCTGCACGTGGCCTTTTTCGTCGGCCTCGGCGATGCCTCGCAGGAGGTGGTCGTGCTCCGAGGCATCATAGCCGTCCAGAATCGGCGTATTGCTGATCTCTTCCACCGTGCACCCCCCCATGGTCGCATAAGCTGGGTTGCAGGTGATGATGGTATCGGTGGAGGGGGCGCCGAGAGCGATTCCGTGGGCACAATAGGTGAACGCATCCGCCCATTGACGGAGCGCCATTTCCGTGCGCTTGCGCTCGGTGATGTCCATGACGATCCCAACATAGCGGACCGTTTCCCCCCTCTCGTCGTGAACGGGCTTTCCGCGAGACATGAGCCAGCGCTCGCCACTCCCGGATTGAGAGACACGCCACTCGGTGTAGATCTCGGCTCTCGCCTCGGCAGCTTGCCTCACGGCGGATTCGACTTTCCGGCGGTCGTCGGGATGGATCGTCTGCAGCCAGGCGTCGTAGGAAGGCTCGCAGGAATGGGGCTCAAGACCGTAAAGCTTCCACAGTTCCTCGGACCAGTAGTTCTCGTTGGTTCGAAGGTCCCACTCCCAACTGCCCGCGTTGGCGGCCTCCTGCGCCAGGTGCAGGATTTCCCGGCTCTTGCGGAGTGCCTCCTGGGCGTCGAGCCGCTCTGCCTGAAGCTGGACCAGTTGCCGGTAGGCACCGGCGCGCTGGTGGTTGAACAGCAGTCCTGCCGCCAACCCGGCCGCGAGGACCATGACCCCGATGAAGGCCCCAAGAAAGAGCCGCTGCGTGCGCGAAGCGGCGAGGGCCTCTTCTTCGTCGATTTTTGCAACCAGAAACCAGGGCGTGCTCGGGACGGACTTCGCAAAGGCCAAGACCCGGGTGCCTCGATAGTCGATCCCGCGCAAGGCGCCCGATTCGCCCCGAGCGACGCGGGCAGCCGGCAATGCGGGCTCGGCCAGGGGAAAGCTCAAAGACATCGCCGGATCGTCGCGGTTGCGCAGGGCGTTCAAGAAGAGCACCCGGTCGCCCTCTCGCCTTACAAGAAGACTTTCCGCGCTCTCGCTGGGGACGGGCCAGGATTGGATCAACGGGAAGAGGAACTGCTCGGGGTTGATCCGGATCAGGAGGAATCCGATGATCTGCTGCGCTCCGTCTTCCGCATGAAGCGGAGCCAACAGGTCAAGGTGCACCTTTGGCGCGGCGACAGCTTCCATGTGGAGATCCGACAGGAGGGGTGCTCGGGTTTGGACCACTTCCTGCACCTCATGAGTCATATTCTTTCCGGTTACGGCTGCGTCCCCCGAAGCTGCCACCCGAGGCTGTCCTTTCAGGTCAAGCACCATCACCTGTTGATAGCGATAGACTCGTTTGAGGGTGTCCAGCGCGAGGACGATCTGCTGCCGGGCGCTTGTGTCAGCGGGGTCCCTGAGCAAGGTGATCATGGCCGCGACCATCGTATGATCCTTGGCGGCAACGACGGCGTCTCGGATCTGCTCGTCTCTCCACTCCGCAATTTGGCGGATCTTAAGCTCCGCGATGGAAGCCAGCGCTTTTTGAGTCTCGGCGACCAGCGCTTCTTCTTCGTGCTTGTGGTATGCATATCCGGCGAAACCGATCCCTAGAGCCAGCACCAGGAACACCACCAACGGCCCCCAAAGGCGCGGGAGACGGATGAGATCGCCACTCTGGGATTCATGTGCCGTTCGACTGTCGTTCGCGGCTGCAAAAGAGCTCATGCTCGGGATCTCCTCGGGAGCCGCTCAGGGACTCTCCGGTCTTGGCCCCGGGGCCTTGCACAGACCCGGAATGCCGAGTAGCCTCCTGCGCAATTCCTGCATGGTGTAGGGCTTCTGGATGAAGCCTGCCAGCCCCTTGCCCGCGAACCGCGCAGAAATCTCATGCTCCGTGTAGCCGCTGCTCAAGACGACGGGAATGTTCGGGGCAATGCGACGCAATTCCCGGAAGGCCTCTTCGCCGTCCATACGCGGCATGGTCAGGTCGAGAATGACGAGGTCAATTCTTTCTTTGGACTGCTCGATCACGTCGAGCGCCTCGCGCCCGTCGCCGGCGGTGAATACCGTGTATCCTATCCGTTCGAGCATCGTTTGGCCGAGGGCTCGGACCGTCTCTTCGTCATCCACCAGAAGCACGCTTCCTTGCCCTCTCCATTCAGCTTCGGAAGCGGCTTCTCTGCAAGATGCCGCCAAGGGATCGTCCTTGACTGCGGGGAAGAGAATCTTGAAGCTCGTGCCCTTGCCGAGCTCGGTGTAGACTTTCAGCGCGCCGTGGTGTCCTCGGACGATCCCCATTGCCGCCGACAAGCCCAAGCCCCGGCCGATGAATTTTGTCGTGAAAAAGGGCTCGAAAATCCGTTCAACCGTTTCCTTGTCCATGCCGCATCCGGTGTCCGACACTTCGAGGTAAACGTAGAGCCCCGGCTTCAGGTCCCATTCGAAGTAGGTCTTCGAGAGGTAATCGTCCCCACACGTCATGGCCCCGGTCGAAACCGTGATGACGCCGCTCCGGTCACCGATGGCTTCGGATGCGTTCATGATGAGGTTCATCAGGATTTGCCTGATCTGTGTGGCGTCCCCCTCGAGCGGAGGGAGCCCTTTTTCGAGCTTCAGGTTCAAAATGGCTTTCTTGGAAACCGAAGTCCTGAGGAGGTGGACCATCTCTTCAATGAGCTCACAGAGATCGATTCGCTCGACGACAAACTTCCCCCTCCCGGAGTAGGCCAGCATCTGGCGGCACAGCTCGGCCGCCCGTCGAGAGGCTTTGATGATTTCCTGGATGCGGTTGCGGACGGGAGACATGGGGGAGATGTCATCCAGGGCGAGGCTGGCATATCCCAGGATCCCCATGAGGATGTTGTTGAAATCATGAGCAATCCCGCCAGCCAGAACGCCGAGGCTTTCCAGCTTCTGGGTCTGCAGCATGTGCCGCTCCATGGCCAGCCGTCTGGCTTCTGCCTCCTTTTTGTCCGTGATGTCATGCATCAGCCCGAAGCTGTACAGCAATCGGCCGTCCCCATCTCGAACCGAATCGATTCGCTGCCAAAGCGGGAATTGCCTTCCTCGGCCGTCAACGGCTTCGACTTCACCTTCCCAGGTCGTGCCCCGCGTCAGTGCCGGCAGGATCTCCCGTTTGTACGAATCGACCGACCCGGGTGCATACAGGGTTTCCGGCTCTACAGCTCTGGCTTCCACCAGGCTCCGACCGAAGAGCCTTTCGTGGGCTGAGTTGGTGTAGATGATTCGGCCGGTGGCATTGCTGATGGCGATGGCCTCGTTGGACGCCTCGATGATGGCCTTGAACAGCCGCAGCTCCTCTTCCTGCCGTTTGCGCTGGAGGTCGCCCTCGATCCTGTCCAACGCAAAGGAGATGTCCATCGCGACTTCCTGCAGCAGCTCGATTTCGCGCTCGCGGAAAAACCCCGAGGCCGTGGCATGCAGAACCAGGACGCCGCAGACCTCGCCTTGAAACCGCAGAGGGAACGATCCACAAGCGTGAAAGCCATGCTCGGCGGGCGATCTCAGGGAGCGATCCAGGCAGGTGGAGCCCGTGCATTCGTTGCAGATGATCGCCCGCCCCTCCCGGATGGCCCGACTTGGGTTGCCATGCCCTGGGGGTGCTTCCAGCACGTTCAGCCCCGACTCCCTCAAGATGTGCAAGTCCTGGCTGCCGCTTCCAAACGATGCCAGCGGTCGGAGGCGCATTTCGCTGGCATCCAGCCATCCGATCCAGGCAAGATCGATCTCACCCCGCTCGACCACCAGGCGGCAGACGGCCGGCAGGAGCTCGTCCCGGGACTGGACGCGCACAACCGTCTGGTTGACCTGACTCAGGACATCGTAGAGGCGGTTGAGTCGCCGAATCTCTTCATCGGACCGGTGTTTGTAGAGAGCGATCTCGATGGTCGATCTCAGCTCCCGATCGTCGAAGGGCTTGAGGATGTAACCGAATGGCTCGGTCCGTTTGGCGCGGTTCAGGGTGGCGTCTTCGGAGTAGGCCGTGAGAAAGATCACGGGCACGCGGAACTGCCGGCCGATGACCTCGGCTGCCGTAATCCCGTCCATCTCTCCCTGGAGACGGATATCCATTAAAACCAGGTCCGGCCTCCGCTCCTTTGCAAGCTCCAAGGCCAGCGCGCCATTGGACGTCTGGCCCGCAAGCTCATATCCCATTCCGGAAAGCCGGTCCGCGATGTCCATGGCGACAATCGCTTCATCCTCAACAACAAGAATGCGGGCAGGTTTCATATTCTCCCTTGCGGGTTTCGGTTGTCAGCATGTTGTGTGACGCGGCATGTACGGGAAGCGAATCGCTCATGGCTTCTCGTCTGACTTGGCCTTGTCGTCGATTAGTCAGGCCCGCTGATGTCCCACCAGGCAACGGCCAAGTGAGAGCGACCGCGGATGAAACAGGGCTTGACCACGAGGCGAACGTGGCGTGAGCGTCCATCTCGGCACCGAAGGATCGTATTCTCGATGGATGTGCCGGTACGAACGGCAGCTTCTATCGCCTGCCGTGTCTTCTCATGACTCACGGGATCCAGAATGTCGAAGAGCGTCAGCTGGCAGAATGCCTCCCTCTCGAGCCCAAGGTCACGATGGGCAGCTTCATTGAATTCGATGAGCTTCAAGGATTCCCCGTCGATCAGGACCAATCCTTCGGTGGCATGGTCCAAAAGGGACCGGTAGCGCTCCAACCGCTCCTGAAAGTGCTCTTCGACGGCTTTGCGCTCCGTAATGTCCTCCACCGTGCCGATGATGCCGCCCGGCGTGCCGTCCGCGCTGCCGAACGTGGCCTTGTGGAATCGGACGAGACGCCGCGTCCCGTCAGGCCTCTCGACGGCTGATTCGTAAACCTGCGGTGACGGGCCCGCCAGCAATTGCACGTCGGCGTCGTGATAGACTGCGGCCAGGTCCGTGGGCCATATCTCCAAGGCGGTTTTGCCGGCAAGGAAATCCCGGGTCAGCCCAAGGAGGTTTTCGAACGCGGTGTTACACCCAAGGTAGCGTAGCTCCCTGTCTTTGTAGAACGCCGGGAAGGGCAGGGTGTCCAGCAGCGTACGCAGAAAAGCATTCTGACTTCTATGCCGCTCAATATGGATCTCTTGCTGCAGGTCACCCTCCAGCTTGTCCAGGGCATAGGCGACGTCGAGCGCCAGCTCCTTCAGCAGCTTGACTTCTCGGTCCCGGAAAAACGAGGGCTGCGCGGTGCAAAGGGTGAGAACGTAATAAACCCTGCCCTGAAATCGTATTGGAAAGCACGCGCAGGATGCGAATGGAAGCCGGTCCGGAGTCGAAGTGGCGCGACCGGCTCGGAGCGATTCGCTTCGTGGAGGGAAGACCACGGGCTCACCTTCAAGGATGGCCGTTCCCGGGTCGTCCTGGCCTTGCAGCGGATCGCTGACATAATACTCCCCCTGGCGCACTGTCTCGCTTTCGCTCCCGAAGTGAGCCACCGGCAGGATGCGGGATGTGACGGGATCCAGGTATCCGATCCACGCGAGCTCCATGCAGCCGCTCTCCACAGCCGCGCGGCAGACCGCGGACATCAGGGCCTCGGGCTTCTTTAGCCTGAGTACGGCTTGATCCACCCGGCTGTGCATTTCGTAAAGACATCTGAGGTGACGAACTTCCTCGTCGACGCGGTGCTTGTGCAGGGCAAGCTCGATGGTGGACTTGAGCTCCCGATCGTCAATCGGCTTGAAAATATAGCCAAAAGGCTCGGTGAGCTTGGCTCGGTTGAGGGTGGCGTCTTCGGAATAGGCCGTCAGGAAGATCACGGGTGCGCGGATGCTGCGGCGGATTTCATCGGCGGCGGAAATCCCATCCATTTCTCCGCTGAGGCGGATGTCCATGAGAACCAGGTCGGGTCTATGAGCCAGGGCAAGAGCGATCGCATCTTCGCCATTCGCGGCTCGCCCGACCGCTTCGTACCCCATGCGGGCAAGCCTGTCCGCGAGGTCCATGGCAACGATGGCTTCGTCTTCAACGATGAGAATCCTGCTGGCGCCCATGGCTTCCTCAATCGCTTGTCCCAACGGCCATACGATGACGGCCGACCCGTGAAGAAGGAGTCCTCAGGAGCGAGATCCAAACTATTGCTGAGCTTCCGCGGTGCTGAGCAAGGGATAGGACAAAAAGGATATCTCCTGCATGCACGTGTCTTTTCCTTATCCTATTCTATTCCGCACTGCTTCACAATCAGGAGCGCAACGAATCCATCTTCATGATTCGGTACTCGCGGTTCACAGGGTCCTTGTACAGCGACGCGACTACTGACAACTGTCCCGTCAGGTGACCCGACCTGAGCGAGGGATCTCACGCACCTTACGTGCAGCGAATCCTGGTGTTTGATACATCGAATACGTATTCCCGGCAATGGAGTCAACCTCGATTCGGCAGTTTACGCGGGAGAACTGCGTTGACAGCTGAGGAGGATGCCTGGTAAAAATCCCACCTCGATACACTCGATCGAATGCTGCTGCTTCTCCCGCGACCATTCTCGCTGCTTCCAGCTGATCATCCCGCTCCTCCTGATTCTGGCGTCTGTTGTCCGTGACGGTTGTGGAGCCATGGATCGAGTTTGCCCTGTGCTGCTCGTACTCCGTCAAAGAAGTTTTGCCGGGAAAGCGAACCCCCCACCGCCCCTCGAGGGGGGAATCAAAGGGGGTGTGCCTTGCGAAACAAAGTTGACAGAGCACCCGGGGACGAAGACACGGGGGTCTTGGGTTGAAACGTCAACGGAAAGGAGGGGATAGGGATTGAATCAGTCGGAGGCTCAGTCATTCTGACGCCGTGACACTGGAGTTTCTCGTTCTAGGCCTGAATGTGGTTCTGGAAGCTGTAGATTCGGGTGATTGTGAAGTCACCTTCATGCCTCTACCGGATGTGGCGAAGAATCTCGTGCTCTGTGAGAACCTGAGAGACCAAGCAGATGCGACATGTGATGCTGGATTATCCAGCGGCGAAACGCTGAGGAGCAATCGAATGAAGAGCGAAGTAGGTTCGGTGAAGTCTAATGGCGCGTACGCAGACGTGTTCCAAAGATCCGTGACGGACCCCGAAGGATTTTGGGGGGCGGCGGCTCAAGAAGTGAGCTGGAAAAAGGGTTGCGACAAGGTTCTGGACAGCTCCAACCCGCCTTTCTACAAGTGGTTTGTCGGTGCCGAGCTCAACACCTGCTACAATGCCGTCGATCTCCAAGTCGAAAACGGCAGGGGCGACCAGGTGGCCGTGATCTACGACAGTCCCGTCACCAATACCGTTGCGAAGTTCACCTATTCGCAGCTCAAGGATCGAGTCACCAAGATTGCCGGCATGCTGAAGGCCCTTGGAGTTGGTAAAGGCGACCGGGTGATCCTTTATATGCCCATGATCCCCGAAGCGCTGATGGGCATGCTCGCGTGTGCCCGGCTTGGCGCCATCCATTCCGTGGTTTTCGGTGGCTTTGCGGCGCGGGAGCTTGCAGTGCGAATCGACGATGCCAAGCCCAAGGTGATTCTCTCGGCATCCTGTGGAATCGAGGGCAAGAAGATCATTCACTACAAGCCGCTGCTGGACGAGGCGATTGAATTGGCGTCCCACAAGCCTGAGAAGTGCGTGATCTTCCAGCGCCCCCAGGCGACCGCCGATTTCGTGGCCGGTCGTGACCTTGATTGGGCCACTCTGGAAAACGAGGCGAAGCCTGCGGATTGTGTCTGGGTCAAAGCCACCGATCCCCTGTACATTCTGTATACGTCCGGAACGACCGGCATCCCCAAGGGCGTCGTGCGCGACAACGGCGGCCATGCCGTTGCTCTGAAATGGAGCATGAAGCACATTTATGGGATCAACCCCGGCGACGTCTGGTGGGCGGCATCGGACGTGGGGTGGGTGGTCGGCCATTCCTACATCGTTTACGCCCCGCTTTTGCTGGGGGCGACGACAATCCTTTACGAAGGCAAACCCGTTGGAACACCCGATCCTGGCGCGTTCTGGCGTGTCATATCGCAGCATGGCGTCAAGGCCCTCTTTACGGCTCCCACGGCTTTCCGCGCCATCAAGCGTGAAGATCCGACCGGTGAATACCTCAAGAAATACGACATCAGCTGCTTTCAGACGCTCTTCCTCGCCGGCGAGCGAACGGACCCCGACACGTATTTCTGGGCATCGGATCTGCTCAAAGTTCCGGTCATCGACCACTGGTGGCAGACGGAGACCGGCTGGGCCATCACGGCAAATTTCAGGGGCCTCGAGCTGTTTCCCATTAAGGCCGGGTCCGCCACGAAGCCCGTCCCCGGCTACGATGTCAAGATCCTTCAGTCCGACAACGGCCAGGAGCTTCCGCCCAAAGAGCAGGGAATCATCGGCATCAAGCTGCCGCTCCCTCCGGGTACCCTCCCGACCCTGTGGCAGAACGACGAGAAGTTCAAGGAATCCTACATGAGCACCTATCCCGGCTACTATTTCACCGGCGACGGGGGGTACATCGATGAGGATGGCTATGTCTACATCATGGGCCGGGTCGATGACGTGATCAACGTGGCGGGCCATCGACTGTCCACCGGGGCTATGGAGGAAGTGGTCGCCAAGCACCCGGATGTGGCCGAGTGTGCGGTCATCGGTGCGGAGGACCAGCTCAAAGGGCAGGTTCCGGTTGGCTTCTTCGTTCTCAAAGCGGGTGTCAAGCGCGATCCTGCTGATATCACGGCGGAATTGGTCCAGATGGTGAGAAAGGACATTGGCCCGCTTGCCTGCTTCAAGAGCGCCATCGCGGTCGAGCGGCTGCCCAAGACCCGCTCCGGTAAGATCCTCCGCGGGACGATGAGAAAGATTGCCGATGGCCAGGAGTACAAGGTCCCCTCGACGATCGAAGATCCGACGAGCCTGGATGTCATCCAGGAAGCGGCCAAGAAGATCGGTTACGGGGCGGCCAAGTAAACCTTTCCGCGACCTTTGTGCGGCACCGGGGATGCGGGCTTCCGGCTCGTGTCCCTGAAAGCCGGGATCGATACACGGGCCCGGTCCAAGACAGGGCTCATGAACCCGCCCCGACCGTTGCGTCGGGGCTTTTCTTTTCCCTCCTCACCCGCATGCAGTTATACTGCCCGCGGTCTTGTGATCCCTCCCAGGATGAGAGCGACAGCCATGGCGGAACGACCGGCTCACCTCGATCAGGCGGCACAGCAGTTTGCGGCTTCGCGTGTTGTGGAAGGTGTCGCTCCTCACGGAAGCGGAAATGTGCACGATACATTCGTTGTGTCCTTGAAGGGCCAAGCAAACCGTGGGTTCATCCTTCAGAGGCTAAACACCCACGTGTTTCGCGAGCCCCGTAAGGTTGTCGCCAACATCCTCACCGTCTCGGAGCACATCCGGAAGAGGCTCATTGCGGTCGACCTTGGGGGTAGACGATGGGAGCCGGTGCAGCTCTTGCGGGCGCTCGATGGGGCCGACTGCTGGGTCGCACCGGACGGCTCTTTCTGGCGAGCGCTCTCGTTCATCGAAGGTGCCCGAGCCTTCGACACGCTCCAGAGCCTGGACCACGCTCGGGAAGTGGGGTGTGCGCTGGGCCTGTTTCACACTCTGGTTTCCGATCTGCCATGCAACGAGCTCTTCGACACCCTTCCAGGGTTCCACATCACCCCGAGGTATCTTGAGCACTTCGATGAAGTCTGCAGGCTTCAGCCCCCGGTTCATTCCCTTCAGATGGACGACGCCCTGAAATTCGTGCAGAAGCGCAGGAAGTGGGCATCAGTTCTCGAAGATGCCACGGCCGCCGGGAGACTCTCGCCTCGGCCCATTCACGGAGACCCTAAAGTCGGCAATGTGATGATCGATGACGAAACCGGACATGCGGTCAGCCTCGTCGATCTCGACACGGTCAAGCCCGGGCTGATCCAATACGACATCGGCGACTGCCTGCGCTCCGGCTGTAACCCCGCTGGCGAGATGCCCGATGATCTCGACGACGTGCAGTTTGATCTTGGATTGTGCCGGGCGATTCTCGAGGGCTACCTGTCGATCGCCGGCGGAGGGCTAACGCGCGGCGACGTCGCCACCATCTATGATGCCGTACGGCTGATTGCTTTCGAGCTGGGCCTCCGGTTCCTGACCGACCATTGTGAAGGGGATGTTTACTTCAAAACCCGATTCCCCGGGCAGAACTTGAAGCGGGCTCTGGCTCAGTTCAAATTGTGTGAGCGAATCGAGTCCCAAAGCACTGCCATCAGGGAGCTTGTGCGGGAGCTGGCCCCATGAGACGGCGGCTCGTGCTGACGCCATTTTCCGATCACGAAATTCCCGAGATGTCGCTTTCCGCTCTCCTCACTCGGAATCAAGATCGCCTGACGATTGTCTACCTTCTGTCCGGGGCGCTTCGGAGCCTCTCCATTCCCAAGCCGTCGACCCAGCCGCAGCGGAAGACGAGATTGTGGGAGGAGACGTGCTTTGAGCTCTTCATGGCCCCCGTGGGTCTCGGGAGCTATTGGGAATACAATCTTTCGCCCGCGGGGCACTGGAATGTTTATCATTTCGATGCTTATCGCTCGAGGATGCGCGAAGAAGCGGCTTGGCAATCGCTCCCCTTCACCGTTGAGATGCAGGAGAGCGGGCTGAGCCTTTCGGTGGAGCTCGACCTGTCACGGATTGGGGTGCAGGGACAGCGATTCGATGTCGGGGTGTCCGCGGTGGTCTGCCAATCCACAGGGTTGCCGAGCTATTGGGCCTTGTGTCATCGAGGATCGGTGGCCGATTTCCATCGCCGGGACGGATTCATCGTATCGTTATGAGCTGCTTAGGGCGCTCGGTTTGCCATGCTGCGCCTGCTTTGGTGGATGGTGGAAGCGAACGTTCGGATCAAGGGGGCGCGAGGGAGAATGGGCTTGCGATCACTTGGTGTTTGGGTCGGCTGCCTGATTTTGGGCGCGATTTTCGGATGTGCTGCGGTCTACGCCACGAAACCGGTCGGGGAAGTGCCCTGTCCCGTCAAGGCTACGGAATGGGACGGCACATGGGTCAATAAGAATGGCGCCGTCACTTTGAAGGTTGTAGATGAGCAGGCTGGGACGCTGCGCATGGCCTGGGTGGAGTGGAGCGTTCAGGGACCGAGGCTCGAGTCTCACGAAATTCAAATGCGTCGGACTGCAGACGCGACCTTCGCGAACGTGATACAAGGTGAAGACAGCGGCCGCGTGCTGTATGTCTGGGCACGTGTCAAGCGCGAGGGGAACGAGCTGATCTGCTGGACTCCTGACGTCGACCGTTTCAAGACGGCGGGTCGAAACGGGCAATTCCCTTTTCAGGAAAAGGATGACAGCATCGTGCTGGGTGAATTGACGCCGGAGCAGGTGAGGATTCTCGCTTCGCCGGAAGCGGGATCGCTCTATCGTTGGGACGATCCTGTCGTGCTCCTGCGGATGAGCTCTTGCGAGCACTAATCGTTTCACGTCAGACGTCAGCCAGGAAGATCCGAAAGAAGATTATTCGATCACCTCATGGAGGGTTTTCTCGATGGGTTTCTCAGACAATGATGCAAGATCGGAAGGCAAATGGACTATTGAAATGGTTGAGAAGGGGTTTGTTGGGGAATATACAACGCTTGTTCTTGAATCAAACGATACGGCTCACATCGTCTACTTTGACTGGCTCAATGGTAATCTAAAACATGCGGTCAATGGACCTGACGGATGGGTTATCGAAACGGTAGACCAGGAAGGAACCGTTGGTCAATATGCGGCAATTGCAAGAGATAACGATGGGAAGCTCTATATTAGCCATAGGGATCAGGGAAAGAATCAATTAAAGCTAGCCATATTTGATGGAAAAAGATGGATATCGGAAGTCGTCGATGACGAGCCATTTGCGAGTCTTGATACTTCTATCTGTGTTAATGCTTCTGGGAGGATTTATATTAGTTACTATAATTTCAGCCAAGGCTATCTCAAACTGGCTGTCAAGGATGGGGACCAATGGACACGGGAGATAGTGGACCGCGGACCGAAGCCATCTGATACGGTGGGAGGATTCACTTCGATTAAAGTCGATCCCAAGGGACGGGTTCACATCAGTTATACCGACGCGGGAAAGGGTCTCCTGAAATATGCCTTGAAAGAGAACGATCGGTGGACAATTGAAGTTGCAGACGACTGTGAGTTTGTTGGAAACTTTACATCGCTTGCAATCGATGAACAAGGAAATCCCTACATAAGCTATACAGTCGACAAGAGCCCCAATAAGCCTGATCTCTGGCTTGCGAAAAAAGTTGAAGGGAAATGGTCAACCGAGCTTGTCGATACAGACAACGTCGTTGGGAATTACAGTTCCATAGGTTTAGATCGGGGATCTAATATTTACATTAGTTATTCCGCTATGACAAAACTTAAGCTTGCCCAGTACATACAAGGACAATGGACCTTTGAGCAGGTCGATTCTCAAGGCACCATAACCTACACCTCTCTTTCCCTAGATGCGAACGGAATGGTTCATATTGCCTATCACGACAAAGAGAGAGGCGTGAAATATGCCCACAGGGTGTGAGCCATTTCACCTGACGTCGTACCCCTTATTCAGGATTCGCGAAGGCCTCTTGCAGCAGTCCCACGAGTGAGATCTCGACGCGTTGCGACAACACCCACTTCGGCCCAGTGCTCTTGATGGTCGTCGACCAGCGGGATGGTCTTGTCGGGTTGATCGACGCCGTCCATGCTCACGCGCATCGCGTCATCTCCGGCGGGTATTTGCAGGACAGCAATGTGGTAGACCGTCTCCCGGTAGCGGTAGTGCATCGTGAAACCTTTCCAGTCCACGGGGAGGCACGGGGTGAAGCGCAGTCTGTCGACTTCGAGCCTGAGGCCAAGGAGGGATTCCAGGATGAGCCGAGCCATCCAGGCGGCGGAGCCCGTGTACCAGGTCCAGCCGCCCCGGCCGGTGTGCGGGGGGACGGCGTAGACGTCGGCGGCCACCACGTAGGGCTCCACTTTGTAGATCCCCGTTTCCTCCCGTGATCGTGCATGGTTCACGGGGTTGATCATGGAGAAGAGCTCCCACGCACGCCGGCGGTCTCCCAGGCGAGCGAACGCCATGACCGCCCAGATGGCCGCGTGCGTGTACTGGCCGCCGTTTTCTCGGACTCCCGGCACGTACCCTTTGATGTAGCCGGGATTGAGATCAGACGTGTCAAACGGGGGATCCAGGAGCTGAACGAGGCCGTGCTCGCGGCTCACGAGGTGCGCATCTACGGACTCCATGGCGGCGCGCACGTGCTCGGCATCTCCCGCCCCCGATAGAACCGACCAGCTCTGGGAAATGGAATCGATGCGACATTCCTTGTTTTCGGCCGAACCGAGCGGGCTGCCGTCGTCGAAGTAGGCCCGCCGATACCACTCGCCGTCCCAGCCATGCGCTTCAAGGTTTTCGCGCAGCCTTGCCGCCTCGCTCCGGCAGCGCTCGGCGAACGGGACATCCCCGCGCATGCGGGCAACTTCCGCGAAGCGCGTGAGCACTTCGTAGAGAAAAAATCCCAGCCAGACGCTTTCGCCTTTGCCCTGGATGCCCACTTGGTCCATGCCGTCGTTCCAGTCCCCGGAGCCCATAAGCGGCAGGCCGTGCTCGCCCGAGGTGAGGCCTTTAAGAATGGCTCGCACGCAGTGCTCATAGAGGCTCGCCATTTCCCCGGACCGGCCCGGCAGATCGTAGTAGGAGTCCTCATCCGGACCTATGGGACGGCCCGTGATGAAGGGAACGGTCTCATCCAGCACCCCCGTGTCTCCGGTCGAGGTGACATACCGACAGGTCGCAAGGGGCAGCCAAAGATAGTCGTCGGAGCAATGGGTGCGCACGCCACGCCCCAGGGGGGGATGCCACCAATGCTGGACGTCCCCTTCCTCGAACTGGCGGGAGGCGCACCGGAGCAGGTGCTCGCGCACCAGGTGCGGCTGGACGTGGATGAGCGCCATCACATCCTGAAGCTGGTCACGAAACCCGAAGGCGCCCCCCGATTGATAGCTTCCGCTTCTGGCCCACAGGCGGCAAGCGAGGACCTGGTAGAGAAGCCAGCCGTTTGCGAGCACATCGAGGGACGGGTCGGGAGTTTCCACCTGCACGGCGCCCAGCGTGTGGCTCCAATACTGCCACACCGTGTCGAGGGCGGAACGGGCGGCCGCCGGTCCTTGAAAGCGATTGAGGAGGGACTCGGCCTCGCCCGCGTCGCCTCCCATGCCGAGCGTGAACACGATCTCGCGCTCCTGCCCGTCGGAGAGATCGAAGGGCGCCTGAATCGCGCCGCAGGGGTCGAAAGCGGCTCCCACCCTGCCTGAAAGCTTCGATCGGGTCATGGCGGCGGGATGCTCCGGGGTGCCATTGCGTCCCAAAAATTCGGTCCGATCGGTGCTCACGGTCCGTATCGGGGCGTCGACGTTGAAAAACCCGACCCGGCCGGGAAACTCCGTGCTGTAGGGGTTCTGCACCAGGATCGCGCCGCTCTTCGGGTCCACTTCGGTCACGAGATGCATGACCGACTTGGGCCGGAGATCCCCCAGGACCCATTCGACGTATCCGGTTGCGGCGAGCCGGCGGGGCCGGCCAGAACTGTTGCGGACCTTGAGCACGGTGAATTTGATCGGAGCATCGAGGGCCACGTACACCCAGACTTCCGAATGGATGCCGTCCTCCGCATGCTCGAAAACGCTGTAACCGAACCCGTGGCGGCAGACATAAGGCGTAGCCCCGCGGCACGGCAGCGGCATGGGAGACCAGACATGGCCGCTCTCCTCATCGCGGATATAAAAGGCCTCGCCGCTCGAATCGCTGACGGGGTCGTTTTCCCAGGGAGTCAAGCGCAGCTCATGGGCATTCTCGCACCAGGTGTACGCGCTGCCGCTCTCGGAGACGACGGTCCCAAAGCGCGGGTTGGCCAGCACATTCACCCAGGGCGCCGGCGTCAGCTGATCGTGCGTTGTCGTGATGATGTATTCGCGTCCATCGGGGGTGAATCCGCCCACTCCATTGTAGAAGCGCAGGTCGCTCCGAGGCATGACGGGCGTCTCCGCGGTTTCGACACGGGGGGCTTGGACGGTCTTGAGGAGTGGAACGACTCCTTCCACGGGGCTTCGCCGAGCGATCTGATCCTCGAGGGCTCCTCGGCTGTCCGTCAAGACGGCGCGGGCAACCGTGAGGAACAGGGTCCGGTCCTCTTCCGAGATCTGGTCCGCGGGTCTTACGAAAATCCCGCCTGGTCGTTCGGTCACATGGGCTTCAACGCCCGCGGCGATGAGTCCCATGATCTGGTCGTGCAGAAGCTGCCGGTAGCCGGCACGGTCTTCGTTCCAGATCACCAGGTCCACCGCGAGTCCTTTGAGGCGCCAGTAGGCATGGGCCTGGACGAGCTGGCGCACCAGCTCAATATTGGCGGCGTCCGCGATCTGCAGGAGCACGATGGGGAGATCTCCGGAGACCGAATAGCCCCACAGGCCGGATTGCCCACGGTGGTTCTTGACGAGGACGCTCGGGTCGGCCCGGAGCGATGCATTGGCGTAAAGCAGCGAGCTCGCCATGCGGCAATACAGCTGGGCGTCCGCCTCGGTGGCGTTGATCTGCCGGAGAAGCACCTGGCTGTGCGTCCATGCCAGATCGAAGACGCGATCGGCAAGGCGCCGGTCCTGGTATTTTTCAACCAGACTCAGGGCGCCCGTGCGGGTTTCGCCGACACCGGTCACAATGTTGATTTTTGCCGACTTGCGCGGATGGAGCACGATCCGGTGGCGGACGGCGACAATCGGATCCAGCACCGAGCCCTGGCTGTTCGAGAGGAGCGATGCGGAGCCGGTTGGACCGGTCATGGCCGCTGGATCGGCGACGGTCCTCCCGCGGCCGACGAACCGCATGCGGTCGGTCTCGTAGGAGGCTTCTCCCGACTCTGCCCCGTGCACGGCCATCAGGTGAAACATCCATGGGGGCTCCTCGCCTTCCGAACGGGGCCTCCGGGTGCACAGAATCGCCTGCCGCTCCCGCAGGATCTCAGTCTGAACGAAGAGATTGCTGAACGCCGGATGGAGTGCATCCGCCGCTGAAGCGGTGAGCACCACTTCCGCGTAGCTCGTCACTTCGATCTCTCTGGGCGTCCGACCGCGATTGGTGAGGGTGACACGGTGAAGCTCGATGTCGTCTTCAGGCGAAACCGTGATCTCCGTATGGGTATCGATGTCGTGGTCCCGGCGTCGAAACTCGGCTCGCCCCTCGGAGAAGATCGCCTCGTAGCTCTTGGACGGTTTGAGCGTCGGCTGATGGGCCGTTGACCAGACCTCCCCGCTCGTGACATCGCGGAGGTAGCAGAATGAGCCCCGGTTGTCGCGAGTCGTGTCCTCGCGCCATCGGGTGACCGCGATGTCTTTCCAGCGGCTGTATCCGCCTCCTGCGTTCGTGATCATCACATGGTATCGGCCGTTCGAGAGCAGCTGGACTTCCGGAATCATGGTGCCGGGGCTCTTGAACAGGCGAACCGACGTCTCGAGACCGTCTTTGGTGGTGCGCACGTCCAGGGTCTCGACGGTGCGCGACGTCAGCGCGGTGGCCTTCGGGATTCGCTCCTGGAGGAGCAGCGTCGTTGCCTGGAACAACGGGTCCGATTCAAATCGCTTCTGCATCGGGCGGTCCAGGACCAGGTAGGCCAACGAGAGCAGGCTCATCCCCAGGTGATGCGCCATGAAGGAGCGCACCACGGCATTCGACTGTCCGCGGGGCAGCCGCGAAGGCGTGTAGTCGATCGCTTCATAGAAGCCGAATCTTCCTTCGAATCCTTCGGCGGCAAGTTTCTCGAGATTCAGGCAGGCCTCCTGCGGCGCCACCATCAGCGCGAGCACCGAGGCATAGGGCGCAACCACCAGATCCTCCGCCAGGCCGCGCTTGAGGCCCAGGCCGGGCACGCCGAACGGCCGGTACTGATAGCTGAGATGAACATCGATGGCGTTGTACCCGGATTCCGAGATTCCCCACGGCACCCCGCGTTTCCGGCCATAGTCGATCTGCCTGGACACGGCCGCCTTGCAGGTCTGGTCGAGCAGCGTGTTTTCATAGGTCGGCATGACGAGGAGCGGCATCAGGTATTCGAACATGGAGCCGCTCCAGGAGAGCAGAATCGGGTCTCCGCCGACGGTCGTGAGGCGGCGCCCCAGAGAGAACCAGCTTTCTTGAGGCAGCTCCCCTTGCGCGATCGCCACGAAGCTCGCAAACCGGGCCTCAGATGCCAGCAGATCGTAGTAACTGGAATCCCGGCGGTGCTCGTCAAGGTTGTAGCCGATGGCCAGGAGATGGCGCCCCTTGTCGTAGAGAAAACCATACTCCATGCGCGAGATCCCTCCGGCAAGCACCGCCAGGTGCTCAATTTCCGCAAGCCTTGCGGCCGCCCGCCGGTTTGCCTCGAGGATGAGGGCCTGAAGCTCGCGGAGCTGCGCTCGCTCCTCGTCACTTGCGTCCAATCCGGGCTGGTGCTCGATCACGGCAAGGTAGCGCGCCAGGTCCGCCACCGTGCGCAGGGTGGGGATCTCATCGAGCACCTCAAAGCCGGGAAGGTGGCTCCCGGAAAATCCCAGCGCAGTCCATGGCGCGAGAAGCGTCAGCTCATCGAGTCCGTCCCGGCACTGGCGGGCCAATGCTTGCGCCCATTGCATCGAGTCGCTTTCGGGACCGGAGTGCATGGCGCCGACGACTTCCGCTGCGGAGGCCGTAAGCCCTTCGAGGCACAGCCGCGCAGCTGCGAGCGTGGCGGGTGGGGAATCGATGGCGAGGCTCAGGTCGCTTTGAAATTGACTCAAGGATGCCGGGCCATTCTCTCCGACCTGGTCCACGAGAAGGCGCAACGCGTCGTCGAGGCCTTCGAGCAGGCGGGGTCCCAGGATCTTTTGGTCGGGAAGAGCCAGGAGACCGGGCCGCAAGGTCAGCAGATGGCCGGCGAGGTTTCCGCTGTCAACGGACGAAATATAGATGGGCAGGAGCGGTTTGAGGGATTCCGTGTCGTACCAGTTGTAGAAGTGACCGCGGTAGCGCTCCAGGGTCTCCATGGTGCTCAGGGCGTTGGCGGTCCGCTCGACGAGCCGCCCCGTCGAAATGTAGCCGAAATCATACGCCGCCAGGTTCGCGAGCAGCGAGAGCCCCATGTTGGTGGGCGACGTGCGGTGGGCGACCCCGGCAACCGGATGCTCCTGAAAGTTGTCGGGCGGCAGCCAATGATCGTTCGGGCCGACGAAGGTTTCGAAAAAGGCCCACGTCTTTCGGGCGATCTTCCGGAGAAAGCGGGTTTGCTCGGACTTCAGGGCAACTTTGGAGCGATCGAGCGGCAGGCTCGTCCACCAGGCGATGATGGGGGAGGCAAGCCACAAGGCCAGGATCGGTCCGGCCACCGCGAGGGCGGCAGGTTTCCAGAGTGCAAGAGTGCCCCCAGCGACCAGAGCAGTCGCGGGAGCACTCCACATGGACAAAAAGGAGGCAACGAGATCCGACCGATTCGTGTGGTCCGGACTGCTCGAAGGATTCCATTCGAGGAGCCGCTTGTGCGTGATCAGCATCCGAACGAGTGTGCGGGCGATCGCATCCAGACTGAAAAAGGCTTCATAAGGCAGGCAGGCAAACGCAAACGCCGCCTGGGCGAAGTGGCTGCCCGCTGAGCGCATGGCCGCGGACAAGTGCTGTCGAAGTGTCATGTCGTCCGGTTTGCGGATCAGGTTCTGGAACGTGGCAACCAGGGATGGCAGCAGGAAGATCGCGACCACGGCCAGGGTCCAGAACCGGGGTGCCGGCAGCACCGTCCAGCCGAGCAGCAACAGGAGGGTCAAGGCGGCGGGCGTGAGGCTGCGCCGAAGGTTGTCGAGGATCTTCCACCGGGAAAGCATCGAGAGCGGGTTCTTCTCGAACCGCCCTTCGGAACCGGGGACGCCCGACATTGCCCACTGCGCAACCTGCCAATCCCCGCGTATCCAGCGATGTCGGCGATTCACATCGGCACTGTATTGAGAGGGGTATTCCTCGTAGAGCAGCACATCGCTCAAGAGACCTGACCGAGCGTAGCACCCCTCCACAAGATCGTGGCTGAGAATGCGATTGTCCGGGAAACGCCCGCTCAAGGCCCGCTCAAACACATCGACGTCATAGATGCCCTTGCCGATGAACGAGCCTTCGCCAAACAGGTCCTGGTAGACATCCGAGACAGCGCGCGTGTACGGATCGATGCCCGGCTCACTTCCCCAAAGTTTCGCATACCGGGACCGGTTCGTGCCCGGGAGGCTCACGGCCACCCGAGGCTGAAGGATGCCATACCCGTCGCCGACACGCTGCTTGTCCTCGTCGAACCGTGCGCGATTGAGCGGGTGCGCCATGGCCGCCACGAACCGGCGGGCCGAATCGCGCGGAAGCTGCGTGTCGGTGTCCAGGGTGATCACATACTTCACGTCCGACAGGACATCCACGTCACCGACGATGCGCGCGAACCGGTGTCTCGATCCCCCACGCAAGAGGGAATTCAGCTCATCGAGCTTCCCTCGCTTGCGCTCGTATCCCATCCACTGTTGCTCCCCGGGATTCCATCGACGGGGGCGGTGAAAGAGAAAGAAGGCATCCCCGGTTGCACCGCCATACTTTTCGTTCAGCTCCTCGATTCGCTTACCGGCCGCATGCAACAGCGGTTCGTCCTCGGGAAGCGTTTCCTCCATGGCGTCCCGAAAGTCCGTGAGCAAACCGAAATGCAGGTTTGCGTCCCGGTTGGCCAGGAACCGGACTTCAAGGGCCTCCGTGAGGTCCTCGATGTTCTGAGCGCTCGTGAGCATGGTCGGGATGACGGCCAGGGTGCGTGATTCGGGGGGAATGCCCGTAGAGAAATCCATGCGCGGCAGGGGACTGGGGGTAGCGAGCAGGGACGCTGCCCAATTCACGAGCGCAACCGCAAGATGGCTTGCGCTCAACGCCGAGACCACCCCAACCAGAGCCAGCGTCCAGCCCTGCAGTCCTCCCGCAAGCCCTTTCGCCAGACACCCCCAGGTGATGGCCGCTGTGAGGAGCAGGATCATGCCAAGATAGCAGGCGAGCGGAAACCGCCTGGCCGCCTCCCTGAGAGCGTCAGCGGGAGACCGGCGTACCTCCGACAGCTTTTCAAGGCGCTCCAATCCCTCGTCGATCAGGTAGAAGCCGACGTGAGCCGTCCGATCATCCACGCCGTTCGCGGCTGCTCCTTCGTGTGCCAGTTGGAGGGCTTTCCGTGCGACCTCTGTCTCGGAGAGCGGGCTCTTCTTCGCACGCTTCTCCACGGCATGACGGTATCGATCCCGCGTGGGAAAATCCATGGCTCCATAAACGCCCCCGGGATCCTGGCACAAGGTCTGCTCGACAGTGCTCATCGACTCAACAAAGGTGCGCCAGTCCGCTGCCCCGAGAGATCGCAGACTGCCGATGCTGTTGCTAATGGAGACCTGATCCGCAGCTTGCTGCTGGTTCTCGGACTGCACCAACTGATCGATGGTCTGGCCGGATTCGGAAAGCCGCTGCTCGATCCAGGTGAGGGGCAGCGCGAGGGCGGAGCTCTGCCCTTGCAGCCGGCGTGCAAATTCGGCGACAAAGGAGCTCACCATCGGCGGGTTGGACCGCGCCATGTCCGCGATCACCAAGATCAGGCTCTTGGGGTCTTTCTCGGCGGTCTCCGTCATCTGATCCGCCCAATGGTCGGCTCGATTGCGGTCGATCCTGTCCCTGGCGATCCGTGCCCCGACGCGACGCAGGTTTTCGATCAGCGCCAGGCGCAGCATGATGGGGATCGCCCACAGCTCGCCCAGCGTGAGGTCCGTCAACGTTTGGTAGGCGGCCACGAAGCCGGCGAGGCTTTCGGGGTCGAGTCGCCCGTCGCTGTGAGAGATGGTTTCCAGCGCGATGTCGTAGACGCGGGGAAGCCCGGCCGACGGCCCGCTCTGCAAACGTGGCAGCTCACGACTGTAGCCCTTGGGCAAGTGCCGCCTGGCGGTGCGTATCTGCTCTTCGATCAAATAGAAGTTGTCGAGCAGCCATTCCCCCGCCGGCGCAATTCGGCGGTTTGCCTTCACCGCATCCGTCAACAGATCGCAGGCATCCGTCAGTGCGGCCTCATTGTCCGCCAGTCGAGGCAGAAGGCGGTCTGGTGTAAGCTCGGCACGCAGCTCATGCGAGCCCGCCAAGATTTTGCCGTACTGCTTCATCTGGTCGCTGCTGAGCAGCTCCGATCGAAGGGGCAGCTCGTCGCCACCAACCTTCCGTGCCTTGGCGGTTCCTTTGAGATGCTCCTTCAACTGACGCAGCGTTGATAGGACTGTCTCGCCTCTTACCCGCATATTTGATATCGCTTTCTGCCGGATGAGCAGTTGCCAGCACCAGAGAGGGTCTGTTTCTTGGGGATCGTCGTTCGTCCCACGGTCGATAATAGGGTCCGGCAGCAGTTGGAAGGGCGTGCGACTCTTTCGTGGACCTGAAAGATTATGAATCGGTCCGGAAGAAGAGGGTGTGGCTCGAAATGGGTACCAGGGTGTAGGTTTATCTGTTGGAACAAAAAAGCCGGAGCTTTTTATCACTCCGGCCGACGTTCATCTTCAGTGCATCGGGTAAAGCTTTGACTAGAGCTTTCTCACATTGGTTGCCTGTGGGCCTTTAGCACCAGTTTCTTCTGTAAAACTAACTCGCTCACCCTCATTCAGGGATTTGAATCCTTCGCCTTGGATGGCCGAATGATGTACAAATACATCGTGACCACTATCGGTTTGGATAAAGCCATACCCCTTGCTGTCATTAAACCATTTTACTTGACCTTCCGCCATTTTCTTGATCCTTTTCTAGAATTTGTATTGTTTGCCACTGCTTTTTTGGTGCGGTACTTGGAGTTACCTTGAAACCGGATCATCGTCTTGGCGAAAGATCGATTCCCTGTATACTCAAAATATCGTACTCAACCAGCATTCAAACACTATAAACTTTAAACTGAGAAAGACAAGACAAAACTCGATGCGCCGGCCATTATTATTAGCAATATGCTGATATCTATGATTAAAATAAATCCAAAACACGGCGCAGTCACGCCGCTGGTGAATCAAACCCGTGAGTAGATCTTCACATCTTTTTCAAACTCTTCGATTACCTGATCGCTCATAGAGGGGCTCACTTTGGGTTTGATTCGAAGGAATGCATCGGCTGTCACCCGGTAGTCCTTTCCATCGGCATGCTCCTGCTCGAATGCAAATTGAGCCACTTCCTGAAATAAATACTGGATATCCGCAGGAGTGAACCCCGTGGTCATTTGGACAATCTCATCGAGATTGATTTCTCCGGTATTGAGCTTGCTCAGGTAGTGCTCGACTATGGTCGTCCTGCCCTCCCGATCCAATCCCCCAACGGGTATGATGCAGTCAAACCTGCCCGGACGCAGTATCGCCGCATCGAGCTGTCGAATGTAATTGGTGGCGCAAATGAGGAGGATCTTGTTTTCCTGGTTCTTGAGCAGGGGAATCTGCTTCAGCAGCTCATTCGTGATGGACTTGTCGATGCGGTCGGCCGTATCTCGACTGCCCGCGATCTCGTCGAACTCGTCGATGAAGAGAACCACTTCGTCCATGGTCCTTGTGGCTTCCATCAGTGCGCGAAGATTTGCCCCAATCTTCTCAACACCGTCGGCCATGAGCATGCTGGGTACGATCTCGATGTACCACCAGGACAAAATGCCGGCGATGGCCTTTGCGAAATGAGTCTTACCGGTCCCTGGTGGACCAAAGAACATGATTGCCTTAGGGGGAACGACCCCATGCTTTCTTGAAAGGGCTTCCTCCATCAGGGGAAGAATGATTCTGCGCTGAACAAGCTGCTTGGGAGGCTGGGAATCAGAAATGGTATCCCATGTTTCTTTCCTGATGGCCTGTGCTCCCAATTCATTCAGCCTGTCTCTCTGTTTGTACGACGCGTATTCGCTTGGAGCCTGCTCCATGTTCTCCAGGAAATCAATGCAAGCGGTCCTCAGCCCGATATCTCGGCCGACCTTTTCGGAGAGAAGCCATTTGTGCTGCATGATTTTGGACCACAAATCAGCCGCCTCCTCAGGTTTGTATTCTGATCCGCTGAGCTCAAAGATTCTAGTTGTGCACTCCTCTGGTGAGAGAGTTTCTTGCGTGTCAAGATCCATAAAATAACGCTCCTGTTAGGATTTCAGCTCTCCCTGATTGCGGATCACGGAATGGGGACGCGGGTGCTCGGGTACTCGGGTACTCGTTATCCTGGTCTTCTGCAGTGCTGGCTTGCGGGTCCTTCGCAATGGAAATGCAAAAAGTCGTTCCGTCTTCAGCACATGATTCGACTCATGCCCTGCCCCTTGTCGGTCTAAAGCCTCCTTCACGATGCCTGATCCCAAGCCGGGCCCACATTTCTCTTCGAAGACTGTTCGCTTGTTGTCAGATGGTCTTTGCGCGTCGGCACCTAATATTAGAATAACACACAAAAATTAGGATTTCTGATTTATTTTCCGAATGGTCAATTACTCGTTGATTATGATATATTGACAACTGATTTTTATATGGTAGACTAATCCAATCTATTAAGAACAGATATAAAAGCAGTCGTGCCATGGATTTCTGCAAACAAGACGTGAAGCTTGATTCTGCGATATGAGTCTCTTCGGCTCTCCGAAAGAGAGGGAGCCGTCGCGCTATGTTCTGCGTTGAATTCAATTGACGCTATGGTGTGGATCGCTGCCTCACAGAAAGGATCTTTGATGAACATATACGTTGGGAATTTGTCTTTTAAGACGACAGAAAAAGGTCTTCTGGAAATCTTTCAAAGATTTGGATTGGTTACTTCAGCCAAGATCATGATGGACGGCTACACCGGAAAATCAAAGGGATTCGGGTTCGTTGAAATGCCGGAAATGGCCGAGGGCAAAGCAGCGATTGCGGGGATGAATGGAAAGGAGCTTGACCTGAGCCCGTTAATCGTCAAGGAGGCAAAACCCCGAGTAGTCCCTTCGAGCAATCGTTCTCGTCTCCATTAGCGAAAAGGCTGGGACCGTCGGCGTTCGACCGTTGGACTCGGGCCATGGCGATGACGCCACGCCATTGACAGCTCATGCTGCAATCATTAAGCAGATAGACAGTCCGGGGAGGGTTGGAGAGGCGCCGCGGCATTGCTTCGGCCGATTCCCTGGCTAGCAGGGTATCGATCAACCAACCAGGAGGAAGCCATGAAGTGTCAGGATTGCTTGTACTGGCAGATAAGCGATCGACAGAGGGATGAAGGGGCCTGTCGGCGTTACGCACCAAAACCGGCTCATGTTGCGGGCGATGGGTCGGAAGGTGAACTGCAGAACGTTGCATGGCCACGAACGAAAGCCTTTGAGTGGTGTGGGGAGTTCAAAAAAAGGAACGGAGGCCAAGCCACCGTGTATTAGAGAACCGGTCCGACACGTTCGGAGGCCACCCGGTGCAGCCTCCGGAACCTCCATGTTTCATCGACCTTCCCGGCGGGGCTCAGCCTGTCGGCGGCCTTGGGAAGTGCTCCTACGGCTTTGTGCATCGCCCTCTTCACGTCCTCGACAAGCTGCTCAATTGCTCGCCATCAATCGCCTCTGTTCGAACAGAATCCCGGCCAGTCTTTCCAGTGAGCCCCGATAAGTCATGTGGCATACCAGAGCACCGCCAGGAAATGGCAGGCCGTTCCCGCGATGACGAACAGGTGCCAGACGAAGTGACCGTAGCGAATTCGCTCGGCCGCGAAGAAGGCCACGCCGGCTGTGTACGCAATGCCCCCTGCCAGCAGCCAGAGAATGCCCGGCAGGGGTACCTTGGCTAAGAAGGGGCGAATGGCGATGACAATCAGCCAGCCCATTGCCAGATAGAGGCCCGTCGAAAAGCGGGGGTGACGGAGGGCTCCCGATACTTTCAATATCAGGCCGACGATCCCCATGCCCCACACCAGGCCGAACAGTGTCCAACCCCACGGCCCACGCAGAGCTCCAAGTGTAAACGGGGTGTAGGTCCCTGCAATGAGCACGAAAATGGCTCCGTGGTCGAGCAGTCGAAACACCCGCTTTGCTCTTGTCTCGGGAAGAAGGTGATACAACGTGGATGAAACGTACATCAGAATCACCGACCCGGCAAAGATGGCGACCCCAAGGGTCTCCAACGCATCAGCCTGTTCAGACACCGAACCGAGAAGAAAGGGCGTCGCCGAAAGACCCGCGACCAGTGCTACGGCGTGGCTCATCCCGTTGGCAATTTCCTCCCCAAGCGACTGCGGCCTATCAAGGTCCATGAGCATGGCATTCATTGGGTTCGTATCCTTCCAGGGCCTGGTCTCACAGGACCGTGCACGAATCGTCATCGGGCATCCCATGCAATCGGACAGGGTCGTGTCGGACAAGAACGTGGCACGAGATTCCGAATCGATTTCAGCGATGGTCCAGAAATTTTGCACTCACTCTCACGCGTTCCTGGATATATTGAGTTTAAGCACAGTCCGGATGAATGTCTTGAGCGCGGCGCCCCATTCATCCATGCTTCGGCAATCCGGATTGGTCAGACCTCCCGCTCTCCACTGCACTCAGAAATCGTAGCGGGAAATGGTTCATGCACAGGAAGACTCCTAAGGAGCGAAGATGAGTACCACAACCCGAGTCAGCCATCCGATTTACAGCCTTCTCCCGACGGAGGTCGAGGGGTTTGAGCCTCTGGCTGAGCTCGCCCTCGATATGCGCTGGTCATGGAATCATTGCGCCGATGAAGTGTGGCGAAAGCTGGATCCCGACCTGTGGGAGCTCACTCGGAACCCATGGGTGGTCTTGCAGACGGTCTCACGGGAGCAGATCGAACGCTTGTCCGGCGACCCGGTATTTCGCAGGAAAGTCGATGACCTCGTCCACTCCAGGCACCGGGCGGCTGAGACTCCTGCATGGTTTCAGCAAACCTACCCTCAATCACCTCTGAGCTGCGTTGCCTATTTCAGCATGGAATTCATGCTGAGCGAGGCGTTGCCCATTTACTCGGGCGGGCTTGGCAACGTCGCCGGCGACCAGCTCAAATCTTCCAGTGATTTGGGCGTCCCGGTGGTGGGCGTGGGACTGCTTTACCAGCAGGGGTATTTTCGGCAGGTGATCGATGAGCAGGGAGGGCAGCAAGCCCTTTTCCCCTACAACGATCCCGGTCAACTCCCCGTTACCCCGGTGCGGGATCCGAACGGGGAGTGGCTGCGGCTGGAGCTTGACTTGCCGGGATATCCCGTCTGGCTTCGCGCCTGGCAGGTGCAAGTCGGCCGAGTGAAGCTTTACCTCCTTGACAGCAACGACCTTGCGAACCTCCCGGCTCATCGAGGCATTACCAGCGAGCTTTACGGCGGCGGACCGGAATTGAGGCTCAAACAGGAGATGGTGCTCGGGATCGCCGGATGGAGGCTGCTTGAGGCCCTTGGCATTCAACCGGAGGTCTGCCACCTGAACGAAGGGCATGCGGCGTTCGCCGTTCTGGAGCGCGCACGAAGCTATATGGAGCGGACGGCCCATCCTTTTGATGTCGCGCTGGCGACCACGCGAGCGGGGAACCTTTTCACCACTCATACGGCGGTGGCCGCCGGGTTTGACCTCTTTCCCCCGGCTTTGATCGAGCAGTACCTTGGTCCATACGCCCGGAAACACCTTGGCATCACAACGGACGACCTGCTGGCCCTGGGCCGTCAAAATCCGCGAGATGCGTCGGAAGGTTTCAACATGGCCTATCTGGCGATCCACGGGAGTGGGGCGGTCAATGGCGTGAGCCGCCTCCACGGGGAGATCAGTCGCCGTATCTTCGAGCCTCTCTTCCCTAAATGGCCTCAAGACGAAGTGCCGGTTGGTCATGTGACCAACGGCGTCCATATCCCGAGCTGGGACTCCGCGATGGCGGACGATCTTTGGACGAGCACCTGTGGGAAGGAGCGTTGGCTTGGGACGACGGCGACACTCGAAAAGGACATTCGCGGCGTCTCCGATGCCAGGCTCTGGCAAATGCGGACCGCCGCCCGCAAGGCCTTGATCGACTATGCGCATGAACGATTGTCCCGGCATCTTGCCGTATCCCCCGCCGAGGCGGGGCAGCTGTTCCATTCCGACACCTTGACGTTGGGGTTTGCGCGCCGATTCGCAACCTACAAGAGGCCGAACCTGCTCCTCCATGACCCCGAGCGACTCTTGCGTCTTCTGAGCGACCCTGCGCGGCCCGTGCAGCTTATCCTCGCCGGCAAAGCCCACCCGGCGGACCGGGCCGGCCAGGAGCTGATCCAGGAGTGGACGCAATTCATCCGGAGGCCCGAACCACGTCCTCGCGTCATCTTCCTCAGTGATTACGACATGCTTCTGACGGAGCAGCTGGTGCAGGGGGTGGATGTCTGGCTGAACACGCCACGGCGACCCTGGGAGGCGTGTGGAACGAGCGGGATGAAGGTGCTGGTCAACGGGGGCATCAACCTGTCGGAGCTGGACGGCTGGTGGGCCGAGGCTTACGAGTCCGAGGTCGGATGGGCGCTGGGGGACGGGCGGGAGCATGACGATGATCCGGCCTGGGACGCCGCCGAGGCCGAGGCACTCTATGATCTGCTCGAGTACGAGGTCATTCCCGAATTCTATGAGCGCGACGAAGAGGGAATTCCCGTTGCCTGGGTGGCCCGGATGCGCGAGAGCATGGCACGGTTGACGCCACGCTTTTCCGCCAGCCGCACGGTGCGTGAATACACCGAGCGATACTACCTCCCGGCTTCGGCCGCCTACCATGCGCGGGCGATGGATGACGGGTTATTGGGCAAACAGCTGCTGGATTGGCAGTATGCGATCGACCAAAGATGGTCGACGCTGCACTTGGGCGAGATGAAGGTCGAAACCGATGGGAATCTTCAGAATTTTGAGGTTGATGTCTTTCTGAACGGCCTCGACCCGAATGAGGTGCGTGTCGAGCTCTATGCCGAAGGGGTCGACGGGGGTGAGCCGGTTCGGCAGGAGATGACTCGGCGCGGGAAACTGGATGGGACGACTGAGGGTTTCGCTTACGGCACCCAGGTCCCCGCGACACGCCCTGCCGCGGACTATACCGCGCGCCTCATGCCGTATCACCATGGGCTTTCGTTGCCTTTGGAATTTGCGCCGATTCTTTGGCAGAGATGACGACTCCGGCCAATGAGCGTCACGAAATGGACATGAGGGAGAGAGGCGCAGACCCGATGGATCGAGGGCCGTGGCTGCCAGGGTGACAGGCGAAGATCAACCAGCGAGGAGACATTGTGAAAGCAAAGACCGATCCCAAGCAGTTCGAGCAGATCTTGGCTGAGGCTGAGGAGCTGCTTCAGAAGATCAATGACGAGCTCATGGATGATTTAGAGGAAGAACAACGGGCTCAGGTGGAAGCGCACGCGCAGAGATTGGATGAGCTGAAGTCTCAGCTTCAGGCGAAGACCGATAAGAAAGGAGCTCCGGACAGCAGGTCTTACGGCGAAGGAATGCACGAGGCCATTGAAGAGATCATGAAGGCGATCAAGACAATGGCCGGCTTTCTGCGCTGAGATCGAACGCTCTCCTCTCCCGAGTGAATGATCGGCTCCGAATTGCTGTGCGACCCGCCCACGTTCCAATAGATTTTTTCGTAAGGGAATGCCGGGTCAAGCCAGAGGTGGAGCGCCCGCCGCAACAAGTCGGGACATGTGGAAGAGGCTGGTTGTTCAACCACGGTTTTCAAAACAAGGTGGTGAAGGGAAGTCCAATCCTGAACGCTCCGTTTCTGCCTGTGGAGAAGAAAATGAGACTTGTCCCGTCAGTGGAGGACATCGACACAGTCATTTCGGAGGCTCGTGGGGACGCGCAGGATTGCCGTTGAACGATGCGCGAGATCAGTCGGCTTGCCTGGGACAAGGGGGGTGTACCTTGCGAAACAAAGTTGACAGAGCACTATGACGGGTCTATGCAAGAAAGCCGGTGTTCAGTCCTTCCGCTACCACGCATTACGCCATGCCGGGGCTTCGATCATGACAGCATGAACGTTCCCATTTCAGCTATCCAGCGTTGTTTCTCGGACACGAAAATCGCACGACTACTGAGATCTATCTGCACAGGCTCGGCGATGCCGAGCGCGGTGCTGTCGCCGCTTAGGAGCAAGCCGGGAGTGGGGCACAATTCTCAGACGGAGTCTCACATGGAATGAAGCGAGGTCACGAAAGACTCTCGTAACCCCCTGAATTTTCTGGAGCCGGCGATGGGATTCGAATCAGCGACCTGCTGATTAAAAATCGGAAGAATACGGTTTCACTGGAGATCATGGATCCTAATTGACCTGATGATTACCGAGAAGTTCTGCCTTGACGCTATCACTCGTGATCACCTGATATGACACATCAAGCTAGCAATAGGTTAGCCAGATGAGCCTCGCCATGACGGAACGCTACAGCCATTTGATCCCCGACATGAAGCGAGAAGCCGTCGCCGGCATCGCGAAGCTGATGGAAATGAATGCAGGTGAACCTCCGAAGCGAGAAGTTGTTCCTGGAAAGGACTCGATGATATCCGGAACGAGGACCCACCGGGAGGATCAGAGATCCGTGTGACCCTCTTGAACAGTTTCCTGGCAGCAGCGCTCCCAGAGCATTTGAATGTGAGCCGCAGGTGGACCCGTTGCTGATATCCCACACTTCAGATCTAAGTTGAAAATCTACCACAACATGGTAAATTTCTAGCCATGATTCGACGAAATATCCTTAACAACATTCTGGAGGCTTTGTCGGACACGCCGGTTGTCTTTCTGCGTGGGGCAAGGCAGACGGGGAAGAGCACTCTCGTCCAGGAGATCGCGGGTGGGCCGTATCCTGCCCGGTATCTGACTCTGGACAATGCTGGAATCCTGTCCGCCGCCAGCGCCGACCCTGCAGGGTTTATCGCCGGCATCGAAAAACCAGTGGTGATCGATGAGGCTCAACGCGTTCGAAAGCTCTTTCTGGCCATCAAGGAGGATGTGGATCGCCATCGCGAGCCGGGACGCTACCTCCTCACGGGGTCCGCCGATATTCTAACTCTTCCCAAGGTCGCGGATGCGCTGGCAGGAAGGATGGAAGTGCTGACTCTGTGGCCCTTGTCTGTCGGGGAAATGAGAGGTGGGGGAGAGGACATCCTATCGGCCCTCCTGGGCGAAGGCTTTCCTCGCGGTTTGAAGCCCGATCCAAATTTTGACCTGGCTGCATGCATGGCGGCCGGCGGGTTTCCCGAGCCCGCACAGCGGACGGTTCAGCGCCGTCGGCGGGCATGGTTTGAGTCCTACATCACGACAATCCTCGATCGAGACATTCGGGACCTCGCCCAGATTCAGGATCTCGCAGTTGTGCCTCGCCTCCTCAAATTGCTTGCCGGCCGGACGGCAACGCTTCACAATCAGTCGGAGATCTCAAGAAGCAGCGGGATTCCCAACAGCACCCTCTCGCGTTACATGGCACTTCTGGAGATGACCTTTCTTGTTCAGTTCCTCCCGGCATGGTCGCTGAATCTGGGAAAGCGGCTGGTGAAGGCCCCCAAGCTCTTCATGGTGGACACGGGGCTTGCCTGTCATTTGCTCGGCATCGATGAAACGGGACTTCGACAAGGGGGGGAGACGGTTGGCAGGATATTTGAGAACTTCGTTGTACTGGAGTTGTTTAAGCTGGCCTCCTGGTCCGAGCAATCCGTCCGGCTTTACCATTTTCGATCACAAACAGGGCAGGAAGTGGATGTGGTCATCGAGAATGGAAGGGGGGAGGTCGTTGGCATTGAAATCAAGTTGTCAGCGACTCCATCGCCAAAGGATTTCACAGGGATCAAAGTTCTGAGAGAGCATGTGGGGGAAAAGTTTATCAGGGGCGTTCTCATTTGTGCTGGAAAAGAGGTGGTGCCTTTCGGAGAAAACCTTCACGCCGTGCCTGTTTCCATGTTGAGCTGTCCCGCGACATCATCATGACTACTGAGCAGGGAGCGCCAGCCACATCAGGTCAACTTCACCCCGAGCTATGATTCTAAAGCTAGGCGGCCGGAGGCTTTTCCCTTGGTACAGGGGCCGTGGGACTGGCCATGTTTTTCTTTTTACCGCCGGTCATGGGAGTACCGTTTCCCTTGACATGCTTTAGGAGTGAATGCTCAATGAGCCTCCAGATCCGAAGCGAGGTGAGGTGCATGGGAACGCGGTATGACTGAATTCAAGGAGTTTGAAAATGAACATCGATCGACTGGTCTTGCGTTTTGCCGGGAGTTTCATTTTGATAAGCCTGCTGCTTTCCCAGATCCACAGTCGCCATTGGCTGTGGTTCACAGCCTTCGTGGGTGCGAACCTCCTTCAAGCGTCATTTACCGGCTTCTGTCCACTGGCAAAAATCCTCAAGAGCCTGGGATTCAAGCCAGGTGAGGCTTTTCAATAAGGCTCATGATGGATTCCGAGTTGCTTGAGAAAATCCGTCGATTGAATAAATAGTGCGGGACTTTTCGTTCATTTTGGCATAGTTATCAT